>CAZVQW010000004.1:11476-168658 GCA_964629475.1 uncultured Chromatiaceae bacterium | reverse complement strand
GGTGGAGAATTCACTCAATACAATTCCCTCAGGCGTATAGGTGTTGGGTTTATCTTGGCAGATGATAACGGCGAAATGGTGCATGGAGCCCATTGCAATTTGCCAGGTATAATCCAAACTGTAACCAGAGGTGAATTGTTTGCACTACTTATACTCCTTAGGTTTTTAGAGCCACTTTCAGATATAGAATTCGTCACTGATAATTATAACGTGTACCGCACTTTCAAAGGCGGACCCGCAGCAGGCATGAATAGTGCCAACTGCGACCTGTATGAGGAGGCTTTCCAAATAACGTATGATAAAGCAATCAAAGTTAAAATTAGATGGATGCCTTCTCATATTAAGGAAAAATTAGACAGTGGCGAACTATTGGCTCCGCCAGAAGGAGTTAGCATGCGGGACGTTTTAGCCAATGATAATGCAGACAAACTTGCAGCAAAAGCTGCAGAAGAATTCAAACTTCCCCAAAACATTACGACTCCTTATGTTTTTCAAGTTAAAAGAATTAAAAAGATACAAGTAAGACTCACAACCATTGGACTTTATCTTCCCCAGCGCGATAGGCAAAAGAAAGATAAAGAACCAAGCATAACAATAAATAAGGATAGTGCATTGGCTGAAACGTCCCACACTATAATACAAGTCAATAATAGATATAAGTGTACAGTGTGTCTTAACAGTTTTAGAAGAGATGATAAAGGATTCAAACATTGGCTATTAACACAATGTATTAAACCTTCAGAATCCATTACCACTCTTCATATACCTGTTAAAGTAAACACACATATACACTTAGGGAACAGCACAGTTCATTCTTCGCACAACATGTATAACTACAGAGGAGTTATGTACTGTAACGACCAATCGCGGCTGGAAGCCGCTCCTACGAATTTCCCGTACTCACCAATTTGCCCATGTTAGAATCCGCGCCCTGATTTGACCACCGACCGGGGAACGACATGGATCTGAAAAACAAAACAATCGTCATCACGGGTGCTGCGCGCGGACTGGGTGCGGCGATGGCGACACGCCTTGCCGCTCACGGCGGCAACCTGGCACTCGTCGACCTCGATGCCGACAGTACTGCCGATGCCGTCGCCGCCTGCGAGGCAGCCGGGGCCACGGCCAGGGCTTATGGCGCGAACGTGGCCAGTGAAGACGATGTCGTGGCAGTGTTCGACCAGATCGTCGCAGATTTTGGTGGCATTGACGGGCTGGTCAACAATGCCGGCATCACGCGTGACGGTTTGTTGCTCAAGTACAAGGACGGCGAACTCGTGTCGAAGATGACGCTGGACCAGTGGCAGATGGTCATCGACGTAAACCTGACCGGTGTATTCCTGTGCGGCCGGGAAGCGGCACAGCGGATGATCGAGTCCGGTTCGAAGGGCTGCATCATCAACATCTCGAGCATCTCACGCGCCGGCAACATGGGCCAGACCAATTACACCGCGGCAAAAGCCGCCGTGCAGGCAATGGCCGTTACCTGGGCCAAGGAACTTTCGCGCTACGGAATACGGGCCGCAGCCATCGCACCGGGCTTTATCAATACCGAAATGGTGGCGAGCATGAAAGAGGCTGCCCGCGAGAAACTGACTTCGGGTATTCCGCTAAGGAGAATGGGCGAACCGGACGAAATCGCACAGACCGTGGAATTTATTCTGCAGAATGATTATGTGTCGGGGCGTTGTTTTGATATCGATGGCGGGCTGAGGCTCTGACGGTAATAAACCTGGTGCCTGACACCAATTTTATTACCAGCCCTTTTTCTTGATAATCGTGTCGTAGGGATTGTCGGCGGTACCCTCCGGCTTCCTGCGATTGACCCGATTCTGGTCGTCGACGCGGCGCAGGCCCTCGTCCGGATCCATTTCCCACGAGTGCGTCTCATAGGGGTTATCCATTTCTCTGGAGTCGCTCTCCAGTTCCATCGAACCGGTGTCCATGAAGGCATCGGCGCTGTCGATACCTGTCTCGAAGATACCCGTGTCCTCAAACTCTTTGGCCCGACGCGCCTGATGTTCGGCACGCACTTCACCTGGCGTGCGAACCGTGCGGATCGGTGGCAACGGGGATTTTTGTTCATATTTGCTACGACGGAAAAAATCCAGGATTTTCATCGTCACTACACCATCGAAAAGCCTCGTCTGGCCCGACAATAAACCGCTCCCGATCGGGAATATAAGGACTGCGTCACATTATTGCGTGTACACGAACGGCACGACGGTGCGGACCGTAGTGGATACAGGTCCTGAAAATATAAGCCTTGGAATGGTGGAGCCGAGGAGGATCGAACTCCCGACCTCTGCATTGCGAACGCAGCGCTCTCCCAGCTGAGCTACGGCCCCACGCGAGGCCGGGAGTGTACAACACCGCGCAGGCCATGGAAATCCATGCCTGAGGAACGCAATCAGAAGCGCACGGACATAAATGCCTTCGGCCCCTGCTGGCGGTAACTGGCGCGACCCGAAAAATCGGAATTCTCCGACTCGACATCGATCTCCAACGCATCGTAACCGACACCGAGGCCGACTTTACTCAGGATCAGATACCTCAGGCTTGCGCGCAGGTTTACGAGGCTACCCTCAAAGTCCGTGTAGTCGATCGACACATAATCGCCGTTCAGCGTGAACTGCCATTTCGGCGTCAGGTTCCAGCCGAAATACAGACCGGCCATCGGCAACACCGAATCGGCCTCGGCCAGTTCGGTCAGCCCGGCATCAGTCGAGTCGATACCGGCTGCCAGCGACATCCAGAATGCGCTGGCCGTGGCTGCTACTTCCAGCTTATCCGAGCGCAGAAACGCCCAACGCAGGCCGACGGTTGCCGCATCGGCAGCAAATCTCGTCGTCGCATCCACGTTGACCGGGAAGACCGTATCACCGAATCGAATCGAGCCGTTCAGCACCGTCTCCACAGAACGGCCAAACTCGAAATAACTGCCCTCGAGCGATATATGATCCGTGACCTGCAAACTCGCATAGTACTGAGTCAGTCTGTCGGAATCGTCCAGCTGCAGATCGTCCTCCAGATCGAGGTCAGTACCGGGAACCAGATCCGACGCATCCAGCCGGATCTGCGTATCAATCGAAGCTTTATGGCTACTCATCGTCAGCGTGAAGCGATCCCAGCCGGTGTCTTCGGCAAACGCAGCCGAACCGACAAGGAGACCAATACAGCAAATAACCACGGCACCGCTTTGGCGCCCGGCCGGCGATACGACTGAACTCATGAGCACACATTCCTGCACAACAACCCGCAGCATAGAACATCATGATTGCCCGTCGAGAAATGTGATCCAGGTTGTGTTTGCGACGTAAGTCGCAGTTATGTTGAACCGCTGGAAGGATTAAGTCCGGAAATAGAAATTGCCGGTTTTATTCTTCCGGGGCGACCGTCAGCTTGATGCCGTCGAGTTCTTCGGTCATCGAGATCTGGCAGCCCAGTCTCGAACTGCCCTCGCCTTCGAAACACTCCGTATCCTCGAGCAGATCGAGTTCGTCGTCCGTTACGGGTTTTATGGCATTTAGTTTATCGCGCCATTCGGGCGCGATAAAGACATGACAGGTCGCGCAGGAGCACATGCCGCCGCACAGGGCCTCAATGCCGTTATCGATCTCGCGGAGCGGCTCCATGAGGTTCTGACCGTTATCTACCTCAAGGACGTGATCGCCCCCTTCCCTGTCCGTAACGTGAATGGTCGCCATGACTTTATCCGATTCCTGCTCCAAAAACGGCGCGGACTATACCACAGCGGACCGAATTTTCTAATTGGGATAAACCTCGCCGCACTGTGAACTGCAGCAACGACGACGCCCGGTCAAATGGCAAAGATAGGCAAATCTGACTGAAATCCAAGCCATGGCGACAAAAAACCATCCTGTTACAAAATTCCGCAGCGACATCGCGGCGTTGATCGCCGAGGTCGAAAATTGCATGCGCTCGGTGCCGGCAACCCGAGGCCGTGAAGCAGAGTTACAACACGAGGCATTTCGTGAGCGCTGTTGCCAGGCCAAGGTGCTGGCGGCGGCAAACCGTTCGGAGTGGACCTTGCGTTCCGGCGATGCGCACCGGGTTCAGGAATCGTTGAAGCTGTCGCTGGCGTATTTTCGTGGTCGGCCGATCGGTTGAACTGATGCCTTAACCATAGCTGCCGGCAGAGATCGGCAGTTCCAACGTCACGCTCGTGCCACGCCCGACTTCACTGTCGATGCGCAACGTCCCGCCGTGGGCTTCGGCGATTCTGCGGCACAGGTACAGGCCGAGTCCGAAACCACCCGTATCGCGGCAGCGGGCGGGGTCTGCCCGATAAAATGGCTCTGTCGCCCGCTCGACTTCTTCCGGCGACATGCCCGGACCGTGATCGCAGACCGCAATCATGGCCGTATCCGGAGCCGCATCGAGCCGTATGACGACTCGGTCACCATCGACCGGGCTGTAACACAAGGCGTTGTCGATCAGGTTCTTCAGTAATAAACGAATCCTGGTCTCATCGATGTCCCGGTGTAATGTCGGCATCGACATCTGCAGTTCGATCCGATCCCTTTCTTGCCCGAAGTCATGCTCGACCAGTTGTTTGATCAATCGCACGATATCGACTGAAGAAACCTGTAGTTTGGAATGGCGCGTGTTCAACCGTTCGCTCTCGAGCAGGTCAGTTATCAGGCTTTCCATTTCGATAACGTCTTCGAGAATACTCTTCTTGGTCTTTTCATCATCAAGAAACTCGAGCGCCACCTTGGTGCGCGTTAACGGTGAGCGCAGTTCGTGACTGATTGCCAGCAGCATCTGCTGTTTGGCTTCGAGCATGCCCTGCACATCGTCGGCCATCCGGTTGATATCCACAGCCAGACTGCCGAGGTCATCGCGGCGAGTGGCACGAATCCGGTAATCGAGATCACCCTGACCGATCCGGTCCGCACCGTCCTTGATCCAGCGAATCGGCCGGATCAACCACGAAACTGCAAAGAAACATCCTGCCAGCAGAAAGATCGATATCAAACCAATGATGATTGGCGTCGCCAGGCTGCCACCGGAATGTACGGAGATCTTCGGCGATGCGGTATAAATCCGATAGTCGCCCAGATCAATGCGCGTGAACGAATGATTGTCGTAGCGGGCGAAGCCCATTGCGCTGAGCACATCACTGCCGTCAGGGGTCTCGAAGACATCCTTCTTGACATGATCGAAATAAGTGCTCGGCTCGAACTCGATGTTGCGGACATCGGGAAATGCCGGATCCGAAGACCAGTCGAGAAACGGCCCGATAATGCGAATATCGAGCGCATTGTTGGCCGCAATCTCGCCAGCGCGTTCGATACTCGGCGGCAAACCGATATCCTGCAGGAAATAGGTCGTATGCAGCGCGACGTGCGAGCCTATGATCTCGCGCAGGTAGTCACGATCGAGCACGAATTGAACGGCGAAGCGCGCGGACATCCCGTAAATTACTGCCGTGATCAGGAAGATCCCGAGTAACCGGGCGGACAAGGAATGGCCGATTCTGTGTAGGATATTGCGCATCATTCGGCCGCAGCCTCCTCGGCGACAAACGTATAGCCCTTGCCCCAGACCGTCTTGATAAACCGCGGCTGCTTCGTCGTGTCGTTCAGTTTCTGGCGCAGGCGGCTGACGAGAATATCGACAGAGCGCGAGAAGAGTTGTGCGTCGATACCGCGCAAGCCATTAAGAATCTCATCGCGCGACATCGCCTTGCCCGCGTTGCGCGCAAACAGGGCCAGCAGTTCAAACTCCATCGTCGTCAGTTCCAGCGGGTTGCCATCCAGTTCAACTGACCGCCGTTCCGTATTCAGCATCAGATCCTTGAAGGCCAGTTCATCGCTTTCCACTTCTTCCGGCACGGCCCGGCGCAGTACGTTCTGAATGCGGGCGACGAGTTCACGCGGTTCGAACGGTTTGGGCAGGTAGTCGTCGGCACCAATCTCGAGGCCTACGATCCGGTCAGTCACCTCGCCGCGTGCGGTCAGCATGATGATCGGCACGACCCTGGTTTTTCTGATCGTCCGACAGACTTCGAAGCCATCCTGCTCAGGCAACATCACATCGAGAATGACGAGATCGGGGTCTTCTGCATCCAGCAGTTTGAGCCCGTCCGACGGCCTTAATGCCGACACGAGTTCGAGGTCGAACCGTTCGAAATAATTGCCGAGTAATCCGGCAAGTTTTTCGTCGTCATCGATCAGCAAAATCTTCGGCATGGCTCACAGTTTTCCACAGGCGGATCATGTCTAATATGTGGCGCCAAAGTTTAGTCTGATGCCACATTTCTAAATCAATTGTAACTCTCTGGAATCACGCGGAATAAAACCGTTACAAAATGTTACAGCCTGTTACTGCCCGGAAAAGAATCGGCTGCCGCTAAACCTTAGCATTCTCTTCAACACACTTATCCAGGAGCTGGACAAATGTTCAGGCGTAAGAATACATCGAGCACCGATCGCAGAGATGAAATCATGCTCGCCATTATCGCGTTGTTAATCCCCTTAGCGACGTTACCGGCGATGCTTGGTCTCTAAGCGATGACCAGACGGGTGGATCGGATTTCAATCCGGTCCGCCTGTCACTTCAAAACAAACAAAAAAAGGGTCGGATTTTATTTAATCCGACCCTTTTTCTTTACCTGTTATTTGGGAGCCCGGCGCCCTGCGCAATTCTTACCGAAACAGGGTTCCCGACACGGGACCTCGGCAACATTGTCGGACAGGACGCCGGACATTGATTCATATTTCTGCATATGGGAACAAGAGACCATATACAGATTATTTTGGGCTGCCAGTTCTCACTACAGCCTTGCATCATCCTTATTCGAATTGTTCTCGATGATTTTGGCGCCAAGTGCGTGATGCGAAGTATATACGAGTCGGCAAGCACCGTACCCCTTTTGAACAATACCGGGACCAGAACGAGATTCTGCTAAACAGAACATCTTTACCCGGCTGAAAACAAAGCATTTATGCCTGGCATTAACTTTGTTGCGACACAACATAATGAAGCCAATCCGGCACCTTTGCGCAACCCGCCCGAATTTGCGACCGTCCCGGTCGGCCGCTACCTCACAAGGATTGATTGCGCCGTAGTGACTTTGGGTTCGCTTGCTCAGTCGACGATATCGGGTTCGACAAAACACCAGCCGATTGCCGGTACCTGCTCCTTCAGACGCTTTTCCAGGGCGTTAATGTGCGCGACGGCCTCATCGATCGTCAGGTCCGAACACATTTTGATCTTGATCGCGAGCATGATTTTCGGCCCCACCTGCAGCGTAATCGTGTTCAGCAGACGCTCGATCGCCGGGTCCTGTGCGATGATGTCGTCGATCAGCTGGCGCAATCGTGGCTCAGCCGATCGCCCGACGATCAACGACTTGATCCGCATTGCGACGAAGATTGACACGATGATCAGCACAACGCCGATACAGATCGAACCGAACGCATCAAAACGCGTATCGCCTGTATAACCGGCCAATGCGACGAAAACGAACGCCAGCACCAGGCCGATCTCGGCCGCGACGTCCTCGCCAAGCACGACAACCAGTTCGGCATTGCGTGTCACGCGGAGCCATTGACGCAATGATCGTCCGGCGCGCAGTTTTTTGATCTCGTTCAGCGCGCCAAACAGGCTCGCACCTTCCAGTACGATCGCCACACCGAGTATCAACAGGGCCACCCAGACGCTTTGCAACGGTTCCGGCTCCTGGAGTTTGTGGATGCCTTCATAGATCGAAAACAGTCCGCCGAGGCTGAACAATATGATCGCGACGATGAAGGCCCAGAAATAACTGATCTTGCCGTAACCGAGCGGATGCTCTTCGTCCGGCGGTTTGCGGGCCTGGACAAGCCCGAGAAACAGCAGAATCTGGTTGCCGGCATCGGCATAGGAGTGGATCGCCTCGGCCAGCATGCTGCCCGAACCCGTGAACCATGCGCCCCAACTCTTGGCCAGCGCGATACCAAGGTTCGCGAGCAGGGCATAAAGGATGGCTTTTTCGGAGGCTTCTTGCATATGATCGGGTTGCATCATACTGGAACGTGGAATCACGATCATGCCGACAACCCGGGTCACTCAATCATCCACATGCGGGGGTCACTGATGGCCGACCGGGAATCCAGCAACCGTGATGACACCATTGCGCGGCTCGGCATACACGATATTCGTCGGCATATTTTCCTGTGCTGCGACCAGACCAAACCAAAATGTTCCGGCAAAGCCGAGAGCCTGGAATCATGGAGCTGGCTGAAGAAACGCCTGAACGAGTTACGCCTGACCGGTCAGGGTGGCATCTATCGGACCAAGGCCAACTGCCTGCAGATCTGTATTGACGGGCCGATCGCCGTCGTTTACCCGGAAGGTACCTGGTACCGATCGTGCACCCCACAGGTGCTGGAACGAATCATCCAGGAGCACCTGATCGGCGGCCAGCCGGTCGCCGAGTACGTCATCGCGACCCGCGAACGGCCGTCCGGCGGCTGATTAACGCATTCTGCAAATCCGACACTTCACACTCGATTCCCGCGTAGCTGAATTGGGGAGGCAACGGCACACTGCGTTAACGGCTGTGGAGTGTCACTTTGTACCGAAGAGAACTATTCCTTTTGATGCTGTTCACCGTACCCGGCTATGCTGGTGAACACAAAAAACTCGACAAGAAAAAGTGTGCGGCTATCAAGCATCGAATCCAACGCCTCGAATCGAGACTGCGTCGAGGGCACTCGGCCAAACAAGGCCGTGTCATGAAGCGGCAGGTCCGCGAGTTGCAGCTAAAACGCTTCCGGCATTGCCGATGAGGCGTCAAAGACAACCAATACTGCAGCGCGTGCATTCCGTTACAGGAGTAGCTAACACTGTGGGAGCGGCTTTAGCCGCGATTGGCGCGCCAACTCAAATTAATCGCGGCTAAAGCCGCTCCCACAGCCGTCTCCCGGGAAATTCTGATCTGTTCAGCAACAACCCGCCTGACTGGTCTTGGCTTCGGGATCGAACGGCAGGCCTTGAATTGAGTCGCCAAACACGCCGGCATGCACGAATGGTTCGCCGGAAAGATCAAAATGTTCAGCCAGACGACTGCCGGCCAGCATCTGCCATGTATTGCCACAGACAGGCGTACTAATGCCGGTCGCGAAGGTCAGTTCTTTGTCGAACGGCAGCACATCGGGATGATGCGGGGCAGTGCCGCGGTAGGTCACGGACTGGCCATAGTTCTCGCGCCCCGGTTCGAGTTCAGACAGTTTAAACAAGCGATACGTCGCCGAGAAAAACCGGATAGCACCAACCTTCTTCGCCAGTTCGGGGTCGTCGACACTGACCGGTTTGTCGGTCACGAGACGCGAATCCATAAATCCGGCGCGGTTGGCGATTTGCAGAAAGTCGTTCCAGTACAACGCACCGGACAGGCATTCACCATATAGCACCGGGTCCGTCACCAGTTCGGCAGGCACGCGACGGTCCGTATAGATATCGGCGAAGTACAGCTCACCGCCCGGCTTGAGTAATCGCCAGGCCTCGTCGAGCACGGCCTGCTTGTCGGTCGCCAGGTTGATGACGCAGTTCGACACGATGACGTCAAATCTGTCGTCGGCCAGGCCCGTTTCGTCCAGATGCTCGATGTTGCCGTCGATAAATTCGACATTCGATTTCGGGTAGTCGAACTGTTCGGCATGCCAGGCCTCATGCCGGCGCGCCACGGCCAGTTGCTCGGGCGTCATGTCGACACCGACGACGAATCCGTCAGGCCCGACAAGCTGGGCGAGCGTATACACGTCACGGCCGGCTCCGCAACCGAGATCAAGCACGGCTGTACGCTCTAGTGCCTCGGGCAGCACCAGTCCGCAGCCATAATATTTCGTAATGACTTCATCATGGACCCGCGCCAGTGCGTCGCGCAGGTACTTTGGCGGTGCATCCGTCGTGCAACAGGCGCTCGTCTTGAGATCATCCGTAGACTGCAGGACTTCACCATAATAATTCTGAACCTCTGCGCGCACTACTCTCTCCCTTGCTCGGTGTCCGGACCGGTATTTTCATTGCCCGATATTAAAGTTATGTTTCAATACAGCCCTCTGGGAGCGGCTATAGCCGCTCCCACAACAGACGCTCCCACTGCCTATTATGAACGCAAAATCCGCTCGCAGTTCCATCGCGACCCTCATCGTGTTTTGCCGCCGACCGACAGCCGGCTGCGGAAAACAACGTATTGCCGCAAACATCGGCACCGCACCGACGCTCGAACTCGCCACTCATTTGCTGCTCACAACACTGGAGGACGCAGCAGGCTGGCCCGGCCCGGTGATTATTGCCCCGGCCGAACAGGCCGACCTGGACTGGGCCGAAGCGCTGATAACCGGCGACCACCGCGTCTGCCCGCAGCCGGAAGGCAATCTCGGTGAGCGGCTCAATGCCGTGGACCGCGCGATACGCTCGACCGACACCGAACAACTTATGTATATAGGCAGCGATGCGCCTTTACTCGATAGCGCCTATTTCGAACAAGCCCGCTCAGCGCTGCTGACCCACGACGTCGTGCTCGGGGCGGCCGAAGACGGTGGCGTCGTGCTGATGGGCGCCCGTTGTCCGTGGCCGGAGCTTGCGCCATTGCCCTGGAGCGGCAATGATCTTGGCAACCAACTGGAACTACTGTGTGTGCAAAGCGGTCTGACTGTGAAATATCTACCGGCCCGCTATGACATCGATTTTGCCAATGACCTGCCCCGCCTGCATGCTGACCTGCATGGCGATCAACGGCCTGCACGCCGCGCACTGCGCGACTGGCTCGGGGCCGCCGGCTTCGCAACGGACAACACAGCCTGACTTAAATCATGGAACCCTTTCGCAACATTAATATCAGTATCGTGATTCCCGTGCTCGGTGATACACCAGCGTTATCGAGTTTGCTCGAATCGCTGCGCTCACTCGACGATGCGCCTTTCGAGATCATCGTCATCGATGGCGCAAACGACCCGGCCGTTACCGAATGCTGCCAACGGTTCGATTGCATCAGGCTGAATGCCCGAGCCGGACGTGGGCACCAGATGCATGGTGGTGCATTGCGGGCATCGGGCAATGTCGTCTGGTTTCTGCATGCGGACGCCGAACCACCGCACGACGGGCTCGAGTCTATCCGTCGCGCCATACGCGCCGGGGCCAGCGGCGGTTACTTCAGGTTCCGTTTCACGGGCCAGGCAGCATGGTACAAATCGGCACTCGCGCGGCTGACCAACCTGCGTTGCCGATTCGGCACACCCTACGGCGACCAGGGATTATTTTTCCGCAAGGCTGACTATATCCAGGCCGGCGGCTTCCCGGACACCGCTCTGTTCGAGGAAGTGCCACTGGTACGCACCGTGCGCGCCGGCGGCCGATTCGTGCAACTCGGCCTGCACATCGGTGTGTCGCCGAGGCACTGGGAACGCGACGGCTGGATACGCCGAACGCTGGCCAACCGCATGCTCGCATTTGGCTACCTGTTCGGCCTGTCGCCGGATACCCTGGCAAACTACTACTGGGGTCGAACCGGATGCTGATGCGACGCAGACCGGAACGCGGTACCGACTGGCTGACAACACCAAATGGCGAACCGCGCGGTTACATCACATCGCACACTCTCGATGAGCTGTGGTTTCATACCGGCACCGCATGCAACCTGTCGTGCCCGTTCTGCCTGGAAGGCTCGACACCCGGTGACACGCGCCTCGACCGGATCACACTCCGCGATGCAAAACCGTTCATCGACGAAGCCGTCGCACTCGGCGTCAAACAATTTTCATTCACCGGCGGTGAACCCTTCATCGTCCGGGACATCATTAATATTCTCTCCTATGCATCCCAACGCCTGCCGTGCCTCGTGCTGACCAACGGTACAGATGTCGTACTCAAACGCCTGCGCCAGATCCGGCGACTCATCGATGCGGCCCACCCGGTCTCGTTCCGCGTCAGCATCGACTTTGCGGATGAGAACCGTCATGACGCGGGACGCGGTGTCGGCAACTTCAGGCAGGCGCTGCTCGGACTCAAGAGCCTGCACGACATGGGTTTTCATGTATCAGTTGCGCGCCAGATGCCGGCGAATGAAAACGGTGACGATGTTGATGAGCGCTATCGAGCCCTATTTGCCGAGCATGGCCTGCCGACCGACCTGCGCATCGTCGCGTTCCCGGATTTCGACGTGCCGGACTCGCACCGCCATGTACCGGCCGTCACTGAAAATTGCATGACGCGTTTCCAGACTGAAACAACGCGCCGCCAGTTCATGTGTGCGTTCAGCAAGATGGTCATCAAGAAAGCCGGCCGGATGCAAGTCTACGCCTGCACCCTCGTTGACGATGACGAGGACTACAGCCTTGGCACCTCGCTGGCTGAATCAACCGGACAACAGATCCGGATGCGTCATCATCGTTGTTACAGCTGCTTTAAATTCGGCTCATCTTGCAGCGAAATTTAGTCACTAGGCCGGTTTCAACAACATAAGAGCAAAAGCGACAAACAGAAATAAAACATGGCCCATCTGCAAAATCACCTGCATGCCGACTTTAATTTCACTACCACCTTTCGCTACAGACATCCGTGCCGGTTTGGTTACAAATATCAGGGCCACAGTATAAAAAACCATAATCATCAGGCTCATCCATAACCATGATTGCGACCAGGACAAGGAACCCAGAAAGACAGCAATCGCCCCTGTAAGCGTCACCACGCCCACAACAATCAGCTCAACCAGCCCGACAAAATTGGCTTTTTTTACTAAGCTGGAATTGGCCGGGTCAACGGCCGGCTTTACCGCTATTAATACGGAAATCAATACGGAAATGATTGCCAATGAAAAAAGCAGTATGGCCGCACCACTATGAACCATGTTCAGGACAGGAGAAGAACTCACTAGATACAACCCTCAATTCAATCTTTTCACCAACGAGGCCTGATAAAGCAATGATTCTGCGACCATCACATGTGGACCACTGGGCCGCGATTCTATCGCGCGGACTCATTTTCTACCCATTAGGGAATACCCTGACGGGGGTCAGACGCACAAATTGTGTCACCCACTACCGATTTGAAAATTAAGAAATACCAGCAATTTATTGATTTATATAGTTATTATTGAACCCCAAGAGATGCCCGTAGGAGCGGCATCTTGCCGCGATTGATACACCAACCCAGGCCAATCGCGGCAAGATGCCGCTCCTACGGGTGGCTGAATTGCGGACTAAGCCGGGAAGAAATCGATCGGCTTCGTAGTCGTGATCGTTGCGACATCCTTTGCATCGAAGCGGAACAGCTTGATGCGTTTGATGAGCTTGCGCAGCAGCTGGTCGTCCGCGAGTTCGCTCGATACGATCTCGCAGAATGATACGGCACCGGACGGCTCGATCGTCAGTTTCAGCACGAGCTTGCCTTGCAGCGTCGGATCGCGCCGCAGGGCACGATTGTAGAGTGCATAGATCGCACCCTTGTTCTTGTCAAAGACCATCTCGATCTCTTCGCGACTGCGGGCCGGCAGGTCGCTGGCTTCGGGCCGGCGGACCGTCGGTCCTGAACCGAGTCCGGCCACGGTGCTGGATACCGTTGTCGTGTCGTGCCCGGCCAACCCGCTGCCACCGGTATCGCGGCTCATGCTTGCCGTATTAATACCCCCGCTACCCTTGCCCGCTTTCGACGTGATCATCGAACGCTCGGCACGTTTGGCGGCACCGGCCGCACCAGCCAGGTCGCGTGAAGCGGTCACATTGGCCACGGCCTGATTGTCACGCAAATCAGCCAGATCATCAGCGAACGGCAGCAAGCCGGCGACGGATGCCTTCTTGCGTGCCTCTTCCGTGCGGTCAACCGGTTTCAGTTCGTCCTTGACGACCGGTTCGGGTTTCGGCTTCTGCTCCTCGACTACTTTTGGCACCTCAGGTTCGAGCTCTTCCGGCCTTGGCTGTTCGATCACAACCGGCGGCGGTGGCAGCGGTTTTGGTTTGTCGAGAATTAATTTTGCGAAGCGCGGCGGCACTTTCTCGATGCGGTCGTGCTCAGCCTCCGGCAGCGGCATAAACGAGAACACGATGCTCAACACCACTATCCCGATACTGACCTGCTTGAGGATTTTCCGGAAGCGCAGCTCCTCTTCCCGGGCAGTTTCCCAGGGCAGCTCATACAAGCGAAAATACGTCACCATCAGGGCTTATCCTTGAGTTCCATCTATCATGGCCACGACCTTCGTATCGGCCTGCTTCGCCGGCGCACGGCGCATGACCGCCAGTGAAATCTGCCCATAGTCGGCTGCCGTGCACGTCGCCATGACACGTTTCAGCAGGCTGTAAGGCAGCGCCTTGTCGCCCATGATCGTCACCTCACGGTCGGCAATATCGGCGACGGCATCGCGACGCAAGACACGGTCGGTCTGGCTCTGCAACGCGTCCTTGAGACCGCCGATGATCAGATTCTTCTGCGCCAGTGCATCGGCTACCGAAGCCACCGGACTGCCTTGCACGAGGATCTCGTCGCCGGTAACCGTGATCACGACATTTTCACGTGCCTTCTGTTCAGCAATCGATTCGGGCAGTTTCAGATCCTTCGCATTCGGCAGAACCTCGACCTGTGCCGAGTTGACGAGCAGAAAAAACACCAGGATCGTAAAAATATCCATCAGCGAAACGAGGTTCAGCGAAACCGTTTTCTTGCCCCGCTCGTTGCGACGCTCCATGCGCTTGGCGCGGTGTGACATTTTCATTGTCGAACTCCGCCGTTAACCGGCTTTCTTGCGTACCGGCGCATCGCCGATCGAGATTTCAGGAAACAGTTCCGCCTGAATTACATCGGCGCCCGGTCCTGTAGCTTCATAGACGCGCACAGCGTCCATGACTTTGACGAGCACCTCGTAGGGCACATCCGGCTCGAGCAGGATGCTCGCATCGAGCTTGTCCGGAAACTTCGCCTTGACGCGTTTCAGATAGTCGTTCAGGCCGTCAAGATCATGCCCGTCGGCTGTCGCCGGCAAGCCGGTCAACAACCCGCCACTGCGTTCGCCGACTTCGAGTCGGTCGTGGCGCACGATGACTTCGAGCTGCGGTGTATCGGGTTCATCCCCGGGCTGATCACTTGAGGAGGGCAAGTTCAGCTCGAGGATTGCAACCTGCGAGAACACGGCAGTAATCAGAAGGAACGGAACCAGGATCACCATCAGGTTCATGAAAGCGGTGATATTCAGTTCCACCGCCTCGTGACGGTGCCTGTTTTTCCATCTGCTCATGCAGGCTTACCTGCGGTCTGGCCGTCAGCCGTACGGCGCTCATCGACTGCATTCAAAAACTTGACCGATACCATTTCGAGACTGTCGACGATATTCGTCGTCTTGCTCTGCAGGACCGTATGCACGAGCAACAGCGGTATCGCAACCATCAGGCCGAACGCGGTCGTGTTCATAGCGACCGAGATACTCGCCGACAACAGATCCGCCTTCTCGGCCGGATTAGCCGCCGCCACAGCCGTGAAAGCATTGATCAGGCCGATAATCGTGCCCAGCAGACCAAGCAGCGTCGCGATATTGGCAAACGTGGCGAGATAATGCGTACGCTTTTCGAGTCGCGGCATGACTTCCATCAGGCTCTCTTCCATCGCCTTCTCAATATCGTCGCGGCGCGCAGCAGACTTGATGCGATAAAGACCATAGGTCAGGATCTGACCTATCGCACTTTTTGACTTGGCCGTTTCCGACACTGCCTCCTGAAACTTGCCCGCCCGGATATAGGGTGAAATCTTTTTCCACAGCATCCGATTCGTCAGGCTCGTTTTACTCAGAAAAAGAAACCGCTCGATCGAGATGGCCATTCCCAGTGCCAGCACGATAACGATCGGATACATGAATGCGCCGCCTTCCTGAAAGAAGCCGACGATGCCTTGAAATATTTCCATGACTCAAATCCTCCTAAGAAAAAACACTACCCGGTTTACATAATGCAAACCCGGAATCCTTCACTTCCCGTTGCCGGATCCCTCAGACCCGTACAATTGATCGAAATACTTTGTTTGTCGGCGAAATACATCACGGTCTACGGGTGCGAGTACTTCATCGATGAGGCTATTGACCGGTTTGCCGATTACGTCACCCAGCTGCGAGTCCTTCCACGGCACGATGTACAGCACGCGCGGCAGTTCCTGGTTACCGCGGATCGCGGTTCGATCGAGCAATAACTGATCCGCCGACGCACGCGGCAGCGTGACCGGTTCCGGCGCTGCCTCCGTGACGGCGCTGTCTTCGGCGCATGCCGCGGCCGCGCTGAGACCGGTCAGCAGGATCGTCATCGTGGGTAACCACTTATTCATTGCAACCCTCCGGACTGTGCGGCACGCTGCGGCTCGCCGACCCGGCGACGCAAATCGATAATCCACATGCGTACATTCTTGACGTCGATACCCTCTGCTTCGCGTTCGACATACGACTCGTAGTATTGCAAGGCGAGATCCGGGCGGCCGCGATACAGGTCATAGAGCACACCGAGGTTGTAATAAGCCAGCGCATAATCCGGATCTGCCTTGATAGCATGCAGGTAAGACTGCTCGGCCTCATCGAACAGCCCCTTGTGGCGCTGCGTAATGCCGAGATGATTGTAGGCCGATGCACAGTCGGTGCAGACGGTGACGGCCCGGCGAAATGCCTCGGTGGCAGCATCCGGACGGCCATTACGATCGTGAATGATGCCGAGATTGACATGCGCACCGGCATAGTCCGGATAGGCCTCGCCGAAGGCCTCGAACTCGCGTTGCGCGCGTGAATCATCGCCGGCATCCATATAGCCGAGCGCCCGCGCATAGCGATTTGTCACGGCTGATGAATACTCACTGCTGCCGGACTGCCCAACCTTGCCGGTCATGCCGCAACCCCCCAGCAACATCATGAAAGCCGCAAGCGCAATAGCCATCGCAACAGCATTAATCGATGATCGCAACAAGACGCTCGCTCCTTTCGCTCTTGGCAAATCGCGCCGGCATCAACTGAGCCAGGCGCGCAAAACTTTTTCTTACCCATTCATCGTAGATACCATCCTGGGTCCGCGCGGTATTAGTCATCAGGATGTCGATTGCCTGCTCCTCGAACGGAAACGCCTGCTCCTCGAGCAGGATGTCGTATTGTTCGAGCTCTTCGTCATTCAGACCTTCTGGTCGCTCCGATGCCATCAGATCCTGGCTAAGCTGGTAGTACAGGTCGGCGATCTCGTATGTCGCGGCAGTTGTCACTTCGCCGACGCCATAGTCGGCCGTACCGCCATACGCGGCCAGCGCATACTCCATACGCTTCTTCTTGAGCTGCAGGCTTTTCTTTAACGGCACCGTGAGCTTGACGGCGAGGAACGCATCGCGAACCGGTGCGGCAAGTTCGAGTGACGCCCGGGCGGCGAGTGTTTTGCTGCGATCAGTGCGTGCAGTACCGGCCTGGGCATCTGCGGTGACAATCGCGTTCAACCATTTCTGTCGAGCCTGCCAGTCGTTCGCTTCGCGGGCCAGGTCGGCCAGCTTCTGCCGCGCCTCGAGCGACTCGGCAAACGGCTCGGGAAACTGCGCCACGATGTCTCGATAGACGCGCCGTTCATCGGTCAATGCATCGGCGGACGCATACAATTCGGCGGCTTGCCAAAGTGCTTCGCGGTGTATTGCCGGGTCGGTCCCGTCGCCCCCTGCGATGCGCTCATACTCGTTCGCGGCCGCAGTCATGTGGCCCGATTCCCGGTAGGCAACGGCAAGTTTCTGCGTGACATCATTATTGAACGGGTGGTCGGGATAGTCACTGCGGAAGCGTTCGAGCACATCGACCGCTTCGTCCCACCGGGACCCGGTGATCAGCAGGGCTGCCGCATCCAGCATCGCGTTCGACACGAATGTCGATCCGGGCACCACGCTACCGACGCGCAGAAACTCGGCAATCGCCAGGTCAGTATTGCCGGCTATCCGCGCTTGTTCGCCCTGGCGATATACCGAGGCGGCAATTCGCTCGGTAATCTCATCGTGCCCGGTCGCGTCGGCAACCGGAAACTGCAGCAATGCCTGGTATGCCTCTTCGGCATACGCATATCTTTCGCGTTCGAAATTAGCATGTGCGACAACCGTCCAGGCCGTCTGTTCGTATTCGGACGCGGCGGGAGACGGCCACGTCACGATGAGTCCGCCGACGCGTAACGCACTTTCCAGTTCATCTGCGGCAAACAGGTCTTCGGCCACCCGGGTCAATACCGGTACGGCCTGCTCATGCTGCGGAAATGATCTGGGGAATCGTAATTCCTGCGTGACAAGTCCCACCTGCCACGCATCGATCTGTTCGGGTGCAAGTGCCTCGCCATGCCGGCGCGCTGCCAGCAGACCTGCATAGGCAGCTTCCGCGGCTCGTTCATGATTACCGTATTCGTAAGCCGTACGCTGATATTCAACGCTGGCCTGAGCAAACAGCTCCAACTCGAACAGGATGTCGGCCAGCAGGAAATTGCGCTCGGCAGAATCCGGATCGTCCGGGAAATAGGCCAGGTAACGCCGATACCAGTCAGCAGCTCGCAGGTACGCCTCGGTGTCATCATCCTGCTGGGCCTGCGCATGATCATACGAAGCGAGATCGCTGAGGCTTTCTTTCAGCGTCGTGACGACCTGCGGATAATCGTGCCGGGTTCGCTCAATCCAGAACATCGAGTCCATGCCATACAGAGTGACAAACTCACGCTTGGCCTCGAGTACGAGGCTCGGGAACTTCGCCAGCGTGTAGGCTTCGACAACCTTGACCTGCAAGTCGGGCGAACGGTCATGCGTTGGTTCGTGCGCAACGAATGCAGCGTAAGTCTGCGCCGCATCGATATAACGTTCCTTGTCGATGTACAAATCACCGAGATTGGCATACAACAGGTTGGTGTATTGCGTATTACCGCGCCGCACCGTGAGTGCATCGATGGACTCGTAACCATCGAGATATGAAAATGTAATGCTCAGGACCCGGAATGTATCGTCGACGAGTTCGCGCTCTGGTCGTGACAGGCTGTCGAGCCGGGCGACTGCATCGTCGTTACCGGCCATGCGTCGGTCGAGCAGATTCATGAACGATGCCAGTGACTCGTCGTGCCGGCCAAGCTTGAACTGGGCCCAGCCGTGCTTGTACAGCGATTGTTCGAAATAGGATGAGGCCGGACCGGCGCCGATCACGGCGGCATAAGCCTGCTCCGCCTCGATATAGCGCTTGTTGATGAACAGTATTTCACCACGCCGAAACTGCGCTTCATCGAAGGTTTTGCTGTCCGGATACGTCGCCACGAGCCGATCGAGTGTCGCCAGCGCGCGTTCCGGCTCACCGATCGTCTCGGCGGCGCGGGCCAGCTGGTACAAAATCATGTCCGTGTCTTTATAACCGGGGTTATCGGCAAGCAGTGCTTCGTACAGGCGCACTGCCTCGACGAAGAATCCAAGGCTGCCGTCGATGTCGCCATTCAGTTCGTAATCTTCGCCGGCCGACAGGTTCAGATCGCCGAGTCGTCGCATTGCCTCGAGATGCAACGCCGGATCATCGACGGACATATCGAGAAACAAACGGTATTGCTCGCGTGCCAGCGCACCGCTGCCGGCAATATCCGGCTGTGCCTTGAATTCAATCTCGCGACCTTCGAGGTCATCGATACGCGCACCGTCATGCTGTTCATCAGCACCACCGAACGGCCACAGGCCGCCGGCCAGCGTTATCGATGTCAACAAGCCTATTGTCGATACGGGCAACATCATGGCTGCGGCTCACCACTATCGGCCGACACCACGGTCGCCTGATCATAGATCGTCGCCAGCGCAAAACGCGCCTGCATCCGGTAACTCGCGAGTCGCTGTTTCTGCTTCTCGAGTTCTTCCGCGACCACGGTCTGCAGTTGCCGCTCCTGGTCCATCAGCACAGCATCGATCTGCGCCTGCATCGCATCGATACGCGGCTTCAGAGCTTCGATCCGAACACGATATTCCTCAAACTGCAGTGGTATGTTGAGCTTCGTGAACTGCGTGCGACTCTCGAGATCCCCGGTCTCGACCAGCGCTTGTTCAATGTCGGTAATCGTGCGGCGCTGCTGCCACAACCGATACCGGTAGTCACGGTCGAGCTGCCATAACAATGTCCCTTTCAGAATACGGTGCTTGTCACGAGCGGTGGCAGCCTGCTCCGACTCCCAGGCCGCATTTGTCTCCAGCGCCGCCAGGCGGCGCCACTGATCAGCCTCGATTTCATTGGCCAGGCCGACGACATTACGCGATACCTCAACCTGCTCGAGAGTCCGGACGAGTGCGTCACGACGCTCACGCAATACCGTCGAATCGACACCGGCAAGGCGCTGTTCGATCGCCGGCATGCGCTGCGAGTGTGCGAGTGTGCGCGTCTCGACCATGTGCTCGAATGCCGCCAGCTTGTCGCGCCATGCCGACAGGTGTTCACGCAATGCGACGAGATCACGGTAGCTGCGCAGACCATCCTGAAACTGGTTATTCGCCACCAGGTGATAGAGATAACGCGCATCGTCCGAGTCCGGCAATTCGTCGAGTTGCCAGTACCAGCGACCGATACCCTTGCCATCGCGCGACAACAATGCCGGGATCATGCGGCCGGAACGTGCCCGGTCGATGGCAGCGTTCAGGCCGGCCATCTCGTGATCGAAGTTTGCCATCGCGCTGACGTAGTGCTCGGCGGCTGAACCGTTGGCGCCGATACGGCTGAATGCATACGGAATTGCCAGCAGCGACTCCTGCACAGCACTGTCGAGCAGGTCACGCTCGCTCAATTCCAGCCACGGCGTTAATGCGCCACGATAGTTTTCTTTCAGGATGTCCGCCCAACCAACGCCGAGCAATGCTTTGTTGGCATGCGGTCCGTTGAGACGTACACGTCCGAGGACGGCACGCGCCTCTTTGCCCTGCTGAGCCTGCAGGTGGGCAAAGCCCAGCGCCAGGTTCGCCTTGTCGCGCAATGCCAGGAGTTCCGGGTCGTCACTGTTGAGCTGACCGACGCTATCCAGCTGACGTGCGGCTTCCGCGTGCCGGTCCAGGCGAACCAGTGCGACGCCGAGATTGAAGCGGGCATAGGCCAGCCAGTCCTGGTCGGAGCGTTCCGTTTCGAGCAGCGCCACGGCTTCATCAAACCGCGTCTGTGCCATCAGGCTTTGTGCCTGCAACATGCGATGTTCGGCGCGCAGCGCATCGGGCAGGTTACCGGCAACCCGGGCGAACGCGTTGTCCGCTTGCGTATAGAGTCCGCGTTGATAATGCGCCTTGCCGATGAAGTACCAGGCCCGGTCACGTACGGCCGGATCTGCGGTCTCGACCAGCAGGCGATCAAAAATCTGTGTCGCCTGCTCCATCTGACCGTAGGAAAGATATAACCCGCCGAGCAGTAACTCCGCTTCGGCTGCGTGCTGATTGACGCGACCCGCCTGTCTTGCAACCAGCAGGTGCGTCAACGCCGTGAACTCATCCTGCTGATAGAAATGGAACAGGACCTCGCCATAGTGCGGGTCGCGGATATCGACACCACGATTCTGTGCCGCCACGGTTCCGAAACAGGCACAAGCAACCATTCCTGCCGCAAGCCATACGGCAGGCAATGCTGCGACGGGCTTCGTCACCGGTAATCGCCCCTGCTCAACTGAACGCAACAACGGTTATTCCCACTCCCTGGCGTAGAATTCCGGTTGCCGTTTACTGGCCTTGTCGGAGATCTGTAATTCAACAAATTTTGCACCGATCTGCTTGTCGAACGTCAGTGTTGCGCCACGTCGATAGTCGCGACCGTGCGGACCGACACCGGTGAAAATCGCCACCAGTTCATGCTCACCGGTTTTCAAATTGCCGAGGAACAACTGCTGCACGCCACCGCGATGCAAGGCAGTCACTTCACGTTCCGTGTACAGATAATTCGTTACCGATTTACCGTCGAGTTCGAGCTGCACCGAATCGAGTGCAAAAAACTCGCCAATATCCATCGACATGAATACGGCGATCTGAGTATTGGCCGGATACAACAACTCTTCCTCGAGCATGAACAACTCGCGATTCAGATCGAGCACGGCACCCTTGAGATCCTGCACCTCGGCGTCGAGGCTGGCCGGCTTAACATCAGTTGCCGATACAGCCGTTTGCGTGAGAATCAGAACCAGCGCCACCGAGGTTACGCGTTGAAATAGTTTGATCATGAATAAAATCCCTTAATTAATCGGCAAGCGTTATTCGGCACTCAATTCTGCGAGTTCCTGCGCATACAGCGCTTCATCACCGCGGTGAAAACCTTCATGGATATAACGAACAACCCCATGCGGGTCGATCAGGATGGTCATCGGCAGCTTAGCCGGGTCATATAAGCGACTCACCGTCTTGTCCGTATCAAACAACACGGGAAACCCAAGATCCCGACCTGCAATTGCACGCTGCGCCTTGCCGCTGTCGCTATCTACATTGATGCTCAGGATACTCATGCGATTCGGGCCGGCTGCCGCATTGATCGCATCGAGACGATCGAGTTGGTCAAGACAGCGCGCGCATCGCGTCGACCAGAAATTTACGATGACAACATCGCCACGAAATTCCGACAAACGCAGATTACGTCCGGCGGAGCTTTTTAAAGCGAAATCCGGAGCCGACTCGGAAACAGTCGGCGTTTTCGCCCAGGCAGAGCCTATTAAGAGGGTTGTCGCAACAATACAAATAGCCGCACCCGCATGTTTCAGTGGCCAAATGCTGCACCGATCTCCATTGAGAATTCGGCTATAAAGCAGTTTCAGCATCCAACTCTCCAGTCCTGGCCTGACAACGGGCCGGCAAACCATCCATTGAAAATGGCAAACAGGGATAGAGAAAGGGACGCAATACATTCCACCGCGATGTACTCGCAGCAGTCGGCAGCCTCGCGGTCATAGCGCCTGCCGGTAAACCGGTGGAACCGTAGATCGATGGCTTTGCGTCCCCGCCTTTCAGCAGGTTTGCCTTTTCTTTTAAACGAAACCGGCCAGCTTCGACGCGGGCCGAAAACCGAATCCGTCCAGGGACATTATGGTCGCAGGCATTGCACTGAATTCCCGTGATCGCGGTCACGGAACCCCGCGTATTAAGGTAAATTCAGCAAATTATTCAGAGAGTTAACGGCGGGCAGGCAGGTGCGGGCAGCATCCGTCACAGACGAAATAACATTTCCTGCAACCCATTGGTCAGCAGCACGGCACGCTCCAGGGAATACCCGTGCAGGCAGTCCGTCAGATCGCAGGGCGTGTAGCGCGGAGCCTCCCGTTCGTTGCGGGAAACGGCCACATCCAGCAGGCTATGATCTTCCCGGGGTACGATGTGGCCCGGGTACGCCGGCATATGGGTTCCCGCATAGACGATCAGCATATGCACCAGTGTTCCGGGCCGTGCGCGGGCAGCTACGCGCGACATCAGCGCAGTAAGCGCCGGACGATCGAGGTAGTTCAGGATATCCCAGCACAGCACCGCATCGGCCGCCTCCGCATGAGGCACGGGAAGCAGCGCCTCGACCCTGTCCTGCAGACACTCCGGATCGGGCTCGGCGTTCAACTGCTCCACCCCATCGATCAAATCTGCAATATCCAGACGGCAACCATATTGACCGAACAGCGAAACAGTCTGCGTACGCGCAGCACCCAGATCCAGGACGACACAACGTTCGCCGGTATCCAGACGCTGAACGAGTGATCGGAACAACGGCGCATTGAACCGTATCGGTTTTTCGATTGTCTCGCGATCAGCCGACCGCACGCTTAGCTGAATCACACTACTAACACTCAGATGCTGTCGTCAGTGCTTAACCGACTGACTCTCGCCCCTCGGCGGTGTCACGACTTGCGGACTTTGGTTTTGTTGCATGCTTATCGCCATTCAGCCCGGATCTGGTTTTGGACTGATCCTTTGAGCGGGTCTCGGAACCGGCATTGGTTGTCGCTACGTTCGCAACCGCACTGATAGCTTTTTCCACCGCTTGCTGGTCCATTTCCATCGAACCCTTGAACCTGGCACCGTCTTCGAGGCTCACCCGGGGCGCCGTGATATTGCCGTTAACCGTTGCATTCCTGCGAACCTCAACTCGTTCCGAGCTGTATAAATCGCCTTCCATCATGCCATCGACGATCACCGACTTAGCATAGACGTCAGCCTTGACTTTGCCTTCACTGCCAATCGTCAGCGTATTGTTTTGCAGGCTTATCGTGCCGTTGACATCGCCTTCAATACACAGATCCTCTTCGCCCTGCAGATCTCCATCGATTCGTATTGACCGGCCGATCACCGCTACGTTACGACTGGTGGTTGCGGAAGTCGCTGATGCGCCCTCTGTTCTTGCAGCGTTCCGTTGACTCTGCTGCTCATTCCGAGCGGAATCTTCGTGGTTGTTTTCGGCACCTTCTTTTTTTCCAAGCTCAAACATAGTTGTCTCCATAGTGGGCAGCGAGCCTTGCTCGCCGCAATCGCCTGTATCGTTCCGGGGGTTCGTATTGAATGGCGAAGCCGCTGGATACGACCTTTATTATGTAAAAAGTGGTCGATGAACGTCTGATTTTAGCAAATGCTCGCTGGAATGACCGCATCCTGCGACTGCCCACTGCCTCATCGATCAACCTGAGGCAGGTATGGCGTCAGAATCACTGCCATGGCCAGTCTACCGGGCAACCTGGTAAAGAATTCACCGCAATATCAACCCTTCTTTTGGGTCTGAAACGTCACAATCAACCATTGACAGGAACGGGATACAGGCATATGTTTTGGCATATGCCTGTAATAAAAAATTCTCAGACGGTATCGCCCGAACGTCACGTCCGCTTGTTCCGCAACGGGCGTAACCAGGCGCTTCGTATTCCTCGCGAATTTGAACTGGAGGGAACGGAGGCCGTCATCCGCAAAGAGGGCGATCGCCTGATCGTGGAACCGATGAGAAAAGGTCGGTTGTTATCTCTGCTGGCGACACTCACCCCCCTGACCGAGACCTTTCCCGATGTGGACGAGGATCTGGCCCCGCAGGATGACGTGAATCTCTGAATCATGCCATTCGCCTATCTGCTGGATACCAACATTCTTTCTGATTTGATTCGTCACCCGCAAGGGTCGGTTGCAGCCCGCATTGCTGCGGTTGGAGAGGACGCCATTTGCACCAGCATTATTGTCGCCGCGGAACTCCGCTTCGGCGCCGCCAAGTCGGGTTCTGAAAAGCTGCTGGACCGGGTCGATTTGATTCTTTCCGCTGTGGAGATCCTGCCTCTGGAAGAATCGGTCGACCGCCAATATGCAACGATCCGTCACCATCTCGCACGGCTTGGAACTCCCATTGGACCCAATGACCTGCTCATCGCAGCTCACGCGTATTCAGCCGGCCTTACGGTGGTGACAGCCAATGCCGGAGAGTTCTCTCGTGTTCCCGGACTGCAGGTAGAAAACTGGCTGGCAAATTAACCGGCGCTTAGCATTAATTTTTTACTTCTTCGGATCAAATCCTGAAGAAAAACGCAGGCGATGATCGACATCGACGATCAGCGCCTCGTAACCTTCGATCGACTCGATAAATTCAAGACCGGCATCCGGCCCGAGTACGAAAACACTGGTCGACAACCCGTCGGTCAGCGTCGCATCCGGTCCGACGATCGTCACACTGCGCACATGCCCGACTGACCGGCCCGTCGCCGGGTTCAGGATATGATGATAACGGGTATCCTGTTCGATGAAGAACCGCTCGTAATCGCCCGAAGTCGAAATTGCCTCATCCTGTAACGCGAGTCGCGTGACCAGGCCCGTCCTGTCGTCCGGATCCCGGACACCGACGACCCACGGGCCGTTACCTCGATCGCCGAGCAGCCGCGTATCGCCGCCGGCCGTTGCCAGCGCATTGGTCACACCCGCGGCACGCAGCAAATCGATAACAGACTCAACGGCATATCCTTTGGCAATACCACCCAGGTTAATCCTGACACCGGCCCGGGCGAAGCGAATCGTCACCGTCTCCCGGATCAGATGTACGTGACGAAAATCAATCGCGTCGAGGTGTGTGGCGATCTGCTCAGGTGCGGGACGGACACCCGCGCGAAAGTCATATAGCTGGCCGACACTGTCATAGGTAATGTCGAATGCACCGTTCGTCATTACGGATAACTGCAATGCACGATCGATGAGTCTGAACAATTCCGGACTGACAGTCACCGGTTCGTTCGCAGCCACCTCGTTAATATGCGTTATCTCAGAATCTTCCAGATAGGTGCTCATGACCGCTTCGATTCGATCGAACTCGGCCATCGCCGAGGCGATCAGACGCCCGGCTTCTCCCTCCTCGTCGTGCCAGAGCTTCACATCGACACGCGTACCCATTTTGTTCTGTGAGGCCGAGAACCATTCGGCCTGTGCACTCAGGAGCGGCGCCACACATAAGCCAATTAGAATCAGTGACCAGAGAATAAACTTCAGCATGCGTGCAATATTACCGCACCACTCACCATCAGGTATGATGACATTCAACTCACTGAAGCAGCAGATCCTGTAATTCACTTTGCTGCAGTCAGAATTCCGAGGATGTTTGCAAGATGTTACGTTTAGGCAGGTTGCCCGATTATGGCTTGGTGATTGCCACCATTTTTGTTAATGCCGAAGGCTTATTAACAACCAGGGCCGTAGCTCAGCGTTCCAGGATTCCATTGGCGACCGTACGCAAGCTTCTCAAATACCTGGTCGATGCCGGTTTGATTACATCTTTTCGGGGCAATAAAGGCGGGTACAGGCTGGCTCGCCCGGCACCGGATATCAGTGTTGCAGATATCATCCAGGCGATTGACGGCCCCATTGCCCTGACAGATTGCGCGGACACTTATCCTGATAATCACTGCTCTCTGGAGGCCAGTTGCCCTTTGGCTCATAAATGGTGCGAAGTAAACAGGGAAATCGTCGAGAAGCTGCAATCTGTTTCCATCAAGGAAATCACAGCCTGACCCACTGCCGTCCTGGAATCGACCTGCGGTAATCACTTAAACAAACTCGACGCTTCCCGTAGGAGCGGCATCTTGCCGCGATTGATCTACCGCTGCGGGGAATCGCGGCAAGATGCCGCTCCTACGGGAAATGCCTGCCCGGGAATTATGGCAATTGTATGCTTACTATATTAGTATGCTTTCTGTTTTTTTGGCTGAAAACCAACGAATTTTCCCGCTCCTGACGGTCACTACGACCCTAAATTTCGGGGAGATTTCTCTTTTCAGTTTGGTGAGTTGCGGGTATTAAATCAGGCAAATGATGAGGCAATTAAATGAGCAATGACGATGCACGAAATGATCGGAGAATGTTCCTGACCGGAGCAAGCTGCGCATTATTTGCCGCCGGCGGAGCCGGCTGGATCACCCCCTATGTACGTTCCTGGAATCCAAGTGCCCGGGCAAAGGCTGCGGGTGCGCCAATCACCATCGACTTATCCACCATCCCTGAAGGCGCCTTGCTGGTCGAAGAATGGCGAGGACGACCTATCTATATCGTCAAGCGCACTGCGGAAATGATCGCATCCACCCTGGGTCTGGATAACGAATTACGAAATCCCGATTCTGAAGATGCTCAACAGCCCGATTACGCCAAAAATGCCAACCGCTCGATTAAACCGGAAGTATTAGTCATTGAGGGCGTTTGCACACACCTGGGATGTACGCCGAAATTTCGTAATAAAGAAAACGAGGCGGGTTTTACCGGCTTTTTCTGTCCGTGTCATGGTTCGAAATTCGATTTCGCCGGTCGTGTATACAAGGGCGTGCCGGCTCCTACCAATCTCAAAGTACCGCCTCATTATTATGCAGATGAAAACACGGTGATTATCGGTACTGATGAAGAAGGCAAAGTCTGATGAGCACTCTGCGCAAGAAAGGTACGGAGTTGCTGTATTGGGTTGATTACCGCTTGCCCGTCATCAAGGCATTCAAGACGCATATGAGTGAGTACTATGCGCCGAAAAACCTGAACTTCTGGTACTTTTTCGGTGTACTCGCGATTCTGGCATTCGCCAACCAGTTATTGAGCGGTATCTGGCTCACGATGTTCTACACGCCGACACTGGAGGGCGCATTTGATTCCATCGAATACATCATGCGCGATGTCGAATCCGGCTGGATTATCCGCTATATGCACGAAGTCGGCGCTTCTTTCTTTTTCATTGCGGTCTATCTGCACATTTATCGCGGCTTTCTCTATGGCTCATACAAGGAACCGCGTGAATTAGTCTGGCTGATCGGCATGGTGATTTACCTGCTGATGATGGCCGAAGGCTTCTTCGGCTATGTGCTGCCTTTCGGCAATATGTCCTACTGGGGCGCCAAGGTCATCCTGAGTCTGATCGGCACGATTCCATTGGTCGGCGAAGACCTGCAGATCTGGGTACAGGGTGACTTTTTTATCGGCGGTGCAACGCTAAGCCGGTTTTTCGCTTTCCATGTCGCACTGGTTCCGATTATTTTGATTGCCGGCGTTTTCCTGCATTTAATTGCCCTGCACCAGGTGGGCTCAAATAACCCTGAAGGGGTCGATATAAAAGCTCAAAAAGATAAAGAAGGAAAGCCTCTGGATGGCATTCCATTCCACCCCTATTACACCGTCCACGATCTTATTCCCGTGGTCATATTCTTTATGATTTTCTTTGCGGCAATATTTTACTTCCCTGACGGGGGCGGATACTTTATTGAACCGCCCAACTATGTGCCGGCCAACAACCTGAGCACACCGGAACATATAGCGCCGGTTTGGTACTTCACCCCGTTCTACGCCATGCTGAGAGCAGTCACTGTTAATTTTCTCGGCATAGATGCCAAGCTGTGGGGCCTGGTGGTAATGGCCGGGGCCATTGCTATCGTTTTCTTCCTGCCATGGCTGGATCGCAGTCCGGTCAGGTCCATTCGTTACAAAGGAAGAATCAGCAAAGCATTCCTGATGATCTGGACAATCAGCTTCCTGTGTCTTGGCGTACTGGGCATCAAACCTGCTGACTGGGCGCCCTTCTGGGCTTCACCGGTGTTTACATTCATCTACTTTGCGTACTTCGTGCTCATGCCTTTCTATACAAAATGGGAAACCTGCAAAACCGTACCTGACCGTATTTATGTTCATGGAAAAAGGCAACAGCAATGAGATTGTTAATCATCACGATCACCATGTTGCTTTTTTCTACAGTGGGGCATGCATCAGATGCACCGGTAGAACTAAAAAGCGCCGACACCGATATACACGACAAAGAATCATTGCGTCGTGGTGCACAGCTGTTTATCGATCACTGCACCACATGCCATTCCGCAAAGTACATGCGCTTTGAACGTATAGCCCAGGATCTTGAAATCAGTGAAGAAGATGTGAAGAACAATATGATGCGCTTTGGTGCCACCAAGATCACCGATTCAATCAAATCCGCGTTGACACCGGAAGCGGGTGAACAAGTGTATGGCATCGCCCCGCCGGACCTCACATTAGAAGCAAAATACCAGGGAGTTGACTGGGTATTTTCTTACTTGACGGGATTCTACAAGGATGAAAATGCAACCTTCGGTTATAACAATCATGTAATGAATAATGTAGCCATGCCCTGGGTTCTGGCACCTCTGCAGGACTCCATGAGTGAGGAAGAATTTTCCGGGAATATGCGCGATCTGACTAACTTTATGGATTACATGGCCGAACCCATAAAGCCCTGGCGTCAGAACTTTGGAAAATACGTCATTATTTTCCTGCTTATTCTTTTGATTCCTGTCTGGCTGTTAAAAAAGGAGTATTGGCGGGATATTCAATAGTCATTCCGGCTCACTTTTCGGCGCCAGCTAAAATTAACCCCGTATCAGCCGCACACGAAACGAACGACCCTTCAGTTTTCCCTCGCGTAATTGCCTTAATGCAGCCCGCGCGACATCACGCCTGACTGCCACAAAAGCGCAGTAATCGAATATATCGATTTTTCCAACTTGCCTGCCGGGAATACCGTTTTTCCCCGTGAGCGCGCCAAGAATGTCGCCCGGCCTCACTTTTCTTTTCTTGCCACCATCGATTTGCAACGTAGCCATAGGCGCTTCACAGGCCGACTGTTCCAGCATGCTCATCGCCGGCAACGGCACGGTATCGATACTCTGCTGCAGATATTCTTCCAGCGCTTCGATCTTGTGCCTTTCCCTCACGCTATACACAGTAAAGGCCATGCCTTTGCTGCCGGCACGTCCGGTGCGCCCGATACGGTGAATATGCCCTTCTGGATCGTGGGCAATCTGGTAGTTGATGACTGCGTCCAGATCATTGATATCCAGACCACGAGCAGCCACATCGGTGGCAACCAGTACCGAAGCACTTTTATTGGCAAAGCGCACCAGGATTTGATCGCGAGATTTTTGATCCAGATCGCCATGCAAAGCCAGAGCATCAAAACCATGGCCACAGAGTTCGTCGGCCACTTCCTGAGTCTCGCGCTTTGTATTGCAAAATACCAACACGGATTCAGGACGAAACTCCAGCAATAACAAACGCAGCGCAGTCATACGTTGCGCATCCGTATCGACCGCATGGAAATACTGCCGGATGCTGGCACTGTCGTGTGTAGCAGCAACCTGTATCACGACCGGGTGAGTCATGATGCGCCTGGCAATAGACCGAATTCGATCAGGGTAGGTTGCACTGAATAACAGCGCCTGTCGCTGCTGCGGAACGTACTCGATAATGGCATCCAGGGTTGGCTGAAAACCCATGTCGAGCATGCGATCTGCCTCATCGAGCACCAGACTGCTGACACTATCCAGTTTCAGCGACCCCTTGCGCAGATGTTCTTCCACTCGTCCCGGAGTCCCGACAACAATGTGCGCGCCGCTCTCCAGTGAGCCCGCCTGGGGCCCAAAGGGCATACCACCGCACAGGGTCAGTACCTTAATGTTATGAATGGCGCGGGCAAGTTTGCGCACCTCTTTGGAAACCTGGTCGGCCAGTTCCCGGGTCGGGCAAAGCACCAGTGATTGCACGCGATAGTGCTTCACATCGAGCTTCTGCAATAACCCCAGACCAAATGCTGCAGTTTTTCCCGACCCTGTTTTCGCCTGAGCAATAACATCTTTGCCCGCCAGAATGTGCGGCAGGCTCTGCGTCTGAACGGGTGTCATGGCCTGATAACCAAGGGAAGAAAGATTCTCAAGTAACGCGGGATGCAGCTTGAGAGATGCAAAAGCAGTTTGACTATTTTCAACCCGGGTTGTCACGTCGATTATTTTTAACCACTGCAGTAACGACTTTGAGCGTCAGGGAATTCCGATCAATGAAAAAGGGCAAGGCCGCAAGGCCCCACCCTTTTTCGCTCAACCCCGCAGGGGTGTCCCCACGAGAGTATGAGATTGTCCTGCGTCGCATATTGCGATGCACAGGACATAGATCATTCAGCCATTACAGGCCTACGATGTTCTCTGCCTGGAGACCTTTCTGGCCCTGGGTAACAGTAAACTCGACTTTCTGGCCTTCGGTCAGGGTCTTGTAACCCTCACCAGCGATGTTGCTGACGTGTGCAAAAACATCGGGGCCGGATTCCTGCTCGATAAAGCCGAAACCCTTGGCGTCGTTGAACCATTTAACGGTGCCGGTAGTAGTAGACATAATCAAATCCTATTTTTTCAAAGGTAATTAAAGCCTGATTTATTGAGGCTATTTTGACTGGAAGTGTTGCTATGACTTATGAAGAACAGGACGAAGACTTAAGGACAGGACATCGAAATGGTGTGCATAAATATAAGGCGCACTTTCAGCGCTGTGGAAATTATATACAGCTTTACCCTACTGTCAACGGGCTTTTCCCTGCTAATTCAGGCACATAACCCTTATATAGGCTCATTTATTAGATTTTCTCGTGTCTGACCCTACCGGGAAGGGTATCGCCACTGATTTCCGGGGCCCCCAGAGCGTCAGCCCATTCAAAACCATGCAGAGAAATACAGCTGTAGCACATCGGCCGAAAAGTTATACAGCGGCTCGGTACCGGGCGCGTAAAGAGGCGCCCCGTTTTCATCGACCGGGCGCAAGTCGCGAAAATCATGATAGTCGTAGAGGATGTGGTCGTAGTAAACATTCAGCGTAGCTTTTTCCAGGAAACGCCAGCCATTTGCTATCAGGTCATAACTTGCCCCGAGCCTGATCGTGTGACTGTTGAAGGTACTCAGTTCCTTATCGCGCGCCAGGAAATTCTGTGCCGACTCGTGCGTGAACAAATCGCTATAGAACTCGGCGGCTGACTGGGTGTAGTAGCGGTAACTCAGATCGAATACCCAACCTTCCCTGACCGGATGCGTATAACCAACATCGAAATTATGCGCATCGATACCCCATGAGTCGGTGAAGAACCGATAGCCGCCATGCACGGCAGCACGATACGGAAGGTGATACCGGGTATTAAATGCAATGGCATTGCTCGAACGGGTACGTGGATAAACTTCAGACTCGAATGAGTAACCGGTTGCGGAGTTTGGATCCTCATACCGAACCTGCCGGTACGGGTTATTCAGAAAACCCTCATCGGCAATCGCCTCATAGGTGATGCCCAGCAGCATATTCCGTGTCACGACCTGGCTCAGGCCAAGCCGGTAGTTGCGCCGGTCGGCCTCATCGAAAAATATCCCGTCCGGCTGTCCATCGGGGCCATTGCGATAAATCTCATCGGCACCCCGACCATAACTCATCGATAGCGTGGTCATGCCGCCGAAAACTTCCTGTGCGACTCCGATATTGATCGACTGTGCCTTGTAATCATTCTCCGCACTGCTGGTGAAACTCACGCTCATGATCGTGTCTTCATTCAGGAAATCCATGCCGACGCTGTACTCATCACGCTCCTCGGCATACTCGCTAGCACCTGTCGTGACAACGTCGATCGATGCACTACTGATGCTGTCGACGTAGTAGTTGCCGGACACCGATACCGATTCCCCGATGCTCTTGCGTACGAGAATGGACGGCCCATCGATCTGCACGCCACCACCGTCATAATAGTGGTACAGCGTATCGGCCCGGTCTTCGGGCAACACACCAGCCAGTAATGTCGGTGCGACAAGCCCGCCGATAAGTGCTCCGATGACCCCGCGAACAATCAACGCTGAACTCTTTCTGCCCACACTCATGATCTCCGCATCTTTCACTAGTTACACCCGCAACCGCCGCCGCCGCTTCCCGAAGCACCCCGGGCGCCCTCACGCGCTTCGTGAACATGATTGATATAGCTGGTCGATACCGGGTCCCGGTCGAAACTCATGATCGGATCTGCCAGTCGGTCTCTTTCATACGGCTTGACCCACGGTTCGATCGCACAGCCGCCCAGTGACGCCGCGACAAGCAATGCAGCAACAAGCAACGTGACAATGTTGCGGAAACGATTCATGAGCGTTCCCTGGCCAGTGCCCGAATCTGATCCTGATAATCGTTTTCATACCCTGGCTTGTAACCGTGGTGCAGATGCCTGACATTGCCCTGCCGGTCGATCAGCACGGTGCTCGGCATCGCAACGACGTCGTAGAGCTTGCTGATACCGTTATTCGGGTCGTACAACACCGGGAAACTAACCGGTCGTTCTGCCAGAAACTTCTGACCATCGGCCGAGTTTTCCTCGACGTTAACCCCCAGCAAAGTGAAGCCAAGCGCTTCATAACGCTGATGAATCTGCTCGAGCAACGGCATTTCTTCGCGGCACGGGCCACACCAGCTTGCCCAGAAATTGATCATGACGACCTGACCACGCAAATCACTCAGTGTGACCGGCTGACCATCGGCATCCGTCAATGTGAAATCGGGCGCCGGCCCATTGTCGGCTCCGACCGCCGGCACGGCCATGAATCCGGTCAGTAACGCGATCACTATGAAATGTAATATGGGTTTGATTCGCATCCAGGTCATCCTCAAAAGAATCCGGTCAGACTCAGCGTCATCTCGATGTTGTTGGTTGTCTTGCTCGAGCCGAGCAGGTCGGAACTGAACACGTGGTCGCGAACGCCGAGATGCACGGCCAGCCAGTCCAGCATTAGCATCCGGTAGCCCGCGCCGATCACGAACGTGAAGTGATCATCATCGGCAAAATTCGTATTGCCGGCGCCGATCAGCACATACAACGCACCACTGAAGGCACGATTGCGGCCGAAATAGGCCTCACCCGGCAACAGGTTGTAGCCGGCGGAAATATCGTAGTAGGAATACTCGCGCTGCGAATCAGTCAGAATCGGTGCACCGCCGCTGAGTTTTTCAAAACTCGTCTGGCCGACGTCGGTTACGCCGTACGTACCCTCGACGAAGAAGCTCTCGTTGACGTGATAGGCGAGTCTTGCACCGTAGACTCCGTTTGTCTCGAAATCCTCGACACTCTTGATGCCGTAGTAAGCGCCGATCTCGAAGTCTTCGGTGTCAATCTTCGCAGGCTTGATCTCACGACGCTCAACCTCGGGCTGTATTACCGCCTCCGGTTCACCGACACCGGCGTCTACCGCCTTACTGCGGGAACAGCCACTGATGATGACCATGCTCAGAACAATCAGAGCGGCTCTTAAAAGAAAAATGCGAATCCGGCCTTCCATTCATCCACTTCCTCATTGCTATCGCGTTTCGTAAAGACGACGTAACTCCTGTACTCCGCCCTGATCAGAAATCTTTCACTCAAATAGGTGCGCAGGCCGAATCCGACATGCGCCTCCTGATCCGTGCGGGACTCGGCCTGCACGAGTGTTGCCTTCGGTTCGATATGTATGAGCCCGGTGCCGAGCGCAAAATACGGCGACACAAACCAACTCGGGTACGGTTGATGTACGAGATTGACGTTTGTCATCCAGCCACTGGAAAAATCACCCGACAGGTGCGTGCCCCACAGCTCGACCGACAGGTTCTCGTTAAGCAGGTAAGCGCCATACACCGATATTGCGTTGGCGCCATCGAAATCACCGATCTGGAAACCGACCTCGGTGTTGCGCTCGAGATATTCACCGCGACCGGGCATCTCGATCCTGGTCGGTTCCCCGTCGAGATCCAGCGTGCGCCTCAGCTGGTCCGCATTAGCCCAGCCTTTCTTGCCGTCCTCGGTGCGCACCTTGAACCAGTTCGTGCGCCGTTTGCTGACAACCAGCTGTTCGCCACGGTCGGCGACATGAAAGATCGGGTAGCCGCTGCCGGGACCCGTATGTAACTCGATGTAGGGATCGGCGATGACGACCGTACGCCCGCCCTTACCATAAGCCGGACCGGACAGGCAAAAGAGGGTCAGCATGACGATGATCATCATTCGGCTCATGAGTCAGTCCAGCGGTGCGTCGAACGGGTTATTGAAATATTGCCCGCCAATGTCGAGCCATTCGCTGATCAGGCGCAGTTCGTGATCGCTCAGGTACGCTTCGTGCGTGCCACCGGTGCGGAACCGGTTGAAGAATGAGCCGGCGCGCGATCCGGCGGTGCTCATCGAGGCGCCGACCGAAACCGGGACGAGAATAGGATCCCCGGTGACGGGGTCGATGCCGATTTCAATCAATCGATCCTGCAACGCACCCATATCAAGTTCCAGTTCATTATCGGCAAACAACAGCTCGCGATAGGACAGGAAATGATCGGGCTGCTCGACCGACGGGCCGTCCGTCAATTCGAGCTGTCCGGCCGGTACCTGCAGGACATCGGCCGCATCCCGAGTGTTGTGACACAGCGTGCACGTGATGTCCGTGATGCCATCCGTCGCGAGCCGCGGCAGACCCCAGAGCGGATGAATATGTGTTTCGTAGTTAATCACGACCCGGCACTGGTTCGTCCACGTCGTCTGACACAACAAGGAGGTCGGCTCCGCTGTATCCAGGCCGGCATAGGTATAGGCGAAACTCGCATCCGCGGCACGACCGGCCGCAACCGCATCGGTCCAGACATCGTCATAGATAACATCGACAGTCGGCGTGATCGCAGCACAGTCTGTCGCACAACTGATACGCCCGCGCGCCTCGGCCATGGTCTCGCCGAAATCCGCAAAAACGGCCGGATTAGTGTTCGGGAACGGAGCCGCCGTTGTCACAGCCCCCGCATAGATGGAATCGAAAGCATCGGTGCGGCCGTGTGACTCGCCACTGTTGGCATCATGACAACCATTACAGGTCAGTACCTGACCAGGACGCAGCTGCAACCAGTTTTGATGCCGCGGTGAAACCCGCTGACCGCTTTCATCGACAACGCTGATCGCTAGTGCAACATTGGCCGGCACTTTTGCCAGGACCGAGCCATCCGGCTCAATCGGTATGTAGCCGATAATCTCACGCATACCCTGGGCAGTGGAACGACCGAATGCAGTATTGGAAAAGTCCCGGACATCCTCATCGGGGATAGAAACCGCTTTGACGATGCGAAGGAAACGCGCCGGGCGATCAGCAGCGAGTGTCTGTGCCGGATCGGCCAGTGCAGGAATATCCGGCAGCGCGGTGTCAATGCCGTCGATGTCGTAGACACTGCGAATATTCAGCAGACCAACACCTTCGGCGATCAACAGTGGATCGAGTTCACCGGTCGACTCCTGATCGTAAATCACCGGCGGCAAGTCACGCGGTTGCGCCGCGATGACATCGGCAAACATCATGCCTTCCTCGGGCGGCACGATCGGCAGTTGTGTATCTTCCGCCGGACTATAGACCCAGATGCCGTACAAAGGATCGGCCGCGACGGCAGCCGGATCGGCCAGCCGTTCGTCGGTACACGGCACGGGAAGAAGATCAATACTGGCCTGGTCGAGTACCCGGCATTGGCTCCAGCTGACAAAAAACCTGTCCGTACCGTCCCAGAGTGGATAGGCCGAGCTGAACATACCGCCCGGTGAAATCGAACCGTCGGTGCGAATATCATTGACCGTTGCAGCAACCTGCGCCGGTCCGGACAGAATGCCGCGATTCGCCGCAAGCGGCTGCGTGTCCTCGACATAGCTGGCGATATCGATCATGACAATCGCACCGCCGAGGCTCACAGTGGTAAACGGGCGTATCAACGCCATGAGTCGACCGTCCAGCATCTCGCGCGGCTGCGAGAACTGGATCGTTGCACCGCCGGTGCCGGTCGCATGGCTATTCGCACCGTACAGCAATTGCTGATCGGTACCATCGGGGTTCATCGAATAAATATTGAACGCGTTGCGGCCACCCATGTTGTCCCAGCGTGTAAAGGCGACACGCCCGCCACTGAGAACAACCGGATCAGTATCATGACTTTGATTAAAGGACACCTGACGGATATCGCCACCATCGTCATTCATGACATGCAATGAAAAGGCAAACTCGTCACGGTCCTCATCAAGTGCCGCAAACTGCGGTTTGCCTTCATCGAGCAGGATCGCGCTGGACTGTCGCTGCCGGGTCGATGCAAAAATAACCCGACCGTCCGGCAGGTAGTGCGGCGCAACGTCATGGCCGGCGGCAGCCGTTATGTCCGAGGCGATGATTCGCCGCAGCGTCCCGGTATCGAGATCGTATTCCCAGATATTCCAGGTCGGCTGATCTTCTTCATCGGCACCTTCGATAAACTGTGCGCGCATCGCGAACAGAATGCGTCGCCCGTCGAACGAAGGCTCGAGATCGCGAATATCGCCAAGGCCCTGAGTCTCGGCGGCTGTGATATTGGTTTCCGGCGCACTCGGTGAGGCACGATCACGAACATACAGATCGGCACCCACATTAAAAGTGATGAGTTCGCGGACATCGGACGATTCATTGACGTTACCCTGATCATCCGTCATCAAAGGTCGTTTGACGTAGGCAATAGGAATATCGAGCACGACAGGATCGGGACCCTGGCCACCGGCCAGATCCACATCTCCACCTCCACCACAACCGGCCAGGCCGATCACAAGGCAGATCGCAGCAATTAACAGCACACACCCACGAGTCAGGCTCGTGAGGCAGCCGCACACCCATACAGCCATTCCATACCCCAACAATGTACCCGTTGGCTGTCAGTTTGCTTGAGCCAACCGCACGAATACGCAAGTTACATAACTTAATACATCGAAATTCACGAAATCCGTTAAAGCGATCACAGAACCCTGAAATAGATCACAAGACAGCTCCCAACTCATTGCTCACCACGGAGGTAAAAGGCATATCAGGGCCATCTGGCGGTCAGAAAAAACCGTCAGTTAACGTGAGCATAAAATTCTTTAAATCGGTCACATCCTGCGGCTGCAGGCCTAATTGAACCGTCATCTCCGTGGCGATATTGGCGTTTACCTCGGGGGTAATGAAGCCGTTTGCAATATCGATATCGTAATGGGTGATCACCTCATCCAGGGTCGCATGTACACCGTTGTGCATGTAGGGCGCTGTCAATTCAATATTGCGCAATGTCGGCACTTTAAACTTGCCCAACTCCGCAACGTCACCCGTGGCGTCAGCACCGCCAAGACCTTCGTCTACAACAAGGCTTGTCGGAGTACCGGGATTAACCGGTACGCCAATATTGTAGTATTCAAAATTAGTGAAGAGCGAACGTGTCGCCCCCGTATCATCCAGGGTATGGCAGTTGGCGCATTTGGTGGTATTGGGATCCCGGAAAAGAGCCAGACCACGCGCCTCCGATGCCGTCAATGTGTATGTCCCAAGCAGGTGAGCATCAAATTTTGATGTAAATGGATTGAGCTCCGCAGACTGCTCGAAGACGGCAATAGCATCTGCAATATTGTCATAGGCGGTCGCGATGTTATCGAAAGCGCCGGCGCCGTATATGCTCAGAAAATCGCTGGCATAAACGGCATTGCTGACCTTGTTGACGACATCAGCGGCGTCAACATTATTCATTTCAGCCGGGTTCAGGAAAGGATCCTTGGCCTGCTCAACGAGGTTGCTGCGGCGACCATCGAGGAACTGGCCACCCCGATAGGTAGAATCGGTCTCGCCTGTCTGGGTGACGCCTGCAGATGCGAGCGTTCCGAATTCAGGCGAGAAGGAAGCATACGCGGCCGTTGGTGCGTTGCGATTGCCAAATCTCCCGGCGACCGAGCCTTCCGAAACGGGGGCCGCTTTGCTGACTCCGCCATCGGCAAAGCCACTGGCCGGATCATGACAATCGGCACATGACTGGTTGCCTTCACTCGACAAATCTGTATCAAAAAATATTTCACGGCCCAACTCGACCTTCGTCAGACTAGCGGGCAGAACACTGCTGCCGCCACCACCGCCACCTCCACAGCCGCCAAGCTGCAGAACTAACAATCCGAATAAAAGACTCAAAGAACCACAATAGAATCGCTCGAACATAGCATCAGCTTCCCATTTAATAGTGACCGCAAACTCATACGGCCATCCCAACCACAACAACGTACCCAGTAGTCGTCAGTTTGCTTGAGTCAGCCGAACGAATACGCTTGGCATATGACGTAATACATTGAAATTTCCAGAATTCACCAAGCCGGTCACAGAACCCCGGAACTGTTCACGAGATAAAGTGCGACGTAGTGCGCACCGGGCTGTCCGCGGGGTTCTGAATTCGTGAAAAAATGTTTGCAAAAGCGGCGTTCAATCGCCAGGGTGCGGGGGAAATCCGGATCCGGTCTGGCCCTGTTAGCTATCTACCTGATTGCCCTGCTACTGCCGACAATCACCCTGGGTGGCGCAATGGAACAGGCCAAACGACTCCACGAACGCCTGGCCGGTGTCCCGCCAACTGATGCAGTCCTGCTCGACATGACCAACGACATTGTCGGCGGCTCCCCGATCGATGCAGCGTTCACGGCGATGGACAACAGCACCTTCTACGACGTCACCCTTAAAAACTTCGCGGCACCGTGGACGAATGAAAACCAAAGCGTCCTTGTGCCGTTGAATGACTATACGGCGACCGTGATCGGCATGATCCGTGACGACGTGCCGTTCAACACTTTGCTGTCGGCCAATATCCTGTACACCGGAGGCGGTGGTCTCGGGCTTGCGCCTTACTCGATGACGAACAACCTGCACTACGAAGATCTCGAGCAGAGTGGACTAAGCCTCAAGGACAACCTGGTACAGACATCGCAGACTGCTGTCACGGACCTGCCACAAACTGGCGTTGCCGGCATCATGACAACAAGGGCCGCAGCAGCCTCTTTTTTCATCGCCGGCACGAATCGGGCGATGTTCCGCTTCACGATGCTCAATCACCTGTGCACAGACCTGGAAGAAATCAAGGACATCAGTTTGTCGCCGGACCGAATTCGACAGGATGCCTCACGCAGCCCGGGTGGCGACAGCCGGATTTTCCTGAATAACTGCATGGGCTGTCACAACGGCATGGATCCGATGGCGCAGAGCTATGCCTATTACGACTTCGACGCAACACTCGGTCGCATCGTCTATACACCGGGCCAGGTGCAACCGAAATATTTGCAAAATGCCGACAATTTCCGACCGGGTTTCGAGACGCCGAATGACTCGTGGGACAACTACTGGCGTGAAGGCCAAAACCAGTTACTCGGCTGGGACGCGGGACGGTCGGGGAGCGGCAGCGGTGCCGCTTCGATGGGCGACGAGCTCGCCAACAGCACCGCATTCGCACAATGCCAGGTTAAAAAGGCGTTCCGTGCCGTTTGTTTTCGCGATCCGACCGATGCCAGCGACCGCAACACGATCGACCAGATCGTCACATCGTTTCGCGGCGGTGGCTACCGGATGAAACAGGTCTTCGCCGAAGCTGCAGTCTACTGCATGGGGCCCTGAGGTCATGAGGACTCAAGACATGCGAAACAAACGCACCGATACGATCGTCGCAGCATTTGGTGCACGGATTTATCTCATTGTCATACTTGCGGGTAGCCTTTTCATCACCGGCTGCGGCGGTGGAGCGGATACTGAGGCGCTGCCGGCCGTCAACCTGCCACAGACATCGAATTACACGGGACCGCCCCCGGCTACCGAGGACGTGCAGTCCTTCATGCTGAACCTGTGGGAAAATATCGCGCGCCCCGACCGCTGCGGCGCCTGCCACAGCCCTGGTGTTGCCCAGAGCCCGATGTTCGCACGCTCGGACGACGTAAACCTTGCCTATGATGCAACCCTGTCACTCGTCGATCTCGGCTCCGCATCAAATTCCCGCCTCGTCACCAAAGTCAGTGGCGGACACCAGTGCTGGGAAACAGTAGCTTCAGTCTGTGCGGACATCATGACCGGCTGGATCGAGAACTGGGCCGGCAACACGACCGGCGATTCAGCGCGCATGATTGAACTGCAGGCACCGGTCATCCGTGATGTCGGTGCGAGCAAGCAATTCCCTGATGACCCGGCGCTGTTTGGTGCAACGGTGCATCCATTACTCGAGCAATTCTGTGCGGATTGCCACGCTTCGGGTTCCGCCACGCCACAGGCGCCCTTCTTCGCCGAAAGTGACGTCGCGGCCGCCTATGCTGCCGTCCAGCAGAAGATCAATCTCGACGATCCGGCCGAATCCCGGCTCGTCAACCGGCTGCGTTTTGAATTCCACCAGTGCTGGACCCAGTCGTGTACCGATGACGCGAACGACATGCAGACCGAAATCGAGAATCTTGCCGCCGGCATTGTGGCGACACCGGTCGATCCAGATCTCGTAGTCAGCAAGGCGTTAACCATGTTTGACGGCGTGGTTGCGAGCGGTGGCAATCGCTATGAGGCAAATCAGATCGCGCTGTGGGAATTCAAGACCGGTCAGGGCTCGACAGCTTTCGATACCAGCGGTGTCGACCCGGCTATCAACCTGACCTTGTCGGGTGAAATTGACTGGGTCGGCGGCTGGGGGCTCGACATTACATCGGGCAAGGCACAGGGTTCGACGGCCGACAGCAAAAAGCTGCACGACATGATCAAACCTGCCGGCGAATACTCGATCGAGGTCTGGGCCGCACCGGGCAATGTCGCCCAGGAAGAGTCGCGGATCGTCAGCTATTCGGCCGGCACGGCGGCACGTAATTTTCATCTCGGGCAAACGCTGTACAGCTATGACTATTTCAACCGCAGCGGTACGACGAACGGCAACGGTGAACCACAGCTGACGACATCGGATGCGGACGAAGACTTGCAGGCAACACTTCAGCATGTCGTCGCGACGTACGACCCGATTAACGGTCGTCGCATCTATGTCAACGGCATGTTCACGGATGATTCCGATCCGGTTGCCGGCGATACGCTGAGCGACTGGGATGAGACTTTTGCATTCGTACTCGGCAATGAGGTATCCGGTGATCGTCAATGGCAGGGCGTGCTGCGTATGGTCGCCATTCACAACCGTGTGATGACCGAGCAGCAAATCCGGCAGAACCTCGATGTCGGCGTCGGTGAAAAGTTTTTCCTGCTATTCTCGCTTCAGGATCTCGTCAGCATGCCGGAAGCATACATCCTGATCGAAGTCAGCCAGTTCGACAGCTACAGCTATCTGTTCAATACACCAGCCTTCATCAGCCTCGACCCGGACGCAACGCCGGGCACCATCCCGATCCAGGGTATGCGACTAGGCATTAACGGCGCCGAAGCCGTGGCCGGGCAGGTCTATATGAACCTCGATGTCACTGTGACCGATGCGGCCTACACAGCGGCGGGCCTGCCTCTGTCGAATCTGGGTACGGTTATCGCGCTCGAGAATGGGCCGGACTCCGATGAGTTCTTCCTGAGCTTCGATCTGATCGCCGGCAATACGAACGTCAGGACACCGATGACCCCGCTGGCGCCGCCACCGATCGACCTGCCGCCATCATCAGATATCGGCATCAAAACCTTTGACGAGATCAATGCGACGATGTCGGCGATTACCGGCGTGCCAACGACAGAAAGTAATGTCGCGGCGACCTTTGCTCTCGTCAAGACACAATTGCCGACTGTCGAGAACATCGAAGCGTTTTCAGCCGCACACGAAATCGGCATTGCACAACTGGCGATCGAATATTGCAACGCGCTTGTCGAGGACCCGGCACGGCGCTCGGCGTATTTCCCCGGGTTCGTCTTTACAGCACAACCGAGTATTGCCTTCGGCAACCGGGATCTGATCCTGACACCACTGATCGACAACGCGATGAATATCGGCCTTGGCTCACAACCGACATTCGCTGATATACGCGACGAACTCGGCTATATCGCAACACCGGACTATATCAACCTGATCGACAGCCTGATTGCCACGGATAACAGTGACGGACAACGCACGCTGAACATCACGAAAGCCGTCTGCGCCGCCGTCATCGGCAGCGCCATCACGGTCGTGCAGTAGACACCCTCTCTCATCGATTACATCGAGACAAAGTAATGACACGCAAACACAACTACTTTGCACCGTTTAAGCATCCAGACCACTCACGTCCGATAACACGGCGAGATTTCATCGGTCAGGGCTTTATGGCGGGAACGGCATCCGTACTGGGCGGCGGGCTACTCAGTCTGTTTGCTGATCCCCGTGCTGCATGGGCAGCGCTGTCGCCGGATCTCGACCCGTTACGAAATGCTTGCGGTATCAACGTCCTCGGCGCCGGCAAGATCCCGTTCATCTGTTTCGACCTGGCCGGTGGCGCGAATACGGCTGGTTCTAACGTGCTCGTCGGCGGCCCGGGGGGGCAACTCGACTTCCTGACGACTCAGGGTTACAGCAAGCTTGGCCTGCCCGGTGATATGACACCATCGTCAATCGACCCGCTGACGAATCTCGATTACATCGATCAAACGCTCGGCCTGGCCTTTCATCGTGACAGTGCATTTCTGCGCGGCATGATGGCCAGCATGTCGCCCGCCACGGCAGCGAATGTCAACGGCGCCGTGATTCCGGCACGTTCGGACAACGACACGGGCAATAACCCGCATAACCCGCTATATGGCATCAATCAGGCTGGCGCGGACGGATCGTTGTTGACACTGATCGGCTCGCGCACTTCGGACTCCGGCGGAAACTCGGTAGCCCCGGCCGCGATGATTAATGCCGAGGTACGACCAACGAAAGTCGATCGACCCAGCGACGTGACCGGTCTCGTCGATACCGGCCAACTCGTCGGCCTGCTGGGGCAGGATGACGCAGTCGCAGTCATGGAGTCGATCTACCGGATCAGCGACAAAAAGATGGCGCAGGTCAGCACGGGCCTGAACTTTCCGGATCCGAACCAGGCGCCGATCACGCGCGATGAAGTCGTCGAGGATCTCGTCAAGTGCGGCTATCTAAAATCCGCCGACACCGCCGACCGGTTTGGCGATCCGTCAACACTGAATCCGAGCCTCGACCCCGACATCGTCGGTGCGGGCGGTATCTTCACCGATGCCGAATTCTCTGCCGACAACGAATTTCAAAAGACCGCCGCCATCATGAAACTGGCGATTAACGGCTTTGCCGGTGGCGGGTGCGTGACGATGGGCGGGTATGACTATCACACCAGTCGCAGATCCGATGGTGAAATCAGGGATTTTCGTGCCGGGCGCTGCATGGGCGCCTGCCTCGAGTATGCCGCACGTGCCAACAACGGCAACGGCGTGCCTCTGATGATGTATGTCTTCAGCGACGGCTCGGTCTCGAGTAGTGGTGCTATCGACAACTCGACCGACGGTCGCGGCAAGGGCGTATGGACGAGCGACAACAGTTCGACAGCCGTCTCGTTTTTCCTCGTCTACAACCCGGGCGGGCGGGCGACACTGATCGGCGGCACCCCCGAAGAACAGGCCGTTCACCAGCAAATTGGTTTCTTCAGGCCGGATGCATCGGTCGATACGTCGGCAACACCGGCCGCAAACAACGTTAACCTGCTCGTCGAAACGTTAATCCTAAATTACATGGCGCTGCACGGCGAAGCCGGCAACTTCCCGACATTATTCCCGAACCACGGCCTGGGCAACTCATCGTTACGCGACAGCCTGACGGCATTCAACCAGATCGTCAGCGGCACGATTTAGGGATGATACAAGCACTTAGCTGCTAATTCTCAGTGAGACCCAAATATGGGTTACATAAGCACATGATTTATTGTAGATTACGCTCATTCGTCAGGCTGGACCTGATATAGCGCTCTACGAGGTCTCATCAAAAACGACCGCGAGCAAATCTGCCAATTATTAGGCGCGATTTCTTGAGGACTGAAACGATGAGACTGAAAACTGCAATATTTTCAATACTTTTTGCACTCCTGGCCGGCCAGGCCACAGCCGAAAATTCCCTCGACCGGCGTATCGATGCCGCGACCGAAGTAATTGAAGAGATGTCGAAAATGCCTGAAAAGGGCATTCCGTCGAGCCTGCTGTCCCGCGCTTATGCGGTGGCCGTGATTCCGAGCGTTATCAAGGCCGGCTTTCTGATCGGCGGCAGCTACGGCAAGGGCGTCCTCGTGACCCGCCAACCGAACGGACGCTGGAGCAATCCGGCATTTATCAGCCTTGGTGCCGGCAGCATCGGCTGGCAGGCAGGCGCACAGTCTTCAGATATTGTGCTGGTCTTCAAGAACCGCAGGGGCGTCGATAATATCGCCAATGGCAAGCTGACACTCGGCGGCGATGCCAGCGTCGCGGCGGGACCGGTCGGGCGACACACGTCGGCCGCAACCGACGGCCGGCTCAAAGCCGAAATATATTCCTATGCGCGCAATCGCGGCCTGTTCGCGGGCGTTTCACTCGAAGGTGCATGGCTGCGCATGGATAACAAGGCAAATTTTGCCTATTACGACAACAATCAGGGTACGGCGGATAAAATCCTGAGCGACGGCCATATCCCGACGCCGGCACATGCCCGTCACTTCATCGAGGTACTGACTGCTCGCACGCCGAGCCTGAAGGGACAGGCATCAGGCAGTCGTACCGCGCAGAGCCAAAGTCGTCCACGCTCTGACAGCGCGGAACCTGCAGGTGCGCAGACCTTCGCCATTGACGAAGCACCCGCACCGGAAGGTGACTCGGTTTTCTAGTTTTATTTCGACTCTCATCAAGAGGGACGAAATGTTTAAATGAACGGCCCACATCACCGATGTGGGCCGTTTTTTTATTCCATGTAGTGTGGAGTGATATTATCGGTTCGGCCCCACCACCTCCCACAACCCGCCAAGGAACCCTCTCCAAAATGGACGAAGTCATCAGTTTGGCAAATGACGGTTACTCACTGTTGGAACCGTATCCCTTCCTGGTCGCGCTCATTGTCATCAGTATCTCGCTCGTCCTGGCTAAGTTCATCGATTTCCTGTTCAGCCGCACGATCAAGCGTCTCGCCGCCCGCACCGAGACTAACGTAGACGATCAATTCATATCGTTTCTACACCGGCCGATATTTGCCACGGTTTCCAGCATCGGACTCTTTATTGCACTCGACGTCATCGGCCTGGAACAGGCTCTGCAAAATATCATCGGCGCTATCATTAAAACCATACTGGTTTTTGTCTGGCTGGTTTTCGCACTGCGGGGGTCAAAATTACTGTTGACGGCAATGAGCGGTCACAAACGACGCTTCGAATTCGTACAACCGACTACAGAACCACTACTCAAGAATGCGATTGCAGTCCTGCTGTTCCTGGCCGGCGTATACACGATCATGGTTGCCTGGGACATTAACGTAACCGGGCTCGTCGCATCTGCCGGTATTGTTGGTCTGGCGCTGAGTTTCGCGGCGCAGGATACACTGTCGAATCTGTTCGCCGGCGTCGCGATCCTTGCGGACAAGCCCTACCGGATTGGTGACGTTATCATCATCGACAGCGGTGAGCGCGGCGAAGTCACGCACATCGGCCTGCGCAGTACGCGCCTGTTGACGCGCGACGATGTCGAAATCTCGATACCGAACAGCGTCATGGGCAACGCGACAATTATCAACGAGGCCGGCGGCCCTCCCAAGCGCTTTCGCGTACGCGCCAGCGTCGGTGTCGCCTATGGCTCGGATATTGAGAAGGTCATGCAAATTCTTGAGCAGATCGCTACCTCGCACGACCGCATACTGAAATTTCCCGAGCCCCGTGTACGATTCCGACGATTCGGCGAATCGAGTCTCGACTTTGATCTGTTGTGCTGGATCGATCAACCAATATTACGCGGTCTCATCGTGCACGATCTCAACTGCGAGATTTATCGTCAATTTGCTGAATCCGGTATCCAGATCCCATTCCCGCAAAGAGACCTGCATGTCAAGGAAATGCCCTGAATCAGCTCCTCTGTGGGAGCGGCTTTAGCCGCGATTCAAACTCTAATCGCGGCTAAAGCCGCTCCCACAACGCTACCGCCGGTACAACGGCTGCGCATTCCCCCACTTGTCCAGCGTCAGGCTTAACCGTGATTCGACATCGGTGATCAACCGATCCAGCGGCTCGTCCAGCGGTACGGCATCCGGTACAGACATGCGGATTAGCCCGACCCTGGGCATCGATGCCGACGGTTGCGTCAATACATTAACCTCCAGACCTGCGTCTGCCAATGCGACCGCAGCAGGCGTGCTGTCCAGTAACCGCGTCGCTTCGAATCGCAACCCGTCTTCGGCAACCGACAGCAAGTTCAACCAGACGCCGGACTGCACAAAGACCTGGCTGCCATCCACCGCAATTGACAAGCGATCGACTGCAGCAGCGGTCCGGATTCGTTTTTCTCGTGGCACCATCGACGTGAGATCCCAGGCACGAACCTGGTTTTTCATGTCGACTGTCGCAAGTAACGTTTCGCTCCGATCGACTGCGATGTGACGAATCCCCGCACCGGGTGCAATCAGTGATTCAACGATATCACTGCGCCATAACCAACGCGTCAGCCCACCCCGGTCACCGGCGATATAGACTCGCTTCCCGTCAGCGCTGACCACAAGTTGTGGTTGCTCACCCTGGATCTGCAACTGGGCAAGTACATCGCCGTTTGTCGTGTCAATGACGATAACCGAGCGACGACTCGCCGAGAATATAAACCGGTCATCCGATGAAAACACAATGTCATGAACCGTGCCATCGGCATGACCGGAAAAGAAACTGCGTGGCGCGCCGGATGCAGCTTCCCAGACCCGGATGCCGCCGTCTAATGAGCCACTGGCAACGAGATTGCCGGTTGAGCTGAACGTGACGAGTGTAATCGGATCCAGATGACCGATAAAACCCGGCCGCGGAGTACTGCCCGGCAGTACGAGCGCCTGCTCGCCAACCGGAAGAATCAGCACATCGCCATCATAGGTCGCCAATGCGATGTGCCGCGCATCGGGACTGATTGCCGCGGCACTGCTGTTAGCCGGTAATGCTGCAATGTCAGGTGCTGTATCTTCGCCCGGCACAGCAGAAAATTGCGGCGGCAGGCGCCAGATCTTCAGCGCCTGACGGCCGTCATAGGTGGCAGCAAACCCATGCTCGGACGCAAGCAACGTGTGAGAGGTATAACGATCCGGATTCTTGCGTGCGGTTGGAATACCATGACTGAAAACATCATCCTTGATGTGGCCACTGTTGAGATCTATCAACTCATAGCCGCGATCGAGCGAACCGAGCAGCAGAGACGTAGCAGAGATACTTGCATCCCATGGACCGGCGCCACGGCGCGTGAAGACCGGCTGCAGCGAACCGTCAACCGGCCAAACCCGAAAACCATTTGCCGCATCCTGTGTCATCAGCCAGCGGCCGGTCGCATCGAACTGAATACTCATGGGTTTCGCGGCATGTTCATACTCACCGATCAACTCGCCGTCGCGAACAGACCACAGACGAACCAGTCGATCCCCGTCACTGACAGCCATGAATCGCCCCAACGGATCGGCCGCGACGAGATCGGCAACGCCGCCGGTCACGAGACTCCCGATCTCTGCAGGTGTATCGAGATCCCAGACCGATAACTCATTATCCCCGGCGCGCAGGACCATATCGACGATCAGGAACCGACCGTTGTCGGACAGCACGGGCTCGAACGACGGTTCGATCGTCAACTCCGTCAACAGCTTCCCGGTTGCAATATCAAGAAAGTCGATCGTGCTGCCGGCCGTAATAAAGACTGCATCGTGGCCCAACGCAAAACGGGCCGAAGAGAAGTTAGCGGGACGTGGAATACGGGCAAGAATCTCACCACCTGCGACATCCCAGACAAGCAAATCTCCTCGCACCAGCGGATCTGACGGCCAGGTCAGCGCCCGTCGACCGCCCGGTGACAACACACTATGTAACTGCCGCGCCACACCGGGTTCCGGGATTGCACTGGTCTCCGGTATCACGCCGGCCGGTAGTGTCGCAACCGTGTTATCAATACGAATTTCCCAGCTGAGCAGATGACCAATAACACCCTGAATATTGTCCGTAAAATTTGCTGTCCATGTGCCATGAATGTCTTCTTCGAGTAACGCCGCCAACGCTTCATCCCGACGTGAATCAAAATGATAGACCCCCTCTTCCCCCGCCGTGACCTGCGCGAGGCCCAGTTGCACCTCACGCCCTGACGGCGCACGCAAACCGACCATGACATCAGTCGGTCGCAGATGATCGGTATGAATCGTTAATACCAGTCGCTTGCCGCTTGCTGCACCCTCATAAATGAGCCGACGTTGCAGCGGAATTATCTCTTCTGCCAGTAATGCAAATTGCTGGATACGTTGCAGCCCACTATCAGCTATGTGCAGCACATCAACCTGGTGCTGCGCATCAAGAGTCGTGATCAGGCCGGATGCCGAATCGAGCTCGATCGCCTGCAACGGTCGTGGAGTACGAAACGTCCCGTACAACATGTCGAAATCACGGCCGAGCAGTTCAGCTGCAAGTTGCCGGCGCTCCGGCGTCGGCTCGGCAAGCATGCGTGTGGCAAAAAGCAATGCAACATCGCGTTCACCGCGATGCATCGATTTCGCAACACGACGCTCCCAGAACTCAGCCAGCATCTGACTGCCGACCAGCGGCCGATCCGTGATTTCCACGAGACTCTCGCTGAAACGTTCAACTTCGGCGAGCCGGTTAGCGCTGCGACTCTGTTGCACGAGGTAGTCGGCAAACAGATTGTCGGCCATGTCACCGAAACCCGGCAGAAAACTCAATCGTCGATAAGACTCGAGTGCCGACACATAATCCTGATTCGGCGCCGTCAGAACCTGGATATAGGGCTGCGGCAGAGATGTCGTGTACCAGATCGGTGCGGCCACGCAAATGACGGCGATGGCTGCCGCAATCGCCGCTCCCTTCCAGCCGAACGGCTGATTCTGGCCGACCCATTGCTGTGAGAACGCTGTCTTATAGATTCGGTTACGTACTGCGAAAAAACCATCCGAATCGATGACGACGAGACCGGTCAGCAACAGATCACGATGAACATCGATACCCGGATCTGCCGTGATATGCCTGCCCTTGTAGATACGCCGACACAAATTGAGGCGCGCACTTCGACCACCCGCACTGCGCAGAAATTCCCGGGAAACTGCCGACAAATGCGGCTCATCACGCGGACCGTTTGGCGTCAGAAACAACGTCTCGACAACTTCGTCGACGAGTTCCTCCGTCAATTCACTGCTCGTTCGTCTCGCCAGCGCACGAAAAATCTTTTGGCTCAGATACGGCTGGCCACTCGTCCAATCCCAGACTGCCTGAGTCATGCGCGTAGCTGCCTGCTGATCCACGCCAAGTCCGGCGGCCAGCCGGCGTAACTCGGGCAACTCGAAATCATCGAGTTCAATCGCCGTACCGATATCAAACGGCGAGTCATGGCCATCCGGAATCCGTTGACCGACGGAGACCGAACCAAGCAATGCAAATGTCAGATGCTGGTACCTGGGCTCGGTTGCGCGCGCATCGTAACAGGCGCGGATGGCCGCCAACAGTTGCTTGGCAATGGCCTCTCCGAGTGCCGTTTCGATCCGATCAATAAATATGACGACCGGCTCATCCCTGTCAGCTAACACGACTTCGAGGAAAAATTCGCGCAGCCGTTGCATGATGGTCAGGCCACTGCGCTCCTGCCACCATGTCTGCAGGTCTGAACGGATGCGCAATTCCCGCACAATGCGATACGCGAAGCTGTAATACCAGCGACCAACATCATCCTTCATATCCCGGCTGCTGATCTGAGCGAGATCGACAGTCGCGACACGAATGCCCTCGGCACGCATACGGGTCGCCGTATTCGCCATCAGCGTCGTCTTGCCCTCGTGTGCCGGCGCCAGAACGTAACAGTATTCGTCCTCGCTGAGACGCGCGTAAAGCTGCATGTCCGAATCACGCACAATGCAGCATTCCCGGCCGGGCTGAACCGGCCCGCCGACTACGTAAAACTTGCTGTTGCGTTTCTCGCTGGTCATGTCACCTTGATGAAATACCGATTACCGGTTGACTTTCAATGGCTATTCGGTCGCAATAGACGCCGAAAGTCAACACCGGCGCTACGCCATAAACCATTCATACGCTAACTCATCCTTTGCAAAAGATATGCGGTCAAACCGAGGTTTATTGGGGAAAATCAGGCTCAAACCCCGCAATGTTTAGTCAAAATCGGGGTCTGGCTCTGATTTTTCCAATTTCCGTTCTGCTCGCCCTGATCACATTTGCACTGCCAAATGTCGTGTTCGGTACACCATCGGCTGACGAAGTTGTTGTCACTGCAACAAAAACCAGTACACCAATCCTTGAACTCACCGGCAACACGGCTCGCTTGTCGACTGACCGCATTCGCATCACCAATCCTCAACATATTCATGAACTCGGCACCCAGGTGGCCGGGACCTGGCTGACGCGCGGCAGCGGCCAGGAAACGTTACCGGCGATTCGCTCACCGGTCCTGACCGGCCCCGGCGCGTGCGGCGCTTTTCTGATTCTCGAAGACAACATACCGACTCGCCCGACCGGCTTTTGCAACATCAACGAGCTATTCGAGCTGCCGTCTGAAATCAGCCGCTCAATCGAGGTCATCCGCGGCCCATCGAATGCACTGTACGGTTCGAACGGGCTGCACGGCACGATGAATATCCTGTTGCCGGTACCGGGCGACTCGCCCGGCTGGACCGGTAGCGCCACGCTCGGACCCGATGAATACTATCGAGGCAAATTAGGCTGGGACGGCAGCATCGGCCACAACAACCTGACCTTCGGCATACTGGCAGACCATTATGACGGCTTCCGGGTTGACTCCGGGTATCGCCAGCAGAAAGGTTTTGTACGCCTGAACCAATCGCTATCGAACAGCAAGCTGAGCTGGACGCTCAGCACGCAGAATCTCGATCAGGACACGGCCGGTTTTATTTACGGTGAGGATGCCTATAAGGACCCGGACTTACGCATCGGTAACGAGAATCCCGAGGCATTTCGCGAAGCCGACAGTCAGCGCCTGTCGGTTCGCTGGACCCCCGACGCCAACCATGCGTGGCACGGTACGGATGCCTGGTTCTACCTGCGACACTCCGATATGAACTTCCTGATGCACTTCCTGCCGGGCCAACCGCTGGAAGAAAATGGTCAGGTGTCAGGCGGCATGATCCTGACTACTATGCGCCCATGGGGCACCTCGACTGTAACGGCGGGCCTCGATCTCGAAATCATGGATGGCTTCATCAGGCAGTATCAGGCGCAACCGACAACCAGCCCGCCGTTTCTGGTCGACAAGCTGCCGCAAGGCTGGCATTACGATTTCGACATCTCCAGCATCATGACGGCACCCTATGCACAGATAGAGATTCCGCTCGGCACGAACTGGCAGCTGCTGACCGGTTTGCGCCTGGAATACCTGCATTATGACTACGACAATCATTTGTCGGATGGCAATAGTCGCGACGACGGCACGCCGTGCCCCGCGGGATGTCGCTATAATCGCCCGGCTGACCGGACCGATGACTTTCTTAACGTGGCCCCGAACATCGGGCTGTCGTTTCGAATCAATCCGCAGATAACTGCATACGCTACGCTGTCACGCGGGTTTCGTGCACCGCAAGTAACCGAGCTGTATCGACTGCAGGAAAACCAGGACGTTGCCGATCTGGACACGACTACGCTCGACAGCCTGGAAATCGGCATGCACAGGCAAACCGAACACACTGCGCTCGAAGTGGCGGCATTCACCATGCGCAAGCACAACACTATTTTTCAGGATGCGGATCGCAACACTATTAGTGACGGCAAGAGCCGGCACATCGGTATCGAACTACAGGCACAGGCACGTGATACGGCTTCCGGGCTCTACGGCGCAGTGGCCGGCACCTGGGCCCGGCATACCTACGACTTCAGCGCCGCAGCACGTGGCGAGACGATCGTGTCCGGCAACGAGATCGATACCGCCCCACGGACACTGGGCAGCCTGCGTGCCGGCTGGAACCGGGGCCGGGGCCGCATCGAACTCGAGGCCGTTCATCAGGGTTCCTATTGGCTCGATGCCGCCAATGAACACAAATACGACGGCCACAACCTGCTGAATCTGCGTGCCTCGTGGCGTTTCACAGACGACTGGCAGCTCACGGGCCGCATGAACAATGTGACGGATGAACTCTACGCCGACCGGGCAGACTTCGCATTCGGTGCATATCGTTATTTTCCGGGTCGCACTCGCGAATTCTTCATCGAAATCGCCTATCGGCACTAGTTACTCGCCTATTCCGACCTGACCGTCACCACGGCACCGGTAGCGTGAAAAAAAACACGCCTTAACCTCAGATTACGCCACCACAAGGCGACGCCCGGAAGCAGGCTTACGCAGTGCGCTAGCAATTTTCAATGAGCTTTTGCCAGAACAATGCCTTGCCCATTGCAGGATCCAACTCAAAGTCCTCATAGCCAAGCTTCTTATAGGCATTTTTGGCAACTTGATTGCCCTCCAGAACCTCGAGAGTTATTTTGCAACATCCCTTTTCCCTGGCTCGCTCTTCAACCTTAGTCAACAAAAGCTGGCTTATCCCCAGGCCACGAAATTTATCGATGACTATGACATCGTGTACATTGACAAGTGGCTTGCACTTGAAGGTTGAGAAGGCTCCGAAGCAGTTGACCAACCCTGCCGGCTTGCCGTCCACATAACAAATAAAGCTAAAAGCATGCGGAATTTCCGACAGTTCTGCGGCCAGATTTTCCTGAACATAAACGGGCAAAGAACTCCCCCCGCCCATCGGATCTTCTGCATAGCAATTCATGAGGTAGCCGATATCTACGGCATGTTGCTTATCAAGATAATCGGCTATCGATACTTCAATTTTCATACTAGAAAATTCCGGTTTCTTTATCATTCATGCTAACTCGATTGTTCTCTTCCCAATACTCCCTGATCCCTTTGCTGCCGTGCTTTTCAGCCCATTTTGACAAGGTAGGCCGGTCACCCTTCGACTCAAAATATGGCACTGCATAGCCACATGATGTTTGCACGAGTTCAAGTTCAAGCTTAAAGAACTGCCGCGTACCTCCATACGCGGGAAACAGTGAGACCAGATCTTTCCAATCGCTATCCCTGGGATGAACGGCTTTTGCCTGACCATACAATCTCAGAATCAGAGGATGCTTATCGAATGAGCAAAACATTATTGTCATGCGCTTGTTTTCCAGCACATGAGCTGCCGTTTCATTGCCGCTACCTGTCAGATTTAGCCACACAACCGTTGAGCTATCGATAACCCTGAGACTGTCCATGCCCTTTGGCGAAACATTGACAAAGCCTTCCGCACCGGCACTACCGACAAAAAACAGGTGTTGATTTTTAATAAATTCAACATGCTTATCATTAAGTTTTTCAAATCTTTCTGCCATAACCTGCTCCCATGTATAACACCTGAACCAGCCAACTCACACCACAAGATGCTATCTCATGCTAACTACTCAGTTTCCCAATCTCCCGAAGATATCGTCGCTCTTCCTCATCCGCCCTGGCGACACCCCAGCCTATATGCCGACGGGCGATATCGAGCGCCTTCGGTAACGCAGCCCGGCCCAGGTCCGGGGACAGGCCGATCATTGTTCGACGCAATAACACATCGGCAATCGTAGTCGGCATTTCGTACTCATAGGCAAAGATAATTTCAGCGGCAATCGCGTGACTGTACGGACAGATTTCATCGCCGAGACGGGGATTGGCTTTAACCAGGTCCCTGATCAGTACCGCACGGCTGCCGTACACCGCAAGCAAATGAACCCGCGATTCCGGCGAGATGAAATCGCAGGTATCGAGCTCATCGACAACCACTGACATTTTTTCCTCTGCCCCCGGCAACGGTTCACATGCAGTTCGGCACTTACCCCCCTGATGTTTGAGCCGGCGTGCAACCCGATCGGTCATTTCCTCGGCCAGGTTCCTGTATGTTGTCAGCTTGCCGCCGATCACCGAATAGAATCCTTTGGCAACCCGTCGATGGTGTTTAATGATGTGCCGGCGCGTGATATCACCTTCGGCCTTCTTTTCCTTGCGTGGCAACGGTCGAACACCCGTGTAGTGATAGTGAATACTCTTTTTATCCAGTCCGGCATCGGGAAACACGCGATTGGTTTCGGCCAATAAATAATCAATCTCCGCATCATCCGCGGCGACTTCTCCGGGATTGCCGTCGAAACGAATATCCGTCGTTCCGATCAATAACAGGTTGTTCCAGGGAATAATGAATAGCGGGCGACCGTCCGATTTTGCCTCCAGGTAACAGGCAATTTTTGGCTGCCCGGGAAAGCTCGGCACGACGATATGCGTACCCTTTGTCCCGCCCATGAACCGGCGCGGTGGTTTTACGGTTTTTTCCAGCACGCGATCGACCCAAGGTCCGGATGCATTGACGACGGCCTGCGCGGTCAAATCATACTGCCGGTCGGATCGCAAATCGGTGTAACGAACACCGGTGACCTGACGATCAGCGGATAGTACCCGGTCAATCCGACTGTAGGTACGAATCTGTGCGCCCGCCTCTTGTGCGGCCAGTGCATTCTCGACGACGAGGCGTTCCGCGAATGTTATCTGGCCATCGTAATAGGCTGCTGCGCCGAGCAAGCCATCGTGATTAAGCGCCGGTAACTCTTCGAGTACCTGACGAACATCGAGCATCTGATGATTAGGCACGGACTTGCCGAATGACAGCAGGTCATATAGCCACATGCCCGCGGTGATCATAAATTTACCGCGTCGCCCGCCTTTGTAGATTGGAATCAGCAACCTGAGAGGCCGCACCAGGTGCGGCGCGATGCTCAGCAGCTTCTCGCGTTCATGCAGCGACTCATATACGAGGCCCAGCTCGGCATGCTCAAGGTAGCGCAAACCGCCATGAATAAGTCGACTCGACCAGCGGGTCGTACCGTTACACAGGTCTCCCTGCTCCAGCAGGCAGGTTCGCAGCCCGCGACCGGCAGCATCGCGGGCGATGCCGGCGCCGTTGATACCGCCGCCGATGATGATCAGGTCGAAATCAGTTGTCATGCAGATTAATCAGAGAGACGCAACAATACTGGCCGGTTAACTTGGAATCGGCTACCTTGCAGGATGGCAGACATTAATTGCAAGCATAGCAAGAGGAGCAGGTTCGCAGTGCCCTTTACCATCCGGATGATCGCCCTGTCGGCAGTGTGCCTGCCTGGCATGATCAATATAAGTGCCAGTGCTGAATTGATCACAGTTGCCGTGGCGAGCAATTTTTCACCGGTAGCGCCTGAGATTGCCGCAGGCTTTGAAAAGGAATCCGGACAATCCATGCGAGTGGTTTATGCCTCGACGGGAAAACTCTATACCCAGATTATTAACGGAGCGCCTTTTGATGTACTGCTCGCGGCCGATGCCGAACACCCGCGACTACTCGAACGCTCGGGCCGAGGCGTCACCGATAGTCGATTCACCTACGCCATTGGCAGCCTGGTTCTGTGGTCCCGGGATCCGGGGCTGACCGGTACCGACTGCCGCGGGATGCTGGAAACGCTGGGCCAGAAACGATTGGCTATCGCCAACCCCGATACGGCACCTTATGGTGCGGCCGCCAAAGAAACCCTGATGAGCCTCGATCTGTGGGACCGGGTGGAGCCGCAACTCGTCATAGGAGAAAGTATTGCCCAGACACTCCAGTTTGTCGCCTCGGGCAACGCAATTCTTGGATTTATCGCCGCAACCCAGTCACATATCGAGCATCTTCCACCCACAACCTGCATCTGGCCGGTGCCGCCAGAACTGCATCGCCCAATCGAGCAACAGGCTATCCTGTTACAGAACGCAGCCGGGAGTGCCGCCGCATTGGACTTCATGACTTTTCTGCACAGCACAGCCGGACGCGCGATAATTAAGCGCCATGGCTACACTCTCCCCACCCGATCACACGATAATTAATAATGAGCGTGTTTAATTTTCCCGGCTCCGGCCCGCTGTGGTTATCGGTACAACTGGCCGCGGTTACAACCGTAATGCTGATTCTAATCGGTACGCCGCTGGCCTGGTGGTTGTCCGGTACTGCATCGCGCTGGAAGTCCGTCATCGAGGCGACGGTCGCATTACCGATTGTTCTGCCGCCGACGGTCATGGGTTTCTATTTGCTGATCCTGCTTGGACCATACGGTTCCATCGGCAGCTGGTGGGTAGACCTGACCGGCGAGACGCTGACCTTCTCGTTCTCGGGCCTGGTCATCGCTTCGTGTTGCTACAGCCTGCCGTTTGCAGTCCAGCCACTGCAAAACGCATTCGAAGCGCTGGGCCGACGCGACCTCGAAGCTGCATGGACACTAGGCGCCTCGCGAGCCGATGCATTTTTTACGGTCGCGGTACCGCAATCTACCCGGGGATTTTTAAATGCGGTCGTACTGAGCTTTGCCCACACACTGGGTGAATTCGGCGTCGTGCTGATGGTCGGCGGCAACATCCCCGGCGAAACCAGGGTCATTTCAATCGCGATCTACGATCAGGTCGAATCGCTTAATTATGCCAATGCACATCGATTGTCAGCCATTCTGCTGATCTTCGCATTTACAGCTCTGCTGTTCATGTACATCCTCAATCGACGGTGGCAGCGCAGATGATTGCAGATAAAAATCAGATTGGCGGAACCGGAACGGTCGATTTCCGTTATGAATTAAAACGAGCCGATAACTCGCTCAATATCACCTTGAAGCTTCCGATGCGCGGCATCACCGGAATATTCGGTGAATCAGGATCGGGAAAGACCTCCCTGCTCCGCTGTATCGCCGGCCTCGAAACACCGACGACCGGGCAACTCACTATCGACGGCGAGGTCTGGCAGGACACGACGCAAAATATTTCGCGGGCGATTCATGACCGACATATCGGCTACGTGTTTCAGGAACCGCGCCTGTTCAGTCACCTGAACGTACGCGGCAACCTCGAGTATGCGCGGCGTCGTTCGCACAATGCAGACAATGGTGTCGGCTTCGAACAGATCGTCGCGTTACTGGGTCTTACACACCTGCTCCACCGAATGCCGGGTGAACTGTCCGGCGGTGAGGCACAACGTGTCGCAATTGCCCGGGCATTACTGCGCGCACCGCGGCTGGTGCTAATGGATGAGCCGCTGGCTGCACTGGATCGTGCGCGCAAAGATGAAATTCTGCCGTTTCTCGACCGTCTGCACACGGAGCTCTCGCTACCGATCCTGTATGTCAGTCACAGTATTGAGGAGGTGTGCCGGCTTTGCGATCACCTGGTCGTCATTGATCGCGGCCAGATCCTGGCCGATGGCGATATTCAGTCCGTTCTGGTTGACCTCGATCTGTCGTTGCTGGCCGGCGAGGAAGCGGGGTCGGTGATCGAGGGAACGATCGATGGCTACGATACGGAATATGACCTGACCCGGTTGAAGTTTTCCGGAGGAACGCTGTTGATCCCGGGCCGGTTCGGACAAGAAAACACACCTCTTCGCCTTCGCATCAGGGCCGGCGATGTCAGTCTGTGTCGCAGCCGACCAAACGACAGCAGTATCCTGAATATTATTCCGGTCACCGTGGACGAGATCCTGTCCGGCGACGGGCCATACGCACTGGTGCGTTTGCGGGCCGGCAGCGACCTGCTGACGGCCCGGCTGACGCGCCGCTCCAGTCATCAATTGGGTCTCAAATCGGGTGACCGGTTGCTGGCCCAGATCAAGAGCGTGGCAGTCCGAAGATAAGGCGATGCTGCCCTACGGCCGGGTCTGTCCCGAACCTCGCACGAGGTATTTGTAACTCGTCAACTGCTCGGCGCCGACAGGACCGCGGGCATGGATACGCCCGGTCGCGATCCCTATCTCCGCGCCCATGCCGAATTCACCGCCGTCGGCATACTGCGTTGACGCGTTGTGTAGCAGGATCGCGCTGTCGACATCGTGGAAGAATTGCTCGACCGCCGCCGCATCCTCGGCACAGATCGCCTCGGTATGTCCGGACCCATAATGCGTGATGTGCTCGATCGCCGCATCAATGCCGTCTACGACCCGTATCGACAGGATGGCATCAAGGTATTCGGTCGTCCAGTCTTCTTCGCTTGCGGCCTTGAGCCGCGCATCGGTTGCGCAGGCTTCGGCGTCACCGCGCAGTTCACAACCGGCATCGATTAACGCAGCGACGATCGATGGGAAATGCGACTCAAGCGCACCGCGATCGATCAGTAATGTTTCGGCCGCACCGCAGATGCCGGTGCGACGCATCTTCGCATTCAGCACGACAGCCGTGGCCAGTTGTACGTCAGCCGATTCATGTACATAGACATGGCAAAGCCCTTCGAGATGGCCGATGACAGGTACCCGTGCATCGGTCTGTACACGCGCGATCAGGTTCTTCCCGCCGCGCGGCACGATGACATCGACACAACCGTCGAGCCCGGACAGCATCAACCCGACGGCATCGCGGCTTTTCGTCGGTACCATCTGAATCGCTTTGGCCGGTAGCCCGGCACTTGTCAGCCCCTGCTCCAGGCAGCTGTGGATCGCAGTGCTCGAAGCAAAACTCTCCGAACCACCACGCAGAATCACAGCATTGCCGGATTTCAGGCACAGCGCACCGGCATCGGCCGTGACATTCGGCCGGCTCTCATAAATGATGCCGATGACTCCGAGCGGTACGCGGACGCGCTGAATGATGAGACCGTTCGGACGCTCCCATTCGGCAATCATCTGACCGATGGGATCATCGAGACGCCCGATCTCCTCGATGCCGGCAGCCATGGCTTCGATGCGGTCATCGTCGAGAAATAACCGATCGAGCATCGATTGGGATAGTTGCCGCTCGGTCGCAGCTGCCATGTCCTGTGCATTCGCGGTCAGGATTTCGGACTTGCGCTGACGAATTGCCGCGGCGGCCGCCGTCAGCGCCGATTCTTTTTGTTCCGGTGTGGCTTTGGCCAGTTCACGCGCGGCATCGCGTGCATCGAGGCCGATGCGTGCCATGACATCGCCGATGTTCTGATCAATTGTTTCAGTTATTGCACTCATTGTTTTTGCCTAAAGGTTTTAATAGCCGTAGGAGCGGCTTCCAGCCGCGATCCCATAGGTTGGTGCGTCAATCGCGGCTGGAAGCCGCTCCTACGGCTGAATGCACTGGTATTCACGTTTCATCCATCCAGTAACACCAGGTTGTCGCGATGAATGATGACATCCCGACCGGCGTAACCCAATAACTTCTCAATCTCATCACTGCGGCGACCGCAAATTTTTTGTGCATCGCTGCTCGAATAGGTTGTCAGGCCACGTGCGATTTCACGCCTGTTAACATCGGCCACCGTAATGGCATCACCTCGTTCAAAATCTCCTTCGACAGAGACGACACCAACCGGCAGCAAGCTGCTGCCATTCGTCAGCGCCTTAACCGCACCGCTATCGATGACGAGCCGGCCATGCGGCTTCAGGCTGCCGCCGATCCATTGCTTGCGTGCGGCACGCGGTGTCTTGCGGGCAGTAAACCATGTCGATGGACCATCGTCTTCGATAGCCGCGATGGGTCGCAATTGCCGCCCGTTGGCTATCACGGTTGCACAGCCGGCGGCGACGGCAATGCGTGCGGCGATAATTTTCGTGCGCATACCGCCGGATCCATAGGCCGTATTCGACGTGCCGGCCAGTGACTCAATCTCAGGCGTTATCTCGTCGACCTGCTCAATCAGCCGGGCCACTGGATTAGTCGTTGGATCGGCATCGTATAAACCATCCACATCGGACAATAACGCCAGGTAATCGGCGCTGACCATCTCGGCAACACGAGCACCGAGCCGATCATTATCGCCATAACGAATCTCGTTCGTCGCCACAGTATCGTTTTCGTTAATAACCGGCACGGCGCCAAGCCCGAGCAAAGTCTCAAGCGTGCTGCGTGCATTCAGATACCGGCGTCGATTCTCTGTATCGTCGAGCGTCAGCAACACCTGTGCAACCCTGATGTTTCGTTCGCCAAGTAAATCCTGATACGCGTGAGCGAGCAGCACCTGCCCCGCCGCTGCCGCCGCCTGGTGCTCTTCCAATCGGCGTTGCTGTGGGCCAAGGCCGAGGTATTTACGGCCCAGTGCAATGGCCCCTGAAGACACGATGAGCACCTGCTGACCACGCTCGCGCAAGCGGGCAATTTCATCCGCCAGCGACTCAAGCCACGGCCGGTTCAGACGGCCGGAATCGTCATCGACGAGCAGCGACGAGCCAATCTTGATGACGATGCGCGCAGCATCCGTCAGTCTGGGCTTCACCCCGGCATTCTGAGATTCAACAGTCATGAGAGATAGACCGAGGCTAGATGGTCGCGCTGAGCACCTGCGCACCACGGGCGATCGACAGCGGTCCGCTGCGAACGACAGCGAGGATATCCGCATGCTCACCCACCCGGTCGACAAATTCATCGAGGTGGCCGCTACCGCCAACCATCTCCAGCGTGAAGTTTGCCGGTGCATCATCGAGCATTCGGACATCGTGCTGACCGGCCAACTCTTGAACGGCATTCAGACCATCCGACCTGATGCTAAGTTTGATCAACATCAGTTCACGCTCGATATGGTCGCCCAGCGTCATATCCGCGATATTTACGACATCGACGATCTTGAACAACTGGTGGGTAATCTGGTTGATAACCTGATCCGAACCGATCGTCACGAGCGTCAGCCGGGACACGTGCGCATCCTCGGTCGGCGCAACGCTCAATGACTCGATGTTGTAACCACGCGTCGAAAACATCGAGGCGACGCGAGACAGCGCACCGGCCTCGTTCTGCAGCAATATGGAAATGACGTGACGCATAGCCTTTATTAGTCCGAACTCCGGAAAAACCCTTAATTTCCAAATGACTGGCAAGTCTCGCCCAGAACGTTCGCTATTGCAATGGAAGAACATTTGGCCGACACTCGCTGAATAATAAGGATTTCTTTTGCACTTGCCCTATACGGGCTACAGATTCGGGTCTTATGGCAACTCCATCACCGACAACTGACAAAGCGGCTCACCCGCTTGCCGGCAAACGTATGTCGGGCGCCGAGATGATCGTCCAGGTATTGGCCGACGAAGGCGTCAACACAATCTTCGGCTACAGCGGCGGTGCAATCCTGCCGACGTATGATGCGGTGTTCCGCTACAACGACGATCGACGCGACGACAACGGCGACATACCAATGCCGCTGATCGTTCCCGCCAATGAGCAGGGCGCCGGTTTCATGGCCGCGGGCTACGCCCGCGCCAGCGGCAAGGTCGGTGTCGTCATGGTGACGTCCGGCCCGGGTGCAACGAATACCGTCACGCCGGTTCGCGATTGCATGGCCGATTCAATCCCAATCGTCGTGATCTGCGGCCAGGTACCGACCAACGCGATCGGCACCGATGCATTTCAGGAGGCGCCGATATCGGCCGTGATGGGCTCGGCTGTTGCCAAACATGTGTTTCTGGTCACCGAGGCGCGCAAACTCGAATCAACCATCCGCACGGCATTTGAGATCGCCCGCACGGGTCGCCCCGGCCCCGTTGTCATCGACGTGCCGAAGGATGTACAGAACTGGATCGGTGAATTCCAGGGCACCGGCATGCTGTCGGTTAGTGGATACCGGCAACGCATCAACGCGATCGAAGAAAATGTGTTGACGTCCGGTGCAGCTAAATTGTTCTTCAACATCCTGCAGAACTCGCAACGGCCACTGATCTATGCCGGCGGCGGCGTCATCAACAGTGAGTCGGCTGACACGCTGCGGCAGTTGTCGGCACGCTTCGGAATTCCGATCACGACGACGTTGATGGGTATCGGTGCGCAGGATACGACCGACCCGCTGTCGCTGCGGATGCTCGGCATGCATGGTGCGGCATTTGCCAATTACGCGGTCGACGATTGCGATTTTATGATCGCTATCGGCGCCAGGTTCGATGACCGTGTGGCCGGCGTGCCGGAAAAATTTGCGCCAAATGCAAAGCACATCGCACATTTCGATGTCGATCCATCGGAGATCGGCAAAGTCAAAGCTGTCGACTGGCACCACATCGGCATTCTGAAGCGTGACCTGACCGCTCTAATCTCATATGCCGACCGGCATAATATTCATCTGGAACTAAAACAGTGGCACGATGAACTCGCCGCCCTGAAACGCAATCATGCGCAAGAGTACGATCGTGACAGCGAACTGATCCAGCCGCATTACATCATCGAAGAGATCAACAAACACACGAAGGGCGAGGCGATCATTTCGACCGGCGTCGGCCAGCACCAGATGTGGGCTGCGCAGCACTTCGACTTCAAACATCCGCGCCTGTGGCTAACTTCAGGCAGCATGGGCACGATGGGATTCGGACTGCCGGCCGCGATCGGTGCGCAGTTCGCGATCCGCGACCGCATGGTCATCGACATCGATGGCGATGCAAGTATTCGCATGAATCTCGGCGAGCTGGAAACCGTCACAACATACGGTTTACCGGTCAAGGTCGTCGTGCTGAACAACTATGGTGACGGCATGGTTCGTCAGTGGCAGAAGCTCTACTACAAGGCACGCTTCTCGGCGACTGACAAATCTCTGCATCGCAAGGATTTCATCAAAGCGGCACAAGCCGATGGTTTCGAATACGCCGTTCGCCTGGATAAAAAAGCCGATGTCGAACGCGTGATCAGGGAATTCGTCGCATACGACGGACCCGCATTCCTCGAAGTCATCATCGACATGCATGCACACGTCTACCCCATGGTCGGGCCGGGCATGTCCTACGATCGCATGATCACGGGCGACTTCGTCAAGGGCCGGAACAAAGAAGAAGATGGCGGCGAACTCGACGAATCATCGATGTTCTGACGCTACTTGCAGATAACCAGCGGCTGGACTTCAGCATCCGGCTACGAGGGGGCATGTGCAAAATAAGCAAAACCCGGCACGAGGCCGGGTTTCTTTCGATGGATGATTCGGCATAGGGATACCGAATTATCCAAAGAACCGTAATCAGTTTATCTTACGCTTCAACGGGAAGCATGTCGCAAAGCAACATACCACACAGATTTACCCTCTATTCGCTGCGTTTAACATAAAGATGATGCTCCTGAAGATATAGAAGCTCGACATTCCTGCAGCAAAACCGCTGTATCGCAGGCGGTCACAGAAAAGAAGCACCCCAGAACGACAAAACCCCGCAGGAGAAGCGAGGTTTTCCGGGTAACGGACCTGCTGATCCCAGACACCCTAACCAACCGGCACAAAAGCTATAATCGGGCGCCAGCAAGAAAATTGATGCGCTCAACGAGTGAACCGCAACCAGAAGCAGTCATCCAACAAGAGCTTCGACGGAGCCAAATACGACAGTATTCTTGGCTAGCTAGCACTGATCATCAATAGGAACATACATAAGCCAGCGGCTGAAAAAATGAGTGCCGACTTCCGATACTTTGGCACCTGCCATGCCATGATAAAACCGCTAAACAAGATGATAAACAAGGAAACAGCAAGGATTGCCGCATAAATCTTAAATAGCTGCCCGCCTTTGGCTTTATGCAGCTGTACCAAATGCCGGTACCACGTCGTTTCCTTGATTATTAGCTTGGCAGACAAACTGCCTGAGGTAGGCTCAAGGACAACATCCCTGTCAGAACCTGTCCATTCAAACTTGAAGGATGTACCACCCTTTTTCACTTTAGCGCCCCCACTTGGAACTGCTATAGAAAGCTTCAGCAGTTCCTGTTCAACCAGCGCCTGGAGCTGACGCTGATCCTGATTTAGCGGCTTTAACAACGAAATCATATGCACTTCGGAATCATAAGAACCCTTAATTCCCCAAGTGTAGAACCCACCGGTGACAAGAAACATACACGCAACCGGGAATATGAACGCGGCCAATAGCATGTGAATCTTTACCAGATTGGCTCTGCTTATTAGTGACATGACTTTGCCTCTGCTTCTATCATTAAAACTTCCAGATTGGACGGCAGGTACCATGGATCAAGCAGACTGCCGTATCCTACCTTAATTATGCGCAAATTAAGATCGCTTCGCGGAACAATAAAAACAGCAGGAGTCGGCCTATTCTGTTGAGAACCAGCTCCTACACCTTCAATTGACTCTCTTCCAGTGACTCGATCCCCAGTGCCTCCACATGCCGGATCAGCAGTGCCTTCTGCCGCATGAACCGCGTGATGCCGCTCTCCCCCATTCGCGCCGCCCCCATGCCCGACAACAGGAACGAATCGTGGACCGCATCATGAACCTCGGTAGTTAACGCACCGTCATTGACGCTGATCGCACCGGCATTGATGTGCTGGCTCACTGCGATGGCCTCATCCATATCCGGACCGATGACCGAGGCAGACAAACCGTACTTCGTATCGTTGGCCAGCCTGATCGCCTCATCGACATCCTTGTATGCCATGACCGGGATCACCGGGCCGAACGATTCCTCGGTCATGACCTCCATCGTATGATCGACACCGGCCAGAACGGTCGGCCGGATCCATGTGCCACCGCCATAATTCTCAACCTTGCCACCGCAACGAATCTCGGCGCCCTTGCGTACCGCATCATCGATATGCCCGGCGATGACCTCGGCCTGCTTCGCGAATATCAGCGGGCCAATTTGCCCCTGGTGAATATCGGGATAATTCAGTTCGACCTTCTCGGCCATCGCGACCAGCACATCGACGAATTCATCGTAACGATCTTCCTGCACATAAACCCGCTCGAGTGACTGGCAGGCCTGCCCGGTTGCCTGAACCGAAGACCGCAATACGATGCGTGCGGCTTTTTCGTGCTCGGCAGTCGGCAGGACAATCGCCGGGTCCTTGCCACCCAGCTCCAGAAATGAAGGTATGAAGTTACGCGCACAGCCCTCGGCCACGATGCGTCCGGTTGCGACACTGCCGGTAAAAGCGATTGCATCGACGTTGTCGATCATCGCTGCACCGGTCCCGCCGTCACCCTCGACCCATTGGAAAACCGCGGCCAGTTCCGGAAAAGCTGCCAGCGACTCGCTCATAGGTTTGATGAACCGCGGCGTCACCTCACTCGGCTTGACGATGACGCTGCAACCGGCGATCAGCGCCGGTATCGAATCGAGCATCGACAACAGGACCGGGAAATTCCATGGGCTGATGACACCGACGAGCTCATACGGCACGAGTTGCTCACGAATGCCGACGCCTTGCGTCATCGAGGGTCGCTCGCCGTGGTTGGCCAGCAATTTCGGCACGGTCACACACCAGCCGGAAACAATGCCCTCAATAGCACGAATTTCGATCAGCGCCAGCAGATGTCGACCGGTATCGATTGACAACGCATCGAGGACCACATCAGGCTTCGCCAGCAGGGAATCCGCCCAGGCCCGGACAATCTCACAACGGCGTTCCACGCCGAGCTCGAACCAGTTCTGCTGTGCCGCCCGCAGATCAACCGCAATCCTGCTGATTTCCGCTGCATCGAGTGGGTGGATTGAATAATCGTCTTCCCCGGTACGCGGATTACGAACGGCCATATCGCGACTCATCGTCGAAGTCTCCAAAATTTAACCATGCTCATATATTGTGGGAGCGGCTTTAGCCGCGATTGGGGCGCCATTGCAGGGCATCGCGGCTAAAGCCGCTCCCACAACCAGCATCAAGTTTCATACGCACTGCGAGACTTTACAGGCAATCATTCTTCACCGTAGAGACGAAAGTCATTTTCCGGCAGCCCGCCGAATACCCTGCCCTCATACGGTTAACAAAGACACGTGGCCAGCTCCGGCCCGTCAGCCACCATTGGATTCCTGCGGTTGCCGGGCACCGATCTGGATCCGGAAGCCCCCGCCGCCGACGGACTCGGTCAGTGCGATAAATGTGCCGCCGTTGCGTTCGCACAGCGTGCGCATCAATTGGGAGAAACGGATAAAGCGATAATTGAACTGATTGACATGCACGGGAAATGCGACAGCATGAATCCGTACGAGACGATTGCCGAACTCATCCGTCGTATTGATGCTGTCGACAAAACTTGCGATCTGCTCGATGGTTGTTCGGTCTTCATCGAAATCATCGCCGAAGATGAATATGCTGATTTTCAATCCCGGCTCGTAGAACTTCTCGATCGCCTTCTGAACGCCGCGCCGTGGACTCGAGTTACGGGCCTGGCGCATGTTCTTGATGCCGCTCAGAACACGCCGACGGTTGCCTGGTGTATCGGGAATCCAGCGCCCGGAATAATTTGAATCGAGGTAAACACCGTCTGTATCGATAACCTGTATGCCCTTGATATCGGGATATACCTTCAGCGTATCTTCGACCGTATCGACGACGGTGCGCCACGCGCCGGCCTGCATGCTGCCCGATGAATCGATAACAAATATTATGTATTCACTGTCCACGGGGATGCCACCCACCGTCGTGTCGCCCGGTTCCGGCTGATAGCTCGCGAGCAGAATTTTCATTTCGACGGTCAGGCTCTGACGAGCCGCCAGCAGTGCCTGACGTTCTTCTGTATCGCCCTGCAACTCAATCTGCAGTGCATCGTATTTTCCCTGCGCTTTGCTCATGGACTGACGCAGGCTCGCCAAACGGCTTCCCGATGCGGCCAGTTGCTCTTCAACGGTCAACAACTCCCGGTTCATGACGGCAACCTCGCCACGCATATCGAACAATTGCTCCTGCAACGCTGCAATCAGTCCGATCAGTTGTTCTTTGCTGCGCTCGATTATCTGCGGCTCGTATATTTTCGTCAGCACGAGCAACAGGATGACGGCACCGAATGCACAGGTCACCGCATCCAGAAACGATAGGCTGAAGGTCTCTGTATCGCGATTCTTTTTCATCGTCTTTTGCTCACGGTATTCTCATGCCCACTTCATCATGGCCAATCCCGTGACGGGGCCATGAACGACCCCCTGCGCTCGACAGCCAGCCGCCAATAGTGGGCGGCAGCATCGGGATCGCCATCCATCGGCAACAGGATAATGTTGAGCGGCACCCGCCCCGGCAGTTCCCGCCTGGCCTTATTGAACAAATCGATGCGCCGGCTGACATTGATCATCTCGGGCTTGCTGGGCACCACCCGGCCCTGGGTCGGTAAGCCGTCGGTCAGCAGGAAGATATTATCCGGCAGCGGCTCCAGGTCTCGAATCGACTGAAACGCCCGATACAGGTTACTGCCATTGCCCGGTGTCACCTTGCGCAGTTCCGCGATCGCCCGATCTACCCCGACCCCGTTCAATACACCGAGCCATTCTCCGGTCCCGTCCGGTACGACACTGGTGACGTTCTCATCGAACCGGTAAATCTGGAACATTGCATCCGGATCGAGTTTGGTCGTCAGCCAGTCGACCGTATCCACTGCCTGTTGCCATTTCGGCGTCTGACGTTTTCGTTCATTGTCCATCAGACGAAAGCGCACGACATTAACGTAAGATCGCCCGAGCATGCTCGCCGAAGAATCAATCAGGATCAGGACATGCTTGCCGCCCATTTTCATGCCGGTCAGATACTGCCGATTGCCTTCACCGATATAGCTGCGCAGGCTACGGCCAGAACTATCCCCCGGGTCAGCACTGTCTGCCTGCATCTTCTGCTTTGCTGTCTCGAGCCGCTCGACATCCGACCTGAGTTTTTCGATGCTGTCGACTTGCGCGAGACTCGCCTCGGAACCTTCGATTTCCTCGAGCAATCGCTCGAGCATCCTCTGCAATGCGTCGGCCTCATCCTCGGCCGATACGCGTTGCTGATCTTTGGTTTCAAGTGTTGTCCGGATGCGAATCAGGTCTTTGGTGCCATCGAAAACCTCTTCTTCCAGCAGGCTGGTTTCTGCAAGCAACTCTTCATTTGCCAGGTCTGCACGCGCTGCAACCTGCGCATTGATGATCATATAAAACAGAACAATTGCGCCGAGACCGCACGCCATGACATCCAGAAACGACAGGTTGAATACATCAAACTTCTTACGCGCCATCGCCGGCCCCCCGCGCCATGACATCGGCGGCGACTTCGGTGACGAGCCACAGGTCGATCGACGGTTCACCGACACTGATGACGTCCCCCGCCTGCAGGATGGCCGCGCTGTCGATGGCATGACCATTGAGGCGGGTTCCAAAGCGACTGTAGTCAACGAGTTCAACGCCGTTCAGGCCGGCCTGAATGGCGCAGTGACGACGGGAAACGCCGCGGTTGCCGACAGGCAAGCTGATACCGTAATCATCCGCCGCGAGTTCGCTGCCGATATTTATCGGTTGCTCGCCAATTCGATACACACGCCCCGCATATAAGACATGCGTCGGTAATTGCATATTCTCCAGTGCACTTGCCGGTGGCGGCGCTGCAGGACTGCAATCACTATTTTCGGTCGCGAGTTTGGCTTCAACATCTATTGGCGCCCGGTCCCAGCGCAGCAATGTCTTGAGAACGATGCCACCGTTCGCCTGCGCAAACTGCCCTGCACGCTGTAATGCGCCACGCGCAGCGGCGGCGGGCTCAAGTACAAAAGTTGTAACCTGCGGCAATCGATCGACAGCATCGACGATACCGGGAAACCCGGCAAGCCGGTCGGTGACCTGGATCGCCACATTGTGCCCGGCAGTCAGGCGACTGCGCAGATGCTGCATGATCGGTTCATAGCAGGACGCCAGTACCGGCACCAGGCCATCCCGTTCGATCAGTACGGCGTATTCATTGCCGTTGCGTTCAATCGTCGCGGTGACTGAAGCAGATCGCTGCAAAGATCGCAGCCACCCGTCGAGACCATCGTACAGGGCCTGCTCGCTGGACGCGTCGTGTAAGGGATCGAACCGCGTACGCTCCAGAAAGCGGGCGGCAATGTGTTCGACACAGGCTCGCTGGAGTCGCTCGATACCGATACCGTCGATTGACTGTCGGCTTTCGATTGCCGTTCCACCTTCCTGCTTCATCCGGGTAACGGTCGCGGCATGCAGGGAAATATCGAGGTGCAACAGGTCGTCAACTTCATAGTGGCAACGTGTCGATGCCACGGCGCTGTCGACCAGACCGATCACCCGAATGGCGAGTTCCTCGGCAATACCAAGCAGCAGACCGAGCTGTTCGGGCGACCAATAATCCGGAACCACGAAAATTACATCGCTGACCCCGGCCGACCAGCCATGCCACAGTGACTGGAGATGGGCATGCACGAGATCCGCCGATGTCGTATACGGGCCCACTTTCTCTGCCAGCGGCTCGGTCGCCAGCTCACGCCAGAAACGAGCATGGGTATCACGGGGGCGTAACCGCGCCTGCCGTCGGGCAGCCAGCCCAAAAAATGGATCGCCACCGGTAATGACCGCATAGCCGGGTTCCGTAGCCAGCCCCGGTTCGAGCACACCTTCCGGCCCGACGGCAATGAGCGCCGTATCATTGAAATCAATCGCGATTGTTGTCATCGGGTCGTCATCGGGTGGCAACTACATCACGCCTTCATTGAACGTGCATATGCCTGATCAGATGCTGATCGACATAGCGCTCCGTATCGAACGAAAGTCGCTCTTGCAAAAGCTGTAACTGATGCACAAGAAACATCAGAAAAATACTGATCAACAGTGCGATGAATGTTGAATTAAATGCGGTACCGAGGCTCTGTGTCACGCCGCTGATATCGCCTTCGACGGCACGATGTGCAAGGCCGAGCGCAACACCGATACCGCGTACCGTACCGATAAAACCGATCGACGGAATTGCCCAGGCGAGATAACGAATCATCGACAATTCCGATTCGAGACGTTCGGCCTCGGACGTAACCATCGTGTGTGTCGACGATGAAACATCCTGAACGTTGCGCGTTGCGCCAAAGCGCTCCAGCGCCGCCAGCAATGTTCTTGGCAAAAGCAAGTGACGCTGCACGTCCGGCAATGCCTGTAACTGGCGCGCATACTCACGACTGTCCTCGGGCAAAATGCGCACACCGTCGGCAACCGGCACGAGATCGAGAGCCAGCAATGCGCGCTCCCCGTTTGCCATCCACGCCTTATAACCCATGATCGACAGCGCCCAAATCATCAGAATGAAGCAAGCCTCCTGCTCAAAGTCCTTGACGATGACATACCCGGACCGCTCGGGGACGTAGTCCGGATCCTGGGCAATCATGATCGTCTGCTCTTCGAGTACTGCCGCTGCATTCGGCCTGACGATGCCGACATAAATCGTATGTACGATGATGATCGCGACGATCAGGGCGAATAACTGGAAAACGAATTCAGTGGTAAAACTGTTTTTCATGCTCGATGAATCTCATTCATAAGGTTATATATCTGACGGCAAAGCAATGGCCTTATCGGCGGATAGCGGTTTTTTCGGCACGAACTCTTCGATGTCGTCCGCGCCACTGACGCCCGCCTCGATTTGGCGTATATCGGCATCTGCCTGTTCCTCGGTTTCAGCCTGTGACTCGATAACTGTCGACTCGGTTACTTGCGACTCATCAGCCTCCGGCTGCCCGGCAGCCGGCTCATCGACCGGCACGCCAACCGCAACGGCTGTCACCAACCATAACCATAGCCCGATTATCACGGTGCGCATTTCAATGCTCCTCCGTCAACGCATCGGCATACCGCGCAATGCGGAAGCCGACATCGAACCGACCGCGGTCACCGAAGTCCCGGTAGGCCAGGCGCAACTCGCCAATACTCGAATGCCGCCACCCGGAACCACGAATCACATGATACTGCCCGCCGTCCGGACCGACCGGGTTAGTCTCTACGCCGCTCGCGTCCGCATAAATACCATAACGATCATTGACCCATTCGGCTACATTGCCGCCCAGATCGAACAATCCGAGCGGGTTTGCATCAAACCGGCCGACCGGCGCCGTGACGGCGAATCCGTCGTTATAGTTGCTCAACACTTTGGTCAGAATACTACGCGCCGAGACATCCGCGTAATTACCCGCGCCGTCCGGCGGTGGCATCTGATCGCCCCACGGGTACTTGCGCGATGCTCCGCCACCGCTATAACGGGCAACCCACGCCCATTCAGCCTCGGTCGGCAGCCGGTAACCGGTGTTCGGCGGCGAGGCGAGCACGATCTCCCCATCCTCGACGACATAGGCAAATGGCAGACCGTCCTTGCCACTGAGCCAGTTACAGTAGCCGGTGGCGTCCTCCCAACTCAACATGACGACCGGGTGGTCTCCATCGGCCAGCTGAAGGTATTTCTCGGCCCCGGACGTATGCTTCGGTTTGAATGCCGCGAATTGCTCATTCGTGACCTCATACAATGCAATATAGAACAGGCGTGACAGCCTGACCTCGTGTTGTGACTCGTTCGGCCGCCGTCCCTGTTCACGGCGTGGTGCGCCCATCGCGAATTGCCCGGGACCAACGAGTCGCAATGACGCACCCTGGTATGTTTTCAGGATCTGCGGATGCGCCGCGAGGTGTGCTTCGGTCGGAGTTAACAACCGGGCATTCAGCGTCCCGGGCAGACCGGGCTTTGGATTGATTTCCGTTTTGTAGGGCGCGAACCCTTCCTTGCGAATCTCGACACGATGCACTCGTGCCGGCAGCGTCAGCGACTGCCCGGTACGACCGACGGAGCGACCGTCGACGAAGAGTTCTGCATCACCAGGCGTACTCGAAATCTGCACCACACCGGTTCGCGCCTCGAGATCGAGGTGCACAGACTGATTCTGTCGGGATTCCACGCGAACAGTTCGGCTGACCGGCGCAAAACCGGGCTTGGTTACGATTACCTTGACACTCGCACCGGGCGACAGATCAACTTCGATCGGTGTCTGTCCGCGGTAACGCCCATCGACACTGACGGCAGCCCCGGCCGGACGGGTCGTCACGCGCAGAACACCATCCGCTTCGTCCAGGCTAATATTGAACGGTTCATGGCTGCCACCGGCGACGGTGGTCAACGATCGCTGCCAGGTTTTATAGCCGTCTTTGCGCAATGTTACGTCATGCGTGCCGGCCATGATCCCGACCGTTGCCGGCGTACTGGCTACTTCTGCATCATCGACGAGTATGGCCGCGCCGGCCGGCTGCGTCGTGAATGTCACGTCGGCCCAACCGGGACTGAGTTCCGCACGAAATGTCTGCAGCTGATCACGCCCTTCGATCTCGACTGAACCCGAGTAATCGAGATAACGATCCGTCTCGAGTAATATCGCGTGCGGACCCGGTGCAACGATCAACGGCCCGTCAAACGTCGAGCCGAGCATTGAGCCATCGATGGATACACGCGCCTCGACCGCAGGTTGCGTTTCGACAGCCAGTCGGCCGGGCAATTTTTCAAGTGCAATGCTGAACGTCTGGGTATCAGCTTCCGCGACGACAATTTCTTCGTGCGATGCCACGTAACCCTCGGCTGTAGCGATGACACGATAAGTGCCCGGACGCAGCAGGTAGCGATCGCCAAACTTCGGCTTCAGCAGGCCGCCGGCAATACTCACGTCGGCATCCAGTGGTTCGATATCGATCAGCACAGCCTTCGACGTAAACAAATAAGCCGCTGCAGCCAGCAAGATGACGAGTGCGCCCACACCGCTCCATTTCGCACGAGAGTTACCATCGGGAGTGGAACCGGCCTGCACTACAGGCTTGCGAGGGCGAATCGGTGCGATCTGAATGTCGTTGTCAGCGGCCCCGTCGCCGGAGGCCGCAATCTCGGGCGGCAAGGTCGGATAATCAATGGGTTCAGCCGCAACGACGAACCGCATCTCGTCGTCGCCAAAGGCACAGGTAATCGTCGTGCCATGCGCAGCAATAACGTCACCATTATCCAGCCAGCGCGTCGAGGACACCGGCTCGTCATTGAATGTCAAACCACGCGCATTGCCAATGCGCTGCAGAAACGGCCGCTCATCGAGCACGTCAATCAACCCGATATCGCCGTCGGCAACGGCACCGGCGACGCGAATATCGGCACCCGGCAGGCAGCCGATCGTCAGCGGCCAATCGCCGTCATCCAGTGACCGCTCGCCGTTGGCATCGACGACAACGATTTTTCGACTCAAATCGGCTCCTCGCAAGTCAGGACAATCGGCGCCATCGCACCGTCGGCGCCGACACGAAACGTTCGGCGCACATCACGATAACCGTCCCGTGTTCCTGACGCCACGTAGCTGCCGGGCTTGAGGTCGATGGTTCGTGTGGTAAACAGGCCAAGGCGGCCGACTTTGTATATCACAACATCCGTCATATTGTCCGACTCAAAACGGACCGGCACGGGAATTGCCGCAATTCGCAATAACCCGTCAAGTTGCTCCATCTGCCCCGTCAGCTTCGGGCCCGGCTCTAACACCGTATGTGCCCTGGCCAGCACCACAGCAGCCTGGCGGGCCACCCGATCCTCGTAAAATCGATCGGCGTCGGCAATAGCGCTGTCGAGATCGACAGCCAGTTGTGCACGATCACGGGCACGCTGCAGATCACGGCTCACGGCCTCGATCTTGGGGTCAATGGTAAGAATTTCAGTATAGTTGCGTACCGCCTCCGGCCAGCGTTCCCCGCCTTCGGCGGCACGAGCGGCCAGGCGCAGTGCGACAATCTTCCTGAGTTCCTCGTCGGCATCGATCTGGCGCAAGGCTTCGATTGCAGCCGGATTGCCCGGACGAGTTTTTAATGCGGAACGAAACGCCTGTCGTGCCTGTGTATATTCCTGGCGCTGCACGGCGCTAAACCCGGCAGCCATGTGTGTCTCAAAGCCGGCCTGGTCAATCGCCGCAAGCACCCGCCCGAGACTTTCGATCGCCGGCTGCCATTCGGCATCGAGTTCCAGTGCCTGCCGATACAAAGACTCTGCCGCCGGCCAGTCATCAACCCGCTCGGCCTCCGCGGCCTGGTTCATCAGGTCCAGAACCCGGTCAAGACGCAACGCCCGCTGCAATCCGTGTTGTGCATCGGGCTGGCCCGGTTGGATCAGCAGCGCGATTTCAAATTGTTGAATCGCAACATTCTGATTTCGCGCGATTAATGCCTCGCCACCGTCAAGAAGCGCGCGCGCAAAAACCTCGGGTGCCCGGGATTCGAGCAAGTGCATGCGTTCCAATGCCTGGCGATGACTCGTCAGCGCCGTCGCGTAATCACGTTCACGGTACGCAGCATCACCGGTTTCGGCCAGACGCCCGGCCTCCAACCAGTCATCACCGCCCCAGTTCTCGACACCGATCAAACGCAAGCGTTCTTCGACCGTCAGTATTTCACCGAGCACTTCATCCGCACGCGCACGCTGCGCAGCGACGATGGCCGGATCGACCGCGGGAGCAACCACTGTCGTTTCTTCGACTTCCTCGTGCGATTCGGGTGCAGGCCGGCTGCCCGGTTTGGTTACCAGCGCACCGCGTTCCTCGACTATCGTCGGCAACAGGAAGACAACTCCAATGGCTATCGCCACCAGCACGCCGAGTCCCGCCAACACAAAACGCAACGGCGGGCCTTGCTTGCCCGCCTGCATCAAAACGGGCTGCGGTGCATTGTTTCCCTCAGGCCCATTGATGCTCCCGGCGGTACCACTCCCGGGCCGACGCCGTGGCCGAATGACGGTCTCTGTGGCGCTGCCTGCGACCTCGCCGGTTGGTGCAGCACCGGTTTGCTCTATGCAATAGTCGGCCCGGATTTCCTCGAGAATTGACCGCACCGCCGCAATTCCGGCCGGTCTGCGAGCCGGGTTCTTGTCGAGCATGGCGCGCACCAATGCCACCAGCGCACCTGGAATCTCAGCGCCGGATTGATCGACCGTCAATGCCGGCGGCTGTTCTTCGCGGATCCTCTGTGGCGTCGGGTCCGGATGAAATAACGGTGCTCCCGACAACAACTCATACAGCAACGCGCCCAGCGCATAGATATCATCGGCCACGCTCGCCGGTTCACCGTCGAGTTGCTGCGGGCTCATCGAGGGCAACGATCCGCCACCACGGAGTCGGATCGACTGTGCATCATCGGCTACCATGCCCGCAACGCCAAAGTCACTCAGATAATAATGGCCCGCCGAGTCACGCAGCACATTGGCCGGCTTGATGTCCCGGTGCACGATACCGGAACGATGTGCGTACTCGATGGCATCGCAAAGCGATAACACGCACTCGACGGCAGCGGAAAAAGTATTGAGAACCCGATGACCGAGGGTCGGCCCATCGATGTACTGCATCGAGATATAACAACTGTCATCTGATGCAAAAAATTCGTGTACGCGAACGATATTCGGATGTAACAGTCGGCTGGCCTTGTGATTTTCGTCTCGCAACAAGGCAACAAATGTCGGCGATGCCGTCAATTCTGCCGCCAGAATCTTGAGCGCAACACGCGTGCCCAGGTGCTGATCCTCGGCCAGCCAAACCGTGCCCATAGCGCCATGCCCGAGTTCGCGCACGAGCGTGAACCGGTCGGACAGGGTCAGCCCGGGTGCAGGTCGCGGCATCAATTGGCTGAGGCCGGAACCGGCTCCTCCGGAGCAGAGTCCTCCGGTGCATCGCCGGCTATGATAAAACCGGTTTCAGACGAATAAATCTCATGCAACAAGCGACGCCACTCGAGATACTTCTGTTCCGCCGTACCGGTCAGGCGATGGGTCTGCCCCTCGAGTTCGATGACCAGCGGTTCTGCTTCGGAATCGAACGATTCGCCGAGTTCGCGCAATGACTCGCCGTGTTCCTTGGCCTCTCTGTTCTTCTCGAGACCGGACATGATCCCGGACACACCCATCAGGACGGCGGTATTCGTGATCGCCGCATTGCCGCCACCCGCCTGCGATTCGTACATCACGGCGCCGACAATTGCAGCAAGCCCCAGCAGGCCGCGAGTCCAGGCCGCCCGATTCAATTCCTGATAATTCAGTGTTTCTTCGCGCGACATTTTTCGCCAGTCTTCATAAGACGGTGCCATCTCGTAATACAGGCTCGCGTAATACTCGTTCAGAGTATCGACAAAAGTGTATTCCCGGTCCCGTACCGCACGCATGCGTTGCACCATCGGATCATCGACAGCGGGTAAACGGCGAATCCTGTACTCACCGTCATCTTCGGCCAGATGCGCTTCAAATGCCGATGGCACGAGATCTGCGGCAAAACGTAATTCTGCAACATGACGCACCGTCTTAAGCTCTTTTTCCGAAAGCCGGCTTCGCTCGGCCAGCAGATCGTTGGCGATCTCGTTATACAGATCCTGATACGGATCCACGGTCAGGTCCCGATACTTCGAATAGGCCTTCTGCGGAATACGATCCTTGTATGTCTTGTTTAGCCACTCCTTACCCGTCGCATCCCAGGCACCGACGCGCACTTTGACTTCGAGCCCATCGGAATGGTCGATGCGTCCCCAGACCAGGATATCGACCGCATCGGAATGTTCCGGCAAGACCCAGACAGAACCCCACAGGCCCGTACCCTCGAGAGTTTTTTTCAGGTGATACGGCATGTAATGAGCTTCGGCGCGCCGCACATCGGGGAACACATTGTTATCCGTGGCCTCCTCATGCTCATCGACACCGGGATCGAAAATCATGATGCCGACATCGAGCAAGGCATGTTCCGGGACATCGGATTCAGCCTGTATGACATCGACGGTATCGTAAGAAACCGTGCGTGAACCCGCACACGCGGTCACGAGTAATGTCACTGCGGCCAGGATCAGCATTCGCCAGGCTGTCCGGCGTATTTGCTCAATAACCTGCATAAAACCTGCTTTAATTCATGCCCATGTGCTTGCGATACTCATCCCACAGCGCATCGCGAATCAGCGGATCCTTTTCCGCCATCGCGGCCTCACGAATCTGACGAGCAACCTGATCTTCCGCGCTCTCGTCAACCGTAATGTCATCCGGCAACTCGGCGACCTGCTCTTCACCCGGATCGCTGGCACCGGCACCCTCCGGGCCCGCACCCGAGCCGCCACCCGAGTCCGCCGAGCCCCCTTCTCCGGACTCCGCCGAGCCGGACGAACCCGAGGCGCCACCGGACATGCCGCCGCTCGACGACGAACCACCCGTCGCTCCGGCAGTGCCGATTCCGCCTATACTGCCACCCTTCATACTGGCTGTGCGGACAGATTTTTCGTCGGCTGTTTCACGCTGCTCCATTGCACCGGATGAACCCTGGACACCGGCCTGCTCGCGGCCCATCTGTTTATCGAAATCGCCCAGTGATTTATCAAAAACTTCGTCAAGACCTCCGGAGCCCATTCCCTCGCCCATCTCCTGACCGCCTTGACCACTCATGGACCCGTTCATGCCAACCAGACCACCGGCACCCGCCACGGTTCCGGAACCCTGGCCCGCCTGTTGATCGCCATCGGCGCCCATTTCCCCAGAATCTGCGGAATCGGCACTACCACTGCTGCCGGCCTGTTTGCTGCCGGCCGAATCGCCGATTTCACCGTCTTGCCCCGTACCTGCCGAATCACCCTGATCTGCTTCACCTTGGCCTGCTTCACTCTGGCCGGCTTCACCCTTCGTGCCTTGACCGTCGACACCCTCGCTGCCCTGATTTCCGGCTTGGCTACCTGCCTGTGTGCCGCCTGACGATCCCGACGCATCACCGGACTCGCTACCTGACTCATTACCTGAACTGGAAGGTGGAATCGATGGAATGCTGCCCGACGGGCCCGCTGGTGTGCTCTGTTGAGAATCGGGTTTCTGCAGGCTCGAATTACAGCCGGCCAACCATAGGACAGCGGTGGATAAGACAATGATGATCGAAATGTGTTTCATGGTCATTGCAGTACTGATAAATCGTTGTGACAGGTCCCGTGGTCGTGGTCTTGCCTGTATTCGGCCATTATATCGCCGGAATCGGGTCACCGGCCTGTTTTTGGAGTTTTCTGAAGGCCTTAAGTTCAATCCCGTGAGCTATTGTAGGAGCGGCTTCCAGCCGCGATTAAGTTCGGGGCACAACCAATCGCGGCTGGAAGCCGCTCCTACGACAGTTGCCAGACTATCGCCCCGAGCAATGGCCGGATCTGCTAGCATTCACAGCCGGTTTTCGGCCAACAGCTAAAAAGGAATCTTACAATGGCGTTAACAGAAGTCCTTGCGGACCTGAACGGAAGAATCGGCGAGGAAATCTATCTGAGTGAATGGCTGCCGGTCAGCCAGGAACTGATCAACATGTTCGCACAAGCGACCGGCGACAGCCAATGGATCCACGTCGACGAGCAACGCGCGAAGACGGAATCACCCTATGGTTCTACGATTGCCCACGGCTACCTGACACTTTCCCTGTACCCGATGCTGCGTGGTCTGGTCAACGGCGACACGCCAATTTTCCCCGGCGTCAAGAATGTCATTAACTACGGACTGAACAAGCTGCGCTTCACGAATGCAGTCAAAGTCGGCAGTAATATTCGTGCACGTTGCACGCTGATCGCCGCCGAGGAAATCAAGAACAGCCTGCAACTGACCGAACAGTACACGGTAGAGATCGAGGGTCAGGACCGCCCCGCATGTGTTGCCGAATGCATCATGCGATTGTATTTCTGACCGGGACCGGATTTTGTCTAACCAGATCCCGTCCGGTCATAAACCGTCTGACGACAGCTTGCTCGTTGAAGTACGCCACGATGTTCTGACACTGACGATCAATCGACCCGAGAAGCGCAATGCATTGAGTATGGACCTGCTTGATGCGCTCGGCACAACACTGACCAGCCACGCGGAAAACGATGCGATAAAGGTTGCGGTCATCACGGCAAGCGGCGATCGCTGCTTCGCTGCCGGTGGAGATCTAAAAGAACTCGATGCAATCCGTACGACGGACCAGGCCGAAGCGATGTCGAAACGCGGGCGCCGGGCTCTCGATCAGATCCGTAATTTTCCGTTGCCGGTCATCGCCGCGCTGAATGGCCTCGCACTGGGCGGCGGCGCCGAACTGGCCATGGCCTGCGACCTGCGGGTCGCGGCGGCAAATGCGGAGATTGGTTTCCTGCAGGGTCAACTCGCCGTGACGACGGCCTGGGGCGGCGGCATCGACCTCGTCGCTGCCGCCGGCAGCCGACGCGCCCTGGACCTGTTAATCAGTGCCCGGCGGCTAACAGCCGAAGAGGCTTTCGCGGCCGGCTTGCTCGACCGCGTCTGCAGCGCAGATGAAAGCCTCGACACCTGTCTCGCAAACTTCCTGCAACCCTATCTCGCACGCAGCCGGCTAGTGTTGAAAGGTTTCAAAGCACTGACAACCGGTCATCGGCATATTGCTCACAAGCATCTGTCGAGTATCGAACAAGAACATTTCGTCACGTCGTGGACCGACGCCGATCACTGGGCCGCTGTCGAGAAAGCTGCAGCTAACCGTCGCAAGAAATAGCCGGCATCACTGCACCGCCATATCGTCAATCCATCACTTGGATTTCTTTTTCTTTATTGGCCTCTTCTTGCCGGATCTCTTTTTGCCGGATTTCTTCTGGCCGGTCTTTTTCCTTACAGGCGACTTCGCTTTGACCTTCTTTTTCCGTGCCGGTTTGGGCCGGCCTTTTTTTCCGGGCACGGCCTTATCGAGACGTGAAATATTCAGCGCCTGACCGCACACCCTGACTTTCCTGAGATCATTAAATATCTCTCGCGGCATGCCGACCGGCAGATCGATCAAACTGAAATCCTCGCTGATTTCGATGCGACCAATGTTTCGGCCATCCAGCCCTGCTTCATTAGCAATCGCGCCGACGATATTGCCGGGTTTGACGCCGTGTTGATGCCCGACCTCAATGCGAAACCGTTCCATGTCCGCATCCGGGCACGGTTGCGATTTCCCGTGTCGCGGTTCGCCACGAGCCTCTCGTGACTTCGCGCCAGGCATGACGCGACCGGGCTTGTGCTTATCAGGCTTCATTAACAACGGCCGATCACCAATCGAGAGCTTGGCCAATGCGGCAGCGATCTCCAGTGCCGGCACATCGTGTTGCTGCTGATATTGTTCCACCAGGTTTTGCATGAAGGCCAGTTCACCGGCGGCCAGGGTATCGGTTATTTTCTGTTTAAAATCTGCGATTCGCTTGTTATTGACTCTCTCTGTCGAAGGCAGCTCCAACGGCTCGATCTTCTGTTTGGTCGCCCGCTCTATGGCGTTGAGCATCCGTCGCTCGCGTGGCGCCACAAACAGGATAGCGTCACCTTGCCGGCCGGCTCGTCCCGTGCGCCCGATACGATGAATATAAGCCTCGGTGTCATAAGGGATGTCATAGTTGACCACATGGCTGATTCGATCGACATCCAGCCCTCGAGCGGCAACGTCAGTGGCCACCAGGATATCCAGTGAACCTTTTTTCAGGCGCTCGACCATCTGCTCACGTTGCTTTTGCACCATATCGCCGTTCATCGCTGCGGCGGCGTAACCCCGCGCTTCCAGACGTTCGGCGAGTTCTGTCGTGGCCGTCTTGGTGCGCACAAACACCAATATGGCGTCAAAAGACTCCACCTCCAGAATTCGTGTGAAAGCATCCAGCTTGTGCAATCCGCTGACCAGCCAGTAACGCTGACGAATAGTTTCGGCGGTGGCGGTTCGGGTCTTGATGGAAATCTTTTGCGGTTCGTGGAGATGCTGCCGTGCGATGCGCTCGATTTCTTTCGGCATGGTTGCCGAGAACAGTGCCATCTGACGCTTTTCAGGTGTCTGCTCGAGAATCCATTTGACTTCATCGATGAAACCCATGCGCAGCATTTCATCTGCTTCATCGAGCACCAGCGCCTGCAATCCACCGAGCTTCAACGTGCCTTTGCGCATGTGATCCATCACCCGCCCCGGCGTGCCCACGACCACGTGTACGCCCCGCTTCAGTTGTCGTATTTGGCCGGAATATTCCTGACCACCGTAAATCGGCAGCACATGGAAACCACGAATATGCGACGCATACCGCTGAAAGGCCTCAGCGACCTGAATCGCAAGTTCGCGGGTAGGGGTCAGAGTCATCACCTGAACTTGTTTATTTTTTATGTCGATGCGCGACAACAGAGGCAAGGCAAACGCAGCAGTCTTACCCGTGCCGGTAGGAGCGTGACCCAACAGATCCAGACCTTTCAGGAGGTGCGGAATAGCCTGAGCCTGAATCGGCGACGGAGTTTCGTAGCCGACCTCATCCAGCGCCGTCAGTAACGGAGCAGCAAGCTTCAGAGCATGAAAACCGGAAGCGGTGGATTTGGAATTGGCCATCGAATAATCCTGGAGAGAGAAACGTTCTTATTGTTGAAAGTCAGTCTATTCTTCGTCGTCACGTAGTTCACGCCGCAGAATTTTTCCGACCGGTGACTTCGGCAATTCGGAACGAAACTCGACAAGTTTTGGCACCTTGTACGCGGCCAGGTTCTGGCGGCAGTGATTGCGAATCACATCAGCATCAGCAACTGCACCGTCTTTCAGTACGACAAAAACCTTGACAAACTCACGCCCGCGACGGTCGCGGGAGCCGATACAGGCCGCCTCAATGACATCCGGATGCATCGTCAGCACATTCTCGATCTCATTCGGATAGACGTTAAATCCTGACACGAGGATCATATCTTTCTTGCGATCGACGATCGTGAAATAACCCTGCTCATCGACGACGGCGATATCACCGGTCCTGAAGAAACCGTCATCCGTCATGACCTTCGCCGTTGTTTCCGGATTGTTCCAGTAGCCGGACATAACCTGCGGCCCGCGCGCGCACAACTCACCGGGCTCGCCAATCGGCGGCTCACGGTTGTTATCGATGCGCAAGGAGATGTCGGTGCTCGGTAACGGTAATCCGATACTGCCGCGAAACTCCTTAATCCCGAGCGGATTGGAAGTCAGCACAGGTGATGTCTCGGACAAACCATACCCCTCCGTGATGACCGTGTTGGTAAGTTCTGTCCACTGACGCGCGGTATCATCAAGCACGGCCATGCCACCCGCCGATACAATTTTCAGTGTCGAGAAATCAATACCCGGAAAGTCCGGGTGCATGACAAGGCTCTGATAGAGGGTATTAACACCGGTGATTGCCGAGAATGGGTATCTCTTCAGTTCGCGGATAAACCCGGCCGTATCACGCGGATCGGTAATCAACAGATTATTCGCGCCATGATCGAAATAACACAGGCAATTACACATCAAGGCATAGACGTGATAGAGCGGCAGTGCCGTGACGACCAGTTCCTGCCCTTCCTCGATAAGTGCTGCAAACCAGGCGTTCAGTTGCCGAACATTGGCGACGAGATTACCGTGACTGAGCATCGCAGCCTTTGCCCGGCCCGTCGTACCGCCGGTATATTGCAAGACCGCAAGATCTGCACCCACTAATGGCTCGGCCTTAAACGCCTCACTCGATGTTTCGAGCATTGCTCGAAATGAAACGGCATTTTCAAGTTCGTAACGTGGAACTATCCGCTTGATATGGCGCACCGCAAAATTCACCAGCGACCGGCGCGGGAAAGGTAACAAATCACCGACATCGGTCACGACAACCTGCTCGACCGAAGTTTCGCCAATAATATCTTCGAGCACTGCGGCGCTCATCGACGCAATGACTATGGCGCGGGATCCCGAGTCGATCAGCTGGTATTCCAGTTCCCGCGGTGTATACAGTGGGTTCACACTGACGACCACCAGGCCTGCCCGCAGGATGCCAAACAGTGCTACCGGATACTGCAACAGGTTTGGCATCATAATCGCGACACGATCACCACGCGACAAGCCGGCTTCGGTCTGCAGCCAGGCAGCGAAACGTGCCGTCATTTCATCAAGCTCGCGATAGGTCAGCGAATGCCCGAGATTCGTAAACGCGTCCCGATCGGCATAACGGCTGCAGGAACGCTCCAGAATATCGACTACGGACTCATCCGGGTCCAGGTCGAGTTCGTGCGGTACGCCTTGCGTGTATTGCTTCAGCCAGATCTTGTCCATGTGCCATCCAGGTTCAACAGCCAGGCTATTGTCGCACCGCATTTATGCTATTGCACTCGCAGACCAGTCGGTTTCGATTCCGGGCGGGGTCTCGCTCATTGGCGCACATGGGCCATTCCTGCTAGGGTCCGTGCCGCCAAGTTGCGAGTATCGCTTACACCTTATATAAGGTGCCTTGGACGCTGTTGTACCTGAAACTGGAGCTGGGTGTGGCCGGATCAAGAATTCCGCGTTTTTACAAGATGAGTATCGATGAACGCATCCGCGCGGCCCACGATCAGGGACTGCTGACGGACGGTGATTTCGCCCGCCTCGTATCCGGCGAGGCAACGCTCGGTCTCAGCGCCGCCGACAAGATGATCGAGAACGTCATCGGTGTGTTGGGTCTGCCGATCGGACTCGCGATGAATTTCCTGATCAACAGTAAAGAATACGTCATACCACTGGTCGTCGAAGAACCCTCGATCGTCGCCGCGCTGAGCGCCGCCGCGAAACTGACGCGTTCTTCCGGCGGATTCACTACGACTTCGACGGACCCGATCCTGATTGGCCAGATCCAGGTCATGGATGCACCCGACCTGAATCGTGCCAAGGCCGCCGTACTCGAGCACAAACAGGAAATTCTCGACCTCGCCAACAGCTTTCACCCGCGCATGGTGGCGCGCGGTGGCGGCGCCGTGGATCTCGAGATCGCGAGCTATCCACTCGAGTCGGCGAAAAGCGAGATGCTGGTTGTGCACTTGCTCGTCGACACACGCGATGCGATGGGCGCAAATCTTGTCAACGGCATGTGTGAAGGCATAGCGCCACTGATCGAAACGATCACTGAAGGCAATGTATTCCTGCGCATCCTGTCGAACCTGACGGACCGGGCGCTGGCAACAGCTGAGGTGACGCTGACGCCTGAACAACTGGCCGGCAAGGGTTTCGGCGGTGAACATGTGCGCGACGGCATCATCATCGCAGCAGATTTTGCCCATGTTGATCCATACCGGGCCGCAACACACAACAAGGGTGTCATGAACGGCATCGATGCGGTCGCCATTGCTACCGGCAACGACTGGCGGGCCATCGAGGCCGGTGCCCACGCCTATGCCGCACGTCATGGCCGCTACGGATCGATGACACAGTGGTCACAGGACAAAGCCGGCAATTTGCATGGGCGCATCGAGATCCCGATCAAGGTCGGCATCGTCGGTGCACCGCTCGAATCGAACCCCGGTGCGGCAATGAACCTGAGAACCATCGGCGTTGAATCGGCGACCGAACTGGCGGAAGTCATGGCGGCGGTTGGTCTCGCACAGAATTTTGCCGCGCTCAAAGCATTGGCTACCGAAGGTATTCAGACCGGGCATATGACGCTGCACGCCCGCAGTGTCGTCAAGGCGGCCGATGCGCCGGCCGAATTATTCGATGAGACGGTCGACCGCCTGGTCCGCAGTGGCGAAATCAAGGTCTGGAAAGCCGAGGAAATTGTGACGCAGCTGATCAGCGAACGTGCTGAAGGTGCAATTAAAAGAAAATACACGGATGTCGACACCGGCGTCGGCTACGGCAAGATCATCTTGCTCGGTGAGCATTCGGTCGTCTATGGCAGGCATGCGATCGCGTGCCCGCTACCACTGACGATGCGTGCCGTTGTCGAGGATCACGATAAAGGAGTCGAATTACTGATTCCCCGCTGGGGCATCGAGTATCAACTTGCCAAGCCACCCGAACAGAGGCGTTCATTCGAGAAGGCCTCCGGCATGATCATGGATCAGCTTGGCCTGAGCGACCGCGGTATGCGTATCGAGGTATTCCCCGACGTACCAAGGGGCATGGGAATGGGGGGCTCAGCAGCACTGGCCGTTGCCATCATCAGAGCAGTCGATTTGCACTTTAAACTCGGCCTGACGGACGAGGAAGTCAATGATCTCGCATTCCAGTCGGAAAAGGTCGCGCACGGCCAACCGAGCGGTATCGACAACACGATCGCAACGTACGGTAAGCCACTGATTTTTCGTGCCGGGACGCCGCCGCTGGTAGAGCCACTGCAAATTCCCGAGCCCTTGTCGCTCGTAGTCGGCATGACGCGCAATGAGGGTCTGACGGCCAAGACGGTGCAAAACGTTCGCGAGGCGCGCGAACGCCAGCCGCAGCTCTATGAGAAAATTTTTGACGATATAGATGCTCTTGTACTCCAGAGCATCACGGCTATTCAGAACAACGATCTTCGCACCCTGGGTGAATTGATGAATGTCTGCCAGGGACTACTCAATGCCTTGCAGGTTTCAACGCCGGAAATCGAACGACTGATCGGTATTGCACGCGGCGCCGGTGCGCTGGGCGCAAAACTAACCGGTGGTGGTGGTGGCGGTGCTGTCATCGCGCTGTGTGAAGGCAATGCAGACGAGGTGCAGGCTGCCATGGAGAGACGAGGATTTCAGGCAATGACCATCATGGCAGGAAACAAGCAATGAATGTTGCACGCCAACCCGTTTCCAGCCCAACTGAATCGTTGATTCTGGTCGATGACGAAGATCGGGAGATCGGCTTCCATCCAAAAGCCGGGTGCCACGAAGGCCAGGGTTTATTGCACCGCGCGTTTTCCGTTTTCCTGTTCAACGACGACGGTAAATTGTTGCTGCAAAAAAGAAGCGCACTAAAACCACTCTGGCCACTGTACTGGTCCAACAGCTGCTGCAGTCACCCGAGAGAACTGGAATCGGTCGAAGGCGCAGGCCGACGACGAATTTACGAAGAGCTGCATCTCGAATGCGAAGTACGATTCCTGTACAAATTCAAGTATCAGGCATCGTTCGGCGATCTGGGCAGCGAACACGAGCTATGCCACGTGTTCGCCGGCTACACGAGCGACAAAGTCATCGCACATCCCGACGAAATCGCCGAATGGCGTTACGTAAGCCCGGACACATTGACCCGCGAGATCGCCGACGATGGCGACCGTTTCACCCCGTGGCTCAAAATGGAGTGGGAAAGGATTCGCACAGATTTTCTCGAAGATATACTGACCGGAATTCCCGGCTAATCGATCAAGCGCCTATGCGCGGCTTCCCATCACGATACCACTGCCTGGTACGCATGCCACTAAAGTAGCCGGGCGGGACCGGGGATATGTCCCGACCCGACTAATGACTTCCGGAGGCGAGGGGCATATCCCCGGTCCCGCCCGGCGGCAATTACAGCTGCGATTGGCTCGGTGCTATGCCTTATCGCGGCAAGGATGCCGCTCCTACTTGACCTTGATATCGATAGCCTGCGGCGTCTCAACCGCAGCCTTCGGCAAATGAACCTTCAGCACACCATTCTTACTCTCGGCATGGATGACATTCTCATCGACATCCGCCGGCAGACTGAAACTGCGTGCAAAGCTGCCATAGAACGATTCGATACGATGCTGAGTTTCGTTCTCTTCATCCGTCTCCATCCGCCGCTCACCCTTGATCGTGATAACGCCGTCGTTCACCGTCACTTCGACATCTTCCTTCGAAACCTCGGGTAATTCGGCCTTGATCAGGTACTCTTTTTCCGTTTCGGAAATATTGGCAACCGGACGCCATGTCGAAAGCTCACGTTCACCGCTTTCCTTACCGGACAGTAAACGCCGCGTCGGTAATGCGCCGTGCCGATTAAAAATATCTTCGAATTCCCTGAAGGGACTCCAGCTTACTAAAGTCATGTCAATTCCTCCTGACATCTGAAATTTCCGGACGCCGTAACGCCCTGTTATTCAGAACATGGGGATGAATGAGGCTTTTTCAACTGTGGATGACCCTATGGCACTGACTTGTGGGCAACTAATGTGGGAGCGGCTTTAGCCGCGATGGGTACACCAACCCAAGATAATCGCGGCTAAAGCCGCTCCCACAAATACCCGAAACATTATCGCCGGTTAGCTCAGGCTATCAAGCGCTTTGCGTAACGCATCGATCAGATCCCCGGCATCCTCGAGCCCGACTGACAAGCGGACGAGCCCGTCCGTGATACCGGCCTGCGCACGCTTGGCCGGTTCGACGTCCGAGTGCGTCATGCTGGCCGGGTGCGTTATCAATGACTCGACTGAGCCGAGGCTTTCGGCGAGAGACCACAGTTCGATCGAATCCATCAATGCCTTGCCGGCTTGCACGCCACCGGTGACTTCAAACCAGACCATCGCACCGAACCCCGAGGCCTGGGATTTTGCGAGTTCATATTGCGGGAAGGATTCGAGCCCGGGATAACCGACACGCTCGACGGCCGGGTGATTCTCGAGAAATGTTGCAACTTTCATTGCTGTCGCGGATTGGCCGTCCATACGTACGGACAATGTCTTGCTGCCCTGCAACGTCAACCACGCCACCTGCGGTGACATGATGACACCTGAAGCATTCTGCACAAAGCGCAGCGCCTCGTCCTGCTCATTCGTGCGTGCAACGACGGCACCGCCGACCGTCGCATTGTGTCCGTCGAAATACTTTGTCGTACTGTGCACAACGAGATCGGCGCCGAGTTCAATCGGACGCTGGTAATAGGGAGTCAGGAATGTATTGTCGACGGCGTGAAGAATGCCTGCTTCCCGAGCGATGTCGGATACGGCACGAATATCCGTCAGCTTCAGTGTCGGGTTGCCGGGTGTCTCGGTCACGATCAGTTTCGTGTTGGCGCGCAGGTTTTGGCGAACATTATCGGCATCCGAGGTATCGACAAAACTGAACTCGACACCGAAACGACTGAAGATCTGGTTACACAGCCGATAAGTGCCGCCGTAAATCACGTCGGACAACACGGCATGATCGCCGGCGCTCAAAAATGTCGTCAGCATAGTATTGATCGCCGCCATGCCGGTCGCATAGCACGTGCAATCGGCACCGCCCTCCAGGTCGGCGATGCGCTTTTCCAGTGCGCGGACCGTTGGATTACCTGAGCGTGAATAGGAATAGCCCTTTGCCAGGTAAGAATCGACCGAATCCTGCACGTATGCAGTCGTCTGGTAAATCGGTGTCAGAATCGATCCGGTCACCGGATCGGGTTCTACACCGGCATGAATCTGCCGGGAACGGAACCGCATGTCATGTGCCTCTTTTTTTGCTGTTCGCGCCTGTCAAAACTGATCGTCGCTCAAGGCCATGATGGTGTCAGCGCCCGCCGCGACTCCGGCACGATACGCGCCGGCCAACGGCAAGACCTGTTCTGCGAAAAAATTTGCCGACACAATTTTGGCCTCGAAGAATGATTGATCATCGACTCCCGCATCGAGCTGGTCTACAGCGACCGATGCGGCGCGGGCCATTTGCCAGCCGCCCGCAACCGTACCCATCAGCATCAGAAAATTGACTGATACGGCCCCCGGTGTATCCGGGTCGCCGGCAAAATTTTCGGCCAGCCACTGTGCGGCAGTGGCCAGTTCTCCGACCCCCGCCTGCAAGGCACCGCGAATGATTGCCAGCCGCTCGCCGTGACGCTCGAGGTCAGCGACGGTCGTCTGCATGTCACCGATCAGCGCCTTGAGGGCCTGCCCCTGGTCGCGCAAGATCTTGCGCCCGATCAGGTCATTGGCCTGGATACCGGTCGTGCCTTCGTAAATTGTCGTTATCCGCGCATCACGAAAGTGTTGTGCGGCGCCCGTTTCCTCGACATACCCCATGCCGCCATGGACCTGCAGGCCGATTGACGTCAGCACCTGGGACATCTCCGTGCACCAGCCTTTAACAACTGGCGTCAGCAATTCCGCCCGTGCCAGTTCACGTGGGCGGTCATCCGCTTCTGCTTCATGATGAGCCTTGTCGAGATGCCCACCGGCAACATAGGCCAGACTCCGCATTGCCTCAATACAGGTTTTCATCTGCATCAGCATCCGGCGCACATCGGGATGCTCAATAATAGCGACGCTGCCATCATGGCCTTTTTTCTGTCCCTGAGTTCGTTCCCGCGCGTAAGCAAGCGCCTGCTGGTATGCACGCTCGGAGATCGATACACCTTCGAGGCCAACTCCAAGACGCGCATGATTCATCATCGTGAACATGCATGCGAGCCCATGATTTAATTCACCGACCACGTAGCCGAAAGAGTTTTCAAATGACATGACACAGGTAGGGCTGCCGTGGATGCCGAGCTTGTGCTCGACAGACTCAGCCCGAACATTATTGGACTCTCCGACCGAACCATTCGCCTGAATCAGTTTTTTAGGCACGGCAAACAACGTCAGTCCCCTGACACCCGGCGGCGCATCGACGAGCCGGGCCAAAACGAGGTGAATAACGTTTTCCGTCATCTCGTGATCGCCCCAGGTAATAAAAATTTTCTGCCCGGTGATCCGGTAACCGTCACCATCCGGCACGGCCGACGATCGGATCGCAGCCAGGTCTGAGCCGGCCTGCGGCTCAGTCAGATTCATCGTGCCGGTCCACTCACCGGCAACCATCTTCTCAAGCAACAATGACTGAAGTTCTTCGCTACCATGATCCTGGATGGCGTGCGCGGCACCCTGACTTAATAGCGGGCATAACGACCATGCGAGGCTCGCAGACTGCCACATTTCCTCGACGGCAAGACCGACGAGATAGGGCAGTCCCTGGCCGCCGGCTGCCTCTGACTGAGAAATTCCGGCCCAGCCTCCCGCAGTAAATTGCCGGTATGCAGCCATAAACTCGTCCGGCACAACAACTTTACCGTCTTCGACACGCGTTCCCTGTCGATCGCCGATCTCGTTGATCGGCGCCACTACTTCATTGGCAAGCTGCGCTGCCTCGTTGAGCACAGCCTCGACCAGATCCGGTGTCGCGTCCTCGTAGCCTGATAACTGGTTGATTTCATCCAGACCGGCAAGCCGGGTTATCGTAAACAACATGTTTTTAACCGGTGCGTGATATTCAGACATAGAAACCTTCTCCTGATTCAGGCGACGTATTCTATCAACCCGGGCTTGCCCGTGCGCCCGCCGGGTTGCCGTTGACCCCGAAAAACAGTCAGAATCGCCGCATGAGCACGCCAGAGAACCCTTTTATCCTAACGGTCGTCTGCCCGGATACCGTCGGTATCGTCGCTGCGGTGTCCGGTTACCTGAGCGACCGTGGCTGTTTCGTCGAGTCATCGAACCACTATGGCGACCCGGACACACGGCGATTCTTCATGCGCACACGATTCACGCCTACCGATCAGGGATTTTCTCGCACCGAATTCACGGCTGGATTTACGCCGATTGCCGATAAATTCACAATGGACTGGCAACTGTACGAGCAAAATATACTGCCGCGCGTGCTGATCGTCGCATCGAAACACGAGCACTGCGTGAATGATCTGCTGTATCGCTACCGGACCGGCGCACTGCGCATGACAATTCCCGCCATCGTATCAAATCACCTGGACCTCGCACCGCTTTCGGAGTGGCACCGCATTCCTTACATCCACGTACCGATCAGTGCCGACTCAAAACCTGCAGCGGAACGCCGCCTGATCGAAATTATTGACGACACGAAAGCAAATCTCATCGTTCTGGCCCGTTACATGCAGGTACTCAGTGACGAACTGTGCAACCGGATGGCCGGGCGCATCATCAACATTCATCATTCATTCCTGCCCGGATTCAAGGGCGCGAGACCTTATCACAAGGCACATGAGCACGGCGTCAAACTCATCGGCGCCACGGCACATTACGTCAGCCCGCAACTCGATGAGGGGCCTATCATCGAGCAAATGGTCGAACGGGTCGATCACAACCACTCGATCGACGAACTCGTCGCCGTGGGCCGCGATGTAGAAAGCATGACGCTGGCCCGCGCAGTCAAGCTGCACATCGAGCATCGCGTATTTCTGAACGGTAACAAGACCGTCGTCTTCAGGTAAGGCAGCAGGGGCTGCCGGCCAAAGGAAATCAGCGCTGCCCGATCACCGGACGTAGCGCCTTGGCGGCCTCACACAAAGTCTTTTCAGTCGTCTCCCAGTCGATACAACCATCGGTCACCGAAACACCGTACTCGAGATCAGCCAGATTTGACGTGATTTTCTGGTTGCCGGCGTGCAGATTGCTTTCGAGCATCAGGCCGTTAATCGAGCGATTTCCATTGACGACCTGCTCGATGCAATTTCGTGCGACGACCGGCTGAACCGCCGGATCCTTGTTGCTATTGGCATGACTGCAGTCGATGACGATGCGCTCGGGCAGACCTGCTTTGTGCAGTGTCGTCGTCGCGGCCGCGACACTCTGCGTATCGTAGTTCGGTCGCCCGCCGCCGCCACGCAATACGACATGCCCATAGGCATTGCCACGCGTCTTGAACACCGCGGTCCGACCTTCCTGGTTAATGCCCAGAAAATGATGCGGCTCACGCGCCGACTGCAGCGCATCGACAGCCACCCGCAAAGAACCATCCGTGCCGTTCTTGAAGCCGACGGCTGTAGACAGACCGCTGGCCATCTCGCGATGAGTCTGGGACTCGGTCGTTCGTGCGCCGATCGCGGTCCACGTAATCAGATCACCCATGTACTGCGGCATGATCGGATCGAGTGCCTCGGTCGCGGTTGCCAGGCCCCGCTCACCAAGGTCGAGCAGCAATTTGCGGGCCATGCGGATCCCCTTGTGGATGTGGAACGAATCATCCATGTCCGGGTCGTTGATCAGGCCCTTCCAGCCAACTGTCGTGCGTGGCTTTTCGAAGTACACCCGCATCAGTATCAGCAACGAGTCGGCGACCTCGGCCGCAAGTTTCTGCAGGCGATCCGCATATTCGAGCGCCGCATCGATATCATGAATCGAACATGGACCGACAACGGCAAACAGGCGCCTGTCCTTGCCATCCAGAATGTCATGCACAGCTTCCCGGCTCCTGAGCACGGTATCTTCGGCAGCAGCGCTCATCGGTAGCTCTGTCTGGATCTCGGCCGGCGTCGGCAGAATCGTCTTATTGACGACGTTGACGTTGTGAAGCTTGTTGTCCATATTTCGTACCGGTTGGCGCAGCATCCCGCCACGCGCGGGCCGGAAGGATAGCAGGTTCACGATTGATGTGGGCCGGAAGACATTTAACGGTCGGCACTCAAGCTGGCGTAGAATCAGGCAAATATCACTGACGGACCCGGAAAAATAATATGAAGGCTATGCACTCGTGCCCCGCAAGAAACTCCTGAGAGCCCGACAGAAACTCGGCAAATACCGGATCGAGCGGCGCCTGTCCGACGGCCCACGTGCTGCCGTCTATCAAGCCTACGACACGATCCACGGCGTCAAAGTCGCGCTGAAGATTCCCGACCCCGACATCATGGATGACGATTTTCTCGATGAATTTCGCCGCGAAGCACGATTGTCCGTGCGCATGGAACACCCCAACGTTCTGCCGATCCAGAATGCCTGTTTTATCGACGACTATTTCGTCATCGCAATGCCACTCGGCCTCGAGACACTCGGCGACCGCATGACCCGGCGCATGTCGAACGAACTGGCACTCGATTTCACCCAACAGGCGCTCGCGGCGGTTGCCCATGCACACAGTCGTAAAATCATTCATTGTGACGTCAAACCCGAGAACTTCATTATTTTTCCCGATAACCGGCTGCAGCTGACGGACTTCGGTTTTTCAAAAATTGCCGTGCGCTCGGTCAAACGGGCTTCGGGTTCCGGTACCGTCGGTTACCTGTCACCCGAACAGGCGCTCGGTCGTCCGATGTTTCAATCTGATGTCTTCGCGCTGGGCCTCGTCCTCTATCAGTTATACAGCGGCCAGTTGCCCGAGTGGCCGTTTAAGTGGCCACCATCGGGTTACCCGAGAATTCGCGGCAAACTACGACCCAAGATGCTCAAATGGTTGCGCAAGGCGATAGAACTGAAACCGGAAGACCGCTATAAGAACGCGGTCACAATGGAGCGAGCTTTCAACAAGATTCCACAGAAGCTGGTCAGGCGTGCCTGGTAAACCACTGCAGGAATCCATGCACAAGGGCGTGCTCGACAAGGCGCGCCTGTTCACCGGTGACATCGACATCGAACAGGAAGCCCGCACGACGCATCTTGGCGAAGTAGCGGTCGTATCGATTGCCGATGATGAAAAACCGAGGCCGAATGAAGACTCGGCCGCGATCATTCCCGTCAATAACCGTTATCTCGTGCTGATCGTCGCCGACGGGGTCGGCGGCATGACCGGCGCCCGGCGCGCATCGAACCTGACGGTCGAGACGATTCGCCAGCATGTCGCGAGTATCGACGAGACCAACGGGCCGCGACTGCGGACTGCCATTCTTGACGGCATCGACGCTGCCAACCGGGCTGTCCTGGACCTAGGAACCGGATCCGCCAGCACGCTGGCGCTCGCCGAACTCGGCCCGGGATACGTACGAACCTACCACGTCGGTGATTCGATTTTACTGGTGTGCGGACAACGCGGTGCCCTCAAACTCCTGACCACGCCGCATTCACCGGTCGGCTTCGCAATGGAAGCCGGCCTGCTCGATGAATCCGAAGCATTGCAACACGCTGATCGCAACATGATCTTTAACGTCATCGGGTCCGCCGACATGCGTATCGAGATCGGTTCCGAGTTGCCCATGGCGCCGTTCGACACGCTACTGCTGGCCAGCGACGGACTGACCGATAACGTTCGGCAGGACGAAATCATCGATACGATTCGCACCGGGCCAGTCGACAAAGCGCTATACGCGATCACAGAGCTTGCCCGGAACCGCATGGCCACGGAAAAACAGGGACAACCATCAAAACCTGACGACTGTACGGCAATCCTGTTCCGACCAAATAAGCCGGACAGGAAGAAACCAGCCAAACCCACAGCATAAACACCCGGTGCAGACCGCCGATCACATTGCTGTCACGCACGTCGCGGCAGCCGGTCTTCTACTTATTGCGGCATTCGGTCCGACCTGTAGAATGGCCGGTTCCTGAAATCCGGAGAATGACAATGACAAAGGAATCCACGATGCAGCCGTTCGAAAAAGGCGATGTCTTTGTCGGCGTGACCCTGCTGAACAATCCAGACGACGATCACGCCGGAGACGGGCGCATCATTCAGTACGATGCCGATCTGAACGAGAAAGGCGTGCTGTGGACCGAGGACACGACACACCTGGTCGGCGGCCTGAAATTCGGCCCCGACGGCAACCTGTGGGCATTCGACAGCCAGGCGTATACAGTCATCCGTGTCAGTCCGGAAGGCAAACAACTGCCGACGATCAATTTTGCCGACAGGTCATTCTCCAATGTCTGCTTCCTGGCCGACGGCAACCTGATCTTCGGCGAGCATCTCGTCGGCCACGAAGTCAAACTGCCGCCGGACCGGCCGCTGCTCACGACGCTGCCGTTCATGCCCGGCACCGAACGTTTCGGCGACGGCCACGTATTCAAGTTCACGCTGGAAGGTGAGTTGCTGCAGGAATTCAACACGGAAACCCACGGCGGCATGCCGGGCTTCCTCGGCTGCACGTCGACAACGATGCTACCGGACGGTAAGACACTCATTTATAACTCCGAACTCGGCAATCGTGTGTTCTGCTATGACCTCGAAGCAGATAAACAACTGCCCGACCTGATCACCTATTCGCCGGAAAGTGGCGATATGGCGATTTCATCGACGCTGCAGGCGGACGGCACACTGCTACACATCAAGGCCAACTTCCGCAAGGGATTTGTTTTACAAACTCTAAACACCGACGGCAGTGTGATTCGCACGTATGAGATGCCGCCACCTCCCGGATGGGCCGGCATCGGCACATCGATCGAGGACAACACGGTATTCGTCGGCAACTTCTTCACCGGCGCTTTCATGAAACTCGATCTCGAATCGGGAGAAGCGCTAGCGACCGCCGAGACCGGCGTACAGAGATCTCTCGCGGGGATTGCCCAGTACCCAGGCTGAGATCGGCTCACAGGAAACAAGCAAGGGCCCACGATCGCAGGATCGTGAGCCCTTTTTATTGGCTAACCCGGATTACGCTCAATGTCGCCTATGCGACGTTACTTCTCTGCAATCAACTTGCAATTGTACAACGAGGATTTCACGGCCCGTACCTTCCGGTAAACAGGTATTAATTAACAATAGCCTGGGCATCGAGCTCCAGTTTCATCGGAATCCAGCCATTTTCCGTGACCATCACCGTGGTACGTGACGTGTCGATAATCACACGTTCGGCAGTCAGGCGTTCGTCGGCCAGTACCGCGGCCTTGACCGCTCCGGCCCGCGCCATGGCCAGTTCATCCAGATCCTGTTCGCTAACGGATTCAGACGCCACCAGGCGCGCTTCGAGGGCGGCCAGGTAGACAAGCTCGTCGAGTACTTTTTTCCGTCTGGATTTGCCGGATCTTTCGGGCGCATCGACTCCCCCTTGACCAGCGTGATATCGAGATCAGGCAATTGATCGCGAACCAGCTTCTCCAGTACTTCGCGTCGGTGCCGGGTCAGCATCGCATCATCCATCTTGCTGTCGGTCATTTGCAGATGCGACTCGACCCGCATTGCAACGCGCTCGGCCTTTATTGCCGCCGCGTCTGTGTCCGGATCGGCTGTGCCGCGCAATTCCAGCCCAAGACCTGGGCGCATCGTCAGCGCCTCGGTCAACTTCAGCAGTTTTTCGAGTTCCGGGGGCGTCAGCTCGGATCGACCCGGGCGAAATTCGATTTGGTCAAAACCCTCTGCATCCACGCCGACAAGTCCACCGAGTAATCGAAATGGAGATGTTGCTGCCTTGGTAATCAAGTTAACGAAGGTTTTAAATACCAGCCCACCGATGCTGAATTCCGGATCATTGACATCGCCGCTGACCGGCAGGTCAATATCAATGGTACCGTCGGGACGTTTCAACAACGCAACGGCAAGACTCAGAGGCAGACTGGCGGCATTAGGGTGATCAATTTTTTCTCCCAGAATCAGATCCCGCATCAGGACATTGTTCTCGCCAAGCAATGCACCACTTTCGATCAGATATTTCAGCGTCACGTCGAGTTTGCCGTCGTCGATGCGGCGGCCGGCAAACTTCACGGTGTATGGAGAGAGATCCGCCATGGTCAGGTTACGAAATTCCAGTTGAATGTCCGTGAGTTCCGTCGGGGCACCCGGCAACAACCGTCCCGCGATGGTCGTCAGGCCAAATTCACCGACCTGACCTTCCAGGTCAATGTCAGCGGGTGCGCTACTGTCGGTAGCGAGTGTTGAAACCTGTCCCTGCAGACGGCCGATCCGCACCGCGAACGGTAACGGCAGCGAAAGATCGGTGAAGTCCGCCGAACCGTCGGCAACGATCACCTGACCGACCTTGATGACCGGTGCGTTAGCAGCGGAAGCCGTCGCTTCGCCATCAACGTTCGCAGTGGTCTCCTGTGCGACTGTTTCTGCACCGACCACCAGCTGCTCGAAGTTGGTCGTCTGGTCTTCAGCAATCAGGATGCTGACGTAAGGCGATACAATGCTCACTTCAGAAATTTCGAATGAGTTGCTTGTGGCACTCACAGCCAGTTCATCAATCGCCAGTCGCTGCCAGCCGATGAGGCGCTCATCTTTGGTGACATCGCTGACATCCAGCGATTCGATGTTCAGGCTGCCGTTTAGGGAAAAAACCTCATTGGCATTCATCTGAATCCGCGTGTCCGCATTAACCCGGCCCGCATCGATCTCCACCCGCGCAGACTCAGCCACCCAGGGTTGCGCAATCTGCAACGCAAGCTGGTCGATCTGCAGGGCCGAATCCAGAACCGGTGCCGGCAATAGTCCGAGCTGACCATCCACAGCAATGGATCCACCCGTGTCCAGATCGATACCCACCTGAAATGGAGATTGAGCATCATCACGACTGGAGATGTCGCGGACGGTTGCATTGACCGTCGCCCGCGTTGTCGCTACACCACCCTGAAGCGACTGATCTTCGAACGCCACACCAAAATCATTGATGTTCAGCTCACCCAGAACAATTAACCAACCCTGCAGCGGGTGAACGACTAACTCATCTTCCGGTTCGATTCCTGGGTCGGCCACCGGCAACTCATCAGCGGTTAATACCAGTTGCTGCAGGTTCAGTACGCCATCCGGGTTACGTATAACGTGGAGTCGTGCGCCGTTGATGTCCAGCCCGCCAAATTGAACTGTCTGCTCCGGCCACTGCAACCGGCCCGCAGTCAGTGACAGTTCCGGCAGACTCAGAAATTCAACGACCGGATCATCGGTGCGCATTCCAATATCACGCAGGCTGAAATCAAGATCATCAACCTGTGCGGCAATCTCGCCGTCATCCCCGGCCTCGAGTTTATAATCAAAAGCAAACTCGGCCTGCCCCTCCGAGACCTCGAATGCGACCAGGTCTTCGACATAGCGATACATGATGGGCAAATAATGCCCGCTACCCTCGAGGCGGCCTGTCGCCAGCAACGGGTTCAATTGCAGGCTGCCGCTCCATGCCACGCGGCCATGTGACCCGACTGTAATCAACACTTGCTGTTGGCCGGATTCGGCCGGCAGCGTCGTCAGATTATTGATATTGATGTTGATCGGCTCGAAATGCGAACTGACTTCCGGCACTGGCACAAAATCGGTCAGCTCAACAATACCACCCTCGATCGCCAACTCACTGACAACCAGGCGGACCAACTCCGATTCCGCTGCCGGTGACGACGGATCAGAATTCGGTGTGGTGATGTCAGCGAGCAAGCGGCCGAAGTTCGTGTCACCGGAGGCTTCACGGGTGAATGCGATTAAAGGCTTGTCCAGCCTGAGCTCACGAAACGTCCAGGCACGCCGGAACAGGCTGCTGAGTTGAAAATTGACGAACAGTCGATCGAAGCCGAACAAGTGCGCACCGCCATCTTCCGTCAACCGGAGCCCGCGGGCCTCGACACTCAGCACATAAGGATTAATGTGCAGTTCATCGAGGCTGACGGGTCGGCCGAGTTGTTCAGCGACGCGCGGAATGACCTGACTCTGGATTACCCACGGCGCCAGTAAAAAGCCAGCCAGCGTGTAGAGCAAAATAACCAGCAACAGCCAGAAGCGCTTGTTGCGCGGATTCCACCAGTCGCGCATCGGGCCGAGCCCTTTGGCGGGGAAGAAACGTTTCAGGAGAGACGAGCCTGTCATACTAAGAAACGGGTCCGAGTCAGGAAACGGGGTCAGACCACGCCAACCTATTGTATTTATTCAGGTAATACATCATGTTCAGCACATATTGAGGCTTAAAGGGCTATTTATTGCATTAATATTGGTTGTTTAAGCGCTTCCCCGCCAGTTACGTAATCTAACAAAAGCTTATTGGTTAGTTTTTCGGGCCAAAAACACGCCTTCAAGCTCCGATAAAAGCGGTATTTAGTTGGTAAATCTCTTTGAATCAATAGGTTGGCATGGTCCGACCCCCGCACTCCAAATTACCAGGGAAGAATCGTCCCATCATACTGGTAAAACGAACCGGTCGTCTCTACCGTCAAACCATTGATATTGCGCATCATGTCACTGACGGCAACATCAACCGGCCGCAGAAATTTCTTCGGCAAACCTGCCATCATATCCGTATCGGTCGGACCCGGATTCACCAACCCGACACTGATGCCCTTGCTTTTCAGTTGCAACGCGAGATTGAACATCGCCATATTCACGGCTGCTTTACTGCTGCGATAAAAATACAGACGCGGCCGCTTTGTGCTGCCGATCGATCCCTGGCTGGATGAGACGGTGACGATCTTCTTGTCACGACTGGCTCTGACGTGAGGATAGAATGCTTCGGCAATTTTTAGCGGCGCAATCGTATTGACCGCCAATACCTGCGTAAATTTATCGAAATCCATCGTGGTAAATGTCTGCTGCTCCATTTTTGCGGTAATCCCGGCATTCAGTAACAACAAGTCGATTGGTGTGTCGGCATATTTCTCTGCAAGCACATCAATACGATCGAAATCCGTGACATCCAGTTGGTCAATGACGACATTGCTGTTTTCTTTCACCAAGGCATTGAGTTCATTCGCGACGCCGGGTTTACGCGCAGTCGCAATAACGTGCCAGCCACGCTCTGCATATTGCTTTGCAAATTCCAGACCGATGCCGCGATTCGAGCCGGTAATCAGTACCGTCGGCACATAATCGTCACCGAACTCCGCAGCGTCCGCTGCCCATACCGTCGGTATCAATACCAGCCCGGTCACCCATATCAACATGGCACAAGTCCATGCCGTCATCACATTCAATTTTGCTCGCATCTGGCGCTCTCCCTCACGTACACATTTATCGAAAATGCCGATTTTACCGCGGGTCTGTTGTCGGCTCGAAACGACATTCATTGTCATTCGATTGGAGCCTGCCGTTGCCATTTTTCCGGATCGAAACCGGTCTGTGGCCACCGCATGAGACAGAAAATCCGAGTGCAATCACCCGAGGCGCCTGCAGATACTCAGGCAGCCGGAATCTTACCTGTCCGTTTCAGGTGAGAACGCAACCCAAGAACCGCCCAGAAACACGCAAACATAATCACTGCGGCAACGTATAGCGGTGCTTGCACGGCAACACTCTGAAACAGCAAGCCGGCAACAGGCGGACCCGCGAATCGGCCCATCCATGCACTCGAGTTATAGACTCCGAGTACAAGGCCGCGCTCGTGTTCGCCGGCCTGGCGCGACACGAGGCTCGTCATGCTGGTCACCACCATGCCCGCGCCGGCGGATGTGAACGTGATGCCGATCAGCATCATCTGCCAGACCGATACCTGAGTCATCCACAATAAGCCTAAGCAGTAAGCGGCAACACCAAACAACACCAGCTTGCTCTCACCGAATCGCGGCGCAAGCTTGCCAACGAGATACCCTTGCGTGATCGCGATCACGAGGCCGAGATACGTGAAACACAGTCCGACCTCACGTGGCCCCCAGCCGAAGCGTGCCTCACTCCACAGCGGCATGATCGTCTCGAAGAAACCCATCGCGGCGAAGATCATGAAACCGATGATAATCAGGCGCGTGACGGTCGGCCGCTGCAAGACCCTTTTGACGGCAGAGAATGCAGTAGGGCGGTCAGTTCCGGCGTCTGCCGTCACGCGCTTCTCCGGCGGCAGACTTTCCTTGAGAAAAAAGATTGCGATCAGCGTAATGAAATATAATGCTGCGGCACCCAGGGCAGGCCACATCAATGTCGCCGTGCCGGCATCGTTACCGGACAACAAGCCACCGAGCGCCGGACCCATCGTGAAGCCGAGACTGATCGAGCCGCCGGCCAGTCCCAGCCCCTGCGCGCGCTTCTCTATCGGTGTGATATCGCTGATATAGGCCATCGCGACGGATACGTTGGCCCCCATGATGCCCGACAGCATCCGGGCAAAACCAAGCAACCACAGGTTTTCGGCGTATGCCATGACCAGGTAAGCGAGGAGCATGCCCGCCGAACTCAGCAACAGAATCGGCTTGCGCCCGTAACGATCGCTCATACGCCCCCAGATCGGATTGGCAAAAAACTGACCAAATGAATACAGCGCGACAATGGTCGTCGCGATGAGTGGTGAGGCGCCAAGGTTGCCGGCATAGAACAGGAAGGCCGGCAATACGAGCCCGAAGCCCATGCCCGATAGCATGATGGAAAAAAGCAGGACTGGCATGATCGGGCCCGGCGGGGTCCTGTGCAGTGACGGGCGCGTACTATCGAGCATCCCGGCGTCGAAGGCAATTGACTGAACCAGCGACGCCGCCAGCCGGTGGCGGCAGATAAAAATCCGGGTAAATGATCACCCGCACAACAGCCAAAAAAAAGGAGGGCAATGCCCTCCTCTCTTTTAGGTCAAACGCGGTGCAACTACCTGCGTCGTGCTCTTTTCTTGGTTTTCTTCTTCTGTTTTTTCGCAACCGCCACAGCGTGATCCTCGATCGGCATCGGCGGATGGCCGTGCAGATGACGAACCTGAGCATCGTCATGATAATGCGGATGCTCGAAGTCCTCCGGACCGTGCGGATGATTGTGACCTTCCGACTGCACCCACTGGTACAGCTTCGGTCGTTGGCGGTACAGGTGCGCGGCGGCTCGCAGTTTATTCTCGTCTGGATTTGACCACGGGTTGTAGTGGAAATAGTTGTGCAGCTTCGAATCGGTGCGACCGAATGCAATCGTACCGAGTTCGCAGCGGAATGAGCCATGGTTGATGTACTCAGGACGCCAGAAATACCCGCCCGTGGGCAAATCACCGAATTGCATCATCCAGGAGGTGCCCCAGATGTGATAGCTCTCCTCGGCGGCATCATGGTACGAGATGTTGTCCTGGCGAAACTGCGGCGTCATGCAGTACAGAAAAGTAATTGCCTCGGTCAGAGGATCGTAGTGCAGCGGCTTGATCAGGCAACCCGATGCGACGGACGGTTGCACGATGTTACCCGGCGCCCACGGTGCATCAGTGTACGTATTCAGCTCCGAATAGGCCTCGGTAAGCGCCAGCTTATGATTTCGGTCCGATTCCTCGAAACTCGGCTCGCTGTCGTTATACATGACCAGGGCTTCGGCGCCCTGCGGGGCGCTGATCGCACCGATATGCATGCCGGCCGGGATGAACGCGTAATGACCGCGAGTCCAGACCTTGTTGCCGACCTTGAGCCGGCCTTCGAGCACGAAGATTTCCATGTCCGAATAACTCAGGCCGGGCTTGCGTTTGTAGCCGCCGTTGAACTGAACTTTCAGCGTACAGGCGCCGGTATCGACATCCAGCGACAGTACTTTGTACTCACTGCCCTTGAAACCAGCGATGTCGAACTTCTTGTACGACGTGTCCAGTTCTACGTAGGGCTCGATATGTGGTCGTGCCACTCTACTTCTCCTTAAATGTTATGCATCAGGTGATTCGCATGAGCGGATGCGCTCAATAGACCACTTTTTCCTTGCGCTTGGGTTGTTTCGGTAAATCCTTTTTCGCAATGACACGCTTCATGTCACCGTTAAAATTAAAGCCGGTCGTCGACACGTCTTTCAGGAATCGCTTGTACCACTTGGCCCGTTGCGGAGCGATATCTTCGTTCATCTCTTTCATGATCGCGCGATGACGTTTCACTTGCTCGGCAATATTTTCTTTCAACCACGCCTTGTTCTCAGTCGAACGCGACGGGGCGACATCTTGTACGCGTTTAGCCATTATCCAGCCTCCAGTGCTCTTACATAAATTGTTGTCGGTACCAGTCATTGACATCATCGCCGGTTGTCAGCCAGACGTCATCATGCTTGGCAATATACTCGAATGCCCGCTTCAGGTGTTTAAACTTGTTCGGTTGACCGACGTGGAACGTGTGCAGGCAAATCGGCATGCAGCGTGCGTTGGTCGCGCCTTCCTCATACAGCACATCGAACTGGTCGATAATCATGTCGCCGAAGGCCTCGGAAGAGATGCCGAGGTTCAGGAAACACGGGATATCGTTGATCTCTACGGTGTATGGCACGGAGATCAGGTTATTGTCCGGTGTATTGAAGCGAAACGGGTGATCGTCACACGTATAGTCGCACAGATACTCGACGCCGAATTCTTCCAGCAAGCGCGGCGTATTATCCGTGTGTGTCAGGAACGGGCTCAACCAGCCCTTGGTCTTACGGCCGAGGACCTCCTCCATCGGCTTCAGGGTCGCCTCCAGAATCTCGCGCTCCCGGGTTTCATCAAGAGCATGGACGATCTCGCCGTTGGCGTCCGTCACGTTGCCGATAAAATTCGCCGGTGCGTTATTAACGCCATGACCGATCCAGGCCCAATTACGTTTCTCGCCTTCCTCGATGATCCGGGGGTATTCGCGAATAATCTCGGCGTTCAGGCAGACGGTACCACGCATGCCGCAGGCATCCATTAGTTCCATCATGCGCCACAGACCGACACGGTTACCGTAGTCACGCCAGCCATAATTCAGCGGATCGGGGCTGAAGATGGCGGTGCCGGGAATCAGGGCCGTACCCTTGATTGCAGCCGGGAAATGCTCGATGTTGATATACGGCATAACCGCAACACGTTTACCTTCCGGCAACCAGAACGGCTCACGATCGATGATCGGTACGTAATCGTAATGTCGGGATTGTGTCAGTTCGGCCATGGATGCTGCTGTATATATTTGATTATTCGCATTCTCGGCCAAGAAGCTCAAGAAGTCGCTGATTTAAGTCACTCGTGACTTCCAGCCTGACTTTAGAGGCCGTTCAGGTACTTCATCGTCTCGGCCTTGCTGATCACATCCCCATACTTGGCATTGATGTCGAACAGGTTCGCCTCATGCGGCCCGTCATGGCGGTCACCCACGCATTCACGGACGCAGATCGGACGAAGACCATGCTGCACGGTGTCGACGGCCGTCGCACGCACACAGCCGGATGTCGTGCAGCCCGTAATGATTAGCGTATCGACGCCCAGACCGTTCAAAGTCGCGATCAGTGACGTACCGAAGAACGCGCTGGCATACTGCTTAATTACAATCGGCTCACCAGGTTTCGGTACAACTTCCGGACAGAATTCTGCATAGGGGTTGCCGAGGACCAGGTCCTTGAGCACCGGGGCCTTGTTGATCCAGATACCACCGTCCTCGTAGTTCGGTGGCGTATACAGCACCCGGGTATGGATGATAGGCACACCCTTCTCGCGTGCCAGATCGAGCAATTCCGGCACCTCCTTGACGCAGGCAACGACACCCGGCGCATACAGCGCCGATCCTTCTGTCGTATATCCCTGCAACAGATCGATAACGACAATCGCAGATTTCTTGCCGAACCCGAGCCGGTTGTCCCAGACGCCCGCGTAGTTTTGATCAGCAGAATCCACCATGCGCTATTCCCCGGTGTCTTTTTCTTGAATGGACCGCCAATGGTGTCACCGAATATATATATCTGCAACCAGCCCGCAGACGTGCAATCGGTTGCTGTGCGATACTGCTGCCTTCACGTCGACTGCAGAGGCCATCCCGATGAGGGGTTTTCGACTCACCGTTCTATTGCTGATCGCGATCGTCGTCGCACTGAGTGTCCTGTACTTCGAGGATCCGTGGCTCTGGCGCCGGTTTTCCGACACGTTGATCTATACCACGGACGGCAAGCCCCGCACCCTGGAACCGAACGAACCGATCGCCGGAGACGACGCATATGTTCTGCCCCGAGCGACGCCCGGGGAAAAGGTGATCGATGACCTCGCGACCAAGGCCATCAAAGACTATGCGGCCGGTTTCGATTCCTATGCGCTGATCGTCATTCACAAGGGCAAGATCCAGACCGAGTGGTATGCGGACGGCCTCGACCGTAACAGCCTGACCCAGTCCCAATCGATGCACAAGTCACTACTCGCGTTGCTGGTCGGTGTGGCCATCGATGAAGGCCTTATCGATTCAGTCGATGACCCGATCGACAAATATATCGATGAATGGCGGGATCAGCCGCAAGGCGATATCACGTTGCGCGAACTGATGATGATGTCCTCAGGACTTGCCCGGCACGACTTCAAGCCAAACCCGTTTAGCGATGGTTTCCGCCGACGGTATTCGAGCGACACGCTGCCTTACATTCTCAAAACTCCGATGGCTGACTGGGATCCGGGCACGCAATTTGACTACAACTCCATCAACTCAGAATTGCTCGGCACCGTTCTGGAACGTGCGAGTGGCAAACGCTACGCCGAGTATCTCGAGCAAAAAATCTGGCAACCGATGGGCGGCCTGCAGGCCCTGGTCTGGCTCGATAGCGAATTCGGTGATGCGTTTACATCCTGCTGCCTGATGGCCACGGCACTGGACTGGGCAAGGATCGGGCAATTAATGCTGAATCACGGCAGGATCAACGACAAGCAGATTGTTCCGCCCGGCTGGATCAATGCAATGATACGGCAATCTCCAGTTTCGAAATGGTACGGCCTGCATACCTGGCTTGCCTATGAAATCGATGTGAATCCGCGCAGCAAACTCCCTTCGACACAGGGCGCCTATGCGCGCAGAGATCCGTTTCTTGCCAAGGACGTTTACTACTTCGGTGGCTACGGCGCGCAACGCGTCTATGTCGTGCCTTCTCATGAACTGGTCATCGTGCGTCTCGGCCCGGCATACGGCCGCACACCGCTGAAGGCCGGCTGGGATAATGCATTCCTGGTTAACAGTGTGATCAGCGGACTGAAGAAGCCATAAGGCTAGAAAGCAGCGACTACAATCGCTTCCAGATCCTTGCGCTGTGCGGCCAACGACTCGGCAACATGCAACTGACTCGCAGCACGCTCCTGGTTATGCTCGCTGCGCGTTGCAAACTTGTCGGTGTTCCAGCCGAAGTAACATTCATTCAATGCATCGGCACAGAATCGGGCGGCCAGTTCAACGAGTATTATTTCGGTAGCCGGCACGATTGCCCTTGACTCTTCCGGGGTCATCCAGTCTCGCGCAACCTCTGCATATCCCCGGATCGACTGCGCGAACAGCTGTACGCAAAACTCACTGACCTGATCATCCTCACCGGCCGGGTTGCACCACGAACGCATGGCATCTCCGAGTTCGAGTGGCAACGGCATCCGCGCCAGCGTGTCGAGATCGACGAGACTGAAAGCAATATCGGTAGAGCGATCGAATAACACATTATTTATTTTCGGGTCACCATGCACGATCCGATCCGGTGTTTGCGGATAGGGCGCCAGGTCTTCTGCGGCTGCCAGTATCCGGGCAGCGAGTCGCGACACATCCCCAAAATGCGGGTGGCCTGACTGCGTACGCAACGTTTCGCGCAGAAAAGCCAGATGCCGGGCCGTATCGTGAATGCCAAGACGCGGGCTCGTGAATTTGTGATCGAGATCGCACACAGCACGGTGAAACCCGGCCAGCAGCGCCCCAGCCGACTCAGCCTGGATCGGCACGGTCAGGGTATCGTGACTGACTCCATCGACGAAGGTCAGTAAACGCCAGGTCTGGTCATCGAAACGAGTCCACAAATCGCCGTCTGCAGCAGGTACGATCCGGCAAGTCACGAGACCACGCTCCGCCACATGCCGGGTGACGACATCGATATCGATATTGACCTCGGGCGGAAAAATCGGATTCACGCATTGCAGGACGAAACGAGTATCACCCGTCTCGATGAGCCATGTGCCATTGATCAGTCCCTTGCCGAGCGGGCTGACCCGGGCGGTATCGAGGCCATAAGCCGTCAGGACGGCTGCGGGTACTATTGTGTCTCGGATCATCCGTTTACATTTGAATGGTTGAATAGACTCCGGTCAACACGGGGCGGCTGGTTTCGCGACACCGATCAGCTTTTTAGTAGCGAAACCGAACTATATTGACAGCAGTGGGTCAAAATCGTTAGCTTAGCCGCCATGGAAAACCCTACCGAACAATCGTCTGCTTCACCCTCGCCTGCCCAAGAGATCAGCAAGGGGGTCGGGCCATCACTGGTCTTCACCGACGCCGCCGCTCTCAAGGTCAGTGACCTGATCGCGCAAGAGGAAAACGACGCGTTAAAACTTCGCGTATTCATCAGCGGCGGCGGCTGCTCCGGCTTCCAGTACGGCTTCACGTTTGACGAGGAAACCCAGGAAGGAGACCTCGAGATCGAAAATCTGGGCGTCAAGCTGCTCATCGATCCGATGAGCGTCCAATACCTGCTCGATGCCGAAATCGATTACAAAGAAGACCTCGAAGGCTCACGATTCGTCATCCGCAATCCGAATGCCTCGACAACCTGCGGCTGCGGATCGTCATTCTCGGTCTAGTATTTTTTCGCGGCTAGAAGCCGCTCCTACAGGTTACCTGCGTGTTCGCCGAGATAATCGGCCACGCCGCCCGGTGTTGCCGTCATGCCGGCATCGCCGGATTTCCAGTTTGCCGGGCAGACCTCGCCATGCTTCTCATGGAACTGGAGCGCATCGACGATGCGAACCATGTCGTCAATATCGCGACCCAGCGGTAAATCATTGACAACCTGGTGGCGCACGACGCCAGCCTGATCGACCAGGAAGCTGCCGCGCAAGGCGACGCCGGCACCTTCCAATTCGACACCGTAATTCTGACAAATCGAATGCGTTACATCGGCAACCATCGTATAACCGACTTCACCAATTCCGCCTTTATTAACCGGCGTATTACGCCAGGCATTGTGGGTGAACTGTGAATCAATCGATACGGAAAAAACCTCGACATTACGCTCACGCAGTGCAGCCATGCGGTGATCCAATGCGATCAATTCAGACGGGCAAACAAATGTAAAGTCGAGTGGATAGAAAAACAGGAAAGCATATTTCCCGTCACGTGCTGCGGTGAAGTTCAGGTCATCGACAATTTCCCCGGTGCCGAGTACGGCTGCTGCCGTAAAATCCGGTGCTTGTTTTCCAATTAGTACACTCATTTTCAGTTCTTCCTGTTGTTTATTCATCAATTTGATCCGGCGCTCGAAAGCGGGATGATCCGCGCCGACACGATCTACGGCCGATCCGGAGGCGCGTTATCTTCCCCGACTCTGGGCCATCTGGCAAGACCTGTCCATCTACCGCCCATCGAGGGATATGATTTGCACCACTGTGAACGCGAGAACATACTGGCCAATAATATTCATATTTGGGCTATCTAACCGTTGTGCCAAGTTGATCTGCGGCGCACACGAGAGCAAAACATGGAATCAGGCGAACACAGCCATATGGCCGAGGCCTCTGCGTACCTCAGGGCAGTGCACATGTCGATCGACGGCGAGCCGAAGATTCTTGAGGATCCACTTGCCGCGAAACTGCTCGGACCGGGTCTCGATGACAAGATGACCGCAGACCATGAACGACTTGCCAGGCCGGGGCTGATAAAGGCACGCTCATTGATTGTCATGCGTAGCCGCTATGCCGAAGATGAACTCACTGCGGCCATCGACCGTGGCGTTGGCCAATACGTGATTCTTGGCGCAGGACTCGACACGTCACCCTATCGCGACGGCCACCCGGCAAATGACATACAGATCTTCGAAGTCGATCATCCTGATACGCAATGCTGGAAGCTTGAAAAACTGAACGAGGCAGGCATTCAGGCGCCGGAAAACGTACGCTATGTTGCTGTCAATTTTGAGAGTGACTCACTGACCGAGCGCCTGTCCGCTGGTGGTTTCAACAATGATGAGCCCGCATTCTTTTCATGGCTTGGAGTTACATACTACCTGCATCAGGAAGCGATACTCGACATTTTCAGGTATGTCGCTCAGTTACCATCACCCAGCCAGCTCGTGTTCGATTTTGTCATGGGTGACGCAGAGCTCAGCGACACAGAGCGCGAAGCCATGAAAGTCATCGTGGCGTATGTAAAAGAGTACGATGAACCGTGGCTAAGCCGATTCGAGCCGTCGGAATTGCGGCAGATGCTGAATGATTCCGGCTTTGGCGAAACATTCTATTTCAGCCATGATCTGGCAACCCGCAGATACTTCGAGGGTCGTTCGGACGGGCTGAGCCTGGATTTTTCGACTCAGATGATGAGCGCCATCGTCTAATCACTAATGCACGGACCGGCCTGACTCACCCACAATTCACCGGATGCAATTCGTGCGCCCTCGGCGAGGGCGGCGAGTTTAGCGAACACTACATCAGCATCCACCGCGCCATGATCGGCAAACGTGCCAAAACCACAATCCGTGCCGGCAATGACGCGCTCGCGACCGACAATATCGGCAAACCGGCAAATGCGTTCGGCGACCAATTGCGGATGCTCGACAAAATTAGTCGTCGAATCGATCACACCGGGCACGAGAATCAGGTCCTCCGGAAGCTTCGCATCACGAAATACCGTCCACTCATGCGCATGACGCGGGTTGGACGACTCGAATAATAACGCCCTGGCATCGGCTTTCAGCGCGATTGGCAACACGAGCTCCATCGGCACATCATGATTGTGCGGGCCCTCATAATTCCCCCAGCATACATGCAGGCGCACGCGGTCTGCATCGATGTTACGCAGAGCGTGGTTCAGGATTTCGATATGCAGATTGGCCAGCCGCAGATACTCGGCGTCACTCTTGTCCCTGAAGATCGTATGCCGCCCCATGCCGATATCCGGCGAATCAATCTGCAACAGGAATCCGGCATCAACTATGCCCTCATATTCGACCCGCATCGCCTCACCGAGCGCCTCGACATACTTCTCGTGGCTCGGGTAATAGTCATTCGGCTGAAACAACGCGACGACGCCCGGTGCCGCGGCGTTCATGAACGCCTCGATCGGCCTGGCCCCGTCTACGGCGTGGCGCAGGTTGGCGAGATCGGTTTCCAGCGGCTGCATATCCTTAATGCCGACCTCACCGATACAAAGCGGCGGACCGGCTTCTGACCGGGTTCCCGATTCATGACGACGACGCAACACACCGGGAAAATCCAGCAGGTCCTGCGCCGGCTCGCGATGCGACTCGCCACCGAAACCGGTCAGGCGATCCTTGATATACGTCGCATAACTGATCTTGCTCAGTTCACCATCGCTGACGATATCGATACCGATATCACACTGGCGGCGCACGATGTCATCGATCGCGCTTGCGATGACCGCATCCCCTGAAGCGGCATCCGTTTCGGTACCCTGCTCCCGGCCGAATACAACATCGACGACAGCCTGGCTGCGCGGCAAGCTACCGACGTGTGTCGTCAGAATCCGGTCTTTGCTGACCCGCATCGCTCTCCCCTTTATTTAACTCGGTATCGGACTGCTTAATCCGGGTGCTGCTGATTACTCCACTGCGACCACGATGCCTGCAGATTTTCCGCAATATGGAACAAGGCCGCGAGCACATGCCTATCGTACCGCGTGTCCGCATCCTGCATCAGGATGTCAACGGCCTCACTGACCGGAATAGCCTTGCGAAATGCTCGCGGGCTGACAAGCGCAACGAAAGCGTTGGCAACCGACAGGATACGACCAGGCACCGTCATCTGTTCGGCCGTCAGTTGTTGCGGATACCCGCTGCCGTCGAGGTACTCTTGTTTCTGTGCGATTGTTTCCAGAACAGGCCCGGCAAATTCGAGTTTCCCAAGCAATTCCAGACCTGTTTCAACGTGTGTATGCAACAACGCCTCATCGTCCGGCGTCAACGACCCGGTCTTTAGCAGCAATTCGCGAGGAATGGCGATCTTGCCGACATTCGCCAGTGTCGCAGATAAGTCCAGCGCTTCCAGCTCATCACGCTGCAATCCCATTTCCCGGCCGATCGCGCCACAAACGGCTACCAGGCGCTCCGAATGGTATGCCGAATACGGATCGTGCAAATCGACGACATGCGCCAGTGTCGACACGAGGTTACGCAACAGAGTGGCCTCGCGTTTCTGTGCACGCTGCAGCTCGGTGATGTCACTGAACACGAGCAGTACGAGATCCCGATATTGGCCAATTCGCTCTACGGGGATAAAACTCACATGATAAATTCGATCATGTGCACCGAATCGCAGCGCCGTGACGCGGTGTGCCCGCTCGCAACTCTGCTGCACCTGGCGGATGCCGCTTTGCAACTCTCCGGCAGTCGCCGGGCCGACAACCGCCGTCAACTCATTGTCGACGATATCGCTGATCTTCGCACCAACCGCATTTGCCATCGCCTGATTCGTAAAAATTACCGAGTGCGATTGGCAGATCAAAAGAGTCAGCACGTCGATGTTGTCGGTGATCGCGTGCAACAACTCGGTCTGGCGCTGCAGCCGGGTCGCCTTATCGAGCAGTTCGGCAGCTTGATGTTGAGCGCGGACACTGCTGCCGTGCCGCCATGCGGCAATTACCATTGCGACGATCGACAGCAATAACAATGACAACGTGATCAGCAGGAACCGCCGGCGCTGGTTCGACTCACTCAACGCCTGGCGCGCATCGACCTGCTGAGCCAGCACCCAGGTCTGCCGGTCGACGCGACGACTGACCTGCAGAACCGATTTGCCGACATAATTATCCAGTATCGCAAAATCGTTCAGCGTATTGATGGCTTGCACGGCGGCCAGTTTCGTTCGGCTGGCCGGCATACTGCGCCGCATCGGCTTGGCGCCATCCTTTGTCGATGACAGATACACGACACGGTCGCCGCGCATTTCCAGCAGTAATGCTTCGTTTTCCTCAGCGAAACCCGCAGTGCTGTTGACAAGCTGAAATAACTCCCGATCTGCATCGCGGAGACCGACGAGCAAACCGATCGGTTCGCGCTTGTCATCAACATGACCGCCCATGACGGTCATCACCGGAATCGCGAATACGATGACGGCGGTCTCCTGCCCGTCCGGTATGAGACCCGTGGCCTGACGTTCGAAGCCGTTCAACGTGCGCCGTAACGGGCCGTGAAATTTTTCGTTGATAACCGGCATCCCGGGTGTCGCAACCACCGGGTTCAGGTCGAGATCCAGCAAAACCAGCCCTGAAATATTGCTCGTTGTGATATTGGCTGCAATGCGCGGGGCAGTGGCGGACCAGTAACCGTAACGATCGGCGGAGGCCAGGATCAGGTTGCGCAGATAGTTAAATTCAGCGGGCTGCGGAGTGCCGTCCGCACGTGCCTGCAGCAACTCGCCGAGATAAAGTTGTAACGATGCATTGTCGGCCAGTTCCTGGAGGTCATCGAATGTCCGGCCGAGATAACCCCGGATTGCCTCAACCTTGGTATCGGCGACGAGTCCGAGTCGCGCCTCCCACTGCTGCAGGTCTCGCTCACGTTCCTGATTGATATATATATTGATAAAGAATGCACCGACCAGAATCAGTACGCTCAAGGCAATGATCGGAATCGCTATCGACAGGCGTGATGGGCCTTGTGTATTACCGTTCGCCATCACCGCGGTACGTGCAACCACCATTGGGACTCGCTGACCGAATAGACCGGCGCATAATGCACGATGCTCCGGTGCGACAACACGTCCCCGACCTGGTTGTCGAGAATCAGGATGTCGTCATCCGCACTTATCGCCAACACCGCATGTGCGATACGCAGATTGGTGTCCTGCAGGACAACGATGCGCAACCTGTCCTCCGGATAGCCTAGCCAGCGTAGTGACAGCAGCTTCGTGATCGCATAATCCTCGCAGTCTCCGCCATTGAACAGGAACTCACGTGGAATAGCCCAGTAGTCTTCCAGGCCATAATTATCGAGATCGAGCACATAGTCCTTGTCATTGGCGTAGCGATTGACCTGCCTGATCTGTTCCGCCGATGGCAACCTCTTGATTCGATCCAGAAACATACGCCAGTCACGCATATAACAAGTATTGAGTTTGCCGCCCTGACAATCGCCGTCACGCAGATTGTCCGCCAGTTGTCTTTCGAGCGCCTGCACCCATTGAGGAAAGACCCCGATATTCGACCGCACGGCCTGCTGATAGCCGAATAAATCGGTCGGGAAACCTCCAGCCATCAGGCTGTTTGGCACGGCTCCCAGCAAACTGATCGCCAGAAGCCACAGTGTGAATCGATGATATGTCAATACGAAAACTGTGAAGTGGTAGGTGGAAACCGGTACTGGAAACGGTAAAGGTTCATGGTCTAATAAACAATAATTAAACCTGAATGTTGACATAATGAAAAGCAAGAAAAAATTTCTGATCAGGCTGGTCTGTATCGCATGCCTTGCCTGCCTGACGGTTACCCCGGCGGGGGCTCAGGACGATATCCAGCAGCGCTTCGACGACGCAATGCAGGCCATAGACGAAGACCGTCTGGTCACCGCACGGCGCACACTGGAGGATCTGCTCGCAGAGCACCAGTACCTGAAGCGTGTTCGCCTCGAACTGGCGCGTGTTGCCTACATGACATACGACTACGACGAAGCGGAACGCCTCGCGCAGCAGGTACTGGACGACCCTGACACGCCGCCTTCCGTGCAGACGACAGTACTGGCATTCCTCGCCCAGATCCGCGAAGACCAAAAGAACATGACGAAACGCCATTCATGGACGCCATCGATCTATGTTGGAACGCTGTATGACACCAACGTCAATTTCGGACCGAGCCGGGACATCATCGATTTAAACGGTATCCCGTTCAATGTCACTCCGGACTCACAACCGACTGACGATTGGGCAGCCGTCATCAATCCGGCAATCGCGCATACCTATAATCCCGGCAAAACCTTCACTGCCGGGGAAAATACCGGCTTTTTTGTCTGGCAAAGCCAGGCGAATGCCTACTACCGACGATATTTCTCTGAAGATGATTTCAATTTCGGCGTGCTGACAATGCGAACCAGCCCGGCGTGGATCGTACCGGGCCACTGGAATGCCGGCATTGGCCTGCAGGGCGACCAGATCTGGCTCGGCGATAGCAGCCTCGCCTGGTTTACGTCGCTGAACCCTAACGTGACCTGGGAACTGAGCCAGGATACGGCTCTGACACTCGACTCATTCATCACCCAGCGACATTACTGGCGCGACGAGGATGAAGATCGCGACGGCTGGTATAAATGGGCAATGCTCTCTGTCGATCATTTCCTCAACGACGGCAAAGTAACGTTGAGCGGCGGTATCGGTTACGCCGATTTCGATGCCGATAACAATCGATTCAGTTACAGGGGACCAGAAGTTTTTGCCGGTATTGGCGTCAATGCATGGCAGGACGGCTCCGTCTACGCGCGTGTGCGGTACAAAAAATATGACTTCGAGGGCGAAGAACCGGGCTTCGGAGTTTCGCGCGACGATGACGAATATCGCTTTACACTGGGATTCCAGCACGATTTTCGTTCCGGCATCATGCATGACTGGTCGTTGATCGGCGACTGGACTTATACCGACAACAAATCAGATGACGTACAGATTTATGAATATGACCGGGACGAGTTGAACCTCGGTCTGTCACGTGCATTCTAGCGCGCAAACGTCCGACATAATGTCAGGATGAAGGCGTAAAACCCGCTGATAGCGGCCGGTGAGTGCAAAGTTTAATGAACTCTTGTAGAAATATGAGTACGGGAAGAAGGTTCAATCAATAACCTCGAAAGAAGAAGAACGATGAAAAAATTCCTGCTGAAATTTTTAGCTGTTTTGCTTGTCACGAGCGGTTTCCAGGTTGGCAGCGCGTATGCCTCCGACCTCGTCTATGCCGAGCGCGACTGTGCCGAAATTCTCGAGCAATGGGCGAATGACCCCGATTCGGTGCCGCAGCACCTCGTTGACGAGTGCAAAGAGGCGATGGCTGCCGGAGTGATGGCTGCCGGCGTACCAATTATCGCGCCCTCTGCGGGCGGCCAACAGGCTGATCCATGCGCCGGACCCGGCGCCACCGGATCGGCACATTGCTGGGGACCATGGAGCACACTCGCTCCGGCAGCTGCCGGCGTTGCGCCGCCTGATGACCTGATACCGGTTGATGAATACGATCTGCGGCCCGAACTGGCCGAGCAATTCGATCCGGTCGTCAACTTATGCAACCCGGGCACGGCATGCGGATTTGCCACCATTGTCGATGGCACCAGCGGTCAGGCGCCCGCTGCAGACACGACGCTTGCACAATTTGATCTGGCCGGCGACGGCTCTCAGTTCACAGTTGCCCCGGGCGAGACCGGCGAAATCGCATCGGTCGGCGGCATGACACCTGCATTTATCGATCGTCCGGACGGTTATGAGAACATGCAGTCAGTCGGCATGGACGGTACCCAGGTTTCACAAATGATCGCACGCGTGATTCGCGACAACGATGGCAACATAATTGCTGCCGCCGACGTATGGGCAAACGGCGATCTGGCCGATTTGACGGCAAATTCCGGTTACTTCGCATGGGGCGTGTCGATGTCGCAAGCCGATGTCAACGCACTGAACAGCAGTGCCGTCTCAGCGGTGTTTGCAGGACCGATGTCGGTCGATAACACCACTGTCGGGCTGATAACACTTAATTTTGGCACTAACCCGACCTGGTCAGGCGGCTGGACAAACCCCGGCTATTCATTTGATGCCGGCGGCGCATTAATCGGTGTCGACCTCGTGTCAGATCCGGCACAGTTTTCTAATAATGTCGGCGCGGACAGCTATGTACAGGGTGCTTTGCTCGGCGACAGCGCCGGCAAATCGATCGCGCACATTATCGATGTCGATGTCGCGGGCATCGGCCGCATCAAGGATGTCGGCCTGCTGCGTGAATAAACGACTTTATCTAACCGCTTATGTTGACAAGCAATTGAGCAATTTACGGCACTGTAGTACATTCTAGTTTAGAAACAGAACACCCTTAGGGTGCCCGATGACGCACATCCGGCACATATTAAGGGGATAAAAAATGTCACATTTCCTGCGAACGGCTGCAATGTTCATTGCGCTTTGTATAGCCGGGACTTTAACGGCAACTGCTTTCGCATCATCTGTCTCACTCGACCCTTCAGCCGTCGTCATTAATGAAGATGATGTATTCACGGTCGACCTGATTATGGATGCGTCGACGGCAGATGTACCCGGCACGCATCCGGGCCTGTTCAGCGGCACCATCGTCATTGACTATGATCGTACTCTCGTACAATACGACGGATTTGCAATCAATTCGCCGGCGAAAATCTCATCGGGACCGACTGTCACACAGAATGGTAGCCAGGAAACCGTCAACCTCGGTTTCTTCGATTTCACGGCCCCGGGCGATACCGGCGTCATCGGTACGTTCAGTTTCACGGCACTCGGCAGCATGGGAAATTTTATTGATATCGGTCTGGCCGACGGAGGCCTCGGCGCCCCCCTCTTCAGTTCGTTCGCCAATCTGCTACCAACAAACCAGAAATTTTCCCCGACCTTCACCGGTACGACCGTCGAGATCGTACCCGTACCGGCCGCCGCATGGCTGATGATGTCCGGCCTGGGCGTGCTCGGACTCGGAGCCCGGCGTCGCCGATCCTGACAGGTGCGCCACCGTCCACTACGGCGGACACGGTATAACCATGCGAATTACGCGCACCAGCGGAGTGGTTTGTCTCGCCTGGATCTTACTTACATGCGCATCACTGTCGCCAGCATATGCACAAGCGCGCTCACCCGAACTCTTATTTGAACCAGGTACAAGACAGCGCGCACAACTCGAAGCGCTGCAATCTGCAGATGATCACGGTCTTTCACCGGCCGACTACGACGTCTCTGCACTCGAGGACATGCTCGCCGATCCAGCTGTAGCTTCCGCCGGTCGGTTTGACGAACGGCTCGATACGGCATTTCGGCGCTATGCGACCGATATCAGCCTGGGCCGCCTGTCACCACTCACTGATCCCGACTGGCATATCCCACCTCGCCTGAAATCAGTGGACACATCACCCGCAACGAGTGATGACATCAAAAAGTTGCCACCCTCGCACCCCGACTACGAGCGACTGCATGGCGCGATGATCCGCTATCAGGCGATTCGCAAACACGGCGGCTGGACGAACATTCCTGCCGGACCGGAACTGTCCGTCGGCATGCTCCACCCGCAGATCGAACTCACGCGCAATCGCCTGCGCCTGACAAACGATTACGGTGCAATAACACCCGCCAGTGCCCATCTGTTCGACTCAGGACTCGACGAAGCCGTACGGAAATTTCAGGCACGCCTTAGCCTGCCTGTCAGCGGTATCATCGACGATGCAACACGCAAGGCCATGAATGTGCCGGTCGAGGATCGAATCCGGCAACTGGCGATCGCGATGGAACGGTGGCGCTGGCTGCCACGCGATCTGGGTGATGAGTATGTCTGGATTAACGCAGCCGAGGCCATGCTTGACGTCGTGGTCGGTGGCCAGGCGATCCTGTCGATGCGGACGATCGTTGGTCACTCGACACGGCCGACACCGAGCCTGCAAAGTGAAATCAGACGCATCGTATTCAACCCAACCTGGTCCGTACCGTACATGATCGCGACTGAAGACCTGTTACCGAAGCTGCTCAATGACCGTGAATATCTGCCGCGCAACGGCTTTCGTGTCTATACAGGCAGTCGTGACGATATCCAGGAAATCGACCCGACCGATATAGACTGGACCAATGTCAGTGCAGACCGCTTTCCCTATCGATTCATCCAACGCCCCGGACCGAGCAATAGTCTCGGGCGCGTCAAAATCGTTTTCAACAACCCGCACGACATCTATATCCACGACACACCGTCAAAAGGCCTGTTCAACCTGCGCACGAGAACGTTCAGTTCAGGCTGCGTGCGCCTCGAACAGGCTACCGAGTTTGCGAGCATCCTGCTGGCCAATGACAGGAACTGGAGCGATGCAGACACCCGGCGTTACCTCGACGACGACCGCACCAGGGGCATCAACCTGCAACAACGGGTGCCGATCTATGTCGTCTATATCACAAGCTGGGTCAGCGAAGACGGCCAGGCTCACTTTCGACGCGACCTGTATCGCCGGGATGCAGCTGTCGAGGCAGCCAGGCTGGCCACTCGTCGATAACCGCGGTCGTCACTTCCGGACGCGAATCGTCGGCTGGAATTTGCCGGTTTGCACGCGCCAGATCTGCACGAAGATCATAGCCACCGCAATAACAATGCCGACCAGCAACACCCAGCGGTTATAAGCGGGCCACGGCCCGGACTGAGTAAGTTTCAGGGCCCATGTCGCCAGCGCGATCCACGCCAATTGCGGAAACAGGGAACAAAAACCAGCGGCAACGGCCAAACCACATGAAACGATGATGCCGGCGGGTATCAATAACAAAAATATCGATCCACCATTACTTGTTCCACTTGCAGCACTCGGGTCATGAGACAGGGTTGAAACGAAAATACACAAGACGAACACAAACAACGCCGGGATCGCCGGCTGTGGTTTAAAATTGGCTAATAAATTCTCACGCAGTGTCTCCGGCGCACGGACGGCCGGATCGTCATCGGTCGAATTAAATTGTTCTTCTTCACTCATCAGAAAAATTATACCTTCACGCAATCAGACAACCGACCGGTAACGAACACAGAGCTCTTCGAATTCCCTGTCAGCCAGTGGCTCCTTCATGAGCCGGCAACACGCATTTCTATCACCGGCACCCCGATCGAGGTGTCCACACAGCCGACAGGCGCCAACCGTGGATTCCCGCCGGCTGTTGCCCAACTCCATCAACATCGACCGCAGACTCGCAGTCACACGAATCCGGTCGGCGTCATCCAGCCCATCGGCGGCATTCTCGACAGCCGCGAGTGGATCATGATGCAGTTTCCCGCGTGCCAGGGCCGTCAGGTTAAAACAGACACTGCGTGCATCTTTCTCCGACGGCGTTCGCTCAAGGTAACCCTTCTCGACAAGCGCCTTGACGGTCTGTGAAGCCGTGCCACGTGTCGTGGCATGAAATTGAGCGAATCCGGATATCGTTCGCGAGAATCGATTGGCCCGCTGGAAAAACCGCAGTGCAATCCATTGGGCCTGTGTCAACCCGCCTGCCGTACAATCGGCGTAGGCTGCGCGACCAAGTTGCAGCACGAGATCGGCGATTTCTGCTGTATCGCGGTTGTTGGCACTCATGAGCGAATAGTAGCGATACGAAACCATATTGACAATGAACCGGTCTCGCTATAGGTTAGCTGCCCCCCGGCAGCAGCCACGCCCCAGCACAAGGAAACGACTATGTCGCTCGACAGCGAAACTCGCGGAATCATCGACAACCTGCTCAGCAACAGCAAGGTCGTCCTGTTCATGAAAGGCACGCCGCAACAGCCGCAGTGCGGATTTTCGGCAAAGACAACCGCGACCCTTGACCTGCTGGTCACTGATTTCGTATCGGTCAACGTACTCGATCACCCGACAATCCGAGAAGGCATCAAGGAATACTCGAACTGGCCGACGATCCCGCAACTTTATATCGACGGCGAACTGATCGGCGGCAACGATATCGTGCAGGACATGTTAAAAAGCGGCGAGCTCGCCGATGCACTCGGTGTCGGCAAGCCGGCGGTCACTGAGCCGAAGATCACGATTTCCGACGACGGTATTGCAATCATGCAAAATGCGCTCGACTCGCAACCGGGTGGGGCCCTGTACCTGCAAATCAGCGCGTCCTGGGTCCACCAGATCATGATCGATGAGATCCGGGATGACAGCATTCGCGTCGATACCGGCGGCATCGAGCTGCACATGGACCCGTGGACTGCAGCAAGGGCAGATGGGCTGAGCATGATCCTCAAAGAAGACCTGACCGGCGCGCGCTTCGTCTTCGATAATCCGAATGCACCGCCGACGGTCAACCAAATGACGGTTACGGTTCTCAAGGAACGCCTCGATAGCGGCGAAGACATCATCCTGATCGATGTCCGCGATGACAACGAACGGGAACAGGCGCTGATCGAAGGCGCCCGGCAGTGGAATGACGACACGCGCGTGTTTATCGAGTCGCTGCCGAAACATACCGAGATCATTATTCATTGCCATATGGGCGGTCGCAGCGAGGCGCTGGCCGAAGCGTTACGCCACCGCGGACACACGAACCTGCACAACGTCACCGGCGGCATCAAGGCATGGGCCAGCGAGATCGACCCAGCCATGAATGTGCCTGACGTAAAAAGCCCCCAAAGTTAACCCACAGTCAGCTCGGTTAGGACCCGCTGAAACTATCGACTGGTGGTTTCAGCGGGCTGGCAATCATTGTCAGACCCGAAAACCCGCGCAAACACCTATCTGTCGGCCATGTGCAACGGCAGCCCCCCGCTGGCTGCAGCCCGGTCCGGACCGTTGTCGATCCGGTCCATTTCTGCCAGAATCGGCCAAATAATTACAACAATAACGACCGACTCATGATCAAAACAACGCGCCGCGCCGTACTCAGGGGTATCGGCTGCACCGCTGCCATTTTCGCACTGCCCGGGCCCGTTATCGGCGCCGGTCGCGAACTGCGGCGGCTGAGTTTCTACCATACGCATACGCAGGCATCCCTCGAACTCGTCTATCACGATGGTCAGCAGTATGTACCCGAGGCACTTGAGCAAATCAACACGTTCCTGAGTGATTTTCGTACCAGGGACGTACACCCGATTGATCCCGATCTGCTCGATATGCTGCTCGCGACACGATCGGCGATCGGCTCTGATCAGTGCTTTGAGGTCATCTCAGGATATCGGTCGCCCACGACCAACGATATGTTGCGCGGCAAGACAAATGGTGTCGCGAAAACCAGCCTGCACATGCAAGGTCGCGCTATTGATGTGCGGCTGACGGGCATACAAACGAGTCATTTGCACCGGGCCGCAATCGATCTCGGTCAGGGCGGCGTCGGCTACTATCCGCAGTCAGATTTCATTCATCTTGATACCGGCCGTGTACGTTCGTGGTAGTCCGCAGCCTTCTGAAACAAACCATAGCACTCTTGATCCCGATAGCGTTCATGCTGAGCTGCAATGTGCACGCACAAGATGACGCTGCACCGGCACCAGACGTAGTACCCAAACCAGTATCGGCCGCGGCAGCAGAAGCCACCACCGGAACCGACACGTCCGAACTCCTGCAAATGCTGCAGCAACAGCAGCAGCAACTCACCGAACTGGAACAGGCCCTGTCCGAGCTCAAGGCATCCGACTCGGCAGCAGCACAGGCTCAGCAGGAACAGATCACGGCGCAACAGGAAATCATCGCCGAACAGCGCAAGACCATCCGCTCGATGCAGGCCCAGATTGACCAGCTGGCTCTGTTTGACCCAAACCAGCTCAGCGATGAGGAAATCGCATTTCGCAACCGCCTCGAAACGCTCGAGGATTCCATTGCGCAGAGTCAGGATGCCGCATCCACCACTTTCGACGCCGAATCGTTCCCAAGCTCGATTCCCATTCCGGGAACCGCGGCCGCAATCCGGATCGGCGGCTTTGTCAAGGCTAATATGGCCTTCAACTTCGACACGATTGGCAGTGAAGATCGCTTCATCGTCGGTTCGATTCCCACAGACCCGCAGCAAGAAGGTGAATCCGAAGTCAACCTGACTGTCAGCCAGTCGCGCCTGAATTTCGACCTGCGCGATCGAACGGAGCTTGGGGCGCTGCGCGCCTTTATCGAGGCGGATTTTGCCGAAGAAGGTGATGTTTTCAGGTTACGCCATGCCTTTGGACAGCTAAAGAATGTATTGATCGGTAAGACGCACACAGCGTTCATGGATGTTGAAGCGACACCGGAAGAACTCGACTTCGAGGGCATTAATGGCGCGATCAACGTGCGACAAACACAGATTCGTTTCTTCCCGCCGATCGGCAAAGACTGGAACCTGCTCGTTTCACTGGAAGACCCGAAACCGGAGATCAACAACGGTGAAGGGATCACGCAATTTCCAGACGTTGTCCTCAGCATACGCCGAACCTGGTTCGAACGCTGGCATGTCAAAACCGGGTTGTTGCTGAGAAGGATACGCGGCAGCTGGGACGTCGATCCTGATGTCAAAGATGACTCAAACGGATGGGCGCTCACCGTTAGCGGTAAAACAGCCGTGCCAAAGTGGAATGCGAACGACAACTTCCTGTTCCAGCTCAATGCCGGGCGTGGTTACGGCCGCTATATCAATGACCTGAGTTCGATCAGTGATGTGGAAGGCGGTCAGGATGCAGTCTTCGATCCGAGCGGCACACTCAAGGAATTGCCGGTTTTCTCCGGTTATCTTGCATTTCAACACTGGTGGGACGATGACCTGCGATCGACATTTATCGCCAGTTTCGTCAATGTCGATACCTACGACTTTCAGGATGACGGCGCCTATGACAAAACCCAGCGGGTCAGCGGCAACGTGATCTGGTCACCGAGTGCCCGCGTCGATCTCGGCACCGAACTGATCTGGGGCAAACGCACTGATAAAGATAACGCCAGCGGCAACGCGCTGCAGTTGCAGATGTCCGCCAAGTACCGATTTTAGCCACCTATGGGCTGGACTCGGCACACTTAAATCGGCAAGCTTGCGCCCTCATTAAGCACAGCAGACACCCGGAATCCGCACCGCCATGAACACCCTGATCAAACCTTTCCGCGGCCTTCGTCCAACCCCAGAGCATGCCGCCGACGTCGCCGCACCGCCTTACGACGTATTGAATTCAGCCGAAGCTCGCGAACGCGCCGCCGGACGGCCGCTGAGTTTCCTGCATATCTCGAAACCGGAAATCGATCTGCCGGAGTCGACCGATCCCTATGCACCCGAGGTCTACGCAAAGGGTGCCGAAAACCTGGCGGCGCTCATCGACGACGGCGTGCTGATTCGCGACGCCGAACCTTGCTACTACGTGTACCGGCTGCGCATGGGTGCGCACGAGCAAACGGGCCTCATCTGTGTCGGCAGTGTCGCTGATTACGACGCCAACCGAATCCGCAAACATGAATTCACGCGCCCACAAAAAGAAGATGACCGCGTCCGCCAGATCACGGCGCTGAAGGCACAGACCGGCCCGGTCATGGTGACTTATCGCGCGTCCGCTGCCGTCAAGGCAATACTGGATGATGTGACGTCTGGAGAACCACTGTACAACCTCGTCGCCGACGACGATATTGGCCACACCCTTTGGCGCATCGACGATGCCGGACGAATAGAGACGCTGACTGCGATGTTCGATGCAATGGACGCGTTATATATCGCCGATGGCCACCACCGTTCGGCCTCCGCATCGCGCGTTGCTGCAGCACATAATGAGAAACAGAATCCGGCTACGGCAACAGCTGGTGACGAAGCCGCACACGACTATTTCCTGTGCGTCGCATTTCCACACGATGAAACACAGATCCTCGATTACAACCGGGTCGTCAAAGACCTGAACGGATTAAGCGTCGCTGAACTACTCGCGGGCGTCGAGAAATCATTTACCGTGACGTCGAGCGACACCGCCACAAAACCGGAGCAGCCGGCCCGGTTCGGTATGTATGTCGACGGACACTGGTACCGACTCGATATTCACCCGGACCTGATCCCTGCCAACGACCCCGTCGCGAGCCTGGATATCGCACTGTTACAGGAAAATCTGCTGGCACCGCTGCTCGGTATCGGCGATCCGCGCACCGACGATCGCATCGACTTCATCGGTGGCATCCGTGGCTTGGCCGAACTCGAACGCCGTGTCGACAACGGTGACATGCAAATCGCATTCGCACTGTACCCAACCGGCATGGAAGCCCTGATGTCCGTCGCCGATGCCAACGAGGTCATGCCGCCGAAGTCGACATGGTTCGAACCGAAACTCGCCGACGGTCTGGTCTCGCACGTCATCGATGAGTGATGCCGCTCCTGCAGGGTGACCTTATATGGCTAGCCGAGTAGCGGCCGATCGTTTGGCCTGTCACCCGCAACTTTGACGTCCTTGATGTTGAACAGCGACTTCCAGTCGCGCGCGATCAGCAGATCCATCAATTCCGATGCCTTGCCTTCTTTCTTGCGCTCCATCTCTGCCATGATCGTGATCAGGGCCTGATCGATCTCGGGACCGAACAGGTAACGCAGATACTCGGTCGGAATCCGCGGTTCATCGGAGAATCGGCCCTGTGCATCGAAGGCCGGCGGCAGGATCGGTGGTACGTAGAAGACATTCGGCTCGGTACCGAACTCCGGGTGCAAAGGTAAGGCAACCTTCCACTCGTTGACGAGCTTGTAGATTGGGCCTTCCTGATCCTCGAGAAACCCGACGAACCGTAACCGACCCGGACACTGTCGTGCACAGGCCGGCGCGATACCCTGCTCGACGCGTGGAAAACAGAAAATACATTTCTGTGATTTGTTCTTGACGTAGTTGAAGTAAACCTTGTCATACGGACAAGCCTTGTTGCACAGGCGAGTAGCCTGACATTTATCCTGATCGACCAGGACGATACCGTCTTCCTCGCGCTTGTAAATCGCGCGTACCGGACAGGCTTCCAGACACGCCGGCTTCGTGCAGTGATTGCACAAGCGCGGCAGATAGAAATGATAGTTGTTCGGATATTCGCCCGAACTCGTATCCTCATCCCAGTTCGCGCCGTACGTCATCGGCTCTTTTTGTACGAGCCGATCTGCCGCGCCCTGAAAATACACCTCTTCATGATTCAGCGGCCTCTCGCCACCAAAATCCTCGTCCGGATGCAAACCGCCGAATTGCAGCTCATCGTCTTTCCAGCCGGAGCGCTTGCCCTTGTCTTCCCATTCCTTCGGATAGCCGCGGCCCGGCTTCGTCTCGACGTTATTCCACAACATCTGCTCCTGACCTTCTTCATCGGTCCAGAGCGACTTGCATGCCGCCGTACATGCCTGGCAACCGATACACTTGTTCAGATCGATCACCATGGAGACCTGCTTACCCATCATTCCTACTCCTGCAATCTAAACGTCGGTCGCTTTTTCGAATTCGACCGTGCAATCGTGATACGTCTGGTTCGGCACCTTGTCCGGCACAGCGTAATGAATCTGACCGTAACCGCTGACCAGTGATGTCGGCTTCAACAGGCCGGCCGTCGGTATGACCGAACTGAAATTCTCGCCCCCCTCGAACAGGACGGGATCCCAACCGTGATACATGAACAGGGATCCGGGCTGACAGGAAGAACTGACATGTGCCTGCGCAACGAAAGAGCCGTACGAATTGAACACGCGAATCGGATCGCCATCGATAATGCCGCGTTCCTCGGCGTCGTCATTATTGACATACACATCCGGCTCACCCCGCTGCAGTGCCATCAACAGCGTATCGTCGCGGAACATGCTGTGTACGCCATGGCGCGCGTGACCCATCGTCAGGCGCAGACCATAACCGTCGATCGCATGCGGTGCGTGATACTGCGGCAACGCCTCGCCTTCCTGCAGGAACCAGTCGTGATCGAGGTAGAACTGCTGACGACCGGTCAGCGTATCGTACGGCTTCTTCTCCCTGACCTTCTCGAGAACGTAATAATTCCATGTAGCGTTCTTGCCGAATTGCACGTCGTCCGAATCATCCGTGCGAATCAAGCCCTTTTGGAGCAGGTTCTCATATGACTTGACCTTCGAGATGCCCTTCGAGTTCTCGATGATGTAATCGCAGACCTCGCTGGTCTGCGTGACTTTCTTCTTACTGCCGTCGTCCATCATCAGTGTCGTGAACGTGTCATGAAATTTTGAATAGTCCCATTTGACCGGCTGACCGTATGCAAAACCCTTGACTGGCTCTAAACCACGCGCCTTGGCCCGTTCTGAAATTGCCAGCGCCAGCCGCTCGAATGCGGCCCGATCGTCCATCGATTCACCGAGCGGCGGCACGGCACGTGCGATCGCGTGCACATACGGTGTGCGGCCCTCCATCGTGAAATCTTCCCGCTCGTAGTGATCGGCAATTGGCAGCACATAGTCGGCATACATCGCTGTGACACTCATATGCGGCGTCATCGAAACGATGGTTTCCAGCGCCTCGAACGCAGCCGTACGCCAGCCGTTCTTGCCCGATGCCCGCCAGTTCGCCGGATTGTGGCCGGCCATGATGCCCATTTTCCACGGGGTCTTCGTGTAATCGGGAATCCAGCGATTCTCGACCGACTTCTTATGATAATGATCGTAGTGATTAGCGAGATTGTCGCCGTAGACGCGCTTCGTCATCTCGGCACCGTCGCTGTGTACATAATCCCACAGCGAGATAGCCGCGATGTTCAGGCGCGGCCCCATGCCGTTGAAGACGTACTTCATCAGGCCGCCGCCCTCGGGCATATTCGTTGTCTGGACGCCACCGCCCGCACGGCCGGTGTTGCCGGTCAACGCGCACAACAGCATCCACGCACGCACCAGCTGGTCACCGTGCACCCATTTGTTGGCACGATATCCGGCGAAAATCATGCCCGGCTTGGCCTTTGCAAACGTGCGCGCAACGTCGCGGATCACGTCGGCGTGCACGCCGGTTATTTTCTGTGCGGCCTCCGGCGTGTAACCCTGAGCGTGCTGTTTCATCAACTCGAAAACTGTCGTGACCTCAACCGATCCATCGACGGTATCGACTGTCCACGTGCCCTGCAGTGCCGGCTCGATCGACCCGAGTACAATCGAATCGCCGTTGACAGGCGTCGCTCCCCGCCCGCCGAGACCGGTCGCCGGAACCGGTTCAAGCGCGTTCGTCGCTTCATTCCAGTAAAAAAATGACTTGTCGCCGCCTTCCTGACCATCAATATCGGTCCGACGCAGGAACTTGCGGTTATCCGTACGCACGAGGAACGGCAAGTCGGTTTGCTCGCGCACGTAATCCCACTCGATCTCACCATCTTCGAATATGACCTGAACCATCGACAGCGCGAGTGCCGCATCGGTACCCGGCTTCGGATTCAGCCATTTCGACGAGTGCATCGCGCTGCCATTGAAATCCGGCGAAATTGTCACGACCTCGGTGCCGTTGTAACGAGCTTCCCAGAAAAAGTGTGCATCCGGAATGCGCGTTGCGGCCGGGTTGCAGACCCAGATCAGGCAGACCCTGGATTTGAAAATAGCCGCCATGTTGTCACCGGGTAATGCATGGCCGATCGTCTGGTAGGCGCCGACCGGCAGGTCGCCGACGCCGGCAAATGTCTCCGGCACGACGATGCCGGTCTGATTCGCGAATCGAAACAGGGCGCCGAAAGATGCACGCTTGAGAATCAGCGCCGTGCCCATGGCCAGCGTGATCGCTTCGGGCCCGTGCTCGACGGCGGTATCGATAAACTTGTCGGCGATCTCGGTCGCCGCCTGGTCCCAGCTGATGCGCTCCCATTTGCCTTCACCGCGCTCGCCGACCCGTTTCATCGGATACAACACGCGTTGATTGCCGTACATATACTTTGACGCACGATTGCCTTTCTGACAGCCACGCGGCCCATAATCCGGTGTATCGTCACCGGAACGGCCGTATTCACCTTGCTGCTCTTCACGCCAGACGATGCCGTCCTTGACGTAAATATTGAATGCGCAATGACCGGTGCAATTGATGCCGCGGCTGCCATGCGCGACCTTGTCCCAGGTCCATTTTTGCCGCATCAGGTCTTCCCATGCACCGTAGACCTGTTCACCGTCCTCTGCCGGACCACCTTGGGCCGACGCCGTCGGTATGCCGAATTTCAGAGACAAGGTTGCGGCAAGCGCACCGCTGCCGGAAAGAAATTGACGCCTGTCGGCGCGCAACTGACTCATCGGGACTCTCCCTTTTGTAATCGTCTGCTTGTGGGCTAGCCTAGCAAAAAAGCAGGTGTCGCTGTCTGCCGGTCACAACAAGCCGGCCTTGATCAGCCGCTCGACGTTATCGGCCTGGCGGCGACGGAAAATATCACGGTCCGGCGGTTCTATGACCTCACCATCATCGAGCAGGAAGTTGGCGCGGTGAAAATCAGCTTGCGCATAACTTTCCGCGAATAATCCGTAGGCCTGACGGGACAGGATGTTCGCCATACCAAGTCGCCGCCGGGTCCGTCGTAGCGCGCCGATGTCGAGCACGGCGTTGGCCGACATGCTCTCACCACCCTGCCCGGCCTCGGCCAGGATATGCCCATGCATATCGACAATTTTCGACATCGCACTGCACGTGTAAGCCGGAATCGGAATATTGTCGATACTGGCCGAGTTTGCCGCAACAATATACGCCATGTTCTCGACAGCCCGTGCACGTCGGGCAATTTCCTTGATCGTCGGCTGCGGGCTGCCCGGTTCGCTGGTCGGGTGAATAATGACCTCGGCACCGCGCATCACGTGCATGCGCGTGAACTCCGGGTACAGAATTTCTTCGGACGCGATCATCGCCAGATTACCGATCTCCGTTTTGGCAACCGGAAATACGCCATCGAGACCGTAAATATCGAGGTATTTATCCCAGACGTCATGAGGCGTCGGCTCGAAGCTCGACGACAGTCGCCGGTAGCGCAGGATGACGTCCCCGGACGGTCCAATGATGAAACAAACCTGGAAATACAGTTCCGGGAAATTCGGATCTACTTCGTAGACGTTACCGGCCAGAAAAATATTATTGTCCTGCGCGATCTTGCCGAGCGCCTCATATTCGGGTCCGTCATAGGCGAAACACGCCTTTTCACGCCACTCGGCCGGCGATTCCTTCATCGGAAACCCCGTCACAGCGTACTCCGGTAAAGCAATGAGGCGGCACGGCACACCGTAGAAAAATTGCATGAAATTGGAGACGGTATTCGCGTATCCCCCGATTGTCTGGATCGTGCCTGCCATGCGCGCACGCGCCTCGGCCACGTCCGAAATCAGGTTGACCCCGTTGCAGGCCAGCTGCAGCGCACAGGCGATGAACTCAGGCACTGCCTCTTCATTTTCCGACATAAATTATTACTCCCGGCGTAGTATCTTTCGATTATTCTGTGTCGCTGTAAGTATAGTTGCCCTGATCCACCTGGCGTCGATCAACCGTCCACGGCGTCCATGTGTCAGCCATCGACAACAAGACGAGAAGGTGATCGGGTTGTAAACTATTGTTTTGCGGTCCCGCTACCGTACAACAACACCGCAGGATGCAGTGCGCATGATAAAGACACCGGAAACCAGGCCGGCATGGGGTCGCCGGGGCATGGAGCCGACGTTGAATGGCACCGGTTTCATGTTCAGGGTACTCGATGAATTCGCGGACGACTTTATCCAGTTTGCCGGCCAGACCGATGGCGAAGTGCTCGACATTGGCTGTGCCTACGGTGTTGCAACGATTCCCGCACTGGAGGCCGGCGGCCGTGTGACGGCCTGCGATCTCGACCCGCGGCACCTGGAAATTCTGACCGGGAAAACACCCGAGGCATTACGCTCGCAGCTGACATGCGTCACCGGCCAACTGCCGAATATCGATCTGCCTGAAGAGTCCTACGACGCCATTCTGTGTTCACGCGTGCTGCATTTTCTCGATGGCTCCGCAGTTGATGCGGCCGTCCGCAATATGTTCAGGTGGCTCAAGCCAGGCGGCCGGCTATACCTCGTTACTGACACGCCGTACGGCATCTGGCGCAAGTTGGTGCCAATTTTTGAAGCCCGCCGCACACTGGGGCACCGATGGCCTGGACTGATGATCGGCCTGGAAAATTACCTGCCCTTCGCGCCGAAGGATCGTGCCATGGACGGGCCACCCTTCATGAATCTGTTGGATCCCGAACTTTTGTCACGCACATGCGCCGATGCCGGTTTTGACGTCAAGCGGACCAGTTTTATCGATCGCAGTGATTTTCACGGCCTCGGACGCATGGACGGACGCGAGAACGCCGGGGCCATGGCAATCAAACCAGGTCCGGGAAACGTTTGCCGGTGAATGCGGCTTGCAGAATAACGCTCAGGCACTCAGTAAGTTGGTCGTCAGGCACGATATCGAGCTCATCCATATAGGCCTTGAGGCTGCACACAGCATCGCCGGCTGGATTATCCACCGGATTGCCCCGGCCCTTATCGAGCGAAGACCCGCCGGCAGTTGAAGCCAGACCCCGGGCAAATTCCCCCAGCACGAGTTGCTCGATATGCTCGGCCCCCAGTTCGACCGTCTCGATTTGCGGCTGGAACGTCTGCAGTAAACACTCCGGTATACCGAGTGCCTCGTGGCGACACGCCCGGCGTATCTCTCGAAGTGGCTTGATGACATGCTTTTGCCAATCCGCGAGCCGGCGCAATGCCGTGGCAATATTGCCGGTGGTCAGCGCCCCGCCTCCGGTGTCTGCAACCCAAACACAAAACAAGACCAGATTGATGTTCAGGCCATAACGCTCCTGAACAAACAGCGATGCGTCGGCGATGCCCGGCTTGCAGTACAAACTCGCCGAGAAATCCCGGAACGGATGCATTGGAACACTCATGCCGGCCAATGATGCCACAGGTCCATTTCACATAATGCTCAGGTTACCCGCCTGAGTCTGCAAAACGTGATCTCGTCAGTCATTTCAATAAGTTGGCGCTGTTAGACTCGAAGAGCTTTCGTCTTGATCCGAGTGTGATCAACGCGACCCGATGATGCAATATGACAACTGACAAAATAAAACCGGACCCGGATAATCCGCAGCAGCAATTCGCCGAATCATTCGACGATTTTTGCGTCGGGCTTGTCGATATAGTGCACATACGTGCCACGATCACCGAGCTGCTCGAGAGCGAACCGCACTCGGCCGAAACGATTCTCGGAATGCTCGACACGGCATTTCGCGAAGGTCTGATCAAGGGCAGTACTTATGACTCGCTGACCTCGGAAGTGGATCGGGTGACGTCTGAAGACGAACCGACTGAATGGTCTGAAGAAACGCGCGAGCAGTTCGCCGACGCCAGCGTAACAACGACAGAAGATACCGACTATCCGGCGGCAACCCCAGGCGCAGCACCAGATGCTTCACCTGGGGAAGCCGTTAGCGAAATCGCACCCGGTGCAGTCTTCAAGAACCGCTTCGAACTGATCGCGCACATCGGCTCGGGCAGCATGGCAAACGTGTACGAGGCAATTGACTGGCGCAAGCAGGAAGCCGGATCAAGCGACCCACGGCTGGCCATCAAGGTTATTTCCAGCGCCTTCTCGGCGCATCCCGCCGCACTGCAAACCCTTCAGCGTGAAGCGTTAAACAGCCAGAGACTGATCCACCCGAACATCATCCGGGTATTCGACTGCGACTCGGACAATGACCACTTTTTCATGACGATGGAACTGCTCGACGGACAGCCCCTCGTCGCCATGCTGGACGAGCGTCGCCTGCAACCACTGCCTTTCAATCAGGCCCTGTCGATCATCAGGGGCATGTGCGATGGACTCCAGTACGCCCATGAGCACAGCATTATTCATGCCGACATCAAGCCGGGGAATATTTTTATGCTGGCCACGGGTCAGGCGAAGATCCTGGACTTCGGCATCTCACGCATCGCCAGTGATGACGGTGAAGAAAATGATCTGCCACTGACCGGTGCGCATACGCCCGCCTATGCAAGCTGCGAAGTGCTTGAAGGCGCCGAACCGACGTTGCAGGACGATATTTTTGCCATGGCCTGCGTCAGCTATCGAATGCTGTCGGGGCACAGAGCCTTTGGCGGCCTCACAGCGCTCGACGCCGAGCGTGAACAGATCAATCCGCAACGAATTGAAACGCTGAATCCACAGCAATGGCACGCACTGGAAAAGTCACTCGCATTCCGGCGCGCAGATCGCAGCACACAGATCGTTGATTTTGCCGCTGCTTTCTTCAACCGCACACCGACTACAAAATCTGCAGACCAGCCACCAATCGAACCGGACATCGTACCGAGAGACTCTGAATCTCGTGGCTTGCCATTGAGGTTCGGCATTCCTGCAATCGCTGTGATGCTGATCGCGATGACGCTGATAGTTTTCTGGCCCGAACCCGAGCTCGAGCCCGAATTCAAACCCAAACCCATACCACGATCGCTCGCCAGTGCAGACTCGCCCGCACCTGACATTTCGCTCGAACCGCAGGATTTGACGGATTCGACCGCTACCGATGCAGATCAACCGGCAACAGAAGCTGATAAGCCGCCGGCCGTCGAACCACTTGTCCCGGTGGCTGCTGCCGAACCCCCACCAGAGCCAGAAGAATTACCGCCCGCCGTAATAATCGAAGCGCCGAGCATTCCTTCGCCGGAGCCCGGCCAGACACGTATCGAAGAGCTGGAAACGCTGGCGGACAATGCAATGAACGATGGCCGACTGCTCGAACCGGCGGATGACAGCGCACATTTGTTCGTCATGGAATTAACCACGCTGGCGCCGGAAGCACCGGATGTGCAACAACGCCGCACGCGACTTGCAGAATTGATGTTGCTCGAAGCGATGGTCGCCATTACCGACGAAGACTTTGATGCCGCGACGCTCTGGATTTCAGAAACCAGGGCTCTCGGCGTCCCCGAAGAAACGACACAGCGCTTCGAAATAGAGCTGCAAAAGGCGCGCGATGCAAAGAGTGCGCGGCAAACCGATACGCTCGGTGCAATTTTTGCATCGGCAATTCCGGCAGCAATCCTGGCGGGGCCTGATCTGGGTCCCGGAGACGAACAGGACACAGAGGCGACACCCGAAACCGAAGCAATTGACCCGGACGCAGGTACCGGGCAGGTAACCGGCCTCGGCTCATTGTCACTGGCCATGATTATGCCCGGTGCTTTACCGGACGTTCCAACTGAAGAAGTCGACCGAGGTCAAACCGGCGAAGGGGCTGATACGGCGAACAATTATGTTCCGCTATCCACACTCAAATTCGAGCGATTTGTCGAGCCAAAAATATCGCGCCGCCTTGCAAACCGCCGGGTATCGGGTTGGGTCGAAGTGAACTTTCGCGTAACGACTGATGGTCGGACAGATGAGATCACCGTGATCGCCTCCCAGCCGGACGACCGGTTCGAAAAGACGGCTATCAAAGCCGTATCGAAATGGCGCTTCAAACCAATCTATGTCGATGGCGTCGCGACAGAGAAATACAGCGGCATCCGACTGCATTTCAAGCCATAACCCGGAAAAATGGTCACGCCCTGCCGGCAACCGTGCGGTCAACCCTCCCGCATGAGAGCATCGCCTCGATTTGCCGAGGCACACATGATCAAAACAAGTAACGCATATACCTACGGTAAATTTATCCTGGTCGGCGGCGTGGTGATTTTTGCAATCGGCCAGTCACTGCTGTTCATTATCGTTGCGCCAATGGCCCGCTCAATCGGACTGACCGAGTTGCAGTTCGGCGTGACATTTTCACTGGCAAATTTCTCACTGATTTTCGCGGCACCATTCTGGGGCAAGAAGAGTGATGCAATCGGCCGCAAGCCGGTCTTTATCATCGGCCTCTTCGGTAGTGGTATCGGCACGCTGGCGATGGCCTACTCGCTGAACATGGGACTGCAAGGTGCGGTCACAACCACCGGACTGATGATGCTGATTTTCGTGTCACGAGTCGTTTACGGCCTGACGGCATCGTCGATCTACCCGTCCGCATCGGCCTACATGGCGGACATCACGGACTGGCAAAACAGGGCCAGGGGCATGGCACTGATCGGCAGCGCGAACAGTATCGGTTCGATCCTCGGTCCGGCGATCGGCGGCGGCCTCGCGTTTATGGGCGCACTGTTCCCGATGTATGCGGCGGTTGCGGTCTCGATCATCGGCGGACTGACTGCGCTCATCTGGCTCACCGAACCCGAGCAACACCGCGAACGCAAGCAACAGAAGAACCCACCGAAGTCGACACTGAAAATCACTGATCGCCGATTACGGCCTTACATGATCATGTGGGCTACCTTCTTTGTCATTTTTATCTCGCTGAACTTTGTAACCTCTTTTTATATCCAGGATCGCTTCGGCATCACGGATATGGCCGCCGTCATGCGTACGGCCAGCCTGATGCTGGCATGCATGGCCATCGTGATCACGCTGATCCAGGGCGTTCTGTTTCAAATCATCAGTATTTCCCCGCCGGTTCTGCTGCGCCTGTGCGGGCCGGCCTTCGCCGTGGGCATGTTCACATTGGCCTTCGCACCGTCGATCGCGTTCCTGGCTGCCGGCTTCGCGATCCTCGGCGCCGCCCTTGCCTGTGCGACACCGGGTATCAACGGCAGCGCGAGCCTGACCGTCGAACCGCACGAACAGGGCGCGGCGGCCGGCTACCTCGCGGCGGCCAACACGAGTGGCGCAATTCTCGGCCCGGTCGTTGGCACCAGCCTGTACAAGCTGCAGCCCAATGCGCCGATGCTGATCGGCGGTGTGCTGATGGTAATTGTCAGCCTCTACGCGCTGACGATCCCGGCACCGCAGCCGCGCGGGAAGGAATAGCTCAGAACCCTCGCAACCGGAGCGTGTGCTGAATCTTTTCTTGCCACGCAACCGGCACCCCTGCTGCACCGGCATACTCTTTCCACCTCGATACACATTCCCGCACTTCGTTGACAATCGCCTCGGCCCGCCCCCGCTTCATTGAAGCCGTCTTTGCACAAGCCCTGAAGTCGTCCATCGTAAACGCGTCCCGTTTACCGTTCATCATCATCTGATGACTGGCCGTCCAGGCACCTGCGGGATTAAAGCTGTAAGTCATGTCGAAAGCGGGTGACAGCGACCAATGGCCGGACTTGTTCATCAGGAAAGCAATATTCTTGACATGGTCATCCTGATTGCGGGCCACGATATTGAACGCCATACGCCGGAATTGTTCCTCTACCGCCCTCATCGGCAAGCCCAGCTGTCGAATCACGAGCAACGCCTGCTCATAAGAGTAAGCGCCGGCCATATTGAAATCATAATGCGCCAGCGCGCATAACGATTGCATGTGCACCTTATGACCATCGGCAAGACGATCGAAACGCCGGGTCATAAAATGCCGCCTGCCGTTTTCCTCGAACAACCGGCATTCACCGATGGTAATACCGCAATCCTTTGCCATCAGGTAATAGGCGTACTCGATGACGCCATAGCCTTGCGGATCTTCGAGTTCCTTGTCCTTGTTGCCCCGGACACCGTCAAATTTCAGTAACCAGTATTCGAACCCCTGACCGGCCGCAACCTGCCCGGAGCGCACCTCATTGGTCGATGGGTTCCACGCAATAACGGCTTTGGCCCGGGCACCGCCCGCCGAAGTGCCGACCCGCAGGATATCGGTCATGGCCTGCTCGTTACTCTTATCAGCATTCCGGTCGGCAAAGGACACGCTCAGATTCGTACGATGAGTCAGAATCTCCGAAGCAAGTTCGACCAGCTTGTCGATCTGTATCTCACTGGCATGCCGCATCTTCGGCCCGATGGCCGGCACGAATTCCAACGCGCCCATGCCCCGTTCACCCGTATAACAAAGTCGCTCGACAGCGTTGAACGAGTCCGGCTGCCGTCCCTGGGCAGCCAGCCAGGCATCGATCAGCGCGTTGCCAAACTTGTCGGGCAGCGAGTCGGCCAGCAAACCGGGCAATCCATAAAAGGTCTGTTGAGATAACTCGGGGAAGGAATAGACGCTGCCGGACAGCGGCATGCACAACGGTGAAATCTCGATGCCGCTGCCGGCAAATGCCGGGGCATACTCGAAGGCGGCAACGTCACTGCCCTCTTCCAGCGACACCGCGCCAATGGTACGACCCCACAACCTGACCTCGGCCAGAGTACTCATACCAGGTTACTCATGCGTCATCATCCCAGGACCACGGCTCATCGGGTTCCTCGATACGACCACGCGACGAAGCTCGTTGCCGCACTTTCCCCTTGCGCTTCAATAAATCCATCGGTCGCGGGCCGGTTTCCGGGATCATGCGATCCAGGTTAGGCAACAGATCCAGTACGCGAAATACCCGGATCATGCTCGACATCTGTGCCGAAGCCCCGGCCTCGATCCGCTCAACCGTGCGCTTGGCAACCCCGGCCTGCTCGGCCAGCATTGCCTGGGTTAATTGACGCTCGAGCCGGCTACGTGCAATGCGTTCGCCAAGTTCGGCCAGGATGGCATCATCGGACAGGAGTTTGGATATTTGCATAGTCGCCACCTGTGACGAGTTATATCGTGAAAAATCGATATTTCGGCATATCTGGCGATTTATAACTTAGCTAATCAATTCTGTCAAGTCGTCAATTATTGCGACTTATACTATTAATACATATTATTTCGTCATTAATGACGATTATAGCGCTCTACCCGCGCCCGATTCATTGCCTCGGCAGGCATAGAAACACCATTACTTCTGTCTCGAGCAAGGTCTGTCGCTTAGTAGCGATCAGATTCCACCTGCATGATTGCTTCACGCCTGTAAGCGGCCGATCAAATGCTGCACGCACTGGCCCATCGCGCGCAACACCCGACTCATACCGGTGCAGCGCCGTTAATCGATGCAAAGAACCCAACCGTCACAGGGATAGAATACTTAATAACTTCATGAGGATAATTTTTTACTTGATATGCTCAGCGTCCGATGGTCGGTAACGACCACACCAGAATCAGGACGCAAAGCATCATGCCTTACGAGTATTTCGCCAAACGCTAGGAACCGGAATTCGACAGTTTCACGGCCGAGCCTTTAAGCGGCGCCCTCGGTGCAACGCTGAACGACATCGATATCACCGCACCGCTCGATGAACATACCGCCGAGGAACTTCGTGCGGCACTCGTGCATTACATGGTGCTGTTTTTTCGTGATCAGCCTCTCAAGCCGGAGGATCACGTTCGCTTTGCCGAAATATTCGGTGAAGTTCAGGATGGCGGCACGATTCCGCGGCTTAAAGAACAACCCGAGATCAAGAAGCAGGAATACAAGCAAAAAGCCGGTGCCAGCGGCGACGTGAACATGCATGCCGACGATACGTTTGTCGAGATTCCGTCGCGTTGCTCGATTCTGCACGGCGTCAATATGCCGCGCGCCGGCGGCGATACGCTATGGGTGAATTGCGAGGCCGCCTATGCCGCTTTGTCACAGCCGATGAAAGACATGCTCGAGCCGTTGCAGGCCGAGCACAATATATCGGCAAAGTTCGGCAACATCGCGCCCGGAGTCGAGGATCCGGCGATGAAAGTCGAGATCTATAAGAAGTACCCGCCGGTCGAGCACCCGGTGATTCGTACGCATCCGGTCAGCGGCCGAAAATGCATCTATGTCAACGAGATGGTTACGACCCGGATCATCGGTCTCGAGCCGGATGAAAGTGACGTCATCCTGAATTATCTGATTCAACATTTAAAAAAACCGATCTTCCAGTGCCGGCTGTATTGGGAAAACGATACCGTAGCGGTCTGGGATAATCGCTCGGTACAACACCTGGTGCTGTATGACTTTCAGCCCGATTATCGGCTGAATCACCGCATTGCGATCAAGGATGATGTCCGGCCAGCCTGAACCGGAACCGCATGAAGATGCGAATCATCGATCGATCGAGTACAGCAGGTCGAGCGTCTGCTGCTCACCCGAACCGGCCTCGATACTGAAACCGCGGCCGATGTCATAGCGCACCAGCAACGTGCCGATTCGACTGAACAGGCCGAAACGATAACGCACATAAAGATCATCGCCGAAGCGTTTGCCGGCAACGACCTCAGTGTCCTCGCTGCCCACACCCTGCAAACCGACTTCATCGAGACCCAATCCGCTACCATCACCTGCGTTCGGCAGCAGGGACCGCATCCCCATTGCCAGCGCGGCACTGGAAATTGCGGTGCTGTCGACGCCTTCGGTTGTCGTCGCCGGTCGATCGACAAGCAGGAACGAAATAACGTCCGACTCGCTGTAGATCGGATCGGAGAAAAACAGGAAATCAAGTTGGCGCGAAATTTGCCCCGACAGGATGACGCCGGCCCTGATGCTTCTTCCTTCGTACCTGACCTGACGGGACGCGCGCACATCGAGCACCGGATCATCCAGCGGGCCGTGGAAACCCAGCGAACCCTGCTCGATCGTCAGCGCCTTGTTCTTGCCGAATCCACCATAGTGGCCGTCGACCAATTGCAGACTGCCTTCCGCAGTCAGCGGCGCAGCGGCTGTGGCGTTGAGCTGCAAACCACCGGCAAGGCGCGTCTCGATTTCGAAGCCGGAAAATGTGACATCGTCGCCGAGCTGCAGATCGAGCGAGCCAACGAGTTGCCTCATCCGCTCGCGCTGCTGAACCGGCTGCAGCTCGTCGTGCACGACGACATCCGCCGATGTCGCAACCGCCGACCGGCCGAGTTCTTGAATCACAAACCTGGCTTCCGGCACGAGTATCCGGCCCGTAAGAACGATGTTGTCATCGTCCAGCGATAATTTGACGTCCGGCGAAATGACGACTCGCTGATCCGGCAGACGCAAAGCCTCGAAGTCATTCCCGGTCAGCCGCAGATTCGAAATCACGCCACGTTCCGCTGACCAGTCGATCTGCCCGTCTAACCGCACGAGACCTTCACCAGACCGTACCGACCCGTCAAGCTGAACAGTCCCATCTTGATGCCCGATTATCGACAGGTTCGCATCGGCCAACTCGATCCCGGCAACAACAATACCGGCCGATCCACCGCGCAGATCAGCCCGGCCCTCGATAACCGGCGTCGCGAACGTTCCGGAAATCCCGGCGCTGACATCGAGCTCACCGCCGATGGAACTCGTCAGCATGAAGCGGTCGATGAGCGGGCGAAATGCACCGATGTCCGGAATCTTTGCATCGACTTTACCGGCGAGTCTGCCGCCTTGATCGAGCGGGTCGTCGAGTGATGCCGAGGCGAGCAGGGTCAGCCCATAATCACCCGTCGCGTGCCCTTCGATAGTCGCGACATTTTCGTTAGCCGCCAGGGTGAACTGAATATCGCGCAACGTCGTGGCGACCTCATCATCTGTCCCGCTCATGTCATCGAGCGGGAAACTCAGGCGCATCTCTTCCTGTCGCCACGACACATTCGCATACGGAGCCGGGCTTTGCCCCCAGTCGATGCTCAGATCGGCATCTGCTTCGCCACTGATTCTGACGTCTTCAGGCAGCCATGGCTCGAAGGTCGCCAGCGGGAAATGGCGTAATGTAGCCGCGGCTATCCAGCGATCATCGTTCATGCTGATCCCGCCCGTGCACAACTCGGCTGGCGCCAAACCCGGTCGACGATTCATCCAGCAATGCTGACCGATCGATCCATGGTCGGGAGCCCATTCCAATTGCACAGCGTCACGCAACGTCCATGCACCCGCAGCGCCGCCATCGATGACGGCTGACTCAATCGTAGTCGCCAACTGCTCACCATCCCAGGCGCCACGGGCCTCTATCTGCGCACCAACCATGCCACCTGACACGCGTGCCGCCAACCGATGATCCGCCAACTTGCCGCGCACGCTCGCCTGCAATTGGCCCAGGCTCAGCTCGCCGCTGCGCGCATTATTCACTTGCGCTGTCCAGTCCAGTTCTCCGTTCGCAGCAACATCGCCGTCGACATGGATCCGTTCCAGACTGAACTCGCCAAAGCGGAATTGCGTGCCATCGAGCCGGATAACCGCAACCGGTTCTTCGAGCGTACCGCTGAATCGTCCCGTCCCTTCGAGTGCGCCTTCGAGGCCGGGCCACAGCGTCGCCAGTTCCGGCGTGTCGAGTCGCCACTCGCCGCTAAAATCCGGCGCCGAGACCGCGGACAATTCGAGTTGGTTGCGCCCGGAGCGTAAATCGAGGTCGACACGCTCGACGAGACCTTCGTGAAGACGCGCAGATCCCGACCCGTTGACGTGTGTGCCGAGGAATTCACCGGACATGTGATCCAGCACGACATCGATATCGGTAGCGGACAGGGCATCGACGCGTAACGTGAAGCCCAACCGGCCGTCGAGGTCCGGGCGCACGGTCGCCGGATTGAGGTTCTCGCCGATGATCTTTAATGCCACCATCGGACCAGCCTTTGATTTGAGGGTGCCGGTTGCACCGATATGCCCGCCGAATGCCATCGCCTCGGCGCGTTCGATCGTCAGCGTCTCGGCAGTCCCGGACAATATGAGGGTGCCGTCACGAATCACGAATTGATCATCACCGATGACCAGCGGTAATTCGCTGAAGCTTGCCATTGCGTTGATCGAAGGTTGCGTCAACACGGCGCGAACAACACCGCTCACGTCGATCACGGCCGGCAACGCAATATGATGATTGAACTCCAGGTTCACAAGATCACCCGAAAAATCACCAGTGCCACTGATCTGTCGGCTGATTTGACCGCCGCCTCCGGCCCAGCGCAGGCTCGCTGTCAACGGAAACGCTTCGCTTAACTCGATCGCAGCGCCCAGATCGATATCGGTCAGATGTAATTCATCGCTCGATAACGCCGCCACGGTCAAACGCTCGATGGCGATGCGCTTGTCCAATAGCGCGCTCAAGCGGACATCGAGGCTAATATCCGTGAGCTCGACGGTAAATTCTTCGTTTCGGTATACGACTCGTTCTGCCGTCAAACCGGTCACCACGGTCCCGCCCTGCGCCTCGATTCGCAATTCGCCGGGCACAAAGGTAACCGCCTGCGTAACCAGCCATTGGCTACCCTGCGTCGTGCCGAGCAATAACCAAAGTGCGCAAAGCACAACTGTCAGCAGCGCAACAATGCCGACAATCAAGCCGCGTAGCAGCCGGCTCACAGGTCTGGCCCCAGCGTGATATGGATACGGTAGGAGTCCGGCGCACTATTCTTCAACGGCACCGCGACATCGAAACGAATCGGTCCGAGTGGTGAATACCAGCGAATGCCGCCGCCGACGCCGATGGCGAGGCTATTGTCTAAAAACTTATCAAAAGAATTTCCCGCATCAACAAACAACGCAACCGACCAGCCGGGCCGAACCAGTTGATCCAGCTCCAGGCTCCCGACGAGGAGCTGGCTGCCGCCGACCACAACTCCCAGCTCGTCGGTCGGACCCAGCGACTTGTAATCGTATCCCCGCACACTGACATCGCCACCGGCGAAAAACCGAACCGAGGCCGGCAAGTCGGAAATATCATCTTTTAAGGTCGCGCCCAGTTCGAGTCGACCGATGACTCGCGCACTCTCCCAGAGCGGGTATATGGTTTTGGCAAATGCATGAAACTGCGCAAAGGACGTATCGGACAACAGGAAATCGGCCGCGCCGCTGACGCGCAGATTCGCGTTCAGGCCGCGGCGGGGCCGCGCGTCTGTATTGATGACCGCGCGCTTCCAGCTGACACCGGGTGTCAGCAATTTAGTACGTCCCTCGTCGAAGCCGACGACATAGTCTTCGAGTGAATAATCAATGAAAAGCGTGCGCGCCCATAATTCGTTCAGACGCCGCAATCGCTTGACGCCAGCCTTGTAGAGGCGACTGTCACTGGTATCCGGTGTCTCGCGCTTGTAACCGACATCGAAACTCAGCCATTTCTTGCGCGGGTTATCGAGTGGCAACCTGTAACTGGCACCGGTCTCGAAAATAACCGGAGAATAGCTCGCATTGAATTCTGTCTGGTGCCCCCGTACGTTGCGGCGTCGGTTAATGTAACCGAGGCTCAGTCGCGGGCCCGAGTCGGTGCCGAAGCCGACACCCGCATTGTATGAACGGTGTTTGGCAGCAGTCAGACGAATCATGACATCGACAGCGAACGCCGGCTCACCTCTCGGCGTCGTGCGAATGTCGACACCGGAGAAGTAACCGGTATCGAGTAACGCTACATACAACTCCCGGATGCGCGTTACATCGTATTCCTGCCCAGGAGCGAAATCGATGAACCGCTCGGCCAGGTCGGCGCTGATCACATCCTGTTCGAACGCCACCGATCCAAATCGGTACCTGCTGCCCGTCGCGAAATTCAGAACGATATCCGCCTGCCCTTCCTGCGGATATACGTCGATTCGGCTGGCGGTGAACTTCGCGTCGAAAAATCCGAGCTGCCCCGCTGTGTCGTTGAACCTGCGCTTGTACTGCTCATAGTCGGCATGGCTCAGCTTACTGCCGGCCACGATGGGCATATTGACACGCAACGCCTCGAATTCAGGCCGACTGCGGCCGGGACCGTCGATACGAACTGCCACGGAACGAACCTGCACCGGCTGTCCCGGATCGATGTCAAGCGTGACCGTCCAGCAATCTTCATCGACTTGCAGTGATTTGACGACGGTTATCGAGTAATAGCCATACGCCTCGACGGCATTGCGCAACTCCTGCTCGGCCTGCCGGTAAAATTGACGGATGCGCCAGCTCGGCGAGTCGCAGGCTTCGTCGTCAATCTGCAAATGAGCGTAGATGTTGTCCAGCAGTTCACCGTCAACTCCGTTAATAATGACACCTGCTGACGAGCCGACCGGCGTCATTAATAATGCCGTCAGCAGAATCGCGGCAGACAGAATGGGGAGACCTGCCTTTATTTTGCTAAACTTGGTTTGCATAAACAGAAAGACATGATGTCATGACCCATTCAATCATACGATTCCTGACCGTTGCCGGCACCATGCTGGCATTCGCGACTGCGAGTCATGCAATGGAACTGGATCCTGACAGGATCGGCTGGTCGGCGCTGAAGTTTCAGGCGACAAAGTTTTTCTTCAAGGTCGATGCAGGCGTCAGTATCGAGACACCGGACCCCGCCATCGTAGGGGCGTCACTCATCGTGCCGGGTGAAGGTGAGGCCGTCCAACCGCAAGGCCGGCAGAAAATCCTGTCACTCAGCATGGCGGCTTTCGGCCGATTGTCGCAAACCGAACTGATCCTGAACGCCGGGAATGGAGCCGCGCTACAGAGAACATCGCACGATTCGGGCAGCCGCTACCGGCATCGTATCTATCGCTATACAGACCGGGGCGCCTACCAGAAAACCCGCTGGCCGGTCGGCAAGGATGAAGAGAAACTACCGGCCGATCAGTGGCTACAATGGTCTGAGACAAGCGAGGACCTGCGGCCGTATCCGTCATCTGTGGTCGATGCGCTGATCGCCGAGCCGACCAGCCTCTTGTACCTGGTCGGCGCTGCACCGCTGGACGAACCCGGTGATACGTTTGAAATCCTGGCCTATGTCCGCAAACACGTGCACCACGTCCGTGTCGAAGTTGTCGGTACCGAATCCATCAAGCTTAAATACCGATTTAATGATGGAAATACGACGGAAATACGTGAGGGTAAACAGCAGGCGATTCGGATGCTGATCCGCGGCGAAGGCGTCGAGGACGGTGACAGCGATGACGAGTTCGAGCTGCTGGGACTGCGCGGTGACATCGTGTTACATCTGGATCCGGCGACACGTGCGCCGCTGCAACTGGAAGGGCGTGTCAAGATCGCCGGTAACGCCAAGATGCGACTCGTCGAACTGGCAACGGTGGCTCCCGGGCAGGATGCTCAAATCGAGCAACATCGATGAAAACAGAATAAAAAAAAGCCCGGTTAAAACCGGGCTTTCATTTTATGCCTGGAGGCTAGCTAATATTCAAAAACCGCGACACAAACTTCCTTTTTTCTGAACCAGCCGACGCGGCTAAGGGGGGAACCACGTCGGTTTGTTGGTTCGGCTGCATAAGCTCTATTGCGATCGATGGGAAGAAGTATAGAAAGATGCGCATAACCAGCCCGTTGCCGCAACATTAACTCTTTGTAATGTTGCCAGACCGATACTTATGCCTTTTAATACATGAACTTAAAAAGCTTGCATTTAACATAATTCTTCAACCGGGCCGGGTCTGCCAAGCTTACCCACCCCTAACTGACTGACCACATACACCATGCGCCTACTATTAATCGAAGACGACAACAGCGTCGCCGACTTCATCGTCCGGGGTTTTAAGGAAGCCGGTCATACCATTGACCATGCAGACAACGGTAAAGACGGTCTGTTTATGGCAACGACCGAATCCTACGATGCACTAATCATCGACCGCATGTTACCCGGCGTCGACGGCCTGTCGATCACACGCACACTGCGTGCCTCGGATGACAATACACCGGTCCTGATTCTCAGCGCCCTCGGTCAGGTCGATGACCGGGTCAAGGGACTGCAGGCCGGGGGTGACGATTACCTCGTCAAACCATTTGCATTCAGCGAACTGGAAGCTCGCATCGAGGCGCTGTCGCGGCGGTCGCAGGGCAAGACGGAAACTGAAACGACATTAAGCATTGCAGACCTGCATATGGACTTATTGTCCCGGGAAGTTTGGCGTGGCGAGCAGGTGATTGTATTACAGCCACGCGACTTCCAGCTGCTCGAGTACCTGCTGCGGCACAAGGGCCAGGTTGTCACACGTACGATGTTGCTCGAAAACGTCTGGGATTATCATTTCGATCCGCAGACCAATGTCATCGATGTGCACATCAGCCGCCTGCGGGCAAAAATTGACAAAGAATTCGATACCCAACTGATCCATACAGTGCGTGGCGCAGGATACAAGATCGATGCGACTGGCTGACCAACTACGCACCACTACGTTCCTGATGACACTCAGGTACATGGTGTTATTTTTTGTGTCTGTGACGATCCTGTTCGTCTTTATCAGCTGGTCCGCAACCGGCTATTTCGAACAGGAAATCGATGCCACTATTGAGGCCGAAGTTGCCGGACTCAGTGAACAGTTCATCCAGCGTGGCCCGCAGGGATTGGCCAACATCATTACTACACGCATCAACGCCAGTCCGGACGGAGACGCGGTTTACCTGATTGCCGATGCCGACCTCAAACCGCTGCTCGGCAACATCAGCGAATGGCCCGTACTGATCGCAGATACAGACGGTTGGGTTTCATTCGAGCACACTGAAACGAACGGCGGCAGCGTTACGGTGCGGGCGCAGATCTTCGTGCCGCAACCAGATCTGCGCCTGATCGTCGGCCGAAAAGTACGGGCGCTGGAACAACTGACGCGCCTGTTCGATCGCACCCTGTTTTGGGGACTGACTATCACACTGGCGCTGGCATTGATCGGCGGATTGATGATGAGTAACAACGTATTGCGCCGCGTTGCCCAGTTTAACTCGACCAGCCGGCGCATCATGGACGGCGACCTCACACAGCGAATGGTCACGACCGGCACTGGAGACGAATTCGACGAACTGGCAAAAAATCTGAATACGATGATGGACCAGATCGAATCGCTGATGAACAACATTCAGCATATTTCCGACAACATTGCTCATGACTTGCGTACACCGCTTACACGCCTGCGCAATCGACTCGAGGACCTGCGCCCTGACTCTGAGTGCACCGAGAGCGAAGAAATCGACGCTTGCATCGAAGATGCGGAAGGGCTGTTGGCAACATTTGCCTCGTTACTCAGTATCGCGCGCATCGAGTCCGGAACCTATGAGACAGCATTAAACTCTGTCAGTCTGGCTCAGTGTGTTCGCGACGCTTATGAACTGTACAAGGCATTGGCGGACGAAAAATCAATCAGTCTGAGTTGTGACGCACCCGGCAAGATTGAAGTTCGCGGCGACCGGAACCTTCTGTTTCAGGCCATCACCAACCTGCTCGACAACGCAATCAAATACACCCCGACTGGTGGCACCGTATCAATCAGCCTGCACCACGAACCGGACAACGTCGTACTGTCGGTGACCGATTCAGGGCCGGGTATTCCGGCAGACAAGCGCGAACAGGTACTACAGCGCTTCTTTCGTCTGGATGAAAGCCGCTCCGAACCCGGTGCAGGCCTCGGACTCAGCCTGGTACAGGCCATCGCGCAACGTCACGGTGCACGACTTGAACTCGACGGCCATGCAACAGGGTTAATCGTCAGGCTGATATTTCCGGCAGGCACACCGACTGCCGGCTAAACTGATGATCAGCATGCTGAATCAGATGCGACGTGCAGCTGAAACGGTTACGATAAGACTACATGATGAAGCTTTTCAGTCCGAATATTGATTTCGGCACAACAGTTCTGAGCGAATGAAACCCCATTTTGTCGTCTTTATTACCTTCCTGGTACTGATATCGTGTGCAAGCCCCGAAAAAGACTGGCGGCTCGCCGAGCGGGACGACAGCCAGAATGCCTATCTCGAGTTTCTCGCCAAGCATCCGGACAGTCAATTCGTCGATGACGCGCGCAGACGAATCAACGAACTCAAAGTCATTCACGCGTGGGAACGGGCCGAGTTCAAAGACTCGCTCACCGCCTACCAGGCATTCATCGACAAGTACGGCGACAGCGAATATGTCGCAACTGCCCATGCGCGTATTCAGGAAATTCAGCGCGACGAGTACTGGGAGATGATCCAGACTGACGGCAACAAAGCAGCGGTCGAGGCTTTCCTTGTGCAGTACCCGGATGCACCTCAGGCAACCGAGGCCCGGTCGATGCTGGCGGCGATTATCGAGGTTGAAGAAGCGGCACAACCGAAGGAAAGGCCGGGCAACTTCCGACTGCAACTCGCCGCCTTCAAAACCGCCGCCGCCGCTGAAACGGAAGTACGGCGGATCGTAGCGCTGGCGCCCGAAATTCTGATCGGCCCCGTGCGCATCGAGGTGCCGGGCCAGAATGGTGGCAACAATATGTTTCTACTCAAGAGCGTACCGATGAGCGGTGAAGAAGCACGTGATGCATGTGCCGGGCTGAAGAAACGAGGTCAGGATTGCCTGATTATCAATCGCTAGCGACCGGTTGACCCGGCGGCGGTAGCCCCGCTGGCAGAAGCATTGCCGCCTGAAGCAGTATCTTGAGTCCAGCCGCCGCCGAGCGCTTTATAGAGCGAGACGACACCGACGAGTTGCTCGCGGCGAACTGACGACTCGGCCAGTTCGGCACGAAACAGCGAGCGCTCCGACTCGAGCACTTCGAGATAACTCGTGACACCACCGTCGTAGCGCGCCCGTGACAGTGTTGCGGCGCTACGTGCGGCCTCAACCTGTCCTTCGCGCGCCCGTGCCTCGGCATGTAACGTGCGAATGTCGGCCAGCGCATCCTCGACTTCGCGGAAAGCCTGTATCACAGTTTGCTCGTATGCATTCAGCAATTGCTCAGTACGCGCCTTTTCAACCTCGACGCGACGCTTGTTCTGGCCACTGTTGAAAATGGGGGCGAACAGGTTGCCATTGATGTCCCAGATCTTTGCATCGCTGTCCAGCAAGTCCGACAGGTCACTGCTCGCCAGGCCCAGCGATGCGGTCAGGTTCAACGACGGCCAGCGCATAGCCTCGGCAATACCGATGCGCGCCGTCTGCGCGGCCAGCTGCTGCTCAGCCTGGCGCACGTCGGGACGTCGTTCGAGCAATTCGGATGGCAGGCCAGCGGGTACATCCGGCGGTGACAGGCGGAGCTTGGCGTTACGTTGACGTAATATCGGCCCCGGATTCCGGCCGACCAGTACATTAATCAGGTTCTCAGTCTGGATCACTGCACGTTCTAACGAAACCATTTGCACCGCCGCATCGGCTTCCTCAATCTGCGCCTGGTTTACATCGATCAACGCTACGGTACCCTTGTCAAAGCGCGCCCTAACGAGTGCGGTCGAGTCCTTGCGAGTATCGAGGGTCCGCTGCGATATCTCGTAACGTGCATCCAGATCGCGCAGCAACAGATAGGCCGATGCGACATCGGCAATCAACGCAATCATGACGGCGCGGCGGGACTCCTCGGTGGCCAGCAGTTCGGCCCGTGCAGCTTCGCTCGAGCGCCGCAGCTTGCCGAACAGATCGACTTCCCATGAAACACCGCCGGCAAGAACATACTGTTCCTGTATGCCGACGCCTGGAATAAATGCGCCGACCTGATTCCCGCGGGTGACACTTACAGAGCCATCTATTCTTGGAAACTGATCGGCGCGCACGAAGCCGTACCTTGCTCGCGCCTCTTCTATACGAGATACAGCGATGGCCAGATCGTTGTTTTCGGTCAGCGCAAGTTCGATCAGCGCGCGTAATTGCGGATCCTGATATTGCTGCCACCAGCCCAGGTTGGCAATCGACTCACCGGTGCGGACCGGCTGCCGGAAAGCTTCCGGGCCTTCGATTTCCGGTCGCTCGTAATCGGGCCCCAGCGCACAACCGCCGGTGGCAATCAGCACTGCAACCAGCGCGACAATTCGAATTAATCTTCGCGTCACGACCATGAACTCATGTTGCATCGTTGCCGGAACCGGCAACGACCTTGGGGGCGGAGCCTGCGCCCCGGCTCGCCAGCTTTTCGATAAAGACATACAACGCCGGCACGATCAGAACACCGATGACCGTAGCCGCCAGCATGCCGGAAAACACCGTCATACCCATCACCTTGCGTGCTTCAGCGCCGGCGCCGCTGGCAACGAGCAACGGCATGACACCGAGGATGAACGAAAATGCGGTCATCAGGATCGGGCGAAAGCGATCACGTGCAGCAGCTAATGCCGCTTCGATCGGCGCCATACCCTCTTCCGTTTTCATCTTTGCGAATTCGACGATCAGGATCGCATTCTTTGCCGACATGCCGATCAGCATGACCAGGCCGATCTGCGCGAACACATTGTTCTGATAGCCGGGCAGGAACAGACCGGACAGCCACAAGCCGAGCATTGCACCGAACACCGCGATCGGCGTGCCGAGTAACACGCTAAACGGCAGGGACCAGCTTTCATACTGCGCAGACAAAATCAGGAACACGAAGACCAGCGCCATGACGAATACGATGCCGCCGGTACCGGCCGCCGCACGCTCCTGGTAGCTCATTGCATTCCATGCGTACGCCATGTCGCTCGGCAATACCTGTTTTACGGTCTCCTCCAGCGCGTCGAGCGTCTGGTCGGAGCTGTAACCCTCCGCCGGTGTACCAGTTAACTCAGCCGAACGGAACAGGTTAAAGCGATTGGTATAGTCGGGGCCGGCCGTCGCCGATACCGACACCAGCGAGTTCAGCGGCACCATCTGACCTTCTTTGCCGCGTACATAGAAATAACGGACATCCGTCGCCTTGACCCGATACTCGGGTTCCGCCTGCACGTAAACCTTGTACAGCCGACCGAAGCGATTGAAGTCATTGACGTATGCACCACCGAGAAATGAGCCGAGCGTGGTGTTGACGTCTGCCGGTGAAACCCCGAGTTTCAGTACCTGATCGTTGTCGATGTCCGCAAAAATCTGCGGCGCCGTGGCCCGGAAGGTAGTAATAATGCCGCCGATTTCCGGGCGCTGCTTCGCAGCCTCGATGAACTTCCCAGTTTGCTCGGCGAGATACGCCGGCGAATTTCCACCGCGATCCTGCAACATCAGGCTGAAGCCCGACCCGGTACCGAGGCCCGGAATCGCCGGCGGCCCGAAGGCAAAAGCAATGGCCTGCGGAACCTCGAACGCAAGGCGGCGATTCAACGTCTCGATGATCGCCTTGACGTGCTCGTCCGCGCTGCCGCGATCGGCCCAGGGCTCGAGAGCGACGAAGAAAAACCCTGTGTTCGAGGCCATTGAAGCGGTCAGCAGACTGTAGCCAGCTACCGCGGTGACAAATTGAATACCATCAGTTTCCTCAAGAATCTCCTCAATCTGTGCGACAACGTTATCCGTGCGTTCCAGCGAAGCGGCATCCGGCAATTGCACATTGATCAGGAAATACCCCTCATCTTCTTCCGGCACGAAACCGGCGGGCACAGCACCAAACAGCCCGCTCATGAGAATGACAATTGCGACCAGGCAACCGAGACTGATCGCCAATCGACGCGTAAAGAGGCCCGCAATCTTCATGTAGCCGCCGGTGGCACGCTCAAATACATGATTGAAGCGATCGTAGAAAGGCTGCAGAAAACTCTTTTTTTGCTCCGATGGTGGTTTCAGCAACATCGCACTGAGCGCCGGGCTCAGCGTCAACGCGTTGATCGATGAAATCGCCACGGAGATCGCGATGGTAATTGCGAACTGCTGGTACAGCCGACCGGTGATGCCGCCCATCGCGGCGACCGGCACGAATACGGCAATCAGCGCCAGCGACGTTGCGACAATCGGCCCGGACACCTCTTTCATGGCTGCAAGTGTCGCTTCCTTCGGCTGCATGCCCTGTTCCATTTTTGCCGTGACGGCTTCGACAACGACGATCGCATCATCGACGACGATACCAATCGCCAGCACGAGACCGAGCAATGACAGCGTATTGATCGAGAAACCGAGTAGCGGGAATACCATGAACGTGCCAATCAGGGATACCGGCACGGCCAGGGCTGGGATCAGCGTGGCGCGAACATTCTGCAGAAAAATAAAGACAACAAAGATCACCAGCGCAACAGCCTGGTACAGGGTGGTGATGATCTCGTTAATACCTTCCTCGATCGCCAGTGTCGTATCCAGAGAGACTACGTACTCGAGGCCTTCCGGGAAATCTTTTTTCGCCTCCTCCATGACCGCCTTGACGGCAGCGGCGACTTCCAGACCATTCGCACCCGGCAATTGGTAGACCTGAATAATGGCGGTCGGCCCGCCATCCAGACGCGCCGTCACATTGTAGTTCTGCGTGCCCAGTTCGACGCGCGCAACGTCCTTGATGCGCACCTGCGAACCATCCGGGTTCGAGCGCACGATTACATTTTCGAATTCCTCTGCGGTTGCCAAACGACCCTGGGTGCGGACGGTATAGGTGAACTGGGTGCCCGGCATGGCCGGTGGCCCGCCGATCTGACCCGCCGGCGCGATGACATTCTGCTCCTGGATCGCGCTGGTAATATCCGGCACCGTCAGGCCGAGCTTGGCGAGTTGATCGGGCTTGATCCAGACGCGCATGGCGTATTCGGCAGCGCCCAGCACCTCGGCCTGACCGACGCCGCGAATTCGGGCTACGGCGTCGAGGACATTGATCGTCAGGTAATTACTCAGAAACTCCTCGTCATAGCTGTTGTCGGGCGAGTACACTGCCGCGAGCATCAACGGAAACGACAGCTTCTTTTTTACCGTGATGCCGAGACGTTTGACTTCCTCCGGGATACTGGCCTGCGCTTCGGAGACCCGGTTCTGCGTCAGCACATTCGACATGTCGAGATCGGAGCCAACCTCGAAAGACACCGTCAGGCGCATCGACCCATCGTTGGCGTTGACGGACTTCATATACAGCATGTTTTCCACGCCGTTGACCTTCTGCTCGAGCGGCGTCGCGACCGACTGCTCGACGACCTCGGCACTTGCGCCCGTATACGTGGCGGTCACCTGCACTTCCGGTGGCGTAATTTCCGGATACTGCGCGATCGGCAAGGCCTGCATCGCCGTCACACCGACGATCACGATAATGATCGCAAGGACCATCGCGACAATCGGCCGGTGAATAAAGAATGCAGCCATCAGGTTTCGTTCATTGGCTTGGCTTCAACCACCGGCGCGGCCTCGGTCGGGTTCACCGTCATGCCCGGCCGCACCTTCTGCAGACCTTCGACGATGACCGATTCGCCGTTTTCGAGGCCGGACTCGATCACGACATCAAGATTTTTGGCCGGACCAAGCGCCACCTCGCGCATCTCGACCTCGTTGGCATTATTAACGACATAGACGCGAAAGCGGCCCTGCAATTCAACGAGTGCCTTGCGCGGTACAGTAACGACATTTTCCAGTGTCTGGTATGGCGCCTGTACCCGCGCGAACTGTCCGGGCAACAGCAGATTATTCGGGTTCGGGAAAGAAGCCTCGACGGTATACGTGCCGGTCGATTGATCGATGGCCTGCGAAGCCGCAATCACCGAGCCAAGATGCCTGTGCCTGGAACCGTCAGCCAGGATCAGGACTAGATCATTCTGACCCTTCTCGGCCCGGTCCAGTCGACCATCATTTTTATTGCCCCGTGGCTTGGACCGGCCGCCCGAAGCTTCGAGGTAGGTCCGTGCGAGAATCAGATACTCGCGCTCGGCAATCGAGAAACGAACCCGGATCGGGTCGATATCCGACAGGGTATTCAACACGACAGGGTTTGGCTCGCGGCCGACAAACTCGCCGGGCTTCGCCTTGGTCAGGCCGATCAACCCATCAATTGGCGCCATGATCCGTGTGTAGCTCAGCTCGATCTCGGCCAGATCGACACCAGCCTCGGAAGCCCTGACGCCGGCGCGGGCCGCAGCCTCCTGCGCGACCGCGGCGTCGAGATCCTGCTCACTGACCGCATTCATCTCGGCCAGCGGCCGAATTCGACCCAGATCCGCCTCAGCTTTCGCCAGTGACGTCTGCGCCGCCGCGAGCAGACTCTGCGCCTCGACGAGCTTGGCCTTGAACGGCTGCGGGTCGATCGTATAGAGCAAATCACCCCGCTTGACAAAGCGGCCCTCCTCGAAATTCATCGTTTCGAGAAAGCCTTCGACGCGCGCGCGGATCGGCACATCCTGTGTGCCGAGCGTGCTGCCGACCATTTCTATGGTCAACGGGACATCGCGACGCTCGGATTCGACGACTTCAACCGACAACAAAGGTGGTACAGCCTGTTCGGTCGGGCTACCGCACCCGCTGATTCCAACGAGCAGGCACACCAACAGGGAGTCAGTTACCAGGCATCGAATACTCGTGAATGAACGGAACAACCGCATACGAACCTCTCCTGACCAGCGCCGTATTATTATTTTTTGGCCTCGAGACTGCCCCGGCGCCCACGCGTCATCATATAACACTTGTGCGTGGTTGTTCTCACTGTATCTCTGACCGGGCAACCCAGAGCCCTTGCAAGAACAGGCGAACCGATTAGGCTATGGCTTAATTAATCTATCTATGGAGCCCCGGTGTGAGCGAAACCAGCAAAGACCTTGCGGATCTGCGGCGCGAATACAGCATCAAACCGTTGCACAGATCGGATCTGGACCCGGATCCGATCAAACAATTCGCTAACTGGTTCGACGAAGCCCTGCATGCCGAGGCAATGGACCCGAATGCGATGAGCATTGCGACGGCGGCGGCGAACGGCCAGCCCTCCATCCGCACCGTGTTGTTAAAGTACTTCGATCACGAGGGCTTCGTGTTCTATACGAACCTCGGCAGCCGCAAAGCCGGCGAAATCGACACCAACGACCAGGTGGCACTACTGTTCTATTGGCATGAATTACACCGGCAGGTAAAAATCCTCGGCAAGGCCGAACGTATCGATGCTACCGACAACCTTCGCTACTTCATGCGTCGTCCGCGCGAAAGCCAGATCGGCGCCTGGGTGTCGCGCCAGAGCAGCATCATCTCGTCACGTTCGATCCTCGAAAATAAGTTTGCCGAGATGAAACAAAAGTACGCCAACGGCGAGATCCCTTTGCCGTCTTTCTGGGGCGGATACCGTGTCGTTCCCGCCAGCATCGAATTCTGGCAGGGACGCGAGAATCGTCTGCACGATCGATTCATGTTCACGACCACCGGGGTCGATTGGACGATCGAACGCCTCGCGCCCTGAGTTCCCAATGGCCATGCCGACAAACGGCCAGACTGCCGAGCCACAGAAAATGCTATTTCTGTTGTATATTCAACATGTTAACCGCTTCCTGACAGAGGCTCCCCGCAACCGCTGGAAGGCACAATGTACGCGCTTGCATATTTCTCCCGGGGCCGTATCTTAGATAGCGTCTCAAGAGGAAACATGAGTATGGCGACTGGTACCGTAAAATGGTTTAACGAGTCCAAGGGCTTTGGTTTCATCGTGCCGGCTGAGGGGGGCGACGATATCTTCGTGCACTGCTCGGCCATCGAAGGCGAAGCTAACGGCAAACTGCTGGAAGGACAGACTGTCAGTTACGAGGTCGAAACGAGCCCGAAAGGACTGCAAGCCTCCAAAGTCACTGTCAACAGTTAGCGGGCTCCAATCCCGCAACCACATATCGCCCTGATAGAACCCGCTGCAAATGGCGGCTATTCGGGTATGCGCCCGTCTTGCGCACAGTTCACAGAAAATACCCCCCGGATGGCTTAATCTGGCTTTCGCTATGGTCAAAGGAACGTTCATTCGCTCGCTGCGTCAATTGATCCTGTTGACAATACTGCTGATCGTCGCCGGCAGTACCTACCTGAATCGAGCCCGCTCGACGAGCTGGGAAGAACCCTTGTGGGTCACACTCTACCCGATTGTTGCAGATGAAAGACAAACGACGACAGACTATGTCTACACCCTGACGACGAAACAATTCGTTGCCATAGAACGGTTCATGGAGCAGGAAACCAGCCGCTACGATATTGCCATCGATCGACCGGTGCGCATTGACATCGGCCAGCCGATCACCGGGCAGCCGCCGGCACCGCCACAAAGCAGGAATCCGGTCAGGGTCGCATTGTGGAGCATCCATCTGCGCTGGTGGGCCTGGCAGGCAACGAGACAGCAACCCGGAGCCACACCTGATATTCGCCTGTTTCTCGTCTACCACGACCCGAAAATTCAGCCCAGGGTCCCGCACTCGCTCGGGATGCAGGAAGGTATGCTGGGCGTCGCACATATCTTCGCCGACCGCAGCATGCAGAAAAAGAATAACTTTGTTATCGCACATGAAATGCTGCATACACTCGGGGCAACGGATAAGTACACCATGGGCAACAACCTGCCGATATTTCCGATCGGCTATGCGGAACCGGACCGGGCACAACGGTACCCGCAGCGGTTTGCGGAAATCATGGGCGGGCAGATCCCGGTCTCAGATACCGAGGCGGTCATGCCCGACAGTCTGAAGCAGGCACGCGTCGGCAGGGCAACCGCGCTGGAGTTACGCTGGATCGACTCACTAAAAAAAGAGCCCGTCGAACTCAGCCGAGCAGACGGGCAAATGGCTTCCGAATAGTGCTTGTTATTGCTCGTAGACTGTGGGGGAGTAGACTACGAACAACAAGATAGCGTCCCGCTGGCTCACAACATGAGCCAGCCCGGAAATTACTGCCCATGACTCTCCTGCGTTTCGATAAAATATCGCTAGAATTCGGCGACCAGCCGATACTCGTGGATGCCAACCTGACGATCGAGCCGGGCGAACGCGTGTGCCTCATTGGGCGCAATGGGTCGGGAAAAACCTCATTGTTACGACTGATCACCGGAGAGATCCAGCCGGACCATGGCGACATCGAATTCAAACATGACCTGCGCATCAGCCAGCTCGATCAGAATCTGCCCGATACCCTTGATTTGACAGCGCGTGAGTTCGTCGCCGAGGGGCTCGCGACCATACAAGCCTGGCTGGATGAGTACGAACGCCTGTCCAACGGTCATCCCGACAAACACCAGCTTCGCGAGATCGAAAAACTTCAGCACAATATCGAGAGTGCCGATGGCTGGAATATCGAGCAACGCATTGAAACTATCCTGTCGGAACTCCAGCTGCCGGCTGACAAGCGCCTGTCGGAGCTATCCGGCGGCTGGCGGCGGCGCGTCGCACTGGCCAAGGCACTGGTCGGAAAACCGGAACTGCTGCTGCTTGACGAGCCGACTAATCACCTCGATCTCATGACGATCCGGTGGCTCGAAAATGTCGTGTTCGCCTATCCCGGCAGCGTCGTATTCGTCACACATGACCGTGCGTTCCTGCAGCACCTCGCCACCCGTATTGTAGAGATCGATCGCGGCACACTGGCCAGCTGGCCGGGCGACTATATGAATTTTCTGCGCCGCAAGGAAAAAGCCCTGCAGGACGAAGATCGTGAGAACCGCCTGTTCGATAAGAGGCTTGCCGAAGAAGAGGTATGGATCAGGCAAGGCATCAAGGCCCGGCGCACACGCAATGAGGGACGTGTACGGGCGCTGATGACAATGCGCAACCAGGCCGAGGAACGGATCGCCCGACCCAGGAGCGCCAGAATCAGTATCGAAGAAGGTGAACGCTCCGGCCGCAAGGTCATTACGCTGCGCAATGTATCGCACAGCTATACCGATGAACCCCTGATTGACGGCCTGTCCCTGAAGATCATGCGCGGCGACCGGATCGGGCTGATCGGCAACAACGGCGTCGGCAAGAGCACCTTGCTGAACATCCTCCTCGGCAAGATTTCACCACAGCAGGGTACGGTCAAGCATGGCACAAATCTTGAAATCGGCTACTTCGACCAGACCCGTCGTGATCTAGAACTCGATAAAACTATCGCCGAGAACATTGGTGGCGGCAGAGATTACATTCGCATCAACGGCAAGGACCGCCATGTGATCGGCTACCTGACCGGCTTCCTGTTCAGTGCAAAACGAGCCATGACACCGGTGCGGGCGTTGTCTGGAGGCGAACGTAACCGTGTCGTTCTGGCCAAGCTGTTCTCGCGCCCAACCAACCTGATGGTTCTAGATGAACCGACCAATGATCTCGATATCGAGACGCTCGAAGTACTCGAACAAAAACTTGTCGAATACGAGGGCACGCTGATCGTCGTCAGCCACGACCGTGAATTTCTCGACAATGCCGTGACCAGTATTCTCGTATTCGAGGCTGACGGTTCGATACGGCAGTTCGTCGGCGGCTACAGTGACTGGGAACGACGCGGCAGAGAACTCGCCGAGATGGATAATCCAAACAAGCCGTCGATGAGACCTGCAACGCAATCACCATCAGATGCAGAAAAGATACAGACGAAGCTAAATTACAAGGAACAACGCGAACTCGACGGCCTGCCGACGCGGATCGAGGAACTGGAGCAACAGTGTCAAACGCTGCAACAACAGATCGCGGCAGTGGATTTCTACAGCCAGCCTCACGAGATCGTACAAAAAGTTCTGCACCAGCTGAAATCGACCGAACAGGACCTCGAAAGCACAATCGAACATTGGGGCGAACTCGAGGAAAGACAGGCGCGGTACCGGAAATCACGCGACGGTGGGTAAGAGACAGTGCCGGTACCGCTCATGTGGTGATGCGGCATTCATTGTTAAATCTGGCCCTAACTGGTATAGTGGCGTGTCCATGTTGCGCAACATGGACACGCCGTTATTCAGTATTTTCGGCGCCTCACATAACAATAACCCTGCTTGGCGTCGGCTGGTTCCATGACTTGAACCGAACTGCCGGCGACCGACCAAACGCAACAGCGAATATAAAACTATGCCAGCAGCAACTTCCACTAAAACAGCCCTGACTGAACAGTATGAACTCGAAAATATCGAAAAAGCCAAAGCGCCAGACGGTGGCTCGGGCAAGGGCTGGTTTCGTTACACGATCATCCAGGGTCGAAATACAATCACCGGGTATCGCCAGGGCTCGCAAAGAAATGTGACCAAGGCGGTCAAAGACATCGTCGTCGAATTAAACGAACGACGCGTCGGCAAGAGAGGCCGCGTGCACCTGACGCCATCTCGCAAGCAGCAAAAAC
>CAZVQW010000004.1:0-11376 GCA_964629475.1 uncultured Chromatiaceae bacterium | reverse complement strand
CGCAAGCAGCAAAAACGCTGAGTAAACGCATTTCATAAGCAGCCTGAAAGCAATAAAAAAGCCCCTTACAGGGGCTTTTTTATATTCAAAGAGGGATGGGGAGTCTTTCAGGTTGTTTTCCGTCGTCGACCAACCAGGCCGCTCATCAACATGCCCAGGCCCAACAAGCCCAGCGTGCCCGGCTCGGCCAATCCTGTCGTGCCGCCGCCACCGCCTTCGCCACGAAGCCGCAGATTCACGACACCCTTAGTGCCATCAATTTTAACGTTATTTTCAACCAATGAGCACAGGTTCAGGATGCAGCCAACACCAACATCGCCGTCTGGTGTGGCTTTTAAGGCCAAAATAATCTCCGTATTGAAAATATCAGGGGAGAAAGAGAAAAATGACGGCAGTGCGCTAGTTGAACCAATGGATACACCGTCAACAAATCCTTCGAAATTGAAACTCTGAAGTTCGTCGGCGACATCCTTTTCAGGCCAGAAAAGAAACGCGGGCTGTACGCCATGAGTCACCACATTGTCGGCTGCGGCTGAATCGTTGTAGCTAAAATTACCGATCCCCGTAACTGAAGATGATCCGAAAGCAGTCCAGCCGAAATCCCACGTCATAACCATGGCTTGCGCCGGAGAGACTAGCCCCCCGAGCAATAGTAATGCGGCTATGACTTTGATAATTCTCATTATTTACTACTGGCCTCCACCAAACCCATGCGGGGATTCAAATTCTTCTTGAATCGGCACCCTGGATCACACGCAGTTGTTCAATTTCAGGCTTCAGTTTACAGCTCTCAAATGCCTGCCGTTACCCCAAGATTAGGGTAATTCGAGGCCAATTAGACATATTCCGGAAAAAATGCCAGGGCCATTCGTATTCAGGAAAGAATGACCAAAGTAAGCGCCACCGCCGCAGGCAATGCCTGAACGAAGAAAATTTTTCGACCTACCGTCAACCCTCCAAAAATACCCGCAATTACGACACAACCCAGAAAAAAGATTTTGAGGGCAAAACCCGCCTCACCGAGACTCAGCCCCCAGATAAGCCCCGCCACCAAAAAACCGTTATACAACCCCTGATTCATCGCCAGGGTCTTTGAGGCGCTGGCAGATTCCTGCGAATGACCAAAAGTTCGCAAACCAAATGGTTTGTCCCAGAGAAACATTTCAAGAATCAGAAAATAAGCATGAAGAAAGGCCACCAGGCTATTCGCTATGAGTGTCATTTTACATCCACCTTTGAGTAACTGAATGCCACGCGCTAAACTTTGTTGATCCACCTTCTGTCGCAGTCCATCCTGCTCCGGATTCTCCAAAAGCTCTGGTCCCACTTCGAACGAGCCACGAATGTTCCCGATCCGAGACGACAACCCCCACTTCCTGACGCCGTACGTAACCTACGCGATTATTGCACTCAATATTCTGGCCTGGGTATTACTGCAGGGACTCGGCAGTGAACCGGCGCTCAGTCGATCTGTCTGCACACTCGGCCTGATACCCGGCGATCTGCTGAACACCGTGCCGATCGGAACCCGCTTTCAGATTAGCCAGAACTTATGGTGCGTCATCGCGGATGATAGCAGCTGGCATACGGTCATCACATCAATGTTCATGCACGGCGGCTGGATGCACCTGATCGGCAACATGTGGTTTATGTGGATCTTCGGCAATAATGTCGAGGACTCGATGGGGCACGGTCGTTTCATCGTCTTCTACCTGTTATGCGGCATCGCAGCCGCCCTGTTCCAGATTCTGTCCAACACCGAGTCTGCCGTGCCGATGGTCGGCGCGTCCGGGGCGATTGGCGGTGTCATGGGCGCATACGTACTCCTCTACCCGCGCGTCCACGTGCACATGTTCATATTTCTTGGGTTTTATGTCACGACCATAGCGGTGCCGGCAATATTCATGCTCGGCTACTGGTTCCTGGTACAACTCATTGGCGGCGTCGGCTCGATCGGCGCACACGGCGGCGGTACGGCATTCTGGGCACATATCGGTGGCTTCGTCGTCGGTGCTGTACTTGTATTATTGTTTAAAGACGAGAAACTCGTTGCTCGTCATCCGTATCATGGCTGGAAACCGCGCCAGTCACCGACTCAAAACTGGCGCCGTATCAAATAGCCATAAGTCAGTGCCGATGCGGGTCAACTAAATATGAGAGACAGGGGGGGGAACTCCTTGTATACATGAATAAGAGTACACATGATGGTATTAGGTCTGTGAACAGGCTATCTTCCTTCGCAGACAAGACAGTGGTTCTGCAGCTGACCGGAACCCGTAGTAAAGAATTTCCACCGGATTCAAGGAGACAACCCCGTGGGTAGCAGATTTTTCTCGATTTTCCCGATCCTGATTTGCACGCTGCTGGCAGCGTGTGGTTCACCGGAGGAGCGTGCCGCCAACTACCTCGAAAAGGCTGAAGCGCTATACGAACAAGAGGACTATGTCACCGCTCGAATCGAGGCAATGAATGCGGCACAAATCGAACCGCGTAATGCCGACGTTCGTTTTCTACTCGCCCGGATCGAAGAGAAAGAAAAGAACATCCGCAAGGCCATCGGGCATTTGCAAGTCGCCATCGATGCCGACCCGAATCACCTCGAATCACACATCAAGCTCGGCAACTACTATATTCTGGCCAAGGCCGCTGATCTCGCAGCTGAACAGGCGGCCGTCACCAAAGAACTGGCGCCTGACAATGCTGAGGTCCTGCTGTTGCAGGCACGTTTCAAGTACCTGAATAAAGACATCGATGCGGCGATGACAGAAGCCGATGCCGCACTTGCCAAAGACCCGAAGCTGGTCGATGCAATCATGTTCAAGGCGGGACTGAGCATGGCGAAAGGCGATACTGATGCGGCGATGCTGCTGATCCAGAACGGTATCAAGTCAGCGGATGCCGAGGGCGCCAAGCAACTTCGACAATTTCGCGTCCTGATCCTGATTTCGGCCGAACGCCACGATGAGATTGAAGCAGATCTCAAGGCACTGGCTGCCGACTACCCGGACGAAGAAAGCTTCCCGCTGGCGCTTGCCCAGCTATACGTGACGCAGGAACGTATAGATGAAGCGGAGACGATCTATCGAAACTATGTCGAGCATGATCCACAAGATGTTCAACGCCGCATCGCATTCGTCCGATTTATGGGCACCCAACACGGCCCGGAAGCCGCAGAAAATACTTTGCGGGAATATGTTGCTGACCTTCCTGAAGCTATGGAGCTTCAACTGGCACTCGGCCAGCTATACGAAAACCTCGAGAAACAGGATGACGCACTCGCAACCTACGAACAAATTGCGAAAACCGAGCCAAAATCACCCATCGGCCTCACCGCTCGAAACCGGATTGCCGCCATCAGGCTTCAGCAAAATAACCCGGATGAGACAAGAGCGATCATCGCCGACATTCTTGCCGACGAACAGGACAATGCAGATGCGTTGATGATGCGCGCTGCATTCGCTTATACGGAAAAAAGATTTGACGATGCAGTCGCAGACCTGCGGACGATTCTTCGCGGGCAACCGGAATCCGAACGAGCCCTGCTGTTACTGGCACGCTCACACAATGCCGGAAATAACAGGGAACTGGCGCAGGATGCCTATCGACGCCTGATCGAATTGAATCCTGCGCACCCGGTGGCATCAAACGAACTTGCCGACCTGCTGGCTAGAAGCGGCGACGTACCGATGGCAGAAGAAGTGTTGCGCGAACAACTCTCGGCAGCTCCGGAGGATCGCCGCGCAGCATCCAGCCTGATCCAGGCCCTGTTATTGCAAGGCGATGTCGAGGGCGCCGAAATACAGGCGCGCACGATGCTGGATTTAGGTGACGAGACCGGTCTGGCCGATTTCCAACTTGGCCGTGTATTACAGGCCAAGCAATCCAGCCAGGAGGCCATCGATGCCTATAAGGCTGCGCTGGAAAAAAGCCCGGAGGCTCCGGAACCGCTGCAGGGCCTCGTTGCCATTCTTGTCGACGAAGGTCGCTCCGACGAGGCAGTCACGTTCCTGCGCTCACATCTTGACCAGTACCCTACTCAACTCACACCGCGTCTGCTGCTAGCCGCTGTGTATGCGCAACAGGGTGAAACATCCTCCGCAGCCAGGCTGTATGAGGAAATTATCTCGTTGCAACCCAATGCGACACGAGCTTATGCCGCACTGTCCGCCTTGTATCCAAACGATCCGGCCAAGCGCCTTGAAATATACAAGCGCGGTATTGCCGCAAACCCGAAGGATCAAGCGCTGACCCTGTTAATGGCTGCCGAATTTGAGCGCGCCGAACAGTTCGAATCTGCAATTGAAGCCTATGAAAAGCTTCTCGCTGATGATGCGAACAGCGCCATTGCTGCCAATAACCTGGCCGCGCTGATGCTCGACTACCGGACAGATGCTGAAAGTCATGCACGTGCACTTGAGCTTGCTAAACAGTTCGAAACCAGCGATCAGGCTGCATTACTCGACACACTTGGCTGGGCCTACTATCGGAATGGCGACTACGAGAATGCGACCCGCGTGCTCCAATCAGCGGTCGCCGCGAATGATCAAATTGCGCTACTCCATTACCACCTTGGCATGGCGTTGGTGAAATCGAAGATACTTGAACGCGGCCGGGACGAACTTAACCAGTCCATCAGCATGGCCGAAGAAGATTTTCCAGGCATCGAAGAGGCCCGCGCAATACTCAAGCAATCTGATAACTGACAATTATTTCCCAGCACGACAACAGCACCTGATCTGACCATGCCTGCATCATTCATGCCACCACGACGTACGCTCATGGGCCCCGGTCCATCCGACGTACCCGAGCGCGTACTGGCGGCACTGGCCCAACCGACGATCGGCCACCTCGATCCTGCCTTTGTCGCAATGATGGATGAACTGAAGGGTTTGCTGCAGTTTGCATTTCAGACCAGCAACGCGCTCACGCTACCGGTGTCGGCGCCTGGTTCGGCTGGCATGGAAACGTGCTTCGTCAACCTCATCGGACCGGGCGATACTGTGATCGTCGCACAGAACGGCGTTTTCGGTGGTCGAATGCTTGAGAATGTCGAACGCTGCGGCGCACTTGCGATCCTCGTCGAGGATGAATGGGGACAGCCCGTCGATCCGAACAAGGTCGAGGACGCACTACGTGCTCATCAGGAGGCCAGCATCGTCGCTTTTGTGCATGCCGAAACATCGACCGGCGCACGATCCGATGCGCGGGCACTGTGTGCACTGGCAGCACATCACGATTGCCTGTCCATCGTCGATACTGTGACCTCGCTCGGCGGCATCGATGTCGATGCCGACGGCTGGGGTGCCGATGCTATGTATTCCGGTACGCAAAAATGCCTGTCGTGCGTACCCGGCATTGCGCCGGTGACATTCGGTGACCGCGCTGTCGAACGCATTCGCAACCGAGAATACAAAGCACAAAGCTGGTTTCTCGATCTCGATCTCGTCATGGGGTACTGGGGCGATAACGCGAAGCGCACCTACCATCACACCGCACCGGTCAACACACTGTACGCACTACATGAAGCTTTATTGATCCTGCACGAAGAAGGCCTCAAGAATGCATGGCAGCGCCACGCACATCATCATCGCGCGCTGGTTGCCGGTCTTGAGGCGCTCGGCATGAAACTTGTCGTCGAACCGGAATGGCGTCTTCCGCAACTCAACACTGTTCGGATTCCGGATGGTCTGGATGATGCCGTGATTCGGGCGCGCCTGCTCAATGAATACGACCTTGAAATCGGCGCCGGTCTCGGGCCACTGGCCGGGCAGGTCTGGCGAATTGGTTTAATGGGATACAGCTGCCGCCGCGACAACGTTCTGCTCTGCCTGAATGCGCTCGGTAGAATCCTCAGCGAGGCCGACGGCACACTCAATGCCTCTGCCGGAACAGAGGCCGCGGAACAGATGTACTCATCAGCCTGACTCAAGCGTCGGCACCGGATTATTCTTCTGTGGCTGGCGCCCCGGAGTCCTGAACTGCTTCCGTACCCGAATCCGGATTTGCAAATACGTTCTCCGCTCGCAATGCGTCGATAACCTCGCCCGTTATATCAACGGCCGGATCGAGCCAGAACACGGATTGATCGGTCAAATGTACAACGCTCGCGCCGCGCGAACGGGCAATTTTCTCGGCAAATGGTTTGACCTGTTCACGATATTCCAGCACCAGGTTGATCTCATTTTGCTGCATTTTCTGCTGAGCTTCAGCCTGTAGTTGCCCAAACTGCTGCTGTGCCTGCTGCGTCATCTGCTGCAATTGCAATTGCTGCTCTTCAGTTGGCGTATCACCAAACTTGGCACGCTCCTGCTCGATCTGCTGTTCGAGGTTCCGGGCTGATTCTGTGAGCTGAGCATTCATCTCCTCGCGTGCAATTTGCGCCTCGTCTTGCATCGATTGTTCCTTCCCGGTCGCCTTGGCGACAGCGGCCAGATCGACGATAAGCGTGTCCGGCCCCGCACCCGGCATCTGATCACAACCAGCAATCAGTAACACTACGGTAACGCAGGCGATCCACAGACCTGTCATTGATTTCATACTCTAGTTTCCCCTGTGATCCGGCCCGTCAGGAACCAGACAAAAAATCCAGCACGTAATGTAGCGATCCGCTTGCATAATAGCCAGTGCGGCGGCGGTAACCCGCGTGTCAGCGCGGAACCGAGCCGGCACTGGAGTAGATATCGCGGCCGGGTGCGACGATTCTGACGATCACAGCCGCGACCAGCAGCACCAGCTGATAGGCACCCGCAAGAACGAAGGGTGCCCACGGCGCGAACAGGTCATACAGGCGGCCGCCGACAACCGTAAACACCAGGATACCGATAGCGCCGAAGATACTGTTCATCGCAATCACACTGCCGCGTTCGGAGATCGGCGCCTCCTGACCAACCAGACTTAGTGATGACTTCATCATGAAGCTCGAACCGAGCGAGATCACAATGAAATACGGCAGCATGATGAAATCCAGCGGTGACGTAATGAGGTACATCGACAGGTAACCCATTGACGCAAATGTCAGCGCGATTATTGTAGCCGACACGCGATTTATTCGATCGATGAGCCATCCGAATAGTGGTGCCGAGATAAAACTGACCACACTCATGATGATCATTATGATACCGAAGCGCGCCATCGCTTGAGCCGGATTCATGTCCCGCGCAAGCCCATCCTGGATTGCCCACAAGGAAAGAAATGCGGCCTTGACCACGAGATCGCCGCGCGCGGCAAAAGCGCCGGCGTAGGCCAGCGTTATGCGCGGGTTCTTCGCGCCACGCAACCCGCTGGAAACCAGCGTCCGTATAGCGGCGCGCTCACGTCGTGCTACCGGTGTGCCGGGTGCCAGACCGAAGCGTGCCCCGATAGCCGTCACGAAACACAACGCCGCGGCCGTCAGGAACATGACTTTGCCGCTCGTTACCGGATCAATTCCACGATCAACCAAAACAGACGGGATTCGAATGATCAATCCGGCCATGAGACCGGCAGAGCCGAGAATATTCGACATGCTTGACAGGGCGATCAACTTGCCACGTGATTGTTCCTGCGGATAGTCGTTGGTCAATGTGGCAAGAATACCGGCCGTCGACGCCATGCCAACCGCAAACACGATACGGGCTCCTAGTAACTCGCTGACTGTCGTGGCAAATGGCATCAGGGCATAACCGATACTGATCATAATCAGGCCGAAGGTAATCACCGGCCGCCGCCCGATACGATCGGCGAGCATACCGAACGGATAGAACAGGCAGACTGCGACGATTTCAACCCAGAATGACAGGTCACCGGTTACAGCACCCTGCTGGCCACGCGGTAAATTCAGATGCTCCGTCAACAGGTAGCCGTTGAGCAAGGGCACGCCAGCCAGCATGGCGATGCCGACGAACGCAATAAACAATTTTGCCAACACGTTTGCCGGGCGCACGCCGGGAGCTAATTGAATCGGGCCCAGGGATTTTGTTGCGGTGGATGCTTCCATATACCGCATACTAATGTCGAACCTACGATCAGTCACACTGCGGGCCCAGCTGCGACATTATGTGACCGCAATACGGCCGGTCGGTTTGACGGTTGCATGTCGGGGCGACATCATCGCCAACCTCGTGAGACAGTCCGCGACCCGGGCTGACTGGACAGCTGACATGAAGAAAATACGATGCCTGCAAGCAACGTTAGCGACTGTATTGCTAACGGCATGCAGTGGACCCGGCCAGGTTACCGTCGATGACGAAAAACAAGCCGGTGTCAGAATTGCTCAACAATCCGAGGAACAGGTCGGTGTATACCCGGCAGAATTCCTGACTTCATACATCGATGCCATCGGCCGACGACTCATCACGGGTCTCGATTCGACACCCTACCGCTTTCGTTTCAAAATTATCGATCAGGGCGAACCCTATGCGTTTGCCACACCAAGCGGCCATATTTATGTATCGCGCGGCCTGCTGGCGCTCATTAACAGCGAAGATGAACTGGCCGGCATTCTTGCTCACGAAATCAGTCACGTCACGCAACGTCATCGTGTGCGCCAGACCCGGCAAAGCATCGAGTCCAACATCCTGACAGAACCCGGACGCGCAATCGGCAAAGTCGTCGGCGAAGACATCGGCAATACCATCAATGCCCCGATTGAAGCAGCCGGCAGGGCATACATCGCATCATACGAACGTGCCCAGGAAAACGAAGCCGACCAAATGGGACTGCAACTGGCCGCCCGGGCCGGTTACGATCCGGCAGCGCTTGGCACGGCACTGTATAACCTGGAACGTACCGTGACCTTATTAACCGATGAGCAGCGCGAAGTCGGTTTCTTCGATAGTCATCCCTCCACTCCGACGCGGATCGAAGATATCCGGCGGCAGGCTGCAAGCATTGACTGGGCACCGGCACGGCCGTTCGCACAAGACAAACAGGCCCTGATGGACCGACTGGACGGACTGACCTGGGGTGCAGACAATCCGATGCAGGGCATTCTGCGCGGTCAGCAGTTCATACAGCTGGACATGGACTTCTCGATTAACTTTCCGGCCGGCTGGGACGCGGTGAATACTCCGCATTTTGTTGGCGCCTTCGCACCGGCAAACCAGGCCCTGGTTATTCTGAGCGGCGCACAACGACCCGGACCCGCAGCAGAGCTCGCCGCGGCCTTCATCGAAAAACTGCGCTCGGAAGCAGGCCTGGAACCGACCGAAGCGTACTCCGTCGAGCTCGATGCCGGGCCGGCCTACCTCGTACATATCGAGGACCCGTCAGGCGAGCAATCCGTCAGCATTTACTACCTGTGGGTCAATGCCAGAAGCACGACATTCCGGTTTATCGCGGTCGGTACCGATTCATACCACAATCAACTCCGTGACACGATCCTGAGTCTGCGTCCACTGACGGCTGAAGAAAAAACCTCGATTGTCGACAATCGCATTCGGTCAGTACCGGCCAATGCCGGTGAATCAATTGGTGAATTATCGGCGCGAACCAATAACCAATTCTCACCCGAGCTAACTGCCGCCGTGAACGGATTACCCGATGCTGTCATCCTGGAGCAAGATCAACTCCTCAAGATTCTGCGCAGAGAGTCCTATAGTCGCTGAGCAGCGTAGCGAATCTAATGATCCTCCCACGGAAATCGCCGGTTTGGATCGACAGCAGCGAATGTCTTACCGGTCGTACCGGGGTCGTCGATCGTCGCTACAATCAACTCCGACAGATCTTCGCGAGAAATATAGCCGAAAGCATCCCGGTCCTCGGTCAGCACTCCATTGCCGGTGCGTGTGCCGGAACGCAAACCACCGGGGCGAATAATCGTGTAATCGAGCCCGCTGGTGCGCAGATAGTCTTCGGCCCGTGTTTTCAGCGGCAAAACTCCTGCCATAAACCGTGCCGACAGTGCCGGTAGCGCGGCAGAACTATCGCCGGCGCCGATTGTCGTCACCAGCACAATGCGCCTGATCCCGACCTCCTTCGCGACCGTTATGATGTTCGCATTACCCTGGTAGTCCGGTGCCGGATCGCATGTCATGCAACCGATCGTCGTCAGAATAGCCTCATAGTCACGGCCGACAAAGGCAGCACGCACCGTCTCGATATCCAGGGCATCACCGACAACCATGTCCACCTCGATCTTCTCGAGTTCCGCCGTGTTCGACGTGGGTCGGACGAAAGCGGTGACGTTATCGCCACGCGCATTGAACAGTCGTGCTGCCATCAGCCCGGTGTTACGGGTTGCGCCGAAGATCAGGACAGACATCGGATCATTCGTCATCCGTGTCTGCGACAACGGTTGCACATCAAGCGTACTCATCGGCAACTTCGCTTCGAGCGTCAATGCAACGCCGCCAAGAAGCAATGCGATGATCAGGACTAATATACCAACGATCTTCAGAACTACTTTCATCATTCAAAATTCACTCTGCTGCGGGCAAACCCGGTTACGGCCAAGTTTAGCGTACAGGATTAATTTTGCCTCTCTTTCGTGCATTGCGAATTCGCCATGCGATGAAACCAACCATCAGCCGCGTCACAGGATTTAACGGTGCGTCGGTATAGTAATCAGCATCCAGCCAGCCTCGTTCAGCCCAATAGCGATAATTCAGTGTCTTTGCCTTGGCTATCGTCATATTTTGCATCGCACGGAAATTGATCAGATCGGCAAAATCCGGCGATTGCTGATCTGCATTGATAATGGCAGTCAAAAACTTCCCCGCAACATCCCGGGCCGCGGTATCGACTTTCTCAATATAGGTCTCACGTTGTATCTGTGATGACGATATACCCAGTCGCCCGACGACATCACATCCCCAGGCACCGGCAGTGCGCTGCAGAAAATCGAGTACGACCTTGTGTCCACCACCGGAAGCTGCCGTAACTACAATTGCCTTCTTGCCGAAAAAGCTTGGTCGATTACGTTTGTACATGAAGTATTCACAAAAATTCTTCATGAGTCCGGTAACATTAAATGTGTACACAGGCGCAGCCAGCGCGATGCCGTCTGCGGCTTCAATTTTCTTTACGATTGGATCGATTGTTTCAAACTCGGGGCAAAACCCCTCACCCTTTCGAACACACGACAGACAGCCATCGCAGAATGGCAGCCCGGTCCGCTGTAGAAACACAAATTCAAACTGCGTCGGATGCAACGCATTCATTTGTTCTTCGATGCGCTTCAGTGTCTTGTAGCTGTAACTTTCTTCGTTACGGTACGAACCGACGATGGCGAGTATGTTCAGTTGCGACATTTGAGCAGAAGGAATCCGGCGGAAACGCCACTATGACGATAGGCAAGGAGCGCCATACGGTCAATTTCTCTATCCGGTTACCCCGCAGAATGGATTGCCGCCGGGCGGGACCGGGGATATGCCCCTCGCCTCCGGAAGTCATTAGTCG
>CAZVQW010000003.1:175108-203416 GCA_964629475.1 uncultured Chromatiaceae bacterium | reverse complement strand
TGAGAATCATCATGCAGAAATCTCAGCAGATACTTTTTCTACAGACTCGTTAGGTGCCATGAGAATCCAGAACATGGATGAGTGGCTTAAAGAGGCGAAGGTATCTTTGGCGGATGCTCTTGAAAAAGCAGAACGCGGTGAGATTCCGCTGCAGAACCTATATATGCTGGCACCAATCCTGTATTCCGAGAAATTCAACACTAGGAATGCAGCACTGCTTCAAGAGATGGTTGGAGCTAACGATGAGCAGGTAGCACAAGACTGGTCGCATGATGAAAGATCAAAGTTTCAATACGAATTTCATTACGTTTCATCTTATCTTTTTTGTTTTGTCGTGGCCGGAAAAATTGATGAAATGAAATACGATCAAATTATGGAATTTGTTTGCAACGAAATGGATCTTTTTACCAGTGAGTACACAAGTGAGTAAAGTGAATAACCAGTACAGGCGAGGGTGCTTGACCCTCGGCCGTTTTGTTTCTGCAGAACAACTGCCGCGTCAAGCGCCTCTGCTGTGGGCGTTAACTGGCGGCCTAAACTTCAGCATACTTACTTGACAGCGGTGTACATATGTACATACGATAGGTTTCATGGACATCGAGTGGGATCCAGCCAAAGCACGCTCTAATTTGCTCAAACACGGGGTCGATTTTGCTGAGGCGGCAATAGCTATTGAAGATCCCTGCTCGCGGCACATGGAAGATCCAGACGCAGAAGATGAAGAACGATTCATCGCACTTGGAAGGGATGGTTTGGGGCGAATTCTGCTGACGATCTACGCCTTCCGGAATGAGCACATTCGAATAATCTCTGCACGGAAAGCATCGAAAGATGAAAGAGCGCGATATGAGGAATATTTATGAGAGACGAGTACGATTTCAGTAAATCAAAGGCTTCTCCGTTTGCTAACGCAGCCAAGGGAAAGACCAGAATTACGATTCGCCTGGACAAAGACATCGTATCGTGGTTCAAGCAGCAAGTAGATGAAGCTGGCGGCGGTAATTATCAAACACTCATCAACACCGCTCTACGGCAGTTCATGAGTGAGACAAAGGAGCCTATTGAAGTTGTGTTGCGCCGAGTTCTGAAAGAAGAACTGCGCAATGCCAGTTAACCAGCACAGGCAAGGGACGGTTGACCCGTCATGTGAAAAGGTGCCTGGTTTATTATTCAGCGTAGAAGTAGTATTTAGAGTAAAAATAAATTCGGTAATTTTTTCCCAACGCCCGTGATTCAAGACTGAATCATTACTGACAGCGTTGAAGTGCCGGAACAAGCCGTTCACCTATCATTTTGATCGATGCAGCCGGTTCCGTGTACAAACGCAGTGCCATCGATTCAAGACCAGCGGCCTCGAAGTGCCGTAACTTATCGATTTGTTGGTCGATATTTTCGCAGCTCCCGACGAATGCGAGGTTGTCCACCATTGCATCCAGCACCTTGTCAGGAATGCCCTCGACCACGGAGCTGCCGGTACGAAACGCGGTCCAGAATGCGTCGGCACTGCGCATGACCAACTCGACGTCGTCTGTGTCCAGAAATTCCGTCAGAACCCAGGGCCTGAAGATGCCGCGCAGAACCAACCATTGCCGGGCCTCTTTGACTGCAAGCTCACGATCGTCATACATATGCCAGGCAGCGAATGCATTGGTCTGAAATTCGGGCCGTCGCCTGCCATTTTCAATGAGCGCCTGATCGAGCGTATCGATAGCAGCGGCTGCCAATGGCACCGGCATATCACTCATCATGCTGCCGTCAGCGACGCGCGCGGCCATACGCAACATTTGCGTCATGCTCGCGCCGACGAAGACCGGCGGCGGCGGACTGCGCAACCAGCTAAAGCGCAGATTTTGCACCTCGTACAATTCACCTTTGTAAGCTACGTTTTCACCGGCACTCGCCGCCTTGATGATATCCACACACTCGGCAACCGCGCGGACCCGACGCAGCGGTTCTATACCAACGGCACTGAGTGCTTCGCCACCACCACCAATGACAATCCTTGCGCGACCACCAGCCAGCTCGTTAAGCGTCATCAGTGACGAGGCAATGCGTACCGGATGCATGTCGAACGGATTGACTGCAATCGCACCGAGCAACAGATGCCTGGTTGCCGCCGCCAGTGACGACAGGTTCGTAAACGGATCGCGTGAGTCGAGCAAGCTCGATACCCAGACACCGCGGATGCCGACCTCTTCCGCCAACCGGCCAAGCTCGGCAAGTTCAGCGGCACTCGAACGCGCATCCAGTATGACGTCAATCTTCAATCGCTCTCACCTCTGATACTGTCTGAACGATCAGTCCAAGCTATCACAAGTAAAGTGAAGGAGATCACATCCTCATCTCTCCAGCGCCGGAAGTCCTAACCGATTATGCGTTCCAGAAATTCCTTGATGTGTTGCAGTTCCTCGGGAAGCACCGAGTGACCCATCGGGTATTCGTGCCACTCTACATCGTAGCCCAACTGGTGCAGCCGCTTGCGTGAACTGCGCGCAAAGTTGAACGGCACGACTTCATCCATCGGTCCATGCGCCATGAATATCGGCAAGCCGTGATTGGCTGCGGACGCCTCGGATTCCATGACATGGGCAATCGGCACATAGGTCGACAGCGCGACGATACCCGCCAGTTTTTCCGGGTAACGCAACGCCGTGTACAGTGCCAGCGCACCACCCTGTGAAAAACCCGCGATGACGATCCGCTCCGCCGCAACGCCACGATCACGTTCACGCTGAATTAACGCCTCGATACCGGTGGCGGCGGTACGGATTCCCGCCTCGTCTTGAGGCGCATCGCGGTCGAGCGAAAACAGATCAAACCAGGCGCGCATCTGCATGCCGCCATTCAATGTCACCGGCTGAACGGGCGCATTCGGAAATACAAACCGCACGGCCCGTCCCGAATCAAGCTGCAACATCGGCACGGCCGGCGCAAAATCATTGGCATCGGCACCGAGGCCATGCATCCAGATGATGCTCGACTCCGGCTCCGGCCCGGTTTCTATATCCACGGTTTGCAGTTCTGTCACGGCGCCAGGCTCCCTATCCTTACAGCGAGCGCGGAGTGTAGCGCACACCACGGACGGGGCGCGCAATATCCTCATCACACATGCGAACAACAATCGAAGTAAACGAACATAAGCTCCTGTCTTCGGTTATCCTTCCATCTCAGGTTGGGCCATTCGGCAGCAACCCCAAGGCGCCCTGAGTCGGGGCTATAACTACGAGTTGGGCGACTGGGTCAAAATGAAATACCTGAGTTTGACGGACCGGGGCCATTAATGGCCCTGGCATCTGGATAAGCCGGTGACACCCGACATTGCCCTCGTCCTGTTAATCCTTGGCGTCGCCCTGGTCCTGTTCGTGACCGAGGTGGTCCGGATGGATGTCGTCGCACTACTCGTACTCGGGACGTTGGCGGCGACCGGGCTCGTATCGCCGAATCAGGCCATCTCCGGTTTCGGCAATGCCGCCGTCGTCACTGTCTGGGCAATGTTCATCCTGAGCGATGGCATGACCCGCACCGGTATCGCCGACCTGCTCGGCCGCCAGGTCATGAACATCGCCGGCACGCGTGAAGCAACGCTGGTTATCGTCGTCATGCTGACGTCCGGCAGCCTGTCATTCTTCATGAGCAATATCGGTGTCGCCGCGCTGATGTTACCCGTCGTCATGAATATATGCCGCCGCGCCGACGTATCACCGTCGCGAATCCTGATGCCAATGGCATTCGGCACTCTGCTCGGTGGCCTGACGACATTGTTTGGCACGCCGCCCAACCTGCTGGCCAGTGCGGCACTCGATCAATATGGCTATACGCCGTTTGGTCTGTTTGACTACATGCCCGTCGGCATCGGAGCCGTTGTCGTCGGTATTACCTTCACGGCATTCTTCGGTCGACGGCTACTGCCGGCTGCCACTCGCGGCGCCAAGTCCGCACCGAAAAAAAGCCAGCGCAATCTGCGCGCTCGTTACGGACTTCAGCAGGGACTGTTCGGTGTGCGAGTCCCGGACCACTCACTACTGGTGGGCAAAACACTCGCCGAGAGTCGCATCGATACTGCTTCCGGGCTAACGGTCATCGCTGTCGAGCGTGGCAGTCAGATAGACACGCTGCCGTCGCGAACCATGCGCCTGCAGGCCGGCGACAAGCTGCTGGTGCAGGGCCAGATCGACCGATTCAACCAACTGCGGCGATTGAACAAACTGGTGGTCGAACGTGAATCAACCGTGCTGCCGGACATGATCGCGGCGCGCACCCGCCTGGTCGAAGTCACGATCGCGGATGATTCGGGCCTGATCAAGCGAACAATCGGCGGCGCTGGATTTCGTCGCCGGTTCGGTGTCGAAGTCCGTGCGCTTTGTCGCGATGACACAATACGACGACGCAATCTCGCCCGCACGCCGATGCGGGCTGGTGACCGAATACTTGTACAAGGCCGTCCCGAAAGCATCGAAGAACTATCACGGTATTCAGATTTTGCCGAAATCAGCGCTATAACGGATGCTGAGCTGGACGAGATTTACAAACTGCACGATCACACGTTCATCGTTCATGTTCCGCACGATGCCGGTCTCGGTGATTCAACGCTGGCCAATAGCCGGCTCGCCAGCGCTTTTGATTTTCGCGTGCTGGCAATGTTTCGTGACGGCGAACTGCAGGTCATGCCCAGGCCGTCGGATACGATTCACGATGGCGACCTGTTAATGCTGCAAGGCCGTCCCGAGGATCTCGACGATCTGCGCGGCCTGCAAGAACTGGAAATTGACGACGCCATCGCCCGAAACCTGAACGTTTTCGAAGCCGACCGGCTCGCAACCGTCGAAGTAACGCTGGCACCGCGTTCGAGGCTTGTCGATCAGGCGGTGGCCGACATCAATTTTCGCGAGCGTTTGGGACTGGAGCTCAGCGCAATCTGGCGAGGCAACGAAGTCATTCGTGACGAACTGCAGCGGGAAAAGCTACAGTTCGGCGACGCCCTTTTGCTGATCGGCCCGCACCCAAAACTTGCGCTACTCAGTAAAGAGTCGGACCTGCTGGTCATGACACCGGTCGTAGCCAGGACGATGGATACACGCCGGGCACCACTGGCTGCGGCCATCATGCTCTGCGTGGTCATCTCGGTCGTCATTGGCTGGCTGCCGATCGCGACAGCCGCGATTGCCGGCGCGACGGTCATGATCCTGACCGGGTGCCTGAGCATGGAACAAGCCTACCGCGCGATCGAATGGCGTGCTGTGTTCCTGATTGCGGGCATGCTGCCGCTCGGCATCGCGATGGAAGACTCAGGCACAGCAGAGTACCTGGCCGCTGCGGCGATGCAGGTTCTCGGCGGCGGCGGGCCGTGGACCGTCATCGCTGGCCTGTACCTCGTGACGGCAGCCGCGACCATGGTCATCCCGACCGCGGCGCTCATCGTGTTGATGGCGCCGATCGTCATCTCCGCGTGCACCGACCTCGGCATTGCGCCACAAACAGCCATGATGGCGGTCGCGATGGCGGCATCGGCAAGTTTCACGAGCCCGATCTCTCACCCGGCGAATATCCTGATCATGGGGCCCGGCGGCTATCGGTTTTCGGACTATATCAAGCTCGGCGGGCCGCTGACGCTGATTGTTTTCGTTGCCGTCATGCTGTTGCTACCGATCTTTTGGCCACTGCGCTACGTATGATACGGCTGGTGTGCCCGGGACTGCGAACTACAACAGCCAGGCGACGATCCAGAAATAGGCCAGCAGGCTCAGGATATCCTGCAGGATCGTAGCCATCGGTCCGGCACCAAGGGCCGGATCCCGGCCGGTCTTCCACAGGGACCAGGGCAGCAATAGCCCAATAGTCGTAGACAGAGAAGATGCGACGATCAGGGACAGACAAACGGCTGTCGCCAGCCACACGTCATGCAATAACCAGGCGATCGGAAAAAACGACAGGCCGGCGAGCACGACGCCGATGATCATGCCGGTCAGCAACTCGCTGATCGTCAGGTAGCGCAGATTGGGTTCCCCCAGCGACAGCCAACGCACGGTGATCGCCACTGACTGACTGCCGACCGCGCCGGCCAGGTAGACGATAGCCGGCACGAAGAAAGCGACGGCTATGCGTCTTTGGAGTTCGGTCTCGAAGGCCGCCATCAACCAGGTCGCGACGCCCCCGCCAACCAGCCCGATCACGAGCCACGGCAGACGGCGTAACGCACGTGACACCCTGCTGCCGCCTTCCATCGCCGTGCGGGCCTGGTCATTGTTGCGCAGGATACCGGCCAGGCGATTCATGTCTTCAATGAATTCACCGCGCTGAATTTTTAGCAGCGCCTGTGCGGGCACAACGCCCAGCAAACGGCCCGTTTTATCAGTCACCGGCACATCGGAAATACTGTGTTCAATGGCAGCTGCCGCAACCAGCTCCTGGTCGTCCCCGGGTGCAACCGTTGTCGCCGGTTCGGCCATAATTTCCTCGAGGCGGTGCTGCATTCCGGTACCCAGCAATGCCGCCATGGGCACAACACCGAGCAGTCGCTCTTGTGGATCCAGCACATAAACCGCATGTACGGAACTGAACTCACCGGCCGCCAGTTCGGCAAGAATCGCGCCCACGGTAGATTTCGGCACCCCGGTCGGGATGCTTTCAATCATGTGCTGGGCCGCGGTTTCCGTGCGAACTTCGCGACTAACCGGATCCGGCGTATCGGGCATGGTAGTCATGGCGGAGAATTCTTATTGGTATTTTTTTCGATGCGGCATCATAGCGGAAAGCTGTGCCGATGCTAAGAAAAAGAACCCTGCGTAGCCTGACTGCCGGGTTGCAAGCCAGATCCCGTGCGGGATTCAGGGCGCTTGTCTCGGCTGGCCGGACTTCGAATTCATCGCTTGACAACAGGAGCGATATTGATAATATGCGCATCTATATATTTTTATGCGCATTATTTATCATGCCAATTGAAACCGAAACGCGTGAAAAACGCCAGGCTGCGATCCTCCAGATCCTGCGCGAGCAGACCGTAGGACGTCAGACGGTGCTCGTCGAGCTGCTACGGCAGAAAGGGTTCGATGCCACCCAGTCGAGCGTCAGCCGGGATCTCAAGCAGCTCGGCGTGACCAAACTCGGGGCCGGATACGCACCGCCCGACCCGGAGGTCAGCGATGATGACCGTGATCAATCCGTGTTCGAAGGATTCGTGCGCGATATTCAGACGGCCGGCGCAAACCTGACCATCATAAAAACCGCGATCGGCGCTGCCCAACGTGTCGCCGTCACCCTCGACCGTTCCGGCTGGCCCGAGATCATCGGCACCGTATCGGGTGACGATACGATATTTGTCGCCACGGTCGGCGCCAGCGAACAAAGGCGGCTGGTTGCACGACTGCGGGAGCGAACACATCACTGATCTGATCCGGTATTTTTAGCCGGCATTATTTTTGGCCCTTAACCTAAACCAATGAATCCAGACCCATGAACAAAGCATCTGAATCACCGATCATCCTGGCCTTCTCCGGCGGACTCGACACTTCCTTCTGCGTGCCGTGGCTGAAAGAAACCTACGACCGCCCGGTCGTGACCGTCTGCATCAACACCGGCGGACTCGACGATGCGGCGGCGAAAGATCTCGAAGAACGGGCCATGGCACTTGGCGCACAGGAACATGTGCTGGTCGAGGCACGACAGATATTCTTCGACCGGGTCATTCGTTTCCTGATCGCCGGCAACGTTCGCCGCGGGCAACTCTACCCGCTGTGCGTCGGTGCCGAACGCGGCATACAGGCGCAACTGCTGGCTGAAATTGCCACCGAACGCGGCAGCGATACCGTTGCACACGGCTGTACGGCGGCCGGTAACGACCAGGTTCGCTTCGAAGTTGCACTGCGCACAATCAACCCGAGTCTTGAGGTGCTTGCGCCAGTACGCGACCAGTCGTTCGTGCGCTCCGAGCAAATCGCCTATCTCGTCCAACGCAATTATCCGGTGCCGGACAAAAGCGGCGATTACTCGATCAATCGTGGCCTGTGGGGCATTTCGATCGGTGGACGCGAAACGCTCGACTCACGCGGCTCGATTCCCGAGAACGCGTGGGTCCTGTCGCCGGGTGCTCTCGCCCAGCCAAGGGCACCCGCGACACATGTCATCGGCTTCGAGCGCGGCATCCCCGTGAGCCTCGACGGACAACGAATGGGCCCGGTCACACTGATCGAAAAGCTCGAATCGCTGGCCGGCCCGTTTGGTATCGGGCGCGGTATTCACGTCGGCGATACCGTGCTCGGCACAAAAGGTCGGGTTGCTTTCGAAGCACCGGCCGCCGAAGTCCTGCTGACGGCACACAGGGAACTGGAAAAACTGACGCTGAGCGCCCTGCAGGCACGTATCAAGGAGCCGCTCGCGCTGAGTTATGGCGACTTCGTACACGAAGGCAAACAACTCGATGCGGCTTGTCGCGATATCGAGGCGTTACTGGAGTCGTCACAACGATTTGTGACGGGTGACGTCAAGGTTCAGTTCCGAACCGGCAGCGTGTTTATCGAAGGCGTTGAATCGGAACATTCGCTGATGGCCGCTACAACGGGTGTGTATGGCGAAGCAGCCGGTGAATGGACGCCGGCTGACGCACTCGGCTACGCTAAAATCCTGTCGCTGACCGGTATGCTGCAAACCCGTGCCGCCACAGGATCGGATCACAAATCATGAAGACAATTATTGCGGACAAGATTGCATCGGTTGCCCAGCACCGGGGACTGAAACGCAAGCTGCAGGTCAGCGCCGATATTCCGTGCGAGGAAGGCGTGCTGCTGGCCGTCAGAATCCTGAACAGCAAGAGCTCCTACAATACACTCGAGCTGACCAGTGGCCGCATGGCCAAGGTCAGCCGCGGTGACATCATTGTCGGCGCACTCGGACACCGCAAGGCGCTGTTCGGCTATTCAGGACGCCTGCCGGAGAAACTCAGCCCGGGCGATACCGTCCAGGTCCTGAATATCGGCGGTGTACTCGGCCTCTGCGATTCCATCAATGCAAACTTCGGCCCCCCATTTGACGCCGAAGTGCTCGGCACCGTGCTCGACTTCCCCTATCTGGGCGAACGTATCGGCGTGCCGGCCCGGGCCGGCATCGATAAGCTCGAGATGGACGCACCGGTCAACACTGGTGCGGTACCCGTCGTCGTACTCGCCGGCACGAGTATGGATTCAGGCAAGACTGCCGCGGCGAGCGCCATCGTCAGCCGACTCCGTCACTACGGTCATACGGTCGACGCTTTCAAGGCGACCGGTGTATCGTTGCGCCGGGATATTCTCGCGATGGAAGATGCGGGTGCACGCAATACGTCGATCTTCACGGACTTCGGCGTCGTAACGACGACGGAAGAAAACGGCCCGCCCGTCACGCGCATGATGCTGACGCAACTGGCAGCCGATAAACCGGATGTCATCGTCTTCGAACTCGGCGATGGCTTACTTGGCGCATACGGTGTCGAGGCCATTCTCAAAGACGAAGGCGTTCGTTCGGCGATCACGTGCCTCGTGCTGTGCGCGAACGATCCGGTCGCAGCCTGGGGTGGCGTCAAGTTATTGAACGATGAATTCAGCTTGCGCCCCGATGTCGTGACGGGACCGGCGACAGATAACCTCGTCGGCACCAACCTGATAACGGACCGACTCGGCCTGCCGGCGTTCAATGCGATCACGCACGGCGCGGAGCTTGGCGATGCCGTTGCCGGCATCGTTGGCTTGAGTGTTAATTTAAAGGTTAATTCGAACGGAAAATCCGCATGAGCAGCATACCCACAATCGTTCTGGGCGGTACCGGCTACGTCGCCGGTGAACTGCTGCGCCTGCTCGTCGGCCATCCGCATCTCGAGGTAACCGGCGTCATGTCCGAAAGCCGGGCCGGTTCATTGATACGCGATACGTTCCCGCAGTTACAGAACAGGCTCGGTGATCTGGCATTCGGCACGAAGCAGGACATGCTCGCACTACTCGGCAGCAGTCCGGCCGGTGAACACGACGATGATCGTTGGGCGCTATTTTCGGCTGCACCGCATGGTGCGAGCGCGGGGCTCATCGCCGAATTCATCGAGCAAGCCGATACAGCAGGCTGCAAACTGACGGTTGTCGACGTATCGGCGGACTTTCGCTATGCCGATGCGAACGCCTACTCCGCCGTCTATGGGCAGCCGCACGGTGCCCCGCAGTTACTCGATCGATTCGCCAGCGCCTTGCCGGAACATCTTGCGGCAACTGACAAACCGCATATCGGCCATCCCGGTTGTTTCGCGACGGCGCTGCTGATCGCCACCGTGCCGCTGATGAAGCTCGGCCTTACGGAAGCCGACCTGTATGCCTTCGGTATCACGGGCAGCACAGGATCCGGCAGGACGCCGGCGCCCGGAACGCATCACCCTGAACGCCAGTCAAACCTGTTTGCCTACAAGCCTTTGAGCCACCGGCATGCACCCGAGGTCAGCGGCATCTGTGCGACAGTCACGGGCCAGGAACCGGCGTTACACTTCGTACCGCACTCCGGTCCGTTCGCGCGCGGTATTCATATGACAGTCCAGGCGAAACTAACCGGTAATCAGACGGCTGACGACATTCGCAGTGCACTGCACCAGTTTTATGCCGGCTGCGAATTCGTTTCTGTCCGTGACGGCACACCGAAGATCAAAAACATCGTCGGTAGCAATTACTGTCACGTTGGCGTCGCCGTCGAAGACGGCAGCGTCGCCGTGTTCGTCGCGATCGACAATCTCGTCAAGGGTGCGGCCGGCGGTGCCGTACAGTGGATGAATCGACAACTCGGTTTCAATGAGACAACCGGGCTGACTGCACCGGCACTGGCATGGACATGACACGATGAACGCCCGCGAACACGAATCACGACACCTGCTCAAGGTATACGGCCAGTTGCCGATCGAACCGACCGCCGCGCAGGGCGTTACCCTGACCTGCGGCTCGCGCCGGATTCTTGATCTGTATGGTGGGCACGCGGTCGCCGCACTCGGTTACAGGCACCCGGATTTGCTCAAGGCACTGAACGAACAGGCGCAGACCTTGTTCTTCCAGAGTAATGCCATCGCAATGGAGATCCGTGCCGAAGCGGCCGACGCTCTGGCTGAATTTGCACCCGACGGCCTCGACCATGTGTTCTTTGCCAACAGTGGCGCCGAAGCGAACGAAAATGCATTGCGACTCGCGTGCAAACTCACGGGTCGCTCGCGAGTTACAGCTATCACGCACGGGTTCCACGGGCGAACAGCCGCCGCCGGTGCCGTGACCTGGGGCGCGCGCGACAAGTGGTACGGATTTCCAAACACGCCGTTTGACGTCGATTTCATCGACCGTAATGTTGTTGCCGACGTGGCTGATAAGGTCTCCGGCGAGACGGCTGCAGTCATCGTCGAACTCGTACAGGGACTTGCCGGTGCGTTCGATCTCGATCAGGAATTCGTGCAGGCAATAGCGTCCGCATGTGCGAACACCGGCGCCCTGCTGATCATCGACGAGGTGCAAAGCGGTATGGGTCGTTGCGGTCAGCCATTTGCAACGAATCTGTACCATATCAAGCCGGATATCCTGACAGTCGCCAAATCGATTGCCGGCGGGTTTCCCTGCGGTGCCGTTATTGTGACCGATGCCATCTCGGCTGAAACCGGAACCGGTGATCTCGGCAGCACATTCGGCGGCGGACCGCTGGCATGCGCACTCGTCAAGACCGTCATCGATGTGATCAAACGCGATGAACTGATGCGCAACGTGCGCGTGCAATCAAGTCACCTCGAAGCGCAGTGCCCGGTCGGACCCGTCGAAGGCACCCAGGGCAAGGGGTTTCTGCTGGGGCTGAAATGCCGACGACCGGCTGCCGAAGTTCGTAATGAACTGCTGGATCGCGACATACTCGTCGGTACGAGCACCGATCCTCATGTCATCCGTCTGTTACCGCCATTGATCACAGAAGAGCAACATTTTATGAAGCTCATCGACAGCCTGGCCGAGCTCCCCGCCGAATGAGCGGCTTTGCCGCAATTGATAAAAACCCAAGGAACAGACCATGAAAGAATTCAACGATCTTGCCGATCTGAACAGTGATCAGGTACAGGAACTGCTCACGCTGGCCAAGCGCTTGCAGACCAGTCCGGAACCACGCGCTCTTGAAGGCAAGATTCTCGCTCTGCTGTTTATGAGCCCTTCGCTGCGCACGCTGGCCTCCTTTCAGGCCGCGATGGCACGGCTGGGTGGCGGTTCGTTTGTCATCTCACCGGATATGTCGATACACGGCCTCGAATCGCGGCCCGGTATCGTCATGGACGGGATGGCCGCAGAACATATTCGCGAAGCCGTGCCGGTCATCGCCTCGTATGCAGACGCCATCGGCATTCGCGCCTTCGCCGAACGCCGCAGCCTCGATGACGATCTTGCCGACCGCGAGTTCAATAACATGCGCGAGCTTTGTCAGGTACCGCTGATTAACATGGAGTCGGCGATCAATCACCCGTGTCAGAGCCTCGCCGACTGGAAGACGATGGATGACCTCAACACACCGCGCAACGGCGGCAAGTTTGTTCTGAGCTGGGCCTGGCATCCACGGGCACTGCCGCTGGCCGTACCTTCTGCGACAGTACACATGGCTGCGATGCGCGGCATGGATGTCACGGTGTTGCGCCCCGAAGGTTTTGAATTACCGCCGTCGATCATGGACAAGGCCCGACAGGCAGCAAGCGAATCGGGTGGCTCGGTGACTGAAACAGAGAACCGTGATGAAGCACTCGAAGGTGCGCAGATTGTTTACGCGAAATCATGGTCAGCCACAAAGCACTACGGCAACCGCGCGGCAGACGAGGAACATCGCCGCGAGTTAAACGACTGGTGTGTCGACGAGTCATGGTTTGCGACGGCCAATGATGATTGCCGCTTTATGCATTGCCTGCCCGTACGCCGCGGCGTCGTCGTAGCCGACGAAGTTCTCGACGGTCCGCGTAGTGTCGTAATTCAGGAAGCGCAGAACCGAATGTATGCGCAGATGGCCGTGCTACACCAGGTGCTGGCCGGAAAATAATATCGCTCCCGGGAGCCGACTCATGCAAGACAACGAGAATCGAGACATCGTCGTAGCGGCGCTGAAACATGCAGCGCCCTATATCAGGATGTTCAAACACAAGACCTTCGTGCTCAAGGCCGGCGGCGAGATATTTGCGTCGCTGGAATCGACACGCGAACTGGTCGAGCAGATTGCCATCCTGCACCAGGTCGGCATACGCATCGTACTTGTCCATGGCGGTGGCCCCCAATCGACCGAACTCGCAGAAAGCCTCGGCATGACGACACAATTTATCGAGGGACGACGAGTGACCGACGAACGATCGCTCGAAGTCGCCGCGATGGTGCTGAACGGGCAAATCAATACCCGAATTCTGGCCGCTTGTCGCGATCTCGATTTGCCGGCAGTCGGTATCAGCGGTGTCGATGCAGGCCTGATCAAGGCGCACAAGCGACCGCCGGTTAACGTCGACGGCCACGATGCGGGCCCGGTCGATTATGGTTTTGTAGGTGATATAGACTCGGTCGAAGCCGACATACTGCGCACGCAGCTCGATAATGAACTCGTACCGGTTATCAGCCCATTGTCGTCCGATGAATCGGGCACGCTGCTGAATATCAATGCCGACACGGTTGCCGCGGCCCTGGCCGCGGCACTCGATGCCGAGAAACTGGTCCTGATCACCGGCGCGCCGGGTATTCTGACCGACCGTAACGACCCTGACTCGCTGATTTCATACGTCGATCTGCCGGGACTGCGGAAGCTGCGCGACAGTGGTTCACTGGCTGCCGGCATGTTACCGAAAGCGACTGCGATCGAGGCCGCCATCAACGGCGGTGTGGGTCGTGTGCATGTCATTTCCCATAAACTGTCTGACAGTTTATTGCTCGAAGTTTTTACCAACGAAGGTAACGGCACGCTCGTCGTGGATAATATCGACACGCTGTCGGCCGAGGAACAGGCGCAGGGGACAGACACATGAAGCGGCTCTGGGACAAGGGAAACGAACTCGACGAACAGATCCTGCGTTACACGGCCGGCGAAGATCACTTGCTTGACGGTCGGCTCGTCGATTACGACGTACGCGCGTCAATCGCGCATGCGTCGATGCTGAACCAGCAATCCCTGTTGTCCGATGCAGACCTCGAGGATATTTTAAATGGCCTCGAAGACCTGGCCGAGTCACATGCCAGCGGCGAATGGGCCATCAGCCTCGAAGACGAAGATGTGCACACCGCACTCGAATCACGCCTGACGGCTAACATCGGTGAGGCCGGCAAGCGCATCCACCTGGGCCGATCACGCAACGACCAGGTGCTCGCCGCGTTGCGCCTGTATCTGCTCGACGCTGCCGACGGACTCGAAACGCTGGCTGACGATGTCGCCGACGCGCTCGACGCACTCGCCGAACGTGAGATAGACACGGCTTTGCCGGGCTATACGCATATGCAACAAGCCATGCCGAGTTCCGTTCCGCTGTGGGCCGGCGGCTTTGCAGCCGAACTACGGGACGATGCCGAGGGTATCGCGGCAAGCCGTCGCCGGCTGTCGAAAAATCCGCTCGGCAGTGCCGCCGGTTACGGCGTGCCGGGTCTGCCGATCGATCGCGACGCAACCTGCGAGATGCTCGGCTTTGAATGCGTACATGAACCGGTCACTGCCGTGCAGCTATCCCGGGGCAAGGCCGAAGCCGGACTCGTTTTCGAACTGTGCCTGTTGATGCAGGATCTTGGCCGACTCGCGTCAGACCTGATGCTGTTCTATACACAAGAATTTGCCTTCATCTCACTGCCCGACTCGATGACGACCGGCTCGTCGATCATGCCGCAAAAACGCAATCCGGATGTCCTCGAACTCGTCCGCGGTACAACGGCAACTTTGCAGGCGAATCTGAGCGAGATCATGAACATCCCGGCGAAACTCGGCTCCGGATATCAACGCGACCTGCAACGCATCAAGCCCCCGCTGTTTCGGGCGATCGATCTGAGCGCCGATTCCTGCGAGATCATGACGCACCTGATCGGCGGTGTTGAATTTAATACCGACACTATCGAACTCGACGAGTCGATTTATGCCGCCGGTCACGCCAACCGCCTCGTGCTGGAAGAAGGCATCAGCTTTCGCGACGCCTACCGGCGCGTAGGTGAAGAGCTCAATCGGGACGACGGCTATGAACACAACGAATAAAGTGCATGCTGCACTGCTTGCCCTGATAGCCATTACCACGCTGCTCATCGCTGCATGCGGGCTGGAGGGTGACCTGTACATCCCGGAAGAAGAAGCGAAAACAGCGCCGGCTGAGGCCCAAACTGCGGAAGAACAGAATACGGATGACCCTGATACAGATGACTCGTCATCCGCACCGACGCCATGACGGCACCCGATCCGAACAGACTGATCCTCGTCGACGGGTCCTCTTATCTGTATCGCGCATTCCACGCGCTACCGGAACTGACTAATTCGGCCGGCCAACCGACAGGTGCGATTCACGGCGTCCTGGCAATGCTGAACAAGCTGATCCGCGATGAATCCCCGGAACATTTCGCAATTGTTTTCGATGCGCCCGGAAAAACATTCCGTGACGATCTATATGCAGACTACAAAGCTAATCGCCCGCCAATGCCTGATGACCTGCGCGAGCAAGTCGAACCACTGCTAGAAGCCATCACTGCGAACGGCTGGCCATTGCTGCGTATCGGCGGCGTCGAAGCCGATGATGTCATCGGAACGCTGACACGAAACGCCACCACGCATGGCATGACCGTCATGATCGTGACCGGCGACAAGGACATGGCGCAGCTCGTCGGCGACGGCGTCACCCTGCTCGATACGATGCCACGCGGCCCGAGCCGTACGCCCAGGGCAACCGATACCGAGGGCGTCGTGGCACGTTTCGGCGTGCGCGCCGATCAGATCATCGATTACCTTGCGCTGGTCGGCGACAGCTCCGACAACATCCCCGGTGTTCCCAAGGTTGGTCCGAAAACTGCTACCGCACTGCTCGGGCACTTTAATCATGTCGATGATCTTCTTGCCAATGTCGGTGCCGTCGCCGACCTGTCGATACGTGGCGCAAAGAGTCTCGCACAGCGCATCGATGAGCACCGGGACACACTGCTGTTGTCGAAAGATCTTGCCACCATTCGAACCGACCTCGAACTGGAAGAAAAAACAGACACGCTGCAACCAACGGCACCGGACATCGAAAAACTGCGCGGCCTGTACGAGGAACTCGAGCTACGGCGATTACTCGATGCCCTGGTTGAACCGGACGACAGCCAGGTAGCCGGCGAACCGACACAGACGGCAGACTACGAAACCATCCTGACGGACAGGCAATTCACAGCCTGGCTGAAGAAAATTACCCGGGCCGGGCTCGTCGGTTTCGATACGGAGACAACCAGCATCAATTACATGGAGGCCGAGCTCGTCGGGCTTTCGTTCGCCATCGCCGAAGGTGAAGCAGCCTACCTGCCGGTCGCGCATACCTACCCCGGCTCACCGCAACAGCTCGACCGTGACGAAGTACTCGAGCGATTGCGGCCCTGGCTCGAAGATCCGACGCAGAGCAAAGTCGGCCATCACCTGAAATACGATGCACATGTACTGAGCAACTACGACATCAGCCTCGACGGTATGCAATTCGACTCGATGCTCGAATCATATGTTCTGAACAGTACCGCAACCCGGCATGATCTCGACTCGGTAGCGCGAAAATATCTCGGGCTGGAAACTATCAGCTACACGGACGTAGCGGGCAAAGGCGCCAAACAACTGCGATTCGACGAAGTCCCGCTCGAGACCGCCGCACCGTATGCCGCCGAAGATGCCGACGTTACTTTACGCCTGCACGAGGCCATGTGGCCGCAGATCGAGGCTACCGGTCATCTCGAAACAGTCTACACGGACATCGAGCGACCCCTGCTCAGAGTACTGATGCGCACGGAGGCAAATGGCGTACTCGTCGACGAGGCACTGCTGCGTCAACTGAGCTCGGAGTTCGCCGAGCAGATGATCGCAGTCGAGACTGAGGTTCATAATGCCGCCGGCCACCCGTTCAACCTCGGTTCACCGAAACAACTCCAGCAAGTCCTGTTCGAAGAACTCGACCTGCCGGTTCTGCGCAAAACACCGAAGGGTCAGCCGTCGACAGCCGAAGACGTATTGAGCGAACTGGCCGAAGAGTATGAGTTACCACAGCTGATCCTCGATTACCGCAGCCTGGCCAAACTCAAATCGACCTATACCGATAAACTGCCGTTGCAGATCTCACCGCGTACCGGGCGAATCCACACGTCCTATCACCAGGCCGTCGCGGCGACGGGGCGCCTGTCATCATCAGACCCAAACCTGCAGAACATCCCGATACGTACCGGCGAAGGCCGGCGGATTCGCCAGGCATTCATCGCTCCGGACGATTACATCTTGCTGGCTGCCGATTACTCACAGATCGAGCTGCGCATCATGGCGCATATCTCGCAAGACGAAGGATTGCTTGCGGCATTCGCCGAAGACCGCGACATCCATCAGGCCACCGCAGCGGAAGTATTTGACGTCGAACCCGACGCCGTAACGGCGGACCAGCGGCGCTCGGCCAAGGCAATTAATTTCGGCCTGATTTACGGCATGTCGGCCTTCGGACTCGGCCGGCAGCTCGGCATCAACCGCAACCAGGCGCAGGAATACATCGATCTGTATTTCACCCGCTATCCGGGCGTCAGGGACTATATGGATTCAACCCGCGAACAAGCGAGTGAGGCCGGTTTCGTCGAAACCGTTTTCGGCCGCCGGCTGTATCTCCCGGACATCAACGCGCGCCAGGCACAACGACGCCAGTATGCCGAACGCAGCGCGATCAATGCACCAATGCAGGGCACGGCGGCCGATATCATCAAGAAGGCCATGATCGCGGTCGATGGCTGGCTGACGGACAGCAAAATCGAGGCCCGTCTGATCATGCAGGTACACGACGAGCTGGTCCTGGAAGTGCACCGTGACCATGCCGACGAAGTACGCGACCGCGTCACCGACCTGATGTGCAACGCAGCCAACCTGCACGTACCGCTCAGAGTCGATGCCGGCACGGGGCAGAATTGGGATGAAGCGCACTAACTCGCCGCAATCACTATTCCGGCGGAACTTTTTTCGTTAGACACGCTCAAAATCAATATCCTCCAAAAAGGATAAAAGCCCCGCCACCCTCCCTAGGCGGGCATCGACTAACCGGCCCCCCCAAGTCGGTTACCCGGAAACCCGGGCTTCGCCCCAGCGTCGCCCGGGTTTTTTTATGCCTGATCAAGCCAGAAAGAAGCATGATCGCGTATTTTAGTGGCTTTTAACGACCGCTATACCCCACCATCCCCCAACCGCGCCCCAATCAACAAAGCCTGCAAACTCTCCCGTGCCTCATCGAGCCCCTGCCGCTTCGTTCCCGAGAACAATTGCACCGTAGCGCCATCACCAAGCTCCCGGCGGACTGCGGCGAGCCCTGCCGTCGCTTCCCGGCGCTTGAGCTTGTCGACCTTGGTCAGCAACACATGGACCGGGCAATCGATGGCGCGGCACCACTCGATCATCAATCGGTCAAACTCACCGAGCAATCGGCGACTGTCCACGACCAGAATCGTGCCGGACAGCGACCGTCGCGACTGGAAGTAGCCTTCGAGTAACTCCTTCCAATGACGGCGCTTCGCACGCCCGACTTTCGCAAAACCGTATCCGGGCAGATCCACGAGCCGCAGATCGTCGCCGAGACTGAAAAAATTGACGAGCTGGGTCCTGCCCGGCTGCTTGCTCGTCCGGGCAAAATTCCGACGATTCACTATCGCATTGATTGCCGTAGACTTGCCTGCATTCGAACGGCCTGCAAACGCGACCTCGGCACCGCTGTCAATGACAAACTGGGCCGGGTCGTCGGCGCTGGTCAGGAAACAGGCATCAGGAAACTCAGACATAGGTACGCTCATAATCCACCAGAAAAACCGGATATTGCCCCATAATCCGGCCACGACCGGTGTTACGGGGCACTATCAAGATTCTGGAATCGATGTCGAACCGGGCGCCGGGCTCCTGATTTTCGGAAAACTCGTGTAAAATGCGCCGCGACAGCGATATTAGCATGAGCCCCGTAGCTGACCGGGGGAGACAAAGGATCATGCACCGGATTATTCAGCATATGAACAATTTCGGGTCGTCGCGACCATCCATTGCGAAAGCCCCTGAACAACGAAAGGACCCAACATGATGAATCCGACCCGATCCCTGATCCTGGCGACTTTGATGCTGCTGTTTGGCGCCTGCGGCGGTACGACCGAACCCGAACAAAGCCTCACCGAACCAGCTGCTCAGCAAACCACCGACCCGATTGAAGTGCCCGCAAAACAGGTCGAAATCGTCGAGGAATCGGCGGGTGATGAGCCACCTGCAAGCAAACAGACCAGTGACAAGATTGTGCTGGCCCAGGGTGAAACACCCAGCGCACCCGCACCACAGAAATACAAGGCAAACACCCACTACATCAAATTAACCACGGCGCAGGGTACGAGCAGCCCGCCGGATGTTGTCGAAGTCGCCGAAGTCTTCTGGTACGGATGTTCGCATTGCTTCAACTTCGACCCGATCGTGAATAACTGGGAAAAAAATCTGCCGGACGGCGTCAACTTCATTCGTCTTCCGGTCATGTGGAACCCGACAAACGAAATTCATGCCCGGCTGTTCTATACCCTCGAAGCGCTCGGCCAGCTCGATGCTTTGCATCAGGCTATTTTTACCGAAATGCACATCAACAATAATATGCTGACCAGCGAAGCAGATATCATTGCCTTCGTCGGCAAAAACGGTGTCTCCACGGACGATTTCAAGAAAACATTTCGCTCGTTCGCAGTTGAAAGCAAGTTGAAGCGTGCAAAGAACCTGACACAACGATATCGCATTCAAAGCGTGCCGCTACTCGTTATCAACGGCAAGTACCTGACGAGCGGCGACGGCATCAAGAACTTCAACGATATGCTGGCGGTTGCCGATGAACTGATTGCCCGCGAACAACAGGACCGTTGATTTTACCCACGAAAACGCTCTCTTAGCGCTAATCGTGATCATGGGCTGCGGCTGAACAGCGCTCACAGTTCACCCAGCCGGAATCATCGTTGGTGTAGTACTCTTTTTTCCATATCGGGACGCGGTGCTTCACCGCGTCGATGATAAACCGGCAGGCTTCGAACGCTTCGCTGCGATGGGGCGTGCTGACCCCGACGATAACGGCGATATCGCCGATTTCGAGTTGCCCGAGGCGATGAATACAGCACACCGTGCTGATTCCGAATCGCTCTTGTGCCTCGGCAAGGATGCGTTCACCTTCCTTGACACCCAAACCCTCATACGCCTCGTATTCCAGAGACCGGACCTGCAGGCCTTCGTTGTGATTGCGAACCCAGCCTTCAAAAGCCACGTATGCACCCGATGCATCGTCGGCCACCAGCTCGCGCACTTTTTTACCGGACACCGCTTGCCGGGAAAAAGCAAAATGCTTCATCCGCCGGCTACCGGTGGAATAAATGCAATCGAATCACCATCGACGAGCACGGCGCTCCAATCGCTGAATTCTTCGTTGATCGCAACTTTCATGGAATTCATTTGCGGGAACGCATAGCGCTCAGCGAGTTCATCGAAGAGCTCCTGGGCGGTTCCGGCCTCGGTCTGTACCTCTTCGACGCTCTTGCCGACATGTTCGCGAAGAATCGCAAAATACTCGATTTTGACCCGGGTCATTGAGAAACATCCCTTGATATATGCCGGACAGTCTACCACCCGACTTCCGTCCCGCCGGCGATATTTGTCACCGGCTTCGGTGCGGCAAAACCCCGCTCAAACTGTGACTTTCCACAGAGCGGAGCCAGTGTGAGGCTTTGCGGCAGAATACCGGCCGCGTGCAAAATCCCCGGCTCTTGACGTACACTGGGCAGACCCATCCGGAAGCAAGAAGCCGATGAAGAATATGAACAGGGACAAGCTGAAGAAACAACTGCTGGATACGAAAGCAGAGCTCGAGAAACGAGTCACGACCATACATAACCATGCGCGCAAACCGCTGAATGCAGACTCCTCGGAACAGGCAGCCGAGCTCGGCAACGTCGAAGTCGTCTCGGCGCTCGAAACAGAAGCAGTCGAAGAACTGGCCAGCATCGAAGCTGCCATGCAGCGACTTGAAAATGGCAACTACGGTATCTGTATTTCCTGCGGTGAAGAAATCAGTGAGCAGCGTCTGGCCGTTCGTCCCGCGAGTCTTGAATGTGTCGACTGCGCTGAATTGACGTCAAACTGACGTCAAACCGCATACTTCACAAATGCCTATTTCCTTCGGCCTGCTCCCTCAGGCTTCCTGCCAGTCATAAGGATCCCACGCGGCCGGCGCACTCGCCAGGTACTCCTCGAGCAATGTCACGAATTCTTCCTCGCCGAGGGACGACTGCCGACAACCATCGAGGTATAACCGCGGAATAACTTCATTGACGTCCTCTCCTCGCCAGGTACCGGATGCCTGTTCCGCCTCATTCAACCGATCTGCCATACCGTCGAGTGCAACGCGCAACATTGGTCGCCATGACACAAAGCGTAGCCAGCTTTCATAGCGGTAATGAAATTCAAATTCGCCTCGATAAATCCGCAGAATCCGGTTGCAGCGTGTCGCACTGTTGACTGCAAACGGATGAACTGCAGCCTGCTCCTCATTCACGTAGCGCCGCACGGTTTGTTCGGGAATATCATCGGGGATCCTGACGATAGCCAAATCATGATCCGGCCGTTCCTCGATGTCGACCTTGCCCGTCGCGACAAGGGACTGGCTGAATTCAAGATGCTGTAGTTGGTCCCGCCAATATGACTCATAACTATCGAGGTTCTGCAGAATATCCGGCACCAGCGGCAGTAACTCACGATAGAACGATGCGACACGACGGTCCTCGCAACCCGCGAAGGTTCGTTCAGGCAACGGCGACACCGCCGGATCGGTAAATCCTTCGATAACAAAACACAGCCGGGCCGCAGCCGGGTCGCTGACGATGCCAAAGTCTCCGGCTAACCCGCCGGCTTCGAGCAATGCGCGATGTTCGGCTGCCAATTCCGGGTGGCAGAACGTAAACATGCTGAATAACCCGTCTTCATCGAAATGATTATTCGACACGATGTCGACCTGTCGATGCTCATCTGGCGCGTCAAGATAAGCGAACACCGTCGCCGTCGACGTATCGCGTTGCAAGGTATCGGGCGTCTGATTATTCGGCCAGTGCGACAATGTCAGTATTGTCGACGGCAGGGGTGGTCCGTCGACAATAGCATGCGGACGAGATCCGACTTCAGGGTAAGGAACGTAACTGACGGACATAGTCAGGCGGCTGCACGCCGCGATCTGGCCATCGCGCACACAACCGAGGCACACAGGCCCATCAATATGGCTATTACAAGCAAATACGGTGGAGCGGCGAGAAAAATGCGCCCCGGATCCTGTTCCGCGGGAAATAATACGTCGCGCAGATACCACATGATGCCGATGCCAGCCGTCAACAAAGTCGGCCACAGCGCGATCGACCGGCCGACTCCACCGGATTTACCGGCGCCACGCAACAAAAAACCGGAAAACAGGCCACCGATCAACATCGGCAACGCATTCATACCAAATACCGCTACCATCGTGTCGATGCGCGGACCGAACATCAGGACCCCTGTCAGGGTCGCGACGGTCGGCATCAGCAACATGGCGAGCAAATTAATTTTTCCGTAACCGCTCATTTGGTTCCTCCCGCCACCGTTTTATCCCCGTTGGCCATGCAACAAGCCGGTCTCATGTCCACACACACCTTCAGGACCCCGTCAGGGTATGCCCCGGGTGAATATGAAACTGTGCTTCATCGGCCGGCCACACACCCGCGTAACAAAACGCCTCGATACAATTGATCAACCCATTCTTGATTTGCAGGATGAACTCGGCGCCCGCCGGTAATGCCGGATGATCGCCGATGATTACCGGAACCGCGTTGCCGGCGACGGCATTCGCGACTCGATATTCCTCCGGTATGTGCAGCTTGGTGACAAAGCCGACACCGCTGGGCGTGCGCACGACAACCATTGCAGCGTCGATCTGGTTGCGAAAACCGGGGTCGGTCTGCATTGACGAAAATGCCGTTTCCAGCACCGATCGTTCGAGTGCCGTCAGGTCAGGGGAATCGTTAGCGGGCTGAATCATCATTATTTAAAACTGAGCATACCCCGAGTTGCCCTCGGCTGCGAACTCAGTCTGAGGCACCCAGAATGGCTGACAGGCAATCATAAAAGCTGTCGGGATTGTCGTTCATAACAAAATGAGCGGCATGCTCGATGGCAATGGTCAGTGCCGGCGGAACGAAGGCCAGTTCCTGCAAATGTTGGTTCTCAGCGCCGTAAATGAAAAATTTACGGCAATCCGCCTGCTCGAACCGCTCAAGCAGTGCGTGATGCGCCGACCATTGGACCAACGAAAGACTGCTGGCATAGAACGCATCCGGGTCTGACCTGTCCAGGTCAAATGCGGCATGTGGATCACCGCTTATTCGCTGCCGCATCGCGGGGAATACCGAACGATGAAATTCGTCAGGCGATACCTTCGCCGCCTCGGCCGCAACTCCACAGCTGGTCCTGAACAGGCGTGGCTCGACGAGCACCAGGTTCTCGAGCCGCGATAAAACCTGCGGCGGCAGCATCAATGCGATTGACCCGCCCATGCTGTGCGCTACCAGGTGAATCCGCCGCAACGCATGCGCGTCGATCAACGCACCGAGCACACGAGCGTATTGGCTGAGATCAGCGGTGAAGCCCGGCGGGCAAGCGGAATGCCCGAACCCCGGAAGATCCGGCGCCAGCAAAGATCGGTCACGCAGTTCCGGCCGTTGCCAGGCTGCGCTCCAGCCGTCCTTACTGCAACCCAGACCGTGGACGAACAATACCAGGTCATCGCCACCCTCGCGGAAACGCACAGACAATCGAAATTCCACTGCGCCTGCCCGGACCGGGAATACAGAAATCTGACTGCTCATATTCGCTCAGAAACTGTTCGAGCGGAGCCAATCACAAGAACCGCATCAGGATAAAAATCCCGATCATCGCGAATGCGAGTGTCAGCTTGGCCGCAACACCAATCACGAGACCAATTGTGGCGCCGAGTCCTGCTCGACCAGCCGCCTGAATATCTCGTCCCGTCAGAAATTCACCGATTCCGGCACCGATGAACGGTCCGATCACTATGCCGATGAGGCCGAAGAATAAGCCGACGATAGCACCGAGGGTTGCACCGAGCATCGCCCGCGACGATGCTCCGAAGCGACGCACACCAAAGGCACCGGCGATCAGGTCCACCACATACGTCAGCGCCGCAAGAATGCCGAGCGTGACCAGCGTACCGGTGCCGACAAAGGCAAAATCCTCGGCCCAGGCAATACAAACGAGACCGGCGAACAGTATCGGAGCTCCCGGCAGGGCCGGTAATGCCAGCCCGACAAAACCCGCCAATGACAGGCAAATACCGACGATTACGAGCAGAATTGCTTCCATGGCCTGATGTTGCCCGAGAACGGCCAGCCGGTCGACCGACAGGAGAACTAGGCCTCGGACGGTCCGCTGACAGACACGTTGAGATCTTTCAGCAGGCCATCGCCAATATTGTAGATCCAGCCGTGCAGTCTGAGCGGTTGACTGCGAGACCAGGCGGCCTGGATAACATCTGATTGACTCAGGTTATGCACCTGCTCGGCAACATTGAGTTCACAAAGTCGGGCATGACGCTCGTCATCATTCGGCAGCGCACTGAGAACCTCTGCATTGCGGTCGCGCAAACTGACGATGCCCCTGATCCATTCACGGGCACGGCCGGTTGCCTGATCCTCGAGTGCAACCTGGATTCCGCCGCACCCGTAGTGACCACAGACAATAATATTTTTAATGCCGAGGACCTCAACAGCGTATTGAACGACCGCCTGGCAATTCAGATCGTCATCGGACACGACATTGGCAATATTACGATGAACAAAAACTTCGCCCGGCTGCAGTCCGGTGATCTGGTTCGCCGGCACGCGACTGTCCGAGCAACCGATCCAAAGGTATTCAGGTGATTGCAGATGCGCCAACCGATCAAAGAATGCGGGATCGGATTCACGCATCTTCCTTGCCCATGCGCGGTTTGCAGCAAATATTTCTTTCATGTCAGGCATGTTTTCCGTTCCTTCGAATTCGCCGGTGACACTCAGCTAACTCTTGCACCGTGCGGCACGCGCACGATACTTGCTCGCTTTCTTCGCATCCACCCCCTCACCCATCTCACCATTCGCATAAACATTCGCCAACCGACCCAGCGCCAGCCGATGCTCCTGCTTTCCCGCCTTCAGGTACCAGTACAAAGCGATTTCTGCGTCATTTTCCAGTAACGGTCCGGATTCATGCTGCCAGGCCAGCCAGTACTGCGCTTCAGGAACACCGCTATGGGCGGCGCTGCGAATCATCGGTATGGCCCGCTCCGGTTGCCAGTCGAACAAGCCGAGATACAGCAACGATAGCTGGTACAGCGCGTCGGGATCACCGCCATTCGCCTGCCCCTCGCACAGGCGCAAAATATCAGGCAGCAACGCCCGGTCCGGGTTCGACTGCAGCAGTACCGGTCGCACGGCATCCCGGCATCGTACCGGCGAAGACTCCTGACCGTAAGCAACCGTGGTCAGCTCCAGGCCGAATACCCCGGCGAAGATTGCCAATGAACAGACGCGAAACATCAGATTAAATTCTCGATTCAGGAACAACTCAGCCGGTCACCGGCCAGTTTACTGATGGAATCAATCAATCGAAATCTTTTTTACAGGTTGGGCACTCCGACTCGCGAAACAACGGACCGTATAATTCTGCGTAGAGTATCGCACGATAAAACCACCGCTGACCGCATGCGGGGCAACTGATGAAGGCCAGAGCAAACACATAGCCAACCACGGCAATCACCGTACCGGCCGTCCAGGACAATCCGCTTTGTGCAAACGCCGGCGCAATAGAACCAAATGCCATGGCTGCAATACCGACATAAAGCTTCCATAGCTGACCGGTCTTTCTGATCACTGAATTTTGCAACATCTAACTCCTCGGTAAAACTCATACAACGTCGGAACATCAGGTCAGCCTGAATTTTCTATCAATTTTTTCTTGTCGTCCCGCTCGAGTTGTTTGATTGCGAGTTCCCGCCGCAGGGCGGTCGAGCGATCATCGACACATTCAGAATAAACGAGCTCGACCGGCCGGCGGGAACGAGTGTACTTGGCTCCGCGCCCGGCATTATGCAGGCAGATCCGCTCCTCGAGGTTTTTTGCGATGCCCGTATACAGGCTGCTGTCGACACAACGTACGATATAGACAGTCCACATGATCAACCGTACCACGGTGACGGATGCACCCCCCATTTACAGGGAATGCAAACTATAAATTACCCAGGCTATAAAGAATTCAGGGCCGTAACAAACGTTTCGCGGAGTCGATACACCGGTGTCTTGCCACGCGCGACGTCATCGATGAATCCCTGGTCTTCGAGTTCTGTCGCAATTTCTTTCAATTTGGGCATTTCATCTTCGTAGTAGACAAATTTCAGATGCTCACTGACGAAGGTGATCTGCGCTGACGGGACGATGGCAAACTCCCGGACATCCTTGAATTCGGCCGTATTCAGTTCATCACGCATGGCGTTAAAAAATTCTGGGCACTCTTTGTACAGACGAAGCAACGTCTTGTTTGGCTTGGGCCGTGCCGGCCTGCCGCCACGGCTCGCCATCAGGAATCCACCGATACCCGCACCGACCAAAAACGCCAACAGGTGAGTCATCCAGCCCGTCATTATCAATCCACTAGAGCTTTGTCATGCCATAAACCATACCGCTACATTCTATGCTCATAATCCACGGCTATCGAGAACCCTGTCACGCAATGACGTCAGAAGTATTCATCAGGCGATCACGGTCTCGCCCGCTTTCTCGGCCAGATTACTGACAAACCGATTTTCGGCATCGACCAGAATAACCTTTGGCTCAATAGGCTGCTCAGTCATCTCAAAACCCATGATCACGACCTCTTCGCCAACCCCTATCGTGTGTGCCGCCGGCCCGTTCATGCCGATCTTTCCGGAACCCGGTTCACCGGCAATGACATAGGTCTCAAGGCGTGCCCCGGTCGTGTTACTGGCGATCAAAACACGCTCGTTCTGCCACAGGCCGACCCGATCGATCAGCTCTGCATCAATCGTGATGCTGCCGACATACTCGGGATTCGCTTCTGTAATGATCGCTTTGTGAATTTTCGAGCGCATAACAGAGCGCACTGGGAATCTCCTGATCAAGGGTAGCGGGCTCCGGATTATATCCGGAGCCCGCTGTGGACCGCTTTTTATACCGTAAAACCGAAGATAATCAAATAAATGAGGGGCTGACTCTTTAGTCCCCCTGTTTCAGGTCATCGATACGAAGCTGGCGACAGCGTGCGCGGCGGTACCATATTGTCGTCGGAAATCCGAAATGTAACGCGGTCCAGCTCACCGTCATAAGCAAACGGGTCGGTATACATTCGCGACACCTGCGTGCCGGTATCGCGGCCGACATCGAAAGTTTCGGCGAGAGAGTAAGTGCTGATGTGCATTAGCGGCATATCGACTTCATCGACTTTGTCACCGTTGATGTACAGTTCGCCGGTACCGCCAAACTCATGGGTCTTGGTGAAGTTGAACTTCACGTCTGTTGTGCCCGCAGCCAGCGGTGGTGATTTGAGGATGTAGTGCACGCCATCGAGATAGTTATAGTCGTAGAACACACGATTATCCAGGATGAACATCGTGTAGCCGCCGGTCATACCGCCGACTGCAACGAGCACACCCTGTTCACCACCATCACGTTCCAACTGTGTCTCGATCGTATGCGCGCGGTTCTTGACCGGCGCTGACGATTTTTCGGCGATGCGAACCGCACCAGGGGCGAAGTAAACAAAGTCTTTCTGATCGCCGAACAGTCGATCCTGCTGGGCACCAAGCCGAGCAATCATGTCATCGTAGAGCGGGTAGACGTTGTACTTCCAGGCCTCCTCGTCGAACATTGCAATCATCTCGGCAAGTTTCTCCGGGTTCTCATCGGCAAGATTATGTGCCTCGGAGAAATCCTCGGCCACATTGTAGAGCTCCCATTCATCCTCGTCGAAAGGCAATGTCACAGCCAGATCCCATGGCATGCGATTGGCATGCGATTGGCATGC
>CAZVQW010000003.1:66123-175008 GCA_964629475.1 uncultured Chromatiaceae bacterium | reverse complement strand
AAGGCAATGTCACAGCCAGATCCCATGGCATGCGATTGGCATGCGATTGGCATGCGATTGGCATGCAGCGTGACAGCCTTCCAGCCGTCTGCCCAGATAGCACGGTTGCCGAACATCTCGTAGTACTGGCGCTGCTTGCGATTGGGCGCGGTAGCATCATCGAACGCGTACATCATCGAGACGCCGTCCATCGGCTGCTGCTCGACACCGTGATATACGTCCGGAACCTCAATACCGGCTGCCTGCATGATCGTCGGCGCGATATCGGAAATATGGTGATACTGATTGCGGATTTCACCTTTGGCCTTGATGCCGTTGGGCCAGTGGACGACGAGATGATCCTGCTGCCCGCCGCGGTGTTCACTCTGCTTGAAGTAACGGAATGGCGTGTTGCCGGCCATTGCCCAACCGGCGTGATAGTGCGGGTAAGTATTCTCGCGACCCCAGTCCTCGAGGTGGCGCAGATTGGCTTCGAGTTCCGTTTGCAGGCCGTTGAGCACATAGGTTTCATTGAAGGTACCGGCCAGGCCGCCCTCGCCGCTCGCGCCGTTATCAGCCGTGACGAAGATCAGCGTATTGTCGAGCTCGCCGATGCGTTCAAGTTCGGCGACGACGCGACCGATCTGCATATCGACCCATTCCATCTGTGCGGCGAATACTTCCATCTGCCGGGCGTAGAGTTCGCGCTCCTTGGCGGGTAGCGAGTCCCAGGCCGGGATTTCATCGATACGATCGGTCAGCTCTGTATTCGCCGGGATGATGCCCAGTTCTTTCTGACGGGCAATGATCTCCTCTCGGGCCTTGTCCCAGCCCTGATCGAACTTGCCCTTGTATTTGTCGATGATGCTGTCCGGCGCGTGATGGGGTGAATGCATCGAGCCCGAGGCCCATAACATCATGAACGGCAGATCGGGTTTGATCGATTTGTGTCCGGTAATCCATTCAATCGCACGATCGGCAAGATCCTTGTCCAGATGCTCCGACTTGCGATACGGTTCTGGCGTGTGGTCGTTCCACATGACCGGCACGAACTGATGCACGTCGGCCGCCATGAACGTGTAGGCATGCTGGAATCCTTCGCCGCTCGGCCACCGATCAAATGGCCCAACCTGTGATACTTCGTACAGCGGCGTGTGATCCCATTTGCCCAGCGCGTAATTGATATAGCCGGCTTCCTGCAGGTAGTTGGCGACCGACTTGGCCGAATCCGGCATGATGGCGTTATAGCCCGGGAAGCCCATCGCAGTCAGTGCATGACTGCCCAGGCCGATCGAATGCGGGTTACGGCCGGCCATCAACGACGCGCGCGATGGCGAACACAAGGCCGTCGTATGGAAATTGTTAAAACGCAAACCGCCTGCGGCGAGTTGATCGATTGTCGGCGTTTCGATCAGTCCGCCAAAGCTGCCGACCTGGGCGAAGCCGACATCGTCGAGTAAGAAAATAATGACGTTAGGCGCATCTTCATTAGGAAGCGATTCCGGCGCCCACCATTCCTGCGAATCTTCGTAGCTTTCCGCGATCACACCACCGAAGCCATCGACATGTTTTGTCTTTACACCAGCCGTAACGGTGATTCCGGACTCTGACTCTGCACCAGCTGTCGCGCCGTTCGTGGAAGAGGGATTGTCACAGGCGCAAAGCGTGAAAATGATAGCGACAAAAGCAGAAATCCTGATCCGTTTCATGAAACTCACCTTTGTTGTTATTGTCAGTAAAGCGGCATCAGTCCGATTATAGCCAGACAAAATGAGCGGATATAAAAATGACCGAAAATGAATCTAACCTCTGGCCATTTTCCCCCGCCGCCACACAAGCAGGCGATTATTAGCCGGCATCTGGTGATCGGCTGTTAACAGGAGTGCCTGCGCTTCAGCAAGCTCATTGACGGCCTCGAATTCGCGGAGCCCGCTGTCAGGATCTCGCTCCCGCAACCATCGGTCGAAGGATACATTGCTCGCCACCGTTTCGACGTCTCTGTATAAGAACGGACCGTAGACGCATAATGAACCTCGCTCATCGAGTATCTGTCCGATGCCGCGAAAGAAATACTGAACCGATTCCCATGACATGATATGCAGTGTGTTGGCGGAAATCACCGCATCGAACGGACCCATCACAGACCACGGCATTTCACGAACATCCAGAACCAACGGCGGGCGCACATTCTGTGGCGCCTCAGCCACAATTCGTGCCGTCAATGTCGGCAGCTCATTTTTGCAATCCGTGGGCTGCCATTCAACGTGCGGCATCCCGTTTGCAAAATGTACGGCATGCTGGCCGGTCCCACTGCCGATTTCTAGCACCTTACAACTGTCACACAACTCGACAGCCAGAATATCGAGTATCGATTGTTTATTCCGTTCGCAAGGTTCGGAGAATGCCATCACCATTGTTTAACTTCTGTCTTTCGGTATGGTGCATAAGTATAGTATTTTGGTTGCCGGTCGAGCCTGACATGCAGCCAGTAGACCCCCAGACCCGATGTGCTCAGCCAGACAGGTTCGTGGCTGAGTCGTGACTCCAGCGCCGAACCGATACAGGCCCAAAACGTTTGCTGCTTTGTCTCGGGTGCGTGGCGCAAAAATTCAGCGAAGTGCGCGTACCGCAGCTTGCCAGGGCCGGCACAGGGAGCGACGAGCAACGCATCGCCACCGAGATTCTCAAACGTAGCAATACCATCATGGGAAGCAACCACATCGAGTTGCGACTGGAACGGACCGGAATCTGCTGTCACACCCGCCAGCATCGGACTGTCGACAACAACACACTCGAAAGGTGCATCGATCGATGTCATTGTCATCGGGCGAACTTCCCAGAAAAATGCATCGAACGGCATCGCGGCGAGTGTCGCACTGAAAAATGTTGAAAAGTCTTTGTCGTGTTGCCAAAGGTCACACACAGCGCGGTAGGACAGAACATTCGAATCCAGACTGATTGCCAGCCGCCGAACCTGTCCATCGTCGAGCGAAGTGGTTATCCCTGACCAGCGAGAACTTGCAAGCATGAATTGCGAAGCTACTCGGTGCCGCCCCATTTTTCCCTGAATGCCTTGAGGGCAGCACTCTGCACTGAAGCATGGCGATTGTTAAGCATCAATGACGATGGAGAGCAGACACGCGCACGAATGAGCCCGAGATCCTCCGCTGCATGAAACAGGCTCGGATACCAGGACTCCCAGTTCGGGAGCAATGCTTCTACTTCATCTTTCAGGCTCATGATTCAACGATTGCGATTATCAGAGTCCCCTTCTATCCGGGGCAGTATCGGGCAACCACTGTAGTACGTCTGAGACATGCTTTCCAGAATCAGGAATCGCTCAGTCACAGCTTGCCGCCTCGCGAACAATCGACCAGGCTGCCAGCTTGGCATCGAACGACAGCGCGGCATGGGCCGGGCTCGTCGACGGCAGGGCACTGACCGGAATCGTCGCCGCAGCCGAATCCAGCATCGGCAATACGTTGCGACGATACATTTCGGCTGCTTTTTTGCCGTTGAAAAAAACCCGGTTAATCGTTGGGTAATCCGAAAACAGGTGGCTGAAATCATTTGCGGCAGCCGATTGGGTATCGATAGCTGCATCGAGGCTGCCGGGACGAACGCAACTGCCGAGCACATCCCACAGAGCAACCCGGCGATCCATTAACCTGTCGAGTCGCTGCCGATACGATAATTCGAAGCCGGCGCCGAACAATTCACCCATAATTGGCCAGAACGCATTGCGCGGCAGCGCGTAATATTCCTGTACCGCCAATGATGCAACACCCGGCATGGAACCGAGAATCAGCACACGCGGCTGGCTGCCGGTAACCGGCGGAAAACCACTGATACGGGCTTGCATCTCGTTACCCGACATCGCCCCACGCGATGACATGACGATCCGAAACCACCTCGACACACAACGGCAAACCGGCCTCGCGACACTGCCCGGTAATCTCGGCCTCTTCATAAGCGGCCAGTAACGAATTCAGAAAATCTTCCTGCAGGACAGCCGGTTCGTCAGCCGCATATTGCGCAACAAATGCCTCGGCTGTCGCGCGGTCATCCGGTCGCAACAGGTCCATGACGAATACCTTGCAGCCGGGATTCGACCAGTCACGGATCGTCGCCCACAAGACCGCCGGATCGGCAAGATGATGCAACAGGCTATTGGTAAAGATCAGGTCATAACGATCAGTGGCCGGCGCAGGAAGCAGAACGGCTTGATATCGAACCGGCAACTCATCCGGTGTCATTTCCCGCGCGGCAGCAACCATCGTCGCGGACCCGTCGATACCATTGACGCGCCAGCCGGGAAATGCCATGGCAAACCGGCGGCTGATATCGCCGGGCCCGCACCCGAGGTCTAGCGCCAGGCCCGACTCGGGCAAGTCATCGAACCGCGAACGAAGCAGTTCCATGAAATGACTGTGCGGTTCGCCGAAATCCGCTTCCGCATAGGCACGGACCTGCTCGTCATCGAGCATCAGTTCGGGTTCTGGAATTCGTTGCATAAGAGGCTACGTCATCGCCTGTAACACCAGGTATGGCGTCAGGCTGAACAGCCATAAGCCTATCTTGTACAGACCGAGGCCACCGTAATGAATCATGTTGAATGCTTCGCGTGAAATCTTGAAGAACCTGCTGTGTATAGCGTAGACCCGATCATAAAAAAGCAGGATAGCGAGAAACCACAGCAAAAGCAGCCCGATATTTACGACCGAACACCAGGCCAGAAACTTTGTCAGCAGCTCAATCGTCATAGCGATATCCTCCGTGTTTCAATGAAGTATGGACGGCGAGCTTATGTATTTATTCAAGCACCTGATAGTACGTCCTTTCGAATTGTGGTGCTCAACATCATTACCGGATCTGCTGTTTTTCGCCCGATTCGGTCACATTGACGAACGTAATGCCGGTCGCAAACAGAACCTGATCAACTGCCCCACCCGACTCTTCACCGAATACCTCGATGAGATACTCGACCGATGAGCTTCCGAGCCGTACTTGACTGACGGCAAAGCGCAGGATTTGCCCGCAAAGAATCGGATGCTTGAACTCGACATTGTTCAGGGCGATCGTGACGAATCGATTGCCGGGAAATTCCAGGCTCGCCGTGATATACGCGAATTCGTCGAGCCATTTGAGCAGGTAGCCGCCGAACAGCGAACCCTGATCATTCATGTGCTCGGGTAATACCAGTTTTCTGTGATTCATTGAATCAGTTCACTCCTTGCTCAGGTTCTCCAATTGATGCGCATGCCGCTCCCAGTTTATTCCATCGAACGGCCTGACAGAGATCGAAACAGGTGCGGGTGTCAGGCAGCGTACATTGACGTCAATCCCATCCGGGTTCGAACGCGGAATGTAAAAAGGGCGCACTCCACAGATTTTGCAAAAATAATGCTGCGCGACATGAGTATTGAACGTATAAGTCATGGTCGCGTCTTTACCGGCCAGCAGCCTGAATCGTGACTTCGGCACGATTAAATGTAAAAAACCCGTCATGGCGCAAATCGAGCAGTTGCATTCATCGCATTCGACGTGCTCATCAGCCTCGACCTCATATCGAATGGCGCCACAGTGACAGCTTCCGGAGTAAATCATTCGCTCAGGATCCGCTTGCCGGGTTCACGCAATGATTCGGTCATGAGCAAGTATATTGCCGATGAGATACCCGCTGCTCCGAGCAGCATGCACATGACAACGATCTGGTAGCGCGCGGCAACCAGCGGCGATACGCCGGACAAAATCTGCCCGGTCATCATCCCGGGCAATGTCACCAGTCCGACAGCGAACAGCGAATTGATCGTCGGGATCAGCGCCGCGTGAAAGGCCTGTTGACGCGCCGCCAGAACCGCCACGCCGGCATGCCGTTCGGCCGAATAACGTTCAGCGGCCAGGCTGACAGCATTCATCGAGCCGGCGAAAATCATGCCGCCGAGCGGGATGACATGGCGCGGCGAAAACCACGGCGTGACCTCCAGCACAAACCCCGTGACGAGAAACAACGTCGACACGCCACCGATTGCAATGGCTGCCAGCGCGTAAGCGTATTGCCGCGAACCGGCGTTGCTAACAGGTCGTAACGAGATCCAGCACGCCGCAACCAGCATGATGGTCAGAACGAGCAGCACGAATCCACCATGATTGATTTCAAAAATGTAAGTCAGCAGGTAGCCGATGATCAGCAACTGGATCAGCATTCTCGCGACTGCATAAATCGCCGTGCCGGCCTGCTGCGACCAGTGATACATGATCAGCAATACAACGGCGACCGGCACAAAACCAACGGCCACGCCGACCAGGGAGATATTCTGCAACGGATCGTTCACGCCACCTCCGACTCAAAAAATGAAACGGGTCATCGACAACCCGCGCGGTCGATATCGGGCAAGCGGTTGAAAAATCAGTCGGTCAACACCAACTTTGTTGACTAACCGGATGCCTGATCAATTCACGGATATTTGCCTCCAGCACGCGGTAACCAACATTCCCGCTCAGAGACTGGCGACCTTCATTGAAAGACATCGTCGGACTCGAGCGGACGCCAAAGGCATCGGCGCTCTTGAGGTCAGTCGCCATCAGCGCATGGGCCTGGCCGTTTTCTAGCTTGTTTTCGAGATCGGCGGTCCTGATGCCCTGTCGATCGGCGATAGCCAGAAGCTCGGTCATACAGGATATATCGACCGCAGCCTCGAAAAATGCCTTACGGATCGCGGCATCGAGCGGCGCTGCGCATGTACTGTCCTGTTCCGTGTCCAGCAGTCGTGCGGCAGCGATAAGCAGGTGGGCAGGCAGCGATGAAGTCGGGACATTCTGGCGCCACACATCCGGACACAGATTTATATGCTCGAACCCGCCTGCAATCTCGTGGACATGCTGCGCATAACCCTCCGTCCCGCCACGCTCCGCCCATTGCGTGTCCATCTTGGTGCACACATCGCCGAACACATTGAAATACCGGAAATCGAAATGAACATCCTGCGGAAAATTAGCCTGCAGTTCAGCCACGCGAATATGGCCGATATAAGCCCAGACACACAGGACATCGGAGAAGTGCGTAATTTGAACCGGCGCCATCAGAAAACGCAGCTAAGCCTCAACAATTTCCGCTTTTGTACTCTCTATGAATGCCAGCACCTCACCTTTTTCCTGCGCCGGAACATTGAAGGAATCGAGAGTGTCACTGATATGACCCACCAACGCCGACCAGTCGCTCTCGCTGATGCGCATGCCCTTGTGCGATGTCATCATGTCAAGGCCGGTGTACAACAGCGGACCCCCAGAGCTCGAACACAGAAAATCGATAAGAAGTTGCTTTTCACGCAGGATACTGTGTTCGCTGCGATGCTCCCAAAACCTGCCAAGCGCCGAATCAACCATTAAGCGCGATACCAGCTCATTGGCGACTGCCTAAATCGCGTCATAACCACCCAATCGTTCGTACAAACTTGCCTGATCGCTCATTTTTTCTCCTGTTTCAAAATACACGATACCCATAATCCACGGGCTATGTTGCCACAATATCAGGACGTCATACGTCAGCGCAGACGGATACCCGTAGCGCATTTCAATACAAACGGTTTGATACGTTGATCACAGTTTAACCGTGATACCTGTTTTTTATGTAAACTGCCAGCATGAACTCGTGCCCCAGTCGTTATAGTGTTTGCCGTCGGATATGGACAATAATTAGCCATGGATAATGATACAGACGCAGACATTATCGAGCTTCGCCCGGACGTGAAAGACGAAGGCTCGAACTCTTCCGGCTGGGATCCCTATATTTTCTCAATCTTCGCAAACCGGAAGAAATCGCATCCCGAAGAGCGTCGCCGCAAGCCGCGCACGCGCGATGCATTACGGCGACGAGCGTTATTGATCGCTATGGGCCGACGTCGAAAAAACCCGTAAGCAAACCACCGCACGGTCCCGCAGCTCCAAGCTTTACTTTGCCTCTTCCAGAGCCCGCACAACCGCGGTAAGAAACCGGGTGGCCTCGCCACCGGTCACGGCACGATGGTCGAACGATAACGAAAGCGGCAGTATGGGGCGAATCGCCGGCTGACCATCGACCGGCACGACCTCATCTCTAACACGGCCGGCGCCGAGAATGGCCACCGTAGGCGGTACAACGATCGGATCGGCGTAACGACCGCCAAAGGCACCGAAATTCGACAACGTAAATGTTGAGCCGCGCATTTCAGCTGGCGGAGTGGTGCGTTGCCGAACATCTTGTTTGATTTTTTCCAGCGCTGCACGCAGATCTGCGAGATCGCGATTCGCCACGTCACGCAGTACCGGCGCGAAGAGTCCATCGGGCGTATCAACGGCGATGGCAAGATGAATTTTCTCAAGCACCCGGCGCCCCACGGCACGACTGTCGTACCACACATTTAATGACGGCTCTGCCGTGCAGGCCGCAATGATCGCCTGGATAAGGCGCAACGTGATGTCATCGCGACCATGCCACGACTGTATGTTGGCGTCATCGCTGACCGTCACCTTGGTGACCTCCGCATGCGCCTGGGACATACTGCTCGCCATGGCCCGACGTACACCACGCAGTGGTTCCATCGGGCCGACCTCGGCCAGGATTCGGGCAACGCGCTGCACATCCTTCGCGCTGATGGTTTCGTTTGGCCCGGTCGGCGTCACGACCGACAGATCAACGCCGAGTTTCTTCGCCAGCGCGCGGACGGCGGGGACAACCTTGATACCGACCGCCGCCTGACCGACCGTCGCCGGCACATCGACATCGACCTGGCGCGCCGGCTCGACCCGGCCGACAACGGTGCCTGCATCGCTCCGTTCATCATCGCCCGCTGAAAACTCGATCAGGGGCCCGCCCACCGGCACGATCTCGCCGATACCGGCGAATTGTTCCAGCACACGACCGGCCTGCGGGCTCGGGATCTCAACGATGGCCTTGGCCGTTTCGACCGATAACAGCGGCTGGTCCACGGTCACATCGTCGCCGACGGCAACATGCCACTCGATGACCTCCGCATCCTGCAGACCTTCGCCGAGATCGGGGAGTTTAAAAATTTTCATTCTGTTTCCAGTATCTGCCGGGCGGCAGCGACAATACGCTTCGTATCCGGCAGGTATTCATTTTCCAGCTGATACAACGGCATGATCGTGTCATACCCGGCCACCCGCTTGACCGGCGCCAGCAACGACAACAAACCGCCGTCGGCCAATTGTGCGGCGATCTCGGCACCGACGCCATTGTTGCGAGCCGCCTCGTGAACGATTACGCAACGCCCGGTCTTGGCGACCGACTCAAGAATGCTGTCGATATCCAGCGGTGCGATCGTCGCGACATCGATGACCTCAGCGCTGACGCCCTCGGCAGCAAGTTCGTCGGCTGCCGCCAGCGTCTCGAAAGTCATCGCGCCCCAGGTGACCAGCGTCAGATCCGTGCCTTCGCGTAATACGAAACAGACATCCAGCGGCAGTGCCTCGCCGTCGTCATTAACTTCCTGCTTGATCATGCGATACAGGCGCTTGGGCTCCAGAAAGACGACCGGGTCCGGGTCGCGAATCGCCGCAAGCAACAGGCCGTATGCACGCGCCGGTGAAGACGGAATGACGACGCGGATGCCGGGCATATGGGCGAACAGCGCCTCGGTACTCTCGGAGTGGTGTTCAGGCGCATGAATCCCGCCGCCATAAGCCACACGCATCACCATCGGACAAGTCAGTCGACCCCGCGTGCGCGTACGCAGTCGTGCGGCATGATTGATGATGTGCTCGATCGTCGGATAGATGAAACCCATGAACTGGATCTCGGCCACGGGTTTCAGACCTTCGGCGGCCATGCCGACACTCAGGCCGGCGATCATCGTTTCGGCCAGCGGCGTATCGATGACGCGATGTTTGCCGAAGCGTTCCTGCAGGCCCTCCGTGGCGCGAAACACGCCGCCATTCACGCCGACGTCTTCACCGAGCACGATTACGTCCGGATCCGCCTCCATCTCCCGGGTCAATGCCAGGGTAACGGCTTCGATCAAAGCCAGTTCAGCCATCGGACCGACTCCGCTCGGCAACTTCCTCACGCTGAGTCTGCAAGCGCACCGGCAGTGTCTCGAATAAATAGTCGAACATGGCCGACGGTGGCTGGGCCGGCAGTGCGAGATAATTCTGCACCGCTTGTTCAACCTGAGCGGCGCATTCGACCTGCAGCGCCTCTTCATCAGCGTCGGCCCAGCCGGCATCGCGGGCGAGGAATCGTCGCAAGCGCTTGACCGGTTCGTGCTCCCAGGCGCGTTCGACTTCCTGTTCGTCGCGATAACGTTTGGCATCGTCCACCGTCGTGTGATCGCCGAGACGATACGTCAGTGCTTCAATCAGGTGCGGACCACCGCCGGACCGGGCCTTGGCCAGCGCATGTTCCATACGGTCACGCACGGCGATGACGTCGTTGCCGTCAACCTGCTCACCGTCGATGCCTGCGGCAATGGCCTTCTGTGCCAGCGTGGGCGCAGCCGACTGAATGCTGCGCGGTGTCGAAATCGCCCATTGATTGTTGCTGACGACGAAAACGACAGGCAATTGCCGGACGCCTGCGAAGTTAAGAGCTTCGGAAAAGTCTCCCTTAGAAGTTGCACCGTCGCCGTTTACGCATACCGCGACCCGCTGTTCGCCCCGGTATTGCATCGCGTAGGCGACACCGGCGGCATGCAGCGCATGCGTGGCAATCGGCACGCAGACCGGGAAGTCACGGGTCGGGCCTGCGAAATCAGAGCCACGCTCGTCGCCGCCCCAGTACGTCAGGATCTCGGTCATACGGACACCGCGCGCGAGTTGCGCGGCACCTTCGCGATAGGATGGCAAAAAGACATCTTCCGGTCGCATCGTGTGACCGACAGTGACCATCGTCGCTTCCTGTCCGAGTCCCGACGAGTAGGTGCCGAGCTGCCCGGTGCGTTGCAGGGCAATGCACTTGGCATCGAATACACGTGCCAGAACGATCAGACGATACAACGGGATCAGGTCCCGTGGCTCACGGGCAAATTCCGGCAACGGGTGCACAACCGTGCCTTCGGCATCGAGAAAACGCGTGCGGCGAATCTCGAATGTTGCAACCTGCTCCGAAGATGAGGGTAACTGTGCGTCGTCGTCGGAAAGTTTCATACCACACCCCTCATCGCACGGTGCCGCTACAACCGGAAGATGCCGAACGGATGTTCATCGGGCAGCGGCGCATTGTTCGCTGCAGATAATCCCAGGCCCAAAACGCGCCGGGTATCGACAGGATCGATGATGCCATCGTCCCATAACCTCGCGCTCGCATAATAAGGCTGACTCTGGCTCTCGTAGTTAGCCATCGTTTGTTCGGTAAATTGGCGCTCCTCTTCCGCAGACCACGCCTGCCCGCGCGCCTCGAGCGAACTTCGCCGTACCGTGGCCAACACCATGGCTGCCTGTTCTCCGCCCATGACCGCAATTCGGGCATTTGGCCACATCCACAACATGCGAGGATCATAGGCCCGACCGCACATCCCATAATTGCCGGCGCCGAATGAGCCGCCGATGATGACGGTAAATTTCGGTACACGAACACCGGACACGGCGGTGACGAGCTTGGCGCCGTCTTTGGCAATACCGCCTCGCTCGGCCTGGCTGCCAACCATGAAGCCCATCGTATTCTGCAAAAAAATCAACGGAATTCCGCGCCGGTTGCACAGCTGGATGAAGTGCGCACCTTTTAGCGCCGACTCGGAAAACAGAATTCCGTTGTTCGCGACAATGCCGACCGGATAGCCACACAGGTGCGCGAATCCGCACACGAGGGTCGTGCCGTAAAGTGCCTTGAACTCCTTGAAGTTCGAACCATCGACCATGCGCACGATCAGTTCCCGCACGTCATACTGGAAACGCATGTCGTGCGGCACGATGCCGTAGATTTCCTCTGCTGCGTATTTCGGCTCCTGCACCGCTTGCTGCCCGCCGGAAGACCGACCGGTGCGATTCAGATTCGCAACGATGTCACGCGCAATCGACAGCGCATCCTCGTCATCATCGGCCAGGGTGTCGGCAACGCCCGAGACTCGCGTGTGCATATTGCCGCCACCGAGTGTTTCCGCATCGATCTCCTCACGAGTTGCGGCTTTGACCAGCGGCGGTCCGGCCAGAAAAATCGTCCCCTGATTCCTGACAATAATCGTCTCGTCACACATGGCCGGGACATAGGCGCCACCCGCCGTACACGAACCCATGACCACTGCGATCTGCGGGATATTCAATGCCGACAGACGGGCCTGGTTATAGAAGATGCGCCCAAAATGATCACGGTCGGGAAAGACTTCATCCTGCAGCGGCAAAAACGCACCGCCGGAGTCGACGAGATAAAGACACGGCAGGTGATTGTCGAGTGCGATTTCCTGCGCGCGCAAATGTTTCTTGACCGTCAACGGATAATAGGTGCCGCCGCGCACCGTCGCATCGTTGGCAACGATCATGCACTCGAGTCCGTGGATGCGACCGATGCCGCAAATCAAACCGGCCCCGGCGAGCTCCTCTGTATAAACTTCATGGGCCGCGAGCGCACCGATCTCGAGAAACTCTGACTCTGCATCGAGCAACCGGCGCACGCGCTCTCGTGGCAGGAGCTTGCCGCGACCCGTGTGTTTCTCGCGGGCCCGCTCCGGCCCACCGGCTTGGACTGTTGCGAGAACCTGATGCAGGTCTTCGGCCAGCGCGCGATTGACCGCATCATTCTGCGCAAATCCCGCGCTGGTCGGATCAATTTTTGACTTGTAGTCGGCCATCAGCAATCGGTGTTGTCAGGTTGTTTTTTCATCAACGCAAAGCGATTGCACGAAGCAATGAGTTCATTGCGTTGATTATATCCCCGGTGCGTAAAGGTCACGATCCCGGCATTCGGGCGTGACCCGCTCTCGCGCATACGGGCCACCTCTGTCTCGAAGTGCAACGTATCGCCGGGAAATACCGGCATGGGGAAGCGGACCTCGTCCCAGCCGAGGTTGGCCATGGCCGTCCCCGCAGTCGTATCACCCACCGAAATACCCACCATCAGGCTCAGAGTCAGACAACTGTTGACGATCGGCCGGCCATACTCGGTGGTCTTCATGTACTCCGGATCCAGGTGCAACGGCGACGAATTGTGCGTCATTTTCGTGAACGATATATTTTCGGCTGCCGTGATCGTGTGCTGCAAAGCATGTGTGAATACCATGCCGATCTTGAATTCTTCGTAATAAAGCCCTGTCATTGGCTCGCCGCAAATAGTTCACGGCCAATCAGCATGCGCCGGATCTCGCTGGTGCCAGCGCCGATTTCGTAGAGCTTGGCATCACGGAGCAATCGCCCGGCAGGATATTCATTAATATACCCATTGCCTCCCAGCGCCTGAATGGCCTCGAGCGCCATACCGGTCGCCCGCTCCGATGCCAGCAGGATGCAGGCCGCTGCATCGAAGCGCGTGGTCCGGTTGCGATCGCAGGCCCTGGCCACGGCATAAACATAGGCGCGCGAACTGTTCATGGTTGCATACATATCGGCAACTTTGCCTTGCATCAGCTGAAAGGAGCCTATCGGCTTGCCGAACTGATGGCGCTCATGGAGATACGGAATCACGACATCCATGCAGGCACGCATGATGCCCAACGAACCGCCGGCCAGGACAACGCGTTCGTAGTCCAGTCCACGCATCAAAACCTCGGCGCCTTTGCCCTCGGTGTGCAAAACATTGACGATCGGCACCTCGCAATTGTCGAACACCAGTTCACAGGTATCCGAGCCACGCATACCCAGCTTGTCGAGCTTCTGTGCCGTGGAAAATCCGGGCATCCCCTTCTCGATGATGAATGCCGTGATGCCGCGCGAACCGGCATCCGGATCGGTCACGGCATAGACCACCAGCGTATCTGCCTCGGGCCCGTTCGTGATCCACATCTTTGTGCCGTTCAGGACATAGTGATCGCCGGACAGGACCGCACGCGTTCGCATGCCCATGACATCCGACCCGGCACCCGCTTCGCTCATTGCCAGGGCACCGACGTGTTCGCCGCTGATCAGTCGCGGCAAATATTTCTGTTTCTGTTCATCGCTGGCCCAAAGATTAATCTGGTTAACACAGAGATTTGAGTGAGCCGCATAGGACAAACCAACGGCAGCAGAGGCACGACTGATCTCTTCCATGGCAATAACGTGGGCGAGATAACCGAGTCCGGCACCACCGAATTGTGAGTCGGCCGTAATACCGAGCAGACCAAGTTCACCGAGCCGTGGCCACAGGTCACGTGGGAAGCAATTAGTACGATCAATGTCCGCAGCGCGGGGCGCTATCTGCTCGGCACAGAAACGCGCCACCGACTCGCGCAACAGATCAATGTCATCGCCTGCACTGAAATCGAAGTCAATCATAAACGCGATACCCGTTTCCCGATGACCGAATCCCTTCACCAACCTGCCATCTGTTTGTACAGCAGATTTTCTCACTATACGGCGGGTGCCGGAACACTATTCGCATGCCAGGCCGGGAGTCCCGCATCAATCTGTGAGAAACTCAGCATACAACGATTGACGGTGCGACTGCAGGTGGAAACTTCGGCGACGCCCGTTTCCTCTACACACAAAGGTGGGTGCCAATGCTGCGTTCTTTCCTGTTCGTGCCCGGCGACAGCGAGCGCAGGCTCGTCAGGGCGCCGACCATTGCAGCAGATGCAATCGTCCTGGATCTCGAGGATGCCGTCGCCCCTGCACGTAAGGCAGCGGCAAGACACAACGTTGCCGAATACCTGCGGCAGTCGGCAACCGACAATCCGCATTCCCAATCGGTCTGGGTTCGTATCAACGCGCTCGACAGCGACGCAGCAATACCGGATCTGACTGCTGTGATACCTGCGGGTCCGGACGGCATCGTGCTGCCCAAGGCGCACTCCGCGCAACAGGTCCGGACACTTGCCGGGATGCTGGATGAACTGGAAGCGGATGCCGGCCAGACGGTGGGTCGAACCGGCATTATCCCGCTGGTCACCGAGACCGCAGAGGCCGTATTTCAGCTCGGCAGCTATTTGCCCGATATCCCGCGGCTGCAGGCACTGACCTGGGGTGCGGAAGACCTGAGTGCGGTCATCGGCGCCACACGCACGCGCGACGAACACGGTGATTGGTTGCCGGTCTTTCAGCAAGTGCAGTCACTGGCATTACTGGCCGCCGGGGCAGCCGGAATTCCGGCAATCGAAACGATCTATGGCCAGTTCACCGATAAGGAGGGACTGCAGCGAATTGCCGAGCGGGCACGGCAGCAGGGATTCACCGGCATGCTGGCGATTCATCCGGACCAGGTACCGATAATCAATGCGTCTTTCACGCCGACCGCGGACGAGATTGCATACGCCGGGCGGGTCGTACAGGCGTTCGCAGATGCGGATGGCGCCGGCGCCATTCAGCTTGACGGAAAAATGCTCGACGAGCCAAATTTACGGCTGGCACGGCGGGTTCTGGAGGCAGGCGATTAGATCTGAGCGAGCAGAATTCGTGCCATCGTGGCATGATGCGCCCTCGATTCGAGTACCCGGGATAAGGAAACATGCCATGGTCCGAGAACGTCTGATCAGAATCACCAAAATGGGCGCAGGCCTGCTGGGCATATTGCTCGTAGTGGCCTGTCAACCGCAGGGAGAGACCACATTGTCTGAAGATACCGCCGGTTCGGCAATTAGCGAACTACAAATTACAGATGTCGTAGACGGCGATGGCGCGACAGCCGTGGCAGGACAAACGGTCGTCGTCCATTACACCGGCTGGCTATATGACCCGGGCCAGCCTGAAAACAAAGGCGAGAAATTCGACAGTTCGGTCGACCGCGGGCAACCCTTCTCGTTCCCGCTCGGCGCGGGCCGCGTGATTCGCGGCTGGGACGAAGGTTTTGCCGGCATGCAGATCGGCGGCAAGCGCATCCTCATCATCCCACCCGAAATGGGTTACGGGGCGAGCGGTGCCGGTGGCGTCATTCCGCCAAACGCGATACTGATGTTCGAAGTGGATTTGCTCGAGATCCAGTAACCGAATACCGACACGAGAGCGGCCGACACCCACGGACCATGCCTTATGCCATCCCGGCGATCAGGGCTGTAATTTCAGGCATAATCACGCCGCCGCAACATGGCGGCCGATAAACAGAACAATACGGAGACAAGAATGTCCGCAACGGTCAAGTACCTTCTCGATGAGGAGCAGATCCCGAAATCCTGGTACAACATTCAGGCGGACCTGCCCGAGCCGTTGCCGCCGACCCTGCACCCGGGCACCAAGGAACCGATCACACCGACGGACCTCGAGCCTCTGTTCCCGATGTCGCTGATCGAGCAGGAAGTCTCGACGGAACGTTACATCGATATCCCTGAACCCGTTCGCGACATCTACCGGACCTGGCGCCCCAGCCCGCTGTTTCGCGCGCGCGGCCTGGAGCAGGCGCTCGATACGCCGGCGCGCATTTATTACAAATACGAGGGCGTGAGCCCGGCCGGCAGTCACAAGACCAATACATCGATTGCCCAGGCGTTCTATAACAAGGAAGCCGGCATCCGGCGCATCGCAACCGAAACCGGCGCCGGACAATGGGGATCGGCACTGGCGCATGCCGGAGCGTTGTTCGATATCGACATCATGGTCTACATGGTTCGCGTCAGCTACGACCACAAACCCTATCGACGCGCCCTGATGGAAGTCTACGGCGCCGACTGCATCCCGAGCCCGAGTGACCAGACCGAAGCCGGGCGTGCAATCCTCGCCAAAGATCCGAACAGTTCGGGCAGCCTCGGCATTGCCATCAGTGAAGCCGTCGAGGATGCCGTCAGCCGCGATGATACGAAATACGCTCTCGGCAGCGTACTCAATCACGTGCTGTTACATCAGACAGTGATCGGCCAGGAAGCCGAGCTGCAAATGGCCATGGCTGACGATTATCCGGACATCGTCGTCGGCTGCACGGGCGGCGGCAGCAACTTTGCCGGACTCGCATTCCCGTTCATCGGCAACCAGTTGCGCGACGGCCGGGCGATCAAGGTCATCGCCGTCGAACCAAAAGCCTGCCCCACGCTGACACGCGGCGAGTATGCCTATGACTTCGGCGACACGGCCCACCTGACACCGCTGGTTAAAATGCACACGCTTGGCTCGACATTCATGCCACTGGCGTTCCATGCCGGCGGCCTGCGTTATCACGGCATGGCGCCGCTGATCAGCCATGCGCAGGAACTCGGCTTGCTGGAACCGGTCGCCTACGACCAGATCGAGTGTTTCGAAGCGGCCGTACAATTTGCCCGCACCGAAGGCATCGTACCGGCGCCCGAATCGAGCCATGCCGTCAAAGCCGGCATCGATCAGGCGTTAATGTGCAAGGAAGAAGGCGAGGCACGCTCGATCCTGATTTGCCTGTCCGGACACGGGCACTTCGACATGCAGGCCTATACCGATTTCTTCGCCGGTGAGCTCAAGGACGGGCAATACGATCAGGACGAACTGGCAATGGCGCTATCGGGTTTGCCGTCGGTTACCTGATGTGCAGAAAAATCATTTGTGGGGGCGGCTTTATTCGCGGCTAAAGCCGCTCCCACAACATGCACAATATCGGCACGCAGCGCCTGGACACAGGCCACATGGTGTCAATCTGCCGAAAGTCTTGCGCGCGCCTCGGCGACGCTGCTTTGACCACTCGCGACCGCATCCATCTCGACAACCAACCGGTGCAGGTCATCGGCTAGCAGCTCACCGGAAAGCAGCGCAAGAATCTCGCCATCCGGAGCAACAAACGCCGAGAACGGCAAGCCAATGAAGTCGTCTCCGAACGATTCCGCGACAACGGTCCCGTCATCCTCGCCATACAAAATCGGATAGGTCGCTTTGATTTGAGCGACGAACCGTTTGGCATCCGCAAGCTTATCCAGAGCCACACCGATCACTTGCAGGCTGCCGTCCGCGCGCTCGTCCTGCAAGCTCTGCAACAATGGCATTTCCCGCCGACAAGGGGCGCACCAGGTTGCCCAAAAATTAATGATAAGTGGCCGACCCGACCACTCCGTTATGGATCGCGGCCGATCATCGAGATCAGGTAACGTAAAGTCTGGCAAGGTTACGACGGCCACCGGCAGTTGCTCTGCCGATGGTGCTTCCCGGTATTCCTGAGCAATCCACGCGCCTGCAAGTACACAAACAAGCACGATCGCTGTTATACGGACCGCGCGCATCAATTACCCCGCAACACGTTGGTTATCGGCGTGAAGCTATTCTGCACACGTGTGACCGTTTCCTGATCCATCGCTTTGCAAGATACACACCCGTCCGCAGAGAAGTCCAACTACTCAAGGCAAGGATGCAATTACTGCGCCTGAACCTGCCGTATGGCATGATCACCAGACATTCTTACTATTGGTTGATCCGGGGATCATCAACCTTATATCTGACGCAATGCACTGAACAGGAGCTTGCAAACATGATGCATCGGAAATCATCGGCGCAGTGGAAGTTTTGGGGAACCGTCATAATTGCAGCAGCGTTGATAGCGGGCTGCGGTGATCGCAAGAGCCGCAACACGGCACTTGAAATTATCGACGTGATATCACCGGCCGCTCCCGGCAGCCTGGCCCCGCACCTTGCAGTGACGCCGGCCGGGGAAGCCGTCATGAGCTGGCTGGAACCCACCAGCGATGATGCACACGCCGTTAAATATTCAATCCTGCAAGGCGACACCTGGTCCGCTCCGTTGTCGGTCGCCGAGAGCAGCGGCTGGTTCGTGAACTGGGCAGACTTCCCGTCGGTCATGCCGATCACAGCACAACAATGGGCGGCCCATTGGCTGGTAAAACGGCCGGGCGGCACCTACTCATACGACATTGCACTGACGACCTCCGCAGATGGCGGCGCAAGCTGGGCACCGCCACTGACACCGCACACGGACAACACGCCGACAGAACATGGTTTTGTAACGATGTTTCCATGGTCAGGCGGCATCGGTGCAGTCTGGCTGGACGGACGGCACATGAAGCCGGATACCGATAGTGATTCATCGCCCGACAACAATAAAAAGTACGGCGGCATGACCCTGCGTTATGCCCACCTCAGTTATAACGGCGAAACACTCGACGACGGCGAGATCGATAATCTCGTCTGCGACTGTTGTCAAACTGATGCTGCAATGGCGCCCGCGGGGCCGATCGTCACGTACCGTGATCGCACGACTGCGGAGATTCGGGATATATCGGTCACGCGTTATGTCGATGGTCATTGGGCAGATCCGGTCACGGTTTCCGACGATCAATGGCATATTCCCGGTTGCCCCGTGAACGGACCGGCAATTGCGGCTGACGGCAATCATGTGGTCGTAGCCTGGTACGGTGCACCGAATCGGGAATCACGAGTGAAGGTGGCCTGGTCACAGGATGCCGGCCAGACGTTCTCCGCGCCGATGATCGTTGATGAAGCGGGTGTCAAAGGACGCGTGGATGTCGCGCTGCTGCCCGGCGGTTTATCCGTAGTCAGCTGGATGGCCAAGTCCGCCGACGGCACCGGCCAGATGCGCATTCGTCAGATCACGAGTGACGGCAAAGCCGGTCCGATCCAGCTGCTTGCCGAAGGAAAATATTCCCGCAACGCCGGCTTTCCGCAGATGATCAGGGCAGGTAACCGACTCGTCTACGCATGGCCCGAACCCGGCGAACCCAGGCAGGTGCTTACTGCATTTTCACAGCTTGATAATGACTAGCCGGGATGACAGCTCACTGGTTAACAACCTGTTGCCATTAATTCATTATTTGCATTTCACTGCCCGGATTCGCAGTAAACAACGAAATAAAACACTCGACACTATGCGTAGTTTCCGTCGATAAGTTTCGTTTACCGGCGCTCGTGAGTTCATATAATTTGCTCGTGCTCTGAAACACAAAGGAGGTGTATGAGCATGAACGTTAGCTTGGATTTTGCCACCGTTAACTGGTTAGCAACTATCGTTGCAGCATTTATCGGTTTCGCAATTGGCGGCGTATGGTACTCACCTGTTGTTTGCGGAAGATTCCTGCCAAGGTTAATGGCAGCAGTCGAATCCCGCACCAGGGCAGCACCGAATATCGCCGGGATCTTTGTACTCACGTTTGTACTGCTGTGGGCTTCCGCAGCATTTATGGCCGGAATGCTCGGCCCCGCCGCAACTGCAAGAGACGGCATGAATGTCGGTCTTGCGATCGGTTTGTTTTTTGTCGTTCCGCCGCTAACAGTTGCGACGATGTTCGGCAGCAAGCCGGTTCAGTTGATGGTTATTACGGGCGGGTATTTTGTTGTGGGTTACGGCGTCATGGGCCTGATTCTGGGCGCGCTGTAATCTACCGGTAATTCGACCAACCACCGGCGGCGTTTGTGTAGATACATCCGTCGCCGATTCCCTATCAATGTCTTCGACAACCTCAGTCAACAGCCCCGGTTCGATGCCGAGTATTTGCCCGGCAATTATTTACTATTTTCCGCAAGCCGCTTGACTACACCGACGACCTCGCTCGTTTCCGCACGTTTGCGCCAGTCGGCGTCCAGGAATGCATACTCAACCATGCCGTTGGTGCCGATGACATAGGTTACCGCGAGTGGCAATTCCAGCGAATCATCGTCATTGAATTTGGTCAGGTCGATGCGCCCACCCTTGCGGTAGCTTGAAGCTATGGCATCCGGGATTCGAAAAACAATTTCATATTGCCGGGCAACATCGTTGTGAAGATCGCTCAGCACAAAAAATTCAAGTTCATTTTTTTCCTTCCAGCTGAGTGAACTGTCTGGCAGTTCCGGCGAGACCGCAAACAATTGTGCTCCCGCTGCATGAATTTCACTCAAGGATTTTTGGTAGTCGTGCAACTGTATATTACAAAACGGGCACCAGCTGCCACGATACCAGGTCACTATTACCGGCCCCTTTTCAAGTTCCTCGTAAAGGCTGACCGTGTTGCCCAGGGCATCCGGCAACGAAAAATCGGGCGCCTTGTCGCCGGCTTTGACTGCCCGCTCTAAAATACCGCTTGCTGTCAAATCGGCGATGGCTTTGTCGATCACTTCGAAAACTGTCGGTGCCATTTTGGTGTATTGCGCCTGTTGTTCTTCCAGCTGCGCACTTAGCGTTATTGACTCTGATGCGTCTTCGGCTGTGGGCTCTGCAGCCTGGCTGGCCACTTCCGCATTATCCGTCCCTTTCGTCTCAGCGGTTTGCAAAGTTTGTTTGCCGCAAGCAGTGATCAAGGAGAGGGAAGCTGCGAGAACAATTAAGTGGATGCTGATTAAACGCATAATTTTTTACCCCGTTTTTCTGATTATTGGACGAGCATGCGAATATTGTAGCCACCTTTAACCCGTTGCGGGTGAACCAAGTACCCCTGAAGGAGTGTAAAGTGATATCCATGTCTCCAAAATGGGCTGCCAGTGAACAAACGGACGCAATCCGCGTGTATCCGATTAGCCTGAGGCCTGCACCATGAGGGTGATGGTCCTCGGCGCTACCGGCTATATCGGTGGCAGACTGGTGCCACAGCTGCTGGAGTTCGAGCACCAGGTACGAATTCTCGTTCGGGACCGTAAGCACGCCGGGACACGATCGTGGTCCGACCAGATCGAGATAGTTCAGGGAGATCTGCTCGATGCCGCGAGCCTTACGGACGTCTTCGATGACATCGAAGTTGTCTACTATCTCGTGCACTCCATGTACGCGGGTAAGGACTTCGCGCGCCATGATCGCATCGCCGCCGACAACTTTTGTGCGGCGGCAAGCGGGGTTGCGCAAGTTATCTATCTGGGCGGACCGCTTCCCAGTAAGCACACGCGGAATCGTCCCCGGGGATCGGAGCACCTGCGCAGTCGGGCAGAGATCGGGCGTATTCTCGCCGCTCATCTGCCAACTACCGAATTTCGTGCCGGACCGATTATCGGTTCAGGATCCGGATCATTCGAAATGTTGCGCTACCTGACGGAGCGATTGCCGGTGATGATCGCGCCGCGATGGATTAATAGCCAGATGCAGCCGATCGCTGTCCGGGACGTCATCGCCTACCTCTGTCTCGCACTATCGAGACCAGCCGTCGGGGTGGTCGAGATTGGTGCCAATCCGTTGACCTTCAGGCAAATGATCCTGGAGTATGCACGATTACGCCACCTGCACCGTTTCATCTTTCGTGTGCCCTTCCGACTTCCTGCCTGGCTCATTATTTCAGGGATCGGGATGATCACACCTATCCCCGACCGTTTGGTCAGGCCGCTGGTGCAAAGCATGGAATTTCCACTGCGCGGACGCTCCTTCCGCGCCAAGCGATACTTCCCCGAGATTGTTCCGATCAGCTATACGCGTGCCGTACAACTCGCCCTGGCCAATATGGAGGAACGGGCTGTTATCACACGCTGGAGCGACACACCTCCCGGTGGGGCCGCCTATGAGTACACAGACGAAGAGGGAATGATGCGCGAGGTGTGGACGAGACACGTGACGGCCTCCTGCGAGGAAATATTTGATGTCCTGTCCGGTCTCGGTGGCGAGCACGGCTGGCTGCGTGGCAACTGGGTCTGGGCCTTGCGTGGCGTTATTGACCGTTTGCTGGGCGGCCCCGGTGTGGGGCGCGGCCGTCGGGATCCCGATGAACTGCACAACGGTGAGGCGCTTGACTTCTGGCGCGTGGAAGACGTGCAACGCCCCAATCTGCTGCGTCTGCGCGGCGAACTCAAGCTTCCGGGTCACGCCTGGATGCAATGGGAGCTGCGCCCCGACCACGGCGGTACGTTGCTCACACAGTCTGCCTCGTTCTCACCACATGGCTTCTTCGGTACGATCTTTTGGTACGCACTTTATCCAATCCACAGCATGACCTGTGTCCGGCTGATTGACTCGATTGAGGACCTGGCGTCAACCGGGGGCTGGAAGCGCCTGGAAGCCCGGGAAGCGTTCCGCAACGAGTTCGGGCCGAGGCAGCCGCCCCGCCCAAGCCACTCGATGTTGAGCGATCTCAGGACATTTATGTTCAGGCGCTCGCCATGGCCCACCGAGATCGACTTTTCATCGGAAAGCACCCGGATTGAGATGAGCCACAGCATCATGCAACGGGTGGGGCTCGACGTCAGCGGCTATTCAGTGCTCAACCTCCACTGTATCGGTATCGACGCACCCGCGAAGCACGTATTTGAGGAACTTGTGGATTGGTGGAATCGGGACTCCGCGTGTTGGCCCAATCATCTTGCCACCGTCGGGCGAGTGGACGGAGACCTGAGCCAGTTGCGCCTCGACCTGTTCGGCAAGTCCCGGCTAGTCAGCAAAGGGAGAAAGCACCTGGGCTGGCCGCCGCTCTTCCGGCTGCATCTGCTGCGCAGTGGCGATACGCCTTCAGAATTCAACACCGACAGCGGTCGTTACCTGTTGTACGAGTGCAAGGGCGGCTATCCGGTGGGGTACATCATCTACTACGTGCGGTCCTCGATCGAGGACCGCGGCGAGAAAGAGGCGACACAAATCTTCTTCGGTGTGAGCTTCGACTTCTACGGCAAGGAATCCTGGCCGCTCTTCCACCCTGTCAACCGGATCTGGGAATTCGTGCACAACCGTGTGTCATCGAATGTTCTGTGCCGCTTTAAGCAATTATGCGAGTGGCGTTTTGAGAGGATCCAGGAAGGCATGGTCAAGACATGGGTAGGCACTCGCACCCAGCTGGAAAATGATTTCCAGCATGAGCAGGATCGCACTCAGGCAACCGGTGTTGAACCTGATGCCGATAATGACCAGGGAACACCATAAAAGTATTACCTATGCGCCCGGAAGTTTATGGCGCGCCCGAAGGGATTCGAACCCCTGACCTTTCGCTCCGGAGGCGAACGCTCTATCCAGCTGAGCTACGGGCGCGTTTTGACCGGGGGCGGATTCTAAGCCTCTGTGCGCCGAGCGTCCAATGCGGCCGGTATCGGTTGCACGGCGAGCGTACCGCGGTCATGCTTCGCACATGAGTCTTTCACCTGATTCGCATGACCTGTTCCTCGATGTGTTCGACGGAGCGCCCGTACTCGAACTCGAAGCGGGCGAGGTGCTCGTGCATGCCGGGGGGCGAGCCGACCGGGCGTTTCGTATCCTCGACGGTATGGTCATGGTCAGCCGTACCGGCGGTGACGGACGGCGGCAGGTTCTCAGTTTCCTGGTGCATGACACCTTTGTCGGCCTGACATCGACCGACGATTATTTCTTTACGGTCGAAGCCGTCTTGCCAACCAGGGTCGCGGTCTGTTCGCGCGCCGTACTGATGGAGCGAGTCGTCAATGATCCCGAAATCGAGCGAACCTATCTGAACATGCTGCACCGGGTGCTCGAAGATGCCTATGACCTCGTCTATAGCCTCGGTCAGCGTACTGCCGTCGAGCGGCTCGCAGTCTTCCTGCTGTACCTTCGCCACTGGCACCGCATCAGTGAACATATTGAGGATGATCAGGACCAGTGCCTGAACCAGGTTGCTCTGCCGATGAGCCGGGAGGATATCGCTGATTTCCTCGGCCTGAAAAAAGAAACCGTCAGCCGCAGCTTCCGCCAGCTCGAAGAGCGCGAGCTGATCCGCCGTGACCAGCGCAGCGTCGTATCGATCCGTGACCTGGCCGCGCTGCGGGAACTGGCCGGCATATGGGATTTCGCCTCTCCGCGTCACCTGTCTGCAGATCTTCGCACCTGAAAAACGTGTGTTGTCCTGACAGGGTGTTTGACCCGGTTTTTATTCCTTCCTGAGCGACAGCGCCTCTGCGACGTGACGCCCGCGCACAGTTTCCATCTGATCAAGATCTGCAATTGTTCGCGCCACACGCAGGCAACGGCCGCAGGCGCGCGCCGACATGCCGAAGCGAGCCGCGGCCGCTTCCAGCAACGCACGACCCTTGTCATCGGGCTTACACCAATGACGATTAGCAGCCGAGCCAAGACGTGCATTTAACATCCCGGATCGACCCAGCTGAACATCCATAGCCCGGCACACACGTTCACGCACCATGGCTGTTGTTTCATTCGTGCATGCTTCACCGCTGGCGGCGGTCTCCGCCACCTCGGTGCCGCCGATCAACTGATCGAGCGACAGACCTGACCGCCCGAGTTCTATACGAATATCGAGCCGATCCAGAAACGGGCCCGAGATCCGCTGCCGGTAACGCTGCACCTGCCCGGCTGTGCACCGACATTCTTTCTGCGCATCACCGGCAAATCCACACGGACAAGGATTCATGGCCGCAATGAGTTGGAAACGAGCCGGAAACACGGCCGTCTGCTCCGCCCTCGCAATACTGATCGTCCCGGACTCCAGCGGCTCGCGCAGGGCTTCGAGTGCCGGGCGCGTAAATTCAGGCAGCTCATCGAGAAACAAAACACCATGATGGGCGAGCGATATCTCGCCGGGTCGCGGCGGCCGACCTCCGCCGACGAGTGCTACCGCCGATGCAGTGTGATGCGGGCTGCGAAACGGTCGCCGCCGGCTCACCGCACGCGGCCGACATTTAGTCAGCGATCGCAGCACGAGTGTTTCTATGACTTCATCATCCGTCAACGGCGACAACAGGCCAGGCAAACGCTGCGCGAGCATCGTCTTGCCCGTTCCCGGTGGACCGATCATCAACAGGTGATGGCCACCGGCGGCGGCGATTTCGAGTGCGCGGCGTGCCGTTGCGTGGCCGTTCAGGTCGACCAGATCATGGGCCGGCTCGTCAGCGGCCGGCCAGTCAATCTGCGGGCATGCGGGAAGTGCTGCAGCACCGGTCAGATGATCGACGACACTGACCAGATGCGTGGCCAGCAAGGTCTCAACGTCGTGCAGTAATCCCGCTTCCCGGCGACAGGCATCCGGGACGATACACTGCCGACCAGCTTCGCGTGCCTGTGTCAAAGCCGGCAACAGGGCGGCCACGGATTTGACTGCGCCGGTCAGGGACAGCTCACCATACAGCTCGAGATCGGCCAGCTGATCCGCCGGAACTTGCCCGGAAGCCGCCAGGATCCCAACGGCAATGGCCAGATCGAACCGACCGGTGCCCTTGGGCAAATCTGCCGGCGCCAGGTTCACCGTGATGCGCCCATCGGGAAATTCGTAGCCGGACTGACGAATCGCAGCCTTGACCCGCTCGCGGCTCTCCTTGACGGCCGTCTCAACGAGACCGACGATCGTCAGCTTTGGCAGGCCGCCGGCAACATGAACCTCACAGGTGACCGCCGGCGCATCGATGCCGAGCTGGGCACGCGTGCAAACCGTTGCCAAAGACATGGCCACACACGCTGTCGTTCAATCACTATGAGCCAGTGCTGCCTGATTCTTCTGATTGGGACCGCGCTTGCTCGAGAGCGGCGATCTGCGCCTCGAGCACGGCGAGCTTTTCACGGGATCGTTCGAGCACCCGGCGTTGCACGTCGAATTCTTCGCGTGTGACAAGATCCATGCGCTCGAACGCGCCGGAAAGGAGGCCAAGAAAATTTCGCTCGAGATCCGACCGCATGACCCCAATGTCATCACCGGATCCCGGGACTGCCCGCGCAAGTTTGCGGGCCAGTTCGCTAATGTATTCAGTTTCCACGATTACTCCACTTGCGGCATCCATCCAGATACCGCGCTTCGCGCGCCAGCAGCGCACATCTGCTGAGTTTCAACGCACCAAAATAGTGCATTCTGCCAGCTTCAGACAATCCAGGATTCACGCAAGTATTTGAACCCTCGATCATTATCCAACTTGGTACGAAACCTGCAATAACCCGTCCGAAGCGTGTCGAGATAGTGACACCCGGGTTCAGCGATCGCAATCGGAAAAAGAGGATTAAACATGAAGAAATTCATTCGCGCGGTCATCGCCATCATCTTTACAGCAGTCACCCCGTTACAGGCAGCTGACTTAAGCGCCAATATCGGCTGGAACAGCGACTACGTATTTCGCGGCGTATCGCAGAGCACGTCATCGGCCAACGCCGGCCTGGACCTTACTGAAGACGGTTTCTACATCGGCACCTGGGCGGCCAGCGTCGATCCGGGCCTCGAAGTCGATGTCTATGGTGGCTATAACGGCACCGTCGAAGAATTTACCTACGGCGTGGGCGCGACAGGTTTTTTCTATACAGACGACTTCGACGACACTTACCTCGAGATCAACCTGAACGGCGGCTGGAAATTCCTCAGCGTCGAAGCGGCCATTGGCCGGTATGAAAACTTCAACGGCCCGACTCAGGATTACCTGTTTCTTGCCGGCAGGGCCGACTACCAGAATTTTTATGGCCTGATCGGCGGCTACACGCGCGATTTCGACGGCTCGTATATCGAACTGGGCTACGGCAACACGCTCACCATTGCCGACACAGACCTGTTCGACTGGTCACTGGCGATTATTTTCCGTGGTGACGATCTACCGACAACGAACGCCGGCGACGATCAGTATCTGAACCTTGGCTTCACGAAAACGTTCACGATCGACCTGTCGAAATAAAAAGCGTCGCCTCCGACGCAACATTCCAAGGAATCCTGACATGAAATTAATCACCGCCATCATCAAGCCCTTCAAGCTCGATGACGTCCGCCAGGCCGTCGCGGATATGGGCATCCAGGGCATTACCGTAACGGAAGTCAAAGGCTTCGGACGCCAGCGCGGCCACACCGAATTGTACCGTGGTGCCGAGTATGTCGTTGATTTCCTGCCGAAAACCAAAGTCGAGATGGCCGTCGATGACGCTATCGCCGAACAGGTCATCGAGGCAATCATCAACACGGCACGCACCGGCAAGATCGGCGACGGCAAGATCTTCATCACGTCACTCGAAGACATCATTCGCATACGGACCGGCGAGACCGGCACTGAAGCCGTTTAACGGCACCAGCACAAGTTCACGGAGAACTGAACCATGGCAACGCAGATATCCGAACTGAGCTACGCGCTCGATACTTTCTATTTTCTCGTTTGCGGTGCGCTCGTCATGTGGATGGCAGCCGGCTTCACGATGCTCGAAGCCGGGCTCGTGCGGGCCAAGAACACAGCAGAAATTCTGACAAAAAATGTCGGCCTGTATGCAATTGCCTGCATCATGTACATGTTGTGCGGCTACGGCATCATGTATCCGGGCGGCGACTATGCCGGTGGCATCATTCCGGGTATCAGTATGCTCGGCGGCAGCGACAATTCCGTGGAAGCAGTCGTGGCCGGTGATGCCTATTACTCGAATCTGTCGGATTTCTTCTTCCAGGTCGTGTTCGTGGCAACCGCGATGTCGATCGTATCCGGTGCCGTCGCCGAACGAATGAAGCTGTGGTCTTTTTTCGCCTTTGCGATCGTCCTGACCGGATTTATCTACCCGATGCAGGGTTTCTGGAAATGGGGCGGCGGCTTCCTGAATGAAATGGGCTTTCTCGATTTCGCCGGCTCCGGCGTCGTTCACCTGTGCGGCGCCTCGGCTGCCATCACCGGTGTGATCGTCCTTGGAGCACGTAAGGGGAAATATGGTCCGAAGGGCCAGATCTACGCGATACCGGGCGCGAATCTGCCGCTGGCAACACTCGGCATGCTGATCCTCTGGCTTGGCTGGTTCGGCTTCAATGGCGGATCGCAACTCAAGGTTTCCGGTGTCGCTGATGCCAATGCCGTCGCGCTGGTCTTCGTCAACACGAACATGGCGGCCGCCGGCGGGCTCGTCGCCGCGCTGCTGCTTGCCCGCTTCTGGTTCGGCAAGGCCGACCTGACGATGGCGCTAAACGGTGCGCTGGCCGGGCTGGTCGCGATTACTGCCGAACCATTGACGCCGACGCCTTTGCTGGCCATGACGATCGGTGCCATCGGCGGCCTGCTGGTCGTCCCGTCAATCATCTTCATGGATCGGTGGTTCAGGATCGACGACCCGGTCGGCGCGATCTCGGTGCACGGCGTCGTCGGTATCTGGGGTCTTTTGGCTGTCTGCCTGTCGAACCCGGATGCGAGCCTGTGGAAGCAGCTGGTAGGTATTGTCGTGATCTTCGCCTGGGTCTTCGTCATGAGCCTGATTGCGTGGCTTGGGATCAAGGCAGCTGTCGGCGTGCGGGTCGACGAGCAAGAGGAATACGAGGGTGTCGATATCGGGGAATGCGGGCTTGAGGCCTATCCCGAATTCACCAGTGCACCGGAATAAGCGGAAACCCCGAATCCGCAGTGCCGCCGGGCGGGGCGGAGGATATGTCCCTCGCCTCCGGGGATCTTTAGTCGGGTCGGGACATATCCTCCGCCCCGCCCGGCTGGTTAGGTGGCACACTAATTAAAGTCCGTCGTCGTATCATGAAGGTCCCAGCCTGGGACCAACGGGGCTGATCCCGTTACGAGGCACTGTGACCCGGTTCCCTATTCTGCGAGGCCAAAAATGGCATAATTCCGGGAGTTTCACGGTTTCTTTCTCCGTTGGTCTGCGGAAGGAGTACCTTCAATGAAGATTGTATTACTGCTCGCCGGCATCCTGTTCATGGGTGTTATGTCAAATATCAGCGCCCAGGTAATTTTTAAATGGGTCGATGACGAGGGCGTGACCCATTTCAGCGAGCAACCACCGTTCGGCGTCGAAGCCGAACGCACGTCTATCAAACTCCACCAGACGAATCGCCAGGCGTTACAGGCCCGTATCGATACAACGGCCAAACGAAATGCGGCTGTCGCAACCCGCGAGAAGCATGAGCAGGAACAGGCTGCCGAAGACAAGGTTCTGGCCGAAAAACAGCAACAGCTTCGTACCGAAAATTGTGACAAGGCCAGGACCCGTCTGTTGACTTACAACACGGCCCGGCGTCTGTACCGGCCACTCGAAAACGGTGAACGCGAATACCTGACCGACGATGAACTCGATAGTGAACGTATGGAAGCACAAGAACTCATTGACGAGTGGTGCGACTAACGTGACGCTATCCTGACATCCCGATTCGTGAAGCAAGGTGAGCCCCCCGCGCGATAGCCGGACCGATGGCGAACGTGACGGCCAGAGCGTTCGCGATTACAACCAGGATGGCACCCGCCAATCCGCCTACCTGCCGAATTTCTGTTCATCGTCGATAGTCTTCGGCGTTGTACTGATCGCCGAGTTAATGGCCATCGCGCTGACGCTGGCACGCCAGACCGAATGGGCTTACTTCTTCAGCGACCTGGCTAAAACTTCGCTGCTGCTCGTCTGGACAAGCCTGACCGTCACCGCAACACTGTGCCTGCTGCGCGGCTGGCTGAACCGTTTCTCCGCCGTCAAGGCGAGCTGCCTTACATTTGCAGCGGTTGCCGTTGTCATCTTCGTCGTGTCGGAAATTATCTTCTGGATTGGCACGACCTACTCTCCGCCGGGCATGGCAGTGTTCAATACCTGGTTTCCAAAGAATCACTGGTACTTCGTATCGAGCAACATCGTCGTCGGCGTTATCATGACCGGCCTGGCGCTGCGCTATTTCTATGTCTCTCATCAATGGCAGCGCAACGTCGAAAGTGAGGCAAGAACCCGGATACATGCGCTGCAGGCGAGGATTCGCCCGCATTTCCTGTTCAACAGCATGAACACGATTGCGGAACTGACGCGCACAAACCCGAAAGCGGCCGAAACCGCGGTTGAAAATCTGTCCGACCTGTTCCGCGCCTCACTGGCCGACTCGCAGAAACTGATACCACTGGCACAGGAACTCGAAGTCACCCGCGTCTATCAGGAGATGGAGCAACAACGCCTCGGCGACCGACTGGTCGTCAAGTGGCAACTCGAAGAGCTTCCGCAGCAGGCGCGTATCCCGAGCCTGACGCTACAGCCGCTACTTGAGAATGCCATCTATCATGGCGTCGAACCGTTACCCGAAGTCGGCGTCGTCGAGATAGAGGGTCGCAGAAAGGGCAACATGATTTACCTGTCGATCCGCAACCCGCTGCCGATCAAAAAATTCAAGTCTGAGGCCGGTAACCAGATCGCTCTCGAGAACATTCGCGAGCGACTGGAACTGGCATTCGGCCCTTCCGCAAGCTTGTCGCGGGCGATAGATCAGACGCATTATCAGATCAGCATTGCGTTCCCGGTAAAAGAATGACTATCAGAGTCCTGATTGCAGACGATGAGGCCCCGGCCCGTTCACGGATACGCCGGTTGCTCGACGAACTGACCGGGTATGAAATTATTGGCGAGGCGGCAAACGGCAGCGAAGCGCTGCAAATCAGCCTGACTGAATCACCAGACATCATCCTGCTCGATATTCGCATGCCGGGTATGGACGGCATCGAAACCGCACGCCATCTCTCCACCCTTGACGACGGTCCGGCCGTGATCTTTACGACCGCCTTCGACAGCTATGCAATCGAGGCCTTCGACACGCACGCCATCGGCTACCTGCTCAAGCCGGTACGCCGCGAAAAACTGGAGCGTGCACTGAGCTTCGCCGCGCGTCTCGCGCAGCCACAAATCGAAGCGCTCGTCGACGACCCACAACAACCCGCCATCCGTACCAACATCTGCGCGCGGCGCGGCGAAGACCTGCACCTGATCCCGATCGAAGATATTTTATATTTTCAGGCTGACCAGAAATACATCACGGTTCGCCATGCACAAGGCGAAGACCTGATCGATGAACCGCTCAAGGATCTTGCTAATGAATTCGCCGACCGCTTCACCCGCATCCACCGCAATGCACTCGTCGCGCTTGCATCGATCGAACGCATGGAAAAAACTCCGGACGGCCAGTACGAAGTCTGGCTGCGCGGCTGTGACGAACCGCTGCACGTAAGCCGCCGCCATGTCACGGCCGTCAAGGCCTGCGTCAAGAAACGCCTGTGAAAACCGGTACGACGTGATTTCGGCAACAGAATTTATCTGGATTGCTATCCGTTCCGGTTGTCCAAGCGGCCCTGTACTCCGATAATGCGTCTATGAGTGACCAAAGCAAAGACCAGCCCAAAGACGAGCCGCAGGACGATTCGCCAGCCGGCGAAGATCTTCCGGTACAGGCGGATGTGCCTTCCCCGGCGGAATCCGAAGCGGAGTTCGAAGCGGAGTCCGATTCAGAATCTGCTGAAAAACCCGCGGCAAGCGAGACGCCGGCGCCGACACCAGACGCCGATTCAGCCAGACGACAAACTTCCTGGGCCGGCCTCATCGGCCTGCTCATCGCCTTGCTGGCGGCGGCCGGTGTCGCCTACCTGTGGAATGAACAGCAGGCGCAGCGAATCACGAACGAGCAGTTAGCCGAGTTGCAACGCACATTCTCGACGCAAGGCACGACTCGTAGCGTGGAACTCAGCCGTATCACCGGTGACATTGAACATCTGATTGCTGAGGATCAAAAGCTCGATGATCTGCTCGTCTCATTAACCGGGCGCATAGAACGTCAGCTCGAAGAACTGCCGGCGCGCATGACGCGTATCGAAGGGACTCTCGACAAGATACCGGGTGTAGACGAGCTGGCCCGCTCGGCATGGGTACTCGCCGAGGCCGAGTACTTCCTGCGCATCGCCAATGCGCAACTGAACCTGGCCGGAAATGTCGATGTCGCATTACGCGCCCTCGAACTGGCTGACGCAAAGATCAAGGATCTGGATGATCCCGGCCTGACGCGCGTGCGCGCGAAAATCAGTGACGAACGCACGGCTCTCAAGGCCGTACCGCGACCTGATGCCGAGGGCATCGTGCTGGAACTCGGCAGTCTGGCGCTGGTGCTACACACGTTGCCACTGGCGCGCTCATCCCCGGATCACTTCACGGCGGAAAACGGCGCAACGACGGAAACCGGTTGGCGACGTGCCTGGCGCGTCATCGTGGATGCACTGTCGAGCATCATCAGTGTCAGGCGCAACGAAGAAGCAATCACGCCGCTGATGTCTGCGACTGAAGAATCCATGCTGATCCGCAGCCTCGATATCGAACTGCAGATTGCACGCCTCGCGTTGATCCGCAACGAAGGCGGCCTGTATCGCCAATCGCTGCAGTCCGTCGAGGACCGGCTCACGCAATACTTCGACAACGACTCACAGCAGGTGCAAGCGGCTCAAGCGACCGTCAACAAGCTGGCGAAAGCCAGCTTGCCGGAAACCCTGCCCGACATCTCCGGCTCACTGAGCCTGTTACTGGACCTCGGCGATGAGGCGGCCAGCCCATGAGATTCGGCCTGCTTGTCGTCCTGACGCTGCTCATCGGCTCGGTCGCCGGACATTTTCTGCTCGAAAATAATGGCTATGTGCTGATCAATTTCCGCGGCTACACGATCGAAATGTCTGTGCCGATATTAGTCTTTGTCACCTTTCTTCTTTATCTGGTCATCCGTTCACTGGTCCGCCTCTGGCAAACGCCGCGTGAACTCGGAGCGATGGCCGCCCGCGCCCGTTCGAGACGTGCCAACCAGCGCGTTACGAAAGGTTTTATCGCCCTGTCGGAGGGCAAGCTCGCGCGCGCCGAACGTCTGTTGACCAAGGGCGCCGCCGACAGCGAAACACCGCTGCTGAATTACCTGACCGCGGCACGTGCCGCACAGGCCCAGGGAGATCGGCAACGCCGCGACGGCTGGCTCAAGATGGCCCAGGACAGTGACGGTGGAACACAAAATGCAGTCCTGCTGACGCAGGCCGAACTGCAGATTGCCGCCGGCGAATACCAGGCGGCACGCCAGAGCCTTACCCAAATTCGTGACAGCCAGCCTGCCCATCCCCAGGCACTGAAGCTGCTGGGCGAACTGCTGTACATCGAACAGGACTGGCACCTGCTGACGGATCTGCTGCCGCAATTGCGCCGCGCCAAGAACATCCCGACGCGCCAACTCGACGGATGGACGATCGAATCCTTTGCAGCGCAGCTGGCCGCACCCAATCTCGATATTGAATCGATCGATGCCTACTGGAACAAACTACCCAAGCCGCTGCGCAAAAATGAACGCCTGCTCCTCGCGCGCATCAGTGCACTGATTGGGGGTAATAACAGCGAGCTGGCCGCAACAACCATCTGCAAAACCCTGAAAACAGACTGGAACAGCCAATTCGTGGCGATCTACGGCGAACTGAAGCTGGCCAACAGAGACGGACAACTGCGGCAAATAGAAAAATGGCTGAACCAGTATCCCGAAGACCCGGTCATCCTGCTGGCCGCCGGTCGCGCCTCCATCCGCAACGAGCTGTGGGGCAAAGCCCGCAGCTACATCGAATCGAGTATAGCGATTGCCGCCACGCCGGCCGCCTACAACGAACTCGGCCAGCTCATGCTCAAACTCGACGACACCGCCGCCGCGACAACGGCTTTTGCAAAGGGCCTGACCTTAAGCCACACCGGTGCCCCCGATCTGCCCCGCCTGGAAAACGCCGGGCCCTAGGTCGACAAGTTTGTTGTGGGAGCGGCTTTAGCCGCGATAGGTACACAAACTTCAGGCCAATCGCGGCTAAAGCCGCTCCCACAAAATGAGCCTAACTCAAGGCCGTGAACGCTTGCTATTCAGCCATTTGATGAGTGGATCCCATTGCTCCAGATCCGGCCAGGCCAGATACTCCGGCAATTCAAAGATCCCAAGCCCCCGCACATACGCCCGAATATAATTCTGCGCCTCTCGAAACGACGCAACATAAGGGATCTTCAGGCCCTCGAGATACTCATCGAGCTGCTCGAAAATAATCGTGTATTCACGAACCCGGTTCGCAACGACGGCAACCTTGACCTGCTTGCGCTTGACTTTGCCGACCTTCGCCAGCTCTTCAAGAAACTTCGTCGATGCCTGCATATCTATTGTCGATGGCAGAACCGGTACGATCAACGTATCGGCATGGCGCACCAAATTCGTCAATTCGGCACCATGCGAGCGTGCCGGGGCATCCTCAATAACGATGTCGGCATTCCGCGGTAAATGGGTCAAGCCGTCCTTTGCGCCGTTGATAGCCACGATCTCGTCCCGGCTGTCCGGACGTCTGGCCAACCAGTCCAGGCTGGAAGCCTGCGGATCATAGTCGACCAGGGCCACGCTTTTTCCCTCGGTCGCGTAGTAGCTGGCCAGATTGGTCGCTATCGTACTCTTGCCGCAGCCGCCCTTGGAATTCAAGACCATAATGTGACGCATTTTTGTTGTCCTTTGCCCCATAAATGAAGGCGGTAAACTTAGCGCCTCATTTAACAAAAGACAAGCAGCTAAAATACGTAGCGGCGATATAATCGCTGAATCCATAATCTGTCGACCGGCACACCCTGATGCGCATCTCATTCACCAAAATGCATGGCCTTGGCAATGACTTCGTCGTCATTCGTACGCAGGATGAGGCGTTGCTGCCAGCCGAGACAATTCGCCGCCTCGGCAATCGCCGGACGGGTATTGGATTTGATCAGTTACTGTGGCTGCAACCGCCGCAAACAGACACCGGCGACGTGTTTTACCGGATTTTTAATGCCGATGGCGGTGAGGCCGAGCAGTGCGGCAACGGTGCCCGCTGTATTGCGCGCTTCATCGGTGCAGAGACAGACAGCCGGGAACTGGTGCTCGAACATCCGGGCGGCCTGTCACGTGCCCGTCTTGAAGACAATGGCGATGTATCGGTTGAACTCGGTGAACCCGACTTTCGACCCGAATCTTTGCCATTTCGTACCGAGACCGCCAAACCACCCTACCCGATCGATGCCGGAGATCAACACGTCGCGATCCATGTCGTATCGATCGGCAACCCCCATGGCGTCATCCAGGTCGACGATATCGACACAGCGCCGGTCGCCACGCTCGGCCCGCTGCTCGAAGCCCACGCGAGATTTCCAAACCATGCTAACATCGGCTTCATGCAGGTTGTCTCTGCTGACCGCATACGATTACGGGTTTTCGAACGCGGCGTCGGGGAGACACAGGCTTGCGGGACCGGTGCCTGTGCAGCAGTTGTTGTCGGTCAGAGTGACGGTGCGCTCAATTCCGTCGTCGAAGTCGAACTTCCCGGTGGACGCGCAACCGTGCGGTGGGATGGCTTGGGATCGCCAGTCTGGTTAACCGGAGAGGCGGTAACCGTTTTCGAAGGTACGGTTAATATATGAACACTGTCGAACAGGCGGAATCCACGCCAGTCGAACACAACGATGAAGCCATTGCAGAGTACCTGCAGGCGAATCCTGATTTCTTTACGCGCAACAGCGAACTGCTCGCTGACCTGCAGCTGCCGCATAGCACCGGTGGCGCAGCTATTTCGTTGATCGAGCGACAGGTATCCGTGCTCCGTGGCCGCAACGTACAGATTGAAGCAAAATTGCGTGACTTCATGCAGGTCGCACAGAGCAATGACGAGATTGCAAACAAGATCCAGGCGCTGGCAATACTGCTGATGCGCGCGGGCAAACGCGACGCAGTCATCGCGACGATCGAAGAACAATTGCGCACGACATTCAATGCGGATCGCCCGGTCCTCGTGCTGTTCGACGAAGACGCTGCCGATAACGATGACGGCCCGTTTCTGCGGCAAATCAACCGCGATGATCCGTCAATCGGACCGTTCAAGACATTCCTGCAAGCCGGCCAGGCCCGCTGCGGCACCATGCGTGATACACAGCGCACCTTCCTGTTCGGCGCCCAGGACGTCGAAGTCGGCTCCGTCGCACTGATCCCGCTCGGTGAGCAATGCGAAGTCGGCTTCCTGGCCATAGGCTGCCGCGACCCGGATCATTTTCACCCGGGCAAGAGTATCGATTTCCTGACCCGGATCGGAGAACTGGTCGCCGCGGCCCTGACGAGGTAGGCCGGATCCCGGTAGAAATTGGTGTCTGACACCAATTAATAATCAGACCCCATCATGCACGACCAACAGTGGCAGCTCGTCGAGCAATTCCTCCAGCATCTCGAGCTTGAACGGCGCCTGTCTGTGCACACGACAAAAAGCTATCGTCGCGATCTGGTCTGCTGCCGTGACTTCTGTGACAAAACCGGTGTCGAGCGCTGGAAGGATCTGAGTATCCACGACCTGCGCCGATTCGCGGCACAGAGTCATGCCAAGGGATTAAGTCCCCGTAGCGTCCAGCGCCGCCTGTCCGGTGTACGCAGTTTCATGAACTACCTGATTCGCGAGGGCGACGCACTCGACGGCAATGTGCCGACGCAGAATCCGGCCGCCGATGTTTCGGCGCCGAAAGCAGCCCGCAAGCTGCCCAACACGCTCGACATCGAACAGATGGGCCGCCTGCTCGACATCCGCGGCGACGATCCGGTCACCCGGCGCGACCGCGCCATGCTCGAGTTACTCTATTCATCCGGGCTGCGACTCGCCGAACTTGTCGGCCTGGACCCCGCTGACGTCGATCTCGGTGACAATGTCGTGCGCGTGACCGGCAAAGGCAGCAAAGACCGTCTGGTCCCGATCGGTAGCAAGGCATGTGACGCTTTACAGGACTGGAAACAGGTGCGCGCCGTTCTCGCTGATCAGGATGAGACCGCTCTGTTCGTCGGCGTGCGCGGCCGGCGTATCAGCCCGCGCACGGTCGAAAGCCGGGTCAAACACTGGGCCCGGCAGGCCGGCATCCCGCAGCGGGTGTACCCGCACCTGTTCCGCCACAGCTTCGCAACCCACCTGCTCGAGTCCAGCCAGGATCTGCGCGGCGTCCAGGAACTGCTCGGTCATGCCGACATCAGCACAACTCAAATCTACACCCACCTTGATTTTCAGCATCTTGCCCAGATATACGATAAGGCGCATCCGCGCGCGCGGCGCAAAGAAAAATAGCGATTGAATTCCGGGGACAGTTTACTTATTTGCTCCTCCGGAAATCCGGAGGAGCAAATAAGTAAACTGTCCCCGGAATTAGGGCACTGTCCCCGGAATTAGGGCAAGGAATACAGCATGGAACAATTCAGAGGCACGACCATCGTGTCGGTCAGACGCAACGGCATCGTTGCCATCGGTGGCGACGGCCAGGTCAGCATGGGCAATACCATCATGAAGGGCAATGCCCGCAAGGTTCGGCGCCTGGCCAACGGGCGCGTCATCGCCGGGTTTGCCGGCGGTACGGCCGATGCATTTACGTTATTCGAACTGTTCGAGGGCAAACTGGAGCAATACGGCAACCTGACCCGTGCCGCGATTGAACTGGCCAAAGACTGGCGTACCGACCGGCGCCTGCGACGCCTCGAGGCACTGCTGGTCGTTGCGGACAAGGAAGCATCCCTGGTCGTGTCCGGCAACGGCGACGTCATCGAACCCGAAGACGACCTGATGGCCATCGGCTCCGGCGGTCCGTTCGCGCAATCCGCAGCCCGTGCACTACTCGAGAACACTGACCTCGATGCCGAAACCGTCGTGCGCAAAGCACTCGAAATCGCCGCATCGATCTGCGTTTATACCAACGACAATATCGTCCTCGAGACTCTCGAGGCGGAGTGACTTACATGTCCCAGATGACCCCGCGTGAAATCGTCCAGGAACTGGACAAACACATCATCGGTCAGGATCCGGCCAAGCGGTCCGTAGCTATTGCACTGCGCAATCGCTGGCGGCGCATGCAGGTCGAAGAACACCTGCGCAATGAAATTACCCCGAAAAATATCCTGATGATGGGCCCGACCGGCGTCGGCAAGACCGAGATTGCCAGGCGCCTGGCCAACCTGGCCCGGGCGCCGTTCATCAAAGTCGAAGCGACGAAATTTACCGAGGTCGGCTATGTCGGGCGCGAAGTAGACAGCATCATCCGTGATCTGATGGATACGGCCGTCAAGCTGACGCGGGAAATCGAGATGGACAAAGTCCGGCATCGCGCCGAAGACGTCGCCGAGGATCGCATCCTCGATGTGCTGTTGCCGATGCCCGATGGCGGAGAAGAGAATCCGTCCGCAGCCGACACCCGACAGAAATTTCGCAAGAAGTTACGCGAAGGCAAGCTGGACGACAAGGAAATCGAACTCGACGTACAGGCCGCATCGATCGGCGTCGAGATCATGGCGCCTCCGGGCATGGAAGAAATGACCAGCCAGTTACAGGGCATGTTCCAGAACCTGTCGAGTCCGAAAAAGCAGACCCGCAAACTCAAGATAGCCGACGCCCTCAAGCTGCTGATCGAAGAAGAAGCCGGCCAGCTCATCAACGAGGACGAGATTAAAATCCAGGCACTGAAAAATGTCGAAGAAAACGGCATCGTGTTCATAGACGAGCTGGACAAGGTGGCACGACGTGCCGACGCGACCGGCGCCGATGTATCGCGCGAAGGTGTACAGCGCGATCTGCTACCCCTCGTCGAAGGCTGCACGGTCACAACGAAATACGGTATGATCAAGACCGATCACATCCTGTTCATCGCCTCCGGCGCCTTTCACACGTCGAAACCATCGGACCTGATTCCGGAATTGCAGGGCCGCTTCCCGATTCGTGTCGAACTCAGTGCGCTGACCAGCGCCGACTTCGTGCGCATCCTGACTGAACCCGATGCTTCGCTGACCGAACAATATGTTGCACTGATGGCGACCGAGGGAGTCGAACTGAATTTCGAGGCATCAGGCGTCCAACGTGCCGCCGATGTCGCATTCCGGGTCAACGAACAGAACGAAAATATCGGCGCCCGCCGGCTGCACACCGTGCTCGAACGCCTCCTGGAAGCCATCTCATACGAAGCGGCAGACCGTGACGGCCAGTCCGTGACCGTCAACGCCGGTTACGTCGACGAACACCTCGGCGAACTCATCAAAGACGAAGATCTGAGCCGCTATATCCTGTAGGAGCAGCTCCGATATAATGCGGCTCCCATGACCCCCGACACCCCCACAACCCATTTCGGCTACCAGGAAGTTCCGACCGGCGAAAAGGCCGGTCGCGTCCGTGACGTATTCGACTCGGTCGCACAAAACTACGACCTGATGAATGACCTGATGTCGGGGGGCCTGCACCGGCTCTGGAAGCGCTTCACGCTGACCAAGACCGGCCTGCGTCCGGGTGACCGGGCACTCGATGTTGCCGGCGGCACGGCGGATCTGACCGCGGGCATGAGCCGCCAGGTCGGTGCATCCGGGCTGGTCTGCCTGACCGATATCAACGCCGCGATGCTCGACTGCGGCCGCCGGCGGCTGGTCAACGACGCCATCGTCGGCAACGTCACACTCGCCCAGGCCAATGCCGAATGCCTGCCGTTTGCCGACGACACGTTTCATTGCGTCACGATCGCCTTCGGCCTGCGTAACGTCACCGACAAGGATGCAGCACTGGCCTCGATGCGACGCGTGCTCAAGCCCGGAGGCCGACTGCTGATACTGGAATTTTCCAGGCCGGCGCTGGAATTTCTCGAACCGCTCTACGAATTCCACCTGTTCAGGGTGCTGCCGACACTGGGCCGTATGGTTGCAAAGGACGAGGCAAGTTATCAGTACCTGGCCGAATCGATCCGCATGCATCCCGACCAGAAAACATTACTGGACATGATGACCGGGGCGGGCCTCGAAGACAGTCGCTATTTCAACCTGGCAGGTGGCATCGTCGCGCTGCACATCGGATACAAATACTAGGGTTGAAAACATCTTGCTTTTTGAACTGCTGCTCAGCCCCGCCGCGTCGATCGTCAATCGCGGCATCGACGACAACGAAAACGCACAGGATCTTTGTGATGCCCTGGACGGGCGGTCATTGCGCATCGTCGCCAGACCATTACCGTTGCCAATCCTGATTTCGGCCAATGACGGCATGGTCGATGTGTCTGCCGATTCACAACGACAGGCCGATGCCGAGATTTCCGGCACCGTCATCGAACTCAATCGACTGATGTTCATCGACAGACACGCACCGATCCGCGAAGGCCATGTCGAAGTCATTGGCGATACCGACATCGCCGACCGCTTTCGGGAGCTATTGCTCTGCGCCCGCCCGGACCTCGAAGAAGTGTTGGCGGAATGGTTCGGTGATTCACTGGCCTCCCAATTGTCGAGCTTCGCTCACGAGACCCGCGATTGGGCCACCGACATTACCGAAGGTATAGCGGAACGAACCAGCGACCACCTGCACGAAGAGTCCGGGCAGCTGCCGACACGCAATGAAATCAAAACACATTTTGATGCGGTCGATCAGTTCGTCAACGCTGTCGAACGCCTTGACGCCCGGCTCGGTCGGCTGACGGAGAAACAGTCGACATGAAGAACCTGCGCCTGTTCCTGCGGCTACTCGCCATCCAGCGTGTGCTCGTGCGCCATGGTCTCGACGAATTAATTACATCGGCACATCTGTTCCGTCCGCTGCGCTTTATTTTTTTCCTGTGGCCAGCCAACTGGGGCCGCAAGCGATCTTCCGCCCCGCGCGGCCAGCGCATTCGCGAAGCGCTCGAAGAGCTCGGGCCGATCTACGTCAAATTCGGCCAGTCGGTATCGACGCGCCAGGACCTGCTGCCCGATGATATCGGCGCGGAGCTGGCAAAACTGCAGGATCAGGTACCGCCGTTTTCCGGTGAGCTGGCGCTGCAGGCCATCCAGGATGCTTTTGGGCAGCCGGCCGACGAAGTATTCGCCGAATTCAATCCCGAGGCGCTGGCTGCCGCATCGATTGCCCAGGTCCATGTCGCAAAACTGCACACGGGTCTCGAGGTCATCGTCAAGATTCTGCGCCCCAACGTGCAGCAGGACGTCGAACGCGACATCGAGATCCTGTATCTGATAGCTAACCTGGCGCAGCGTTATTGGCCAGACGGCCGCCGGCTACGCCCGATCGAGGTCGTCAGGGAATACGAGAACACAGTTCTGAACGAACTGAACCTGATGCGCGAAGCTGCGAACGCGGCGCAACTGCGGCGCAACTTCAACGGTTCATCGCTTATCTATGTACCGGAGGTCTACTGGGACTATTGCCGAACCCAGGTCATGGTCATGGAACGCATCCACGGCGTTCCGATCAACGACATGGAAGCCCTGCGGCAAGCCGGCACAAACCTCAAGAAATTGGCTGCAAACGGTGTCGAGATCTTCTTCACACAAGTTTTTCGCGACAACTTTTTTCATGCCGACATGCATCCGGGCAACATCTTCGTTGAAATCAGCAACCCGGACAGTCCGCGCTATGCCGCCGTCGACTTCGGCATCGTCGGCACACTCGAAGACAGCGACCGGCGCTATCTGGCCGAGAACTTTCTCGCCTTTTTCGACCGCAACTATCATCGCGTCGCACAGTTACATGTGAATTCCGGCTGGGTGCCGGGGGACACGCGCGTCGATGAACTCGAATCGGCAATTCGTACGGTCTGCGAACCGATCTTCAACAAGCCGCTCAAAGATATCTCGTTCGGCAATGTGCTGCTCAACCTGTTTCAGGTTGCACGGCGTTTCGACATGGAAATTCAACCGCAGCTATTTCTGCTGCAAAAAACCCTCGTGCAAATCGAGGGGCTGGGGCGCGAGTTGTATCCCGAGCTCGACCTGTGGGAAACCGGCCAGCCGGTACTCAAGAAATGGATGTCGGCACAAACCGGACCGAAATCAACGGCCGAGCGCGTCTGGCGCGATCTGCCCGAGGTCCGTTACATACTCGAACGCCTGCCGACCGTCGGTCGCCGGCTCGTCGATCAGGTCCTCGCCAACGAAGGCAAACTGCCGATTCCCGATAGCCAGACGATGCACCGGCGGGAACGCCGCCAGTATCAGGTTATCGGAGGAGCAGCCGGTCTTGTAGCCGGTGCCTTGTTGATCGGCCTCGACGCAAAGCCCGAATGGGTTGGCTGGGCCGTCGGCCTGGTCGGCATCATCGCTCTCTACCTCGGACGGCCAAAACCACCGCTGCACCAAAACAGGTAAATAAGCCGAGAACAACAGCTTCCTCTGATTAAGAGGCTGTTAGGCATCAAAAATCAAGCAACAGGAGGCACCATGCACCTAAAGAAGCTTCAGCTATTTGTCATGTTCTCTGTATTAGCGGTCCCCGCCTTTGGAGACACCGTTGAGGAGGCTGTAGATTACTATTTCCAAGTCATGAAAAGTGGTGAGTACGCAAAGTCAGCTGAGTTGTTTGATCAAGAGGAGTTGCGTAGTTTTAGAGAGTCTCTAGAATTTTTAGCGACCGCTCCCGCAGCGTCTCAGGCTCGGGTCTACTCGGGTATTTTCGGCCCAGGAGCAACTCAAGAGTCTGTAGGTCGTATGTCAGACGCTGAGTACTTTGGAGTGTTTTGGGCGATGGCTATGTCGCAAATTGTGGCCAAGGGCGGTATGGAATTTAAGAGTCTTGAGTATCTCGGATATGTCATGGAGGGAGATGAAGTCGCTCATGCTGTGACGCGAATTACGGTGCAACTGCCGAATGCGGAATTGAATAAAATGAGTGTCGCATCCTTTGTAAGGCGTGGAGAAAACTGGAAGATGAAAATGTCCGGTGATATTCGTGGGATTGCCGATCAAATTCGCAAGGTAGTTGGAATGTAATGTAGCGTTGGTTGTCGTGACACTTATGGCGGAAATAATTTCATACCAACCCCAAACCCCGTTGCCTAACAAGCGCATGCAGTGCCGGACCGGCGTACCACCGTCCGCTTTCGTGGGCGTTATGAAGCAAATCCCAGCGTCCCAGAATTGTTTGGCCATCTGAATGCTTGAAGAATTTGGACCTTCTCTATATGTAGCCAATGGGCCGACCGTTTCATTTTATGGCTTTCCTTATCCCACTCGCATGGCAGTAGTACGCCTATCTGACAGCAGCTCATGGGTATGGTCACCAGTCGCCCTGACAGATGAGCTGGCCAGCGAAGTCGAAGCAATCGGACCTGTGCGCCATATCGTATCGCCGAACAAAATTCATCATCTGTTCTTGAGAGAATGGGCCGAGCGATGGCCTGGTGCGCGTCTGTATGCTCCGCCTGGTCTCGCGCGACGGAAGCCAGAAATTAACTTTGATACTGATCTTTGCGATAAACCCGATTTGGCTTGGGCAGCAGATATCGATCAAGTGATTTTTCGTGGTTCATTGGCAATGGAAGAGGTCGTGTTCTTCCATCGGGTGTCTCGCACAGCGATCATTTGTGACCTTATCCAGCGACATGCGGAAGAAAAAATGTCGGGTTGGAAAGGTAAGCTCATGCGGCTAGATGGCTTAGTTGGTGAGCACGGCAGTACACCGAGGGAGTGGCGGGCTAGTTTTCTTCACCGTAGGCTCACCCGCACCGCTCGTCAGAAAGTGCTTGACTGGAAACCCAGCCGATTGCTGATCGCACACGGTGAATGCGCACAAACCGGGGCAGAAGAGATAATCGAAGAGGCGCTAAGCTGGATCTAGCATAATAGCCTCGGCAGTTAGCGGGCGGTCATAGTGCGACACTTTTCGCGGAGCACTTCTTTGTTTGTATAAGAATGATTATCAGTTAGTTAGTGCATAAGATTGCATAACATTTTTATTTATTAACTTACAGTTGACACACCTGTAAGACATAAATCCATAAAATCATCTTGCCTTTAATAACCAGGGCCGAATAAATCGGGTCATAGAATAAATCGGGTCAGAGTAACAATTATAAAAAGTCAGGCCCTATCAATTTAAAATCTGAGCTAACTACCGGTGCAAATCTACATCTTTACAACCTAAGACCAGTATCCAAATGTTTTTCAGGAGCAATACATGCCATCACTAATATTATGGGGAATTTTTCTTTTCACAATTGCGCTAGTATTTTATTCAGTCAGCGTGTGGGCAGGGTGGTTCTCAAAGCGCCTGAAACTCTGGCATATTTATGTTTTTCTAATTGGTCTTTTTACCGATTATTTAGCAACAGTACTCACCTATATTTCTATTGGTGGAATAGTATTTACGTGGCACGCGATCCTTGGTTTTATCTCTATTGCTTTAATGACAGTCCACGTAGTTTGGTCGATAATTGTTTATCTCAATAAAAGTGAGCAATCAATCACAAACTTCCATAAGATTTCGGTAATTGTGTGGTGTATTTGGATGGTTTCTTATCTATCTGGGTTTGGGTCTGGTGTAGAAAAAGTAATCTAATAATTGGGGTCAGAGTAAAAACCAGTCATTCAGGTGCTATATTTACCTCGCAACCGAGGCTGGAGGCAGCGCAAATCAGCGTAACCGCTTTCAACAAGCAAATATCTGAAACCCGCTGTCAAGCGGGTTTCTTTTTGAGCATCATAAGCACAAGAAAATAACTCTTCTGGCTATTTGGAGTTTCACGTTGTGAGTAAAGATAAAACGAACCGTACTGGTCCCAAAGCCTATTCAAACGATGTGGTTGGGAAGCAGAAAATCCTGGATGAATTGCGCGATTTCGTAACATTAATGGGTAACCATGAATGGGCAATTATAACCCTGGATGACATGCAAAGCGTTCACTGGGATGAAGAAGGTGAAATTGACTATCAGGATCAATATGGAGGTGAAATTATTAAGCAAGCAGATGACGGAAAAACAAATGCCATCGTGATTCATAATATCTGGGGATTGCCGGTTGCTTTGGCGTTAAAAAACGATGATGGCACCTGGCAGGGTATTGGTGTGGTTAAACTATTACGTGAATCCGTTGCTCAAATGCTGATAGAACAAGATCAATCATAGTTTGCTGGTTTTCAACAAAATAATAAATTTAAATCATTACTATGGCATATGCGATCGGGCATAGGTCCTGCTGCCACCTCAATCCGGCCGTTTCTGTCGGCCTATGGACCGTCAGTCAATTGTGGCTATTTTGGCTGGCACCAATAGTTGGTGGCGTACTTGGCGCTGTCGCTTGCTGCTCGGCCACAACTGGCGTATTTTGTCGGAACGGTCATAAAAATACATCAGCGACTGATATCGAATGAAACAACTGTGCTTGGTTTGATGTACAGCAAGAAGGCAAACCAAGCGAACACTGATTTTAATGATCTTGAAACCCGGCCAAGTGCCGGGTTCTGCCTGTCCGTAGAATGTCCGGTTTTAGCCGAAGACATAAGTTTTGATTCTGACCAGCAATGGCTTCCAACTGATAGCGGCCCGCGCGGCCGGGAGTTTCAATGAAAACAGTGCCTCACCTTAAAGTTCGGATCAGCGCACTGCTGATCGGAATCATGTTGCTGACGTTGTCGGCGTTTATAGCGGTCGCGGAAAATGACCCGAAGCAGACCGCAGCGGCCAGCGACCCGGTCGCCATGTACTCTCAGGGAATGCCCTGGGATCAGTTCCTGGCCAGCGCCCGGGTGGAGCGCGAAACCTGGCTGACGAATGCCGGGCGCGAACTTCCGTCGGACCTGGTAGATCGCTTCACGCGAGCCGGCGACGACCTGCAGCTCCTCATCCTCACAGCAGACTGGTGCCCCGACTCGCAGCACAGCGTTCCATATATTGCGAAGCTCGCCTCAGATGCCGGCGTTGAAGTGCGCGTAGTTGATTTCAGGACCGGCCGGGCAATCATGGATGCGCACCGCACGCCCGATGGCCGGGCATCCACACCGACGGTGATACTGCTGCGTGGCGATCAGGAAGTGGCATCCTGGGTGGAACGACCCGCTTCATTGCAATGGTGGTATCTCGACATAGCAGACCAGATCAGCGAAGAGGAACGACTGGAACGAAAGATGTCGTGGTACGACTGGAATCGCGGGTCCGATGCGCTGGCCGAGATTGTGATATTGGCCGAGCAGACCGCGAAGAAAGCCACATCATCCCCGTAACCTGCGTGATCACAGCGCACAGCAAGCGACGCCGGACGACCAAACCTCTACACGCTTTGTCCGCCGATATCGCAGGCGCCAGGTAGCTTCAATGTCCAAGGATTTTCGATCATTCACAATTTCCACAGTCAGGATTCTGGCTGTGCTTGTAGTCATTCTCATCGGCCTGACTTTTACGACTGACTGGCTGATTACCTCATCGGAAAATAAGGAATTTCAAAGCCGGTATAAAGAAATAGAACCTGGCATGCCTGAATCCATGGTCGTCTCTCTGTTAGGGACACCGAATGATCGCTCATCAGAGTTCTATCTGTTTCAAAGAGAAGGGTTTGAAGAAGCTTATAAGCGGGCAGCAGATAGTGGGGCTGATCATTATCTGATGTGGCATAGAGCAACTGATGTGATTTACACCATCGGCTTTAGCGAAGAAGGGAATGTTGTGATTATTGAAGTGGGTGGTACGTAACTGGATAACTGAATGATGCGTACGCGTTCACCTCCACTCGTCCCTGCTTGACTCAGCGGTCATATTAGCTTCTCCTAATCTCGTTATGCGATATTTCTATCTATACCTGGTTCCATTGCTGATTGCCGGAATGCTTGGGGGTTGTTCATCGCAACCCGAACCGATCATCGATACGAAGGGCGTCAACATGGCCATCTATGAGCAGGATCTGGCCGACTGTAAAACCTACGCCGAACAGGTTCCGATCGAAGACGGCATGGCGCGGGGAGCGGCCACCGGCGCCGCAACAGGTGGCGCCATCGGCGCGATTCGCAAGAACGGGGATGCCGCCGAGGCTGCAGCCGTCGGTGCGGTTCTGGGCGCTTCAAAGTCCGGCACCCAGGGTGCGAAGGAAAAAGAACAGGTAGTCAAACGGTGTCTGCGCTACCGCGGCTATCGCGTTCTGAACTAGACAATCGGGCAGCCGCTAGCTGTACCGCCTGCTGATCAGCCACGCAGCGACTGCAGAAACTCCACAGGATCATTACCCGCTTCGAGTTGCTCGACAAGCGCCGAACCGACGATGACGCCGTCGGCATGCTTGGCCAGATTTTCAACCTGGGCCGCCTGACGCACACCGAAACCGGCGCAGACCGGAATGTCGACCTGCGCCTTGACACGGTCGAGGTACGCCGGCACTTCGGCCGGTAGCTCACTCGTCCCGCCGGTAATACCTCTTACCGTCACGGCATAGACAAAGCCTTTGCTGGCCGTGCAGAGCCGTTCCATGCGGTCATCCGGTGTGGCCGGCGTGACCAGCTGAATCAGTGCGAGGCCGTGCTGATCGAGCGCCGTGCGAAAGTCCTCGCCCTCTTCCAGCGGCAGATCCGGCACGATGAAGCCGCAGACGCCGGCCTTCATGCAATCCTCGGCAAGTTTCTCGTAGCCGTAAACGAGCAACGGATTCAGATAGCTCATCAGCACGATCGGTGCGCCGATCGATCCGGCTGCCATGAGTTCGGCGAGAATCCAGCGCAATGAGACACCCTGCTCCAGAGCAATGCGACTCGAACGTTGAATCGTCACACCATCGGCCATCGGATCAGAAAACGGCACACCGACTTCGATGACATCCGCCACGGTGGCGATCTGCCTGACCGTGTCGACGAACACGCTCTTGTCCGGGTAACCGGCCGTCAGGTACGGCACAAGCCCGACGCGCCCGGCTGCAACGGCGCCGTTCAACGCGGCGGAAATTCTTTCATGCGGCAACATTTAAGCGGCGACCCCTGCGTTTGAGTTGTCATGACCGCTCGCTGCACCCTCGATCTTTCTGCTCAGCGTCGGCATATCCTTGTCACCACGACCGGACAGGCCGATCAGAATGCGCTTGCCCGGGTTGTCCTGTGCCCATCTCTTTGCGCCGGCCAGCGCATGCGCCGACTCGAGTGCGGGTAAAATTCCTTCGGCCGCACAACATTCTTTCAGCGCGGCAAGTGCCTCATCGTCTGTCGCTGAAGTATAAGTTACCCGGCCGATGGCCTTGAGCAACGAATGCTCGGGACCGACGCCCGGATAATCGAGGCCGGCCGACACCGAGTGCGTTTCCTGCACCTGGCCATCCTGATCGTGCAGCAGGATCGAGTAACAACCGTGCAACACACCCGGCGTTCCGGTTGCGAGTGTCGCCGAATTGTCGCCCAGGCCGGTACCGCGCCCGCCTGCTTCGACACCGATGAGCTGTACCTTCTCATCGCCGAGAAACGGATGAAACAACCCGATCGCATTCGAACCGCCGCCGATGCAGGCAATCGCAACATCGGGCAAACCACCCGTCATCGCCGCCATCTGCTTGCGGGCTTCGTGACCGATGACCATTTGCAGTTCGCGCACGAGATAGGGATACGGATGCGGCCCTACGGCCGAGCCAAGCAGGTAGTAACTATCCTCCGGATCCGCAACCCAGTTACGAAACGCCTCATCGATTGCAGCACGCAACGTTCTATCCCCGGACTCGACGGCAACGACCTCGGCACCGAGCTGCAGCATCCGATCGACATTCGGCGCCTGACGCTCGATATCGACGGCGCCCATATACACGATGCATGGAATGCTGACACGGGCGCACGCGGCCGCGGTCGCAACACCATGCTGACCGGCGCCGGTCTCGGCGATGACGCGTTTAGCGCCGAATTTTTTCGCCAGCAACGCCTGACCGAGTGCATTGTTAATCTTGTGCGCACCGGTGTGTGCCATGTCCTCGCGCTTCAGGTACACCTCGGCACCCCAGTGCGCCGACAGTCCGCGTGCATGGGTCAAGGGTGTCGGCCGGCCGACCCAGGTTTCCAGTTCACGGCCGAGTTCGGCGGCGAATTCAGGATCGTTCAGGTATTTACTGACACCAGCCTCGAGTCTTTCAAGCGCCGGTACCAGCGTCTCGGGTGCATACCGACCGCCGAACGGGCCGAATCTACCGTGCTCATCCGGCAACTTGCCGCCGAGCAACCGCGTCAACAGCCCCTTGCGCTCGATGTCACTCAAATCAACTTGCATTAATGTTCTCCGCTCCACGAACGGCTTCGATGAAGGCCGCTATCTTATCTTTATCCTTGATCCCGCGGCGTACTTCCACGCCGCTACTGACATCCACGCCCCATGGTGCAACATGCCGGATGGCGGCCGCTACGTTGGCCGCATCCAATCCACCGGCGAGCATCAGGCGGGTCGTGCGTGCCAGTTCGGCCGCCCGGCCCCAGTCTGCCTGTTGGCCGACACCGCTATCGATTGCTTCGAACAATGCCTGCGGCGCCGCTGCGACAGCGTCCGTATCAAGCGATGGTAAATCGCGGAACACCGGCATTTGAACAACGTCTTTGTCGATCACGAGTCGTGCAAAGTCCGCCGCATCCGTCTGCAGCCAGTCCGGACCAAAACCACCGGCAACCTCATTCCACTCGGTCTGCGTCGGATGACGCATGACGGCGACACGTACGATGTGAACGGGCAAAGAGCGCGCAATGCGACAAGCCTGTTCGACCGTGACCCGACGTGGCGAATCGGCGAACACAAAACCGAGCGCATCGGCACCCGCATCGATCGCAGCGCCGACCATGTCCGGCGACGTCAGGCCGCAAATTTTTATGCATATTGTCATCGTTAGCCGGCGCGACCTGCATCGAGCAATGCCTGCGCGGTACCGGTCGGTTCGGCACTGCGCATCAATGCCGTGCCGACCAATGCCAGGCGATAGCCGGCACTGGCGACAAACGAAGCCTTATCCGGTGTATCGACACCACTCTCGGCAACCCATGGAATCGAATCCGGCAATTGTTCAGTGAGTCGCCCGAAACGCTCGAACTCGACGTCGAGTGTTCGCAGGTTCCGGCAGTTGATGCCGAGCAGCAACCGGCACGCGTCATCTGCATCGATTGCCGGCATCAGGTCGGTCATGACCGGGACACAGCGTGCGAGATCCGGTTCATCAAATGCCTCGACGAGCGCGAACATGCCGAGATCGAAGGCTGTTTGCAGCATGTCGCGCAACACCGGTGGCTCGAGGATCGCAGCGATCAACAGCACGCCCCCGGCGCCGGCGGCACGAGCCTCGACAACCTGATACGGATCGACGAGGAAGTCCTTGCGCATGACCGGGATCGCTTCAATCTTCGCGGCCACCTGTTCAAGATCGGCCAGCGAACCGGCAAACCGCGACGGTTCCGTCAACACCGAGATAGCCGCGACACCGGCGGCAATATATTGCTCCGCCTGTGCGGCCGGTGACAACGCTGCATCGGCTAGGCGGCCGGCAGAAGGTGAGCTTTTCTTGACCTCGGCAATCAGATCAAATCCTTTAGCCGACAATCGTAACGGTGGCGGAGCCGGTCGTGCAGTGGCCCGACGTTCGAACTCCATCAAACCAACCGCCGCCCGTGCCTCGCTCAGACGTGCCGCACTCGACACCGCCATGTCCTGCAAAAAGTCATCGCTGACAAACATGACTAACCCACGTTCTCCAAACAGCCTGTGGGAGCGGCTTTAGCCGCGATTTCCCTGCTGCATGACCACGCGATTTTCGCGGCTAAAGCCGCTCCCACAGGCTGTATTTCACATTGCATCATGCGACAAACGCCCGCAATTTAGCCAACAAGTTTCTGGCCGCACCGGAATCGATCGCAGCCCTGGCCTGCGCGACGCCATCGTGAAGATCACATGCCGTACCGCTCAACTCGAGTGCAAGCCCGGTACCGAGTAACAACGCATCACAATGCGGACCCCGATCCTGACCGGTTAATACCGCTTCCAGCGCTTTTGCGTTGTACCCGGCATCACCGCCGGCAAGATCGTCCGACGAACATCTCGGCAGACCATAGTCCAGCGGATCTCTGCGCTCCTCGATAACCTCGCCGGGCTGCACATCGAACAACGTGAAGCTGCCGACCGGCGTCGCTTCATCCCAGCCCGGTTCACCGTGGATGACGAAAGCACGCTCGAGCGGCATACCGACGAGTGCATCGGCCAGCAACCGCGTCGTCGACAGGTCGAATGCGCCGATCAGGTGAAACGGCGGTCTGGCCGGATTTGTCAGCGGCCCAAGTATGTTGAACACCGTGCGCACGCCCAGCGCACCGCGAACCGGGGCAATGGCTTTCATCGCCGGGTGAAAGAATGGCGCGAACAGAAACGTGAAACCACATTCGGCGACACAGACCGCCGCCACGTCCGGACTGTCCGGCAGCGGAATACCGAGTGACTCCAGCACATCCGCACTGCCCGATTTAGATGACACGGACCGATTACCGTGCTTGACGACCGGCAAGCCGCAGGCGGCCGTCAGCAATGCCGTGCCGGTCGAAATATTGACACTCCCCGAACCATCACCACCCGTGCCGACAATATCGACAGCCCGCATACCGGCGGGTAAATCAACCGGCCGCGAAAGTTCGCGCATCGCGGTCGCAAAACCGCGTACCTCATCGGCAGTCTCGCCCTTGACCCGCAAGGCGATCAGCAGCGCCGCGCTCATCGCCTGCGGCAGCGCTTCATCGGCCAACAAGCGCATCAGATCCGCAGCCTCAGTCGCGGTCAGGTCGTTGTTCGCCAGCAAGCGGTTCAGTGTTGGTTTTGCGTCGATGCTCATGGTTTTACAGGTGCCGACCCGGCAACTTCCGTAGGAGCGGCATCTTGCCGCGAATGGCACGCCACCGAAGGGAATCGCGGCAAGATGCCGCTCCTACGGTCTTGCGCACATACTCGTTGATGAAGTTTATGGGACATCAGTGGATCAACTCCTACTTTCCCAAATTCAGAAAGTTCTTCATCAGGTCATCGCCTTCAGGTGTCAGGATGCTTTCCGGATGAAACTGCACACCCTCGACAGGCAGTTCACGGTGGCGAACACCCATGATCTCACCGCGGCTCGTCTTTGCCGTCACTTCAAGAGCAGCCGGTATGCTGTCAGGCTCCGCGGCCAGCGAATGATACCGCCCGGCCTCGAACGGCTGGCTAATGCCTGTATAAATGGTCTTGCCGTCGTGCTCAACCATCGACGTCTTGCCATGCATCAGGCGCTCCGCCGACACGATGTTGCCACCGAAATGATGCACGAGGCTCTGGTGGCCAAGGCACACACCGAAAATCGGCGTTCGCTTCTCGAAGGCGCCAATCATGTCGAGCGAAATCCCGGCATCTTCCGGACGACCCGGGCCCGGCGAAATACATAAATGTGTTGGCGCAATATCCAGCGCCTGTTCGATCGTGATCTGATCGTTGCGGAATACATCGACACGCGCACCGAGCACCAGGAACGCCTGTACGAGGTTATAGGTAAATGAATCGTAATTATCGATCAGTAACAGGTGCGGTTTCACAGTCCTTCCTCCGCGATTGCGAGCGCACGACGCAGGATCGCGCTCTTCGCCAGCACTTCTTCATACTCGGTCTGCGGCACACTGTCCGCGACGATGCCGGCGCCGGCCTGGTAACTGTATTCGCCTGCGTTGAATACGAGTGTGCGGATTGCTATCGCATGATCCATGTCACCACCGGCGCCGAAGTAGCCGACCGTACCGGCATAGACACCGCGGCGCACCGGCTCCATGTCATCGATCAATTGCATCGCCCGGATTTTCGGTGCGCCGACGAGCGTGCCGGCCGGAAATGCGGCGGCAAACAGGTCGAAGGCATCCTTGCCGTCGGCCAACCTGCCCTGCACGCCACTAACGATGTGCATGACGTGACTGTATCGCTCGATTGACCGATATGGCTCGACGTAAACCGACCCGGCGGCCGCAACACGACCGAGATCGTTACGGGCCAGATCGACGAGCATGACGTGTTCGGCATTTTCTTTAATATCCGCCAGCAACGACTGTTCGTTCGCCAGATCCTCGGCTCGATCCGCGCCTCGCGGACGCGTGCCGGCAATCGGCCTGAGTGCGGCATTCCCCTGGTGGCATTTGACCAGCGCTTCGGGCGATGAGCCGACCACCTGAAGATCACCGAGGTCGAAGAAAAACATATATGGCGATGGGTTGATCAGGCGCATCGCACGATAGGTCTCGAACGGCGAGAGCTCATGCGTACCCGAGAAACGCACCGACAGAACGATCTGATAAATCTCCCCCCGTGTGATGTAGTCCTTACTGCGCGCCACGGCGGCCTTGAACTCATCCGCCGACAAACTCTGCACCGGATCAGAGTAACCACTGTTTCTCGGCAACGTCGGCAAAGGACCGCGCAGCAGGCAGATGACTTCGTCACGCAATGCCGAGCGCTGTTCCTCGGTGCCCGAATGCAACAACGCTATACGGCGTGTCAGGTGATCGAAGATCAACAGCGACTCGGTCGCCAGGTAGGCGGCTTCCGGTGAATCCGGTATCGGCGCCCCGGCCGGTGCGCTGTCCAGCCGTTCGAAGTAACGCACCAAATCATATCCCGAGATACCGACTAGCCCACCGGAGAATGGCAACTCAGGGACCTCCGGCCGTAACCCGGGTGCCTCAGCCAGCATCGTGCGCAACACCGTGAGAAGCTGCTCTGTCGATTCGGGCCGCGGATGTTGTGTCCCGTTGATGCGCATGCCCGCCGCATCGAGCCTGAAATCCCGCACCGCGCCAAAACCGAGAAATGAATAACGCGCCAGATGCACACCACCTTCGACACTCTCCAGCAAGTAGCGCGGCTGCAGAGCGCCCAGCTTCAGATACGTCGAAACCGGCGTATCCAGATCTGCACTGATATCAAAAGGTGATTCCACCTGTTGCTTACCTCAAAATCTATGGCAAAAATGTATGGTTAAAATACTCGCCCAATAAAAAACCCATCGCCGCACTGCGGAGATGGGTTTTTTGGCCGTTATCTGCTGACGCGCTAGCCCGTAACCCTCTCCGCGGAGAAGGGCCACCACCAGTTTCCGTTGCGGACCGTACCAATCATGGTGCGCAGTATCCCCGTACTTGCCGTAATCGTCAAGAGTAAAAAGCTCAAAGACCGTAAAGCAGCGGCAGAATGATCGTAAAGGCAATCCACATGACGAGTGTCAGCGGAATACCAACCCGCATGAAATCCGAAAACTTGTACCCGCCGGCACTCATTATCAGCAGATTCGTGTGATAACCGATCGGTGTCGAAAAACTCATGTTCGCACCAAAAATAACCGCCAGAATGAACGGCTCGGTCGGTGCATTGATTTGTTGCGCAATGCTTATCGCGACGGGTGTCCCGATGACGGCGGCGGCGTTGTTCGACACCACATTCGTCAACAGGGTCATCAGCAGAATCAACCCGCTCAGAATCAGCGGCACCGGTAATGGTTGTGTAACAAATACGAACCACTCGGCAATAAACCTGGCACCGCCGGTCTCCATCAGCGCTGAACCGAGAGACAGACTCGCAACGATAATCATGATGACTGCAATATTCAGAGCATCGCCGGCGTCGCGCCATTGCAAACACCCGGTTATCAGCATCGCCGAAACACCGCACAAGGCTGCCATGGAGATCGGCAGGATACCGGCCGCAGCAACAGCGACAACGGTGAGAATGATACCCAGCGCGACCGGGGCCCGTTTCGTATGCGGCAGATCGGTAGTCGCATCGAGCACGAGCATCGAGCCGCTCTCACGTAAATTTTGTACCGCGTCACGCGAACCCTGCACGAGCAACACGTCACCGGCACGCAACCGGATTGCGCCCAGATCGCCACTGACATCCTGTGACGCGCGGGTACGGTGAATCGCCAACGGGAACAACCCGAAACGGCTGCTGAACTGTGCCGCATTCAGTGTCCGATGATGCAAGGGTGACCCGCGGGTAATAACAACCTCTGCGAGCAGTTGACCCTCGGTCTCCAGCGGCACCTCGTCACTAACCGGATGCTCGCCATCCGACACATTAAACAACGTCGCACCCAACGTCTGCTCGAATTCCTTGAGACGCTCGGCCGAATCCTTAACGTATAACCGATCACCCGGCTGTAGTGTGACGGAGGGCAATTTTGCGACAAATAACGTTTCGGTTCGCTGAATCCTGTCAACACGCATACGACCTTCGGTCTTCGCACGAACCTCGGACAACGTCTTGCCGGGAGCGAATCCATCTTCATTGACATACAAGACAGCGCTGAACAGGCGTGGCGTCGTATCGGTCATAAATGCCTTGCGTTCCGGCAATAGTCGCGGTGCAACCAGCCACAGAAACAACAGGCCCACACCACCGGCGATCAGGACCGGCAGGGTGAAATCGAACATGTCGAAGCGCCGCTCACCAAGATCGGCAGCGATGCCGACCACGAGGAGATTCGTCGAGGTACCGATCGTCGTTGCCATACCGCCGATCAGCGTGGCCAGGCCCATCGGCATCAGGACCTTCGATGGCAGTCGGCCGGCACGCATACAGGCGGCAACGAGTACCGGCAGCAACATGACTACGATCGGCGTGTTATTCAGAAATGCACTGCAAACGGCACCGACAATCAAGGTCCCGACCAATGCCAGCGTCGGTTGATCGAGCCAGTATTTCGACATGATTGATGCCAGCGGCTGCAATGCACCTGTCGCCTCAAGCCCGCGGCCGAGAATCAACAATGCACAAATTGTAACCAGTGCTTCATGACCAAAATTGAAAAAGAAATTCTCTGGTTCAATGTTCTCGTACGGGAAAATTTTGAACATCAGTACGAGTAACACGAGAACACCGAGGCCCGTCGTCTCCAAAGGGATCCGGTCTTTCGTAAACAGGAACATCGCCAGGCCAGTCAGAAGAATGACGACGATGGCATGTGGCTCAGGGAGTTGCGGCAAAATCAATCCTTATGCTGATCGGCAACATAGGATACCTGTAATCAGGCGCAGATTCTCCCACTGACATGGATCTCACGGAGATCGTCAAAAGTGCTTCCATCTGGCTCAATTCGGTCTTAGTATTCGGAAACAGCATTGATGATCAATCACATCGCGTTTCCGCCACAGCATCGTCGTCGCAATTATCCACATCTTCCAGCCATGTCTGCCATGAATCCGACCGAAGCGACGGGACTACATCCCACTGCGCGTCCTGCGGAAAAGCGTAAGGATATAGAGTTCGCAGAGAAGGACGCCGCGCTCCGTCATGATGTTCATAACCTTGCGGCAATGATCGGAGATTTGCTCAAGGAACAAGGCGGCGATTCCCTGTTCGATGTCGTCGAGGCGGCACGAAGAACCGCTATCGATCGCCGCGAAGGCGATGCCAAGGCCGGCGCACATCTCGATGCCCTGGTGCATTCATTGTCACCACTCAGCGCACGAAACTTTGTCCGCGCCTTTTCGACCTATTTTCAGGTCGTCAATACGGCCGAACAAGTGCATCGTATCCGTCGGTGGCGCGATTACCTCAAGGATCCATCCATTCGTCAACCGGGCGGGATAGAGGAAACCATATTCCGACTGCACGATGCGGGCCTGAGCCTGAATGACGTTCTCGACCTGCTGAACTCCCTGAAGATCGAACCGGTCTTTGCTGCCGATGGTATCGAACCGACGCGGCGCACGATCCTGCGCAAGCAGCAAAATATCGTCAAGCGCCTCGTCGAGATACAGAACCCGGTACTGACTCCGCAGGAAGTTAACGTGTGTCTCAGCAGCATTCGCAGCGATATCACGACAATCTGGCAAACAGAGGAACATCCGCACGAAGAGCGCACGGTTTTCGATGAGGTCGAGCACATACTGTTCTTTCTGACGGATGTCATTTATCGGGCCTTACCGCCATTCTACGAGCGCATTTCCGAATCGCTGCAACTCGCTTACGGTGACGAAGCCACCGACGTCAAACTCCCGACGATTCTCCATTTCGCATCATGGATCGGTGGCGATTTTGAGGCACGGCCGGATATTACGGGACGCACGATACGCGAAACACTCGTCCGGCAGCGCTCACTGATTCTCAACCTGTATTTCAATGAAGTGCGGGCGCTGGCGGTGAAACTAAGTCAGAGCACGAGTCGTGTCTCGGTCTCCGACGAACTGACTCGGCGCACGCAGCAATATGCTGACCAGTTCCCCGGTGCTGCCGGCCAGGTATCGTTACGATACCGCGACATGCCGTATCGTGCTTACCTGAAACTCGTCGAGCAGCGGTTGCAGGCAACTTTCGATGACGACATTTATCCTTATGAATCGGCGGATGAATTTCTCAAGGATATGGAACTCGTGCAGGACAGTCTGGTGGCCAATCATGGCAAGCACGCAGGTTTGTTTGGCACCCGGCGCCTGATTGCCCGCATCAAGACTTTTGGCTTTCACTTCCTGACGCTCGACATTCGGCAAAGCGCAATCGTCAATCGCCGGGTGATCGGCCACTGTCTTGGTGAAAGTGACTGGCTCGACAAAACGTCCGAGGAGCGCACGCTGCGTCTGCAGGAGGCACTGGAACGCAATGAGTCGCCGTCCGTCGATCCGGACAGTCCGTCACGCCGCGCACTGGCTATTTTTCAGGCGATCGCATTCTGTCGCCGCCGATACGGCAAGCAAGCGATTGGGCCATATGTAATCAGCATGGCGCATGACGTCGATGACGTCTTGTCTGTGCTTTTGCTGGCCCGCTGGGCAGACCTGAAAAAGAAGAACGGTGGAGTGCCGATGGATATCGCACCGTATTTCGAGACCATCGAAGATCTGACTCACTGTTCATCGACGATGCGCCAGTTGTTACAGGACGAGATATATCGGGAACATCTCCGCCAGCGCAATGACCACCAGGTCATCATGGTCAGTTACTCGGATACGAACCGCGATGTCAGCATTGCATCGGCACGCTGGTCGCTGCATCAGGCGCAATCGGACCTGATCGCAACGATGGACATGGCCGGCGTAGATTTCACACTGTTTCATGGCCGCGGCGGCACGATCAGCCGCGGTGGCGGCCGAACCCATGCGGCTGTACTTGGTTCACCGGCCGGCGCCGTGCGCGGCCGATTACGGGCAACCGAACAGGGCGAACTGGTTAATGCCAAATATGGCGTGCGTGGAATCGCGTTGCGAACACTCGAGCAAACCATGAGCTCGGTTGCCATTGCGACGGCACTACCACGCAAACAGGCCGACAAGGAAATCAGCGAATGGCATGGCATGATGGAGGTCATCGCCAGCGCCAGCGCAGCCCGTTACAGGGAACTCGTCTACGATCCAAAGAATTTCTTTGAGTATTTCCAGAATGCGACACCGGTCGATGCCATTGAGCGTATGCGTGAGGTCGAGCGAATCGACTTGCCCGATTCCAGCGGCAATATAGAGGATTTGCGCGGCATACCTTGGGATCACGCATGGATCCAAAGCCGGCATATCCTGCCGGGATGGTATGGCATCGGTACGGGATTAACGGCGGCTATTACCGAGTTTGGCATCGAGGCTGTACGCGAGATGGCGGAATCATGGTATTTCTTCCGCGCCGTCCTGTACGACATTGAAATTGTACTCGCAAAAACCGACCTGAATATCGCCAGCCGGTACTCGGAACTGGCCGGCGATCTTCACCAGCAGTTCTTTCCTCTGATGCGCACCGAATTCGATCTCAGCGTCGAACAGATGCTGTCCCTCAGAAACCAGCAAGTTCTGCTCGAAAAACAAAGCGCACTGCGGCGATCGATTCGGCTGCGCAATCCCTATGTAGACCCGATGAGCCTGCTCCAGGTCGACTTGTTGCGCCGCTGGCGCGCGGCCAATCGTGATGACGAGGCTCTGTTCGACGCACTGATCGCGAGCATCAACGGTATCGCCAGGGGTCTGCAGGACTCCGGCTGATGAGATCCGTTTTTCTCGACACCGATACGCTGGGTCCCGACGATATCGATCTTGCACCGCTGACGGATCTGCTGCCCGAACTCGAATTGTTTCCGTCGACGCAGGACGGTCAGATCGCCGAACGTGTCGCGCAGGCCGAAATTATTCTTGTCAATAAAGTGCGGTTATCTGCCGCCACGATCAGGTCTGCCGAAAATCTGCGGCTGATTTGCCTGGCTGCGACCGGTACCGATAACGTCGATCTCGATGCCGCCGCCGAAGCAGGCATCGTCGTCAGCAATATCCGTAACTACTGCGTACCATCAGTCGTTCAACATGTATTCACACTAATTCTCGCGCTGACCCAGCAACTGGGCGACTACCGACAGGCCGTCCGTGACGGTGCATGGAAAGCCGGTCGGCCGTTCTGCCTGCTCGACTTTCCAATCCGCGAGCTTGACGGCAAGACAATCGGTATCGTCGGCTTCGGCTCGCTCGGCGCGGCCGCCGGGCGAGTTGCCGAGGTATTCGGTATGCACGTTCTGGCTGCGCGGCGGCCATACGACCCGACATCTGCCGAAGGTCCGTATCAGTCAGACGGTGTGGAGCGTGTCGGCCTCGGTAAACTGTTCGCCCAGGCGGATGTCATCAGCCTGCACTGCCCGCTCAACCCGGATACGGCGAACCTGATCGATGCCGATGCGCTGGCGGCAATGCGCAACGACGCGATACTGGTCAATACGGCACGCGGCGGCCTCGTTGATTCCGCTGCGCTCATCGCGGCACTGAAAGCCGGGCAGATTGCCGGTGCGGGTATCGACGTGCTGCGCCAGGAACCGCCGGTCGACCCGGAACCGCTCATTGATAAACAGCTGCCCAACCTGATCGTCACGCCGCACATCGCATGGGCCGGCCGCGAATCGCGCCAGCGGGCTGTCGACCAGATGGCCGAGAACATCACCGCCTTCCTGCGCGGCAGTCCGAGAAACAACGTCACCTGATCGCTAACGGCATGCTCCTTTCCCCCGGTACGCTCCAGCCATTGGGGGAGGGAGAGCCGCATATTTGGAAAATTCCGGGTCTATCCCCTTGAATTTAATCACTAAAATCTCATTCTAAAGCTTGCTAGAATCGTACGCTATGCTTCGTCGCCTGCGAAATCCCAACTCTCTGCTCCGCAGAACGTTATCGGTAATCGCCTGCACTGCACTGCTGTTGCACGCCGCTGTTCCGGCAGGGTTTATGCTCGACCGTTACGCACGGACCATTGTCCTGTGTCCCAGCCAGGGCGACCTTCCGGTTGCCCGGCAGGCAGCGGAAACAGGGCAACAGGCCGGACATCTCGCTCATCGACACAGCGATAAGCACGATACTGCTGATGGCACCTGCACATTTGCGCTTGCATTTGTACCAATGGTCGCACCCTCGACTGCGCCGACCACTGATCCTGTCGAAAATACGGCCGAGCCGCTCATCGAGTATCACTCGATGGCATTGCCAACCTATGCATACACGGCCATTCCCGCCCGGGGGCCGCCGGCACACTCCTGACGATATCCATTACCTTGTCGTTAACCGGCGTCACGTAAACGTGGCGCCTATGGAGTCCAGCCATGAACATGACCATTTCTGCCCACCAGGCTTGCCTGGGGACGCTCATTACCATCATCGCGGGTCAGGGAGTTTTCACAACCGCCCATGCTGATGTATCCGAACAGAAGTTACCCAACATTGTCGTAATCGGCCAGCGCGATGACATGCTTCGCGTAACCATTGATCCGTTGAAAACGCCGGTGACCTCGCCGACCACCGGCGATCTGCTGAAGCGCACACCCGGCGGTAACCTGAACTCCAACGGCCAACTGACCAGCATTGCCCAATACCGTGGGATGTTCGCATATCGCCTGAATACAAAGGTCAACGGCATACCCATCACGTCCGGTGGACCCAACTGGATGGATGCACCGCTGCACTATGCCCCGATGCCGTTGCTGAGTTCACTGGAAGTACAGCGCGGTATTACGCCTGTCAGCGCCGGCAGTGAAACTATCGGTGGACAAGTCAAAACCAGCTTGCAAACCAGCGAATTTTCGACCGGGCAGGACTTCGAATTTCACGGCACACTGAACGGATCTGCCCAGACGGTCGATAACGGTTTTGGCTTCGGCGCACTGCTCAGCGGAGCGAATAATACACACCGGATGCATGCCATGGGTGTCCTGGAAAAAGGCGATGACACGGAGTTCCCGAGCGGTGACATTCACCCCACCGAATATGATCGCAGCGCATGGGGGCTCGGGTACGGTCTATCGATCGGCGACCACCAGTTCGGTCTTGACTATATGCGTAATGAGACGGACGACAGCGGTACGCCCGCATTGCCGATGGATATTCGCTATGTCGATACCGACATCATCAGTGCTGATTACCACGGTGAAATCGGGATTGTCAATCTCACCGGTAAACTCTATTACACGCAGGTCGAACACATGATGGACAACTTCGGACTGCGCGCCCCTCCAACTGTTCTCACCCGATATCGTGCCACGCTGGCCGAAGGTGATGCCACGGGTTTCGAACTGGGTATAAATATGAATTTTTCCGCCGGGGATCTCGGTATCGGCATAGACGGCGATCTGACTAATCATGACGCCGGTATCTCCAACCCGAACAATGCCGCGTTCTTCATACAGAACTTCAATGACGTGACACGTGACCGTGTCGGCCTGTTTGCCGAATGGACGACGCCGATCAGCGAGACATGGGCCTACCAACTCGGCGGACGCTACACACAGGTCGATGCAGACGCCGGGCAGGTTGACGGCACGCCGGCCATGATGATGCCCCCGGCACAAGTACTGCGTGACCGCTTCAACGCAGCAGACCGGGAATTAGACTGGGATGTCACCGATGCAGTTGGTAAATTATTCTACCGAATGTCTGCAGACCTGCGACTCGACATCGGCCTCGCACACAAAGAACGTGCACCGGCCTACCAGGAGTTGTACCTCTGGCTGCCTATGGAGGCAACCGCGGGCCTGGCAGACGGCAAGACCTATGTCGGCAACCTGGAACTGAAAAAAGAAAAATCCAATATCATTGACATCGGCCTCGACTGGCATATCGGCGACAGCAGAATCGGGCCACGCATCTTCTACAATCGCGTGGATGACTACATTCAGGGCACACCGTCTACTGATCCGGCCGTCATCATGTTCAGCACGGTGATGATGGGCGATCCGGTCCCGCTGCAGTTCAACAACGTCGATGCCGAACTGTACGGCATCGACACCGACTTCGAGGTTCTGCTCCCCGCAGGTTGGCGTATAGACGGCGTTCTGAGTTATGTGCGGGGCAAGCGTCGCGATACCAGCGACAACCTGTACCGCATCGCACCACTGACGTCCGTGATCGGGCTGACTTATGACCGGAACCGCTGGACTGCCACACTGGAAGGTATGTTTGCAGCCAGCCAGGACAAAGTATCCGGTACCAATGAAGAAGCACCAACAGCCGGGTACGGCATAATGAATCTGTACGGTAGCTACCGGTTTCTTGAGGAACTGCTACTGACTGCCGGTTTGAACAATGTTTTTGATAAGGAGTACAGCGATCACACTAATGGCGTGAATCGCGTGAGTAACAGTGATATAGCCATGGGCGAACGCCTGCCGGGTTCCGGTCGCAGTTTCTTTGCGCGACTGGCATACAACTGGTAACCGTCTTATCGGCTATTCGCTGCCTTCGACAACTTTCCTGGGGTCTAACCGCCGTTACCCTGCATCTGCGGCTGGGACCTGACGGAATTCAGGCGCGCCCGGTCATGGGAACCGGGCGCTCCTGTCTTGCCCAGGACTAATTTCGTCAGCGTATCAGCGCCAGCATTGCTCGACTACGGCAGCGACATAGCCGCCGTTTGCACCGCGTCGACTGTTCTGGTCAATCATGAGCGATGCGCAGTCAGCATCGCCTCTTTGCTTGCCGGCCGCATCGACGGTTGCCGTGAGGATGTAACCGACTGCCAGGTCGGCGGTATCCGGATCCGGCACTATCGCCAGATCATAATAGCGACGTTCGCTCTTACTGTCGGCAATACCAAGCCCGTTCGGTGGAGCGACAGCAAGATCGCCGTCGCCGGCATAGGTCCCGTTCTGCAGGTAGAACCGCTCCTGGGCCGCCGCGATACGTAGCAGCGCGCTGCTTGCATCGGCGCGCCCTGCCCTCAATGTATAAGCGCGGTAGCTTGGGATACTGATGCCGAGGATAATCGCCATCAGCAGGACGACGATCATGAGCTCGATAAGTGTAAAGCCAGTATTTTTCGCAAACATGTTGTATACCTGTGGTTATTGCGTTTCGTTCTGGAACCAGTAGGTCGGGACGAAGCCGTCACCGATGCCTGACGGGAAGCAAACCGGGCCGATGCAGATGTCCGGTTCACCCGGGCAGTTCTCGGTGGCGGAGTCACAGTCGTCATCTTCGCCGTCATCGCCGTCTCCGTCACCATCACCGTCACCGTCACCGTCACCGTCATCGTCATAGTCGTCTTCGGTAAAGAACGCGACCGGACCTGGCGCCATACCGCCCTGATTCAGCTCCGTGACTCCGTCCTCTCTGGTCATGTCCTCTCCCGGCTCGGGCAGGTCATCCTCGTGCGGGGCCGGGTCACCGTTGAGCACCGACACCCGGTACAGACGGTTCGTGCCGCCACCGTGTACTGCTTCGGTACACGAGTTGCTCGGCGGACTCGGACTGAATGATGTGAAGAACACCGTGCCGGCGAGTGTCAGCGACGAGCTGACCACTTTTTCGCCGGTGGCTGCTTCGAGCGAGAGCTTCCAGCCTAAATCCGTGCTCAGTAGCGGCGTAGCCGACGGATCGTAATCGGTGATGTCGATCAGGTCGTTGAACACAATCGGCGAATCGAACTCATCGGTTGTCCGTTTCTGGAAAAAGTCGAAGTCACGCACCGAGAAGAACCAGTCTTCATTGACGTCTCCGAGCGGATGTGCCCGGTGGCCTGAGCCGATATTGACGCTGATATACGATTTTTCATGCTCATTCTCGGCAAGAATCGGCACGATATCCGCTGCGGCGTAGAAACGTCGCACATCGGTCAAGGCGGGCGAGCCCAGATCGGCCGCACCAAGCGTCGCCAGCAACCCGCCACCGACGAGTTCATCGGCGTTCGCCGCACCGTTGAAGATGTCGAAGCGCCAGACGCGTCCGCCCATGTCGGCGGCATAGATCCGGTCGAGATAACCGTTACCGGTCATATCGATACCCTTGACCGGGGCAGGAAACGAATGCTTCATCGTCGCATTGGCTTCGGCGTTACTCGCCGTATTCAGCACGAGATCGTGAGCGTTGCTGTCCCCTGCACTCCAGACGACCGCACCGGTGTCGAGATCGAGCATATAGAGCGCGTTGCCGACGGTATCCTCGAAATAACCATCGGCATCCTGACCTTCATCATAGCCGCCGCCCATCAACACGACATGCTTCGTTGTGCCGTTGATGTCGACCTTGAAGACCTGAGGCGTGGACCAGGTCTGACCAAGGTCGGCCAGTGCCGGACTGCTGGCCGGGCCGACTGCCCATGCCAGCTGTGGATTGTCACGCTGGGTTACATCGACGGCAAAAACCGACCGGCCGCCCCGGCGCATGCCGAATATCAGGTAGGCCGTTTCGGTACTCGGATTGATGCCGGGGATGTAGTCATTGTTCTTGATGTAGGCCTTAATGCTTCCATCGAGCCCATAACTGACATTCGCGGTTTCCTCGTTCAGGTACAGTCCGAAGATTCGATTCAGTAACTGAAACGGGATGAACGACCATTCCTCGACACCGGTGCGCGAGTTAATCGCGTGCAGGTAGCCGTCATTCGTCGCCGTGAATACCAGCGCGTCCGGATCGTCTTCGGTTCCGCCATAAATCATCGTGACCGGCGCAACGTGCAAGGGTGCACCCATGACATGCCGGTCGTCATCGGTTTCAGTATCGTCGTCTTCGTTCCAGACATCCTTGCCGCGGGCCCATTCGATGACTTCGGCGCGCAGATCCGGATCAGGATCCGAGATACCCAGTTCCGCAGAGGTCATACTTGCTGCGACATCGAAGTTATTCGAGCCGTTATTCAGGTCGATGTTCAGTCCGCCGGTCAGGTTCGTATAGATGGTTCGGGTCTGCCACCAGGACGGCAGTTTCGCTGCCGCACCGCCAAGCTTCACATCATCACCATCCGGCGCTGCCGACCAGAAGCTATGTGCAGCTGGATTTGTCGAGAAGAACCCAGTAGCCGGGTCGACGGCAGGCGCACCGTCAACGCCGGATAGCTGACCGTTTTTCATGCGGTACTTTTTAAGGTTGCCTGGCCAATGCATTCGGCTGTTCGGTTCAAAGACCGATACGAATACGTCGTTCAGGTTTTGCATCCGATTAAACGCATTGACCGGGACCGACGGCGTCGTGAAGGTCGTCGACTCATCAAAAATATCGAGGATGATCTGAGTCAGCGAAATCGACAGGCTCGCGGTATCGGTGGCGAGTTTGTGTTCGCCACCGCTTGCCGCGGCAGCCGCATCCAACAATGGTAAATTGATGTCGAAGCCGACGAAATGCGTAATAATTTCCTGGTTGCCTTGCAGATCACTCATGTCGTGATTTTTCAGGTATCCGGCCATCTCGTCGAGACAATTGCCTGAACACGACGTCTGCCCCGTCGCTGACTGGAATCCCGGCAGATTCTTGATCTTGCTGTTGGCGCCATCATCCTGTGTCGGAGCGCCGTCCGTCAGCAGGACGATATAGTTCTTTTGGCACGTAAACTCAATTGGTGAGTCATAGTTCGTCGCATTGATGTTGTTGCCGACTCGAGATTCCGCAACGCTAAGTTGGCTCGAGTCCACATTTCCATAGTCAACCGCACGACTCGCATAGTATTGGCCTGCCTCATACATTGTCTCCGACAGCGGTGTCCAGCCGCCGTCGCTCATGGTGTCGATCGCTGCCTTAATGCTTACACGTGCCGTGTCGATTGGTGCAATCTCATGAAGGACCGGCCCGCCTTCCGAGTGGTTAAACCGCATCAGACCGACATTGATCCCGTTCAGGTTATCGAGAAGATTCTTCGTGACATCCTTTACGACATCCATGCGGCTGCCGATAACGGTACCGGGGCTGTTTTTCCAGTTCAGGTAGTTGCCGTCATACAGTGTGTAGTTGTCGTTCCATGTGAAGTTCTGGGTCGCCGCCCAGGGCCCGACATTCTGTCCGTCGGACACATACGGTTTGCCGGGATCGACCTCATTGTGGTTGAGGCCTTCGCCATGCACGCCGGCGTCAGCTTCGCATTCGACCGGTCGGTCGTGAAAATTATTATTCAGTTCCAGCCATGCATATTCGGTGCCGCTGCCACCGCAGTTCCACCATGCCCACCACGGGCACCAGCCTCCACCGCCTGTATCTTCTGCTTTCCATGCAGCAACATTGCCTTGATACAGGCCCAGGTTATACAGAGGATCCACAGCTGCATCACAGTTTTGTGCGGTTTTGTTGAACCAGTCACTGCTGTTGCTGGAAGGCTCTCCGCCGAACTGCGCCCAGTAGATCGCATCCGATCGGTAGCTGCCGCTCCAAGTGCGGGACGGATCCCATGCTTCCTGTGTAAAGACGTCCGCGTGCATACTGCCGGATGTATCCAAGATAAACAGTACGTTCGGGTCGGCGTTGAGTTCTCCGCTACTGGCAGCTGTCGGGTCCGGAAAAAACAATTCCGTATCATCCGCATAGCCAAGCGGCACAGATCCGAGAACGACTGTCGCGGCGCTCGCGATCAAAATAATTCGTTTGCAATAATCCATCATTGCTCTATATCTCTCTGTTATTCCGCATCCTGGAACAGATCCAGAACTATCCGTGTTACCACACCCGTATCCGGCGCGTAGAACACGTAAATCAATTCATACCGGTTGCTGCCAACCGCCTGGCGCAGATCGGCAAGCGGGACCGGTGCGGTACCGACGCCGACGTGATAAGTCGTCGCGGCATCAACCCGCCAGATTGTCGGCTCACAACCACCGCATTTTCTGTACACGACCTGACCGGCCGCACTGGTCGGTAAACGAATACCCGAGACCATCAGTTCAGCAACTTCCTCGAGCGCTTCCAGCGCGCCGAATGCAGTACCACTCCACAGGAGCGCCAGTGTTGTTAGTGCAATTCCAAATTTGCGAATCATGACAATGTCCTCCCTATAGGCCTGCCGGGCCGATGACGCTCATGCCGAGGCTTTGCAGGGAACTTGCCTGGCCCCGGGCGATGGCTTGTGAGTTATTCTGGAAGTAGTAGTTGTTAACGAGGCCGGCACTGTTGTTAAAAGCAATGCCTTCGCCGACATAGCAAATCGTGTTGCTGAACGTTTCGCCGGGATTTGCAAGGGTTACCGGTGCCGTTGGCGCCGAACAGTTGCCTGGATTCGTCGCGGCCGGTGTTGCGATGATGCCGGCATTCAAGCTGGCGAGGTCCGAATCGAGACCCGTATCGGCTAACTGAAACGCGTTCTCGAAAAACTGGTCGTTGGCGGCCATGCGCACTTCCATCGTTGCCGTGCTCATGGTCGAGACGCCGAGAATGGTCATTACGAGCAGCAGGATCAGCGCTATTACAAGCGCGGCGCCTTGTTCACGGTGAGTTTTTGAAGTCATGGTACTCATCGGTTATTTCTCAGAAAGATAGTTTTGGAAACAGCCAGGCGCCGGAAGTTGTCCGGGTAGTTGCAACCACCGCCTGCCGCACAGGTGTTGATGACAGGATCCGGCGACGTATAGGTCGGGCGATCCTGAAAACCGTTTTCCTGCGCAGTGCCGCGCATCAGCATCCAGAGTCGGACCGACATGATCCTCGCGTTCAGGATTGTGCCGCCGGTCGTCGGATTGATGATGTCGTGATCAGGATCGACATACCGATCGACGATGCCGTCGTTCGGGTCATCCGTATCGACACCGAATTGCACCTGCAGGTTCTCGACGCCGGGAATCAGTTCCTGATCCTGGTGAATACCGCCGTTAATGAGCGTTTTGATACGCAGCGACGGCGTGTTCGGATCGAGGTCCGAGCTTTGATCGACGTAGTAAACATTGACGGCAACGTCATGGCTCTGCGCCAATGGAGCGTAGCCCGCCGGTGCGACAACGCCGTTGAACATTTCGCCGCTGATATGATCTGTATGCACCTTAATGCGGGTATTTGTCGCGGGTATCGGCACAGGCAGCGGCTGTCCGGCTGCGTGGCGCACGACCAGCGCATCCGAGTCGACCTGGGCTCCTGCAGGCCCTGACGCTGCGTCACACGGGATACCCAGCTGCGCGTGTGTGTAACCTGATGTTTCGTCTACGGCCCGGATCTCCGCCAGGATGTTCAGCGACCAGGTCGTATAGGTAGCCGGTGCGACAGTCCTGTCGATCGTGTCACACGTCACGACGACACCGACCGGGAACGTTGCATCTGTCGGGCCGGGAATCGCTCCCGGGCTCGCATTGCGGCCCCAATAGCGCGCCAGGCGCAAATCCGGTTCGATCGTGTCCAGCGCGAAGCGTGCATTTTCCTGCAAGCGCGCGATGCTGTCGGCGACCCGGAAGTTCGCGCGGCTTTGTGTGAACACCGTCAGCGTACCCATCAGCAGGAAAACGCCGATCATCATTGCGATCATCATTTCGATCAGCGTTAGGCCGGCCTGACGATCGGTGCCTGTGCTAGGGACCATGGATTGCTCCGGCCTGGTAGATTGAATGGCAAACATTGCAGCGTTGTCCTATTGCCTGAATGTCAGTACGTAAGCGACGGGCTGGACCTGACCGCGTTCCGGCCAGGTCAGCGTGATCGTGTATTGATCGATCGGAGCGGCCGGAGTGTTATTGGCGACGGCGACCGTCGCGGATCGGCCGACCGGCATCAGGTTCTTGACGTCCTCATACCACCAGAACAGGTCATCAGCGGCCAGTTGCGCCGGAGTGCAATCGACGATGCCGTTAACGCAGTTGTTGTTTCCGCCGGCTGTACCATTGCCATTGCCCGCACCTATATAACCATTAACGCCGAGCGCGTTCGCGCGGATCCGGTCGGCCATGTCGGCAGCCATGGTTACGGCATTCGTATACGACACGGACATATGGTCGGAGCGAAGGCTCTCTACATACAACGCAGCGACGCCAAGCATGCCGACGGCCAGTACAACCAGTGACACCATCGCCTCGACCAGCGTAAAACCGGTCTGTTGATTGTTCGGGATTCGTTTCATGGTAAATCGTATGCCTCGATGTTTTGCATGGTCATGCGACGTCAGGGTCGTTTTACTCAGAGTTATTGCCATTTCTAGCAGCCGTTCAGCGGATTCAGGCCACCTTGAATTTCGGCAACTTCACGATAAATCTGCGGACGCCCTGTCGGTGAGATTCGTATCCAGCGCCCGGCGGCGATACCGCCACCGACATCCTCATTGCCGCGTTGATCGCAAAGCTGGAAGTCAGTCACTGGCTGGGCCGCGCCAAGCGCCGGGATCGTGCGCGGGAAACCCGTCGCCGAATACGTTATATAGCCGGGCAAGACATTAGGATTCGCCGAGAAATTATCGGCCAGGTTGTCGATCAGCGCGCTATTGGCTGTGAGTACCGTATCAATGCCGTTGTCGACCGTGTAATTCGGTGCCCCGCACGTTCCGTTCGGAGGCGGTGCCACCGTACAGTCGACAAAAACTATCCAGCCATCAGCAAAACTGCCGGCATTGTCACAAGCCGGCGGATCGGCCATCGGGTCCGCACTTGGGCAGATCGTCACGTTGGAGCGACGCTTGACGGCCTCCGTGCGTGCCAGGTGCAATGAAGAAGTCAGATCATTGACGCCGGCAGCCATCTGGTTCGTGGCGACAAACTGGTTGAAGGCGGGTACACCAATACCCAACACGACACCGGCGATAAGCAGGGTCGTCATCAACTCGATCAGGGTAAAGCCGCTGTGGTTTCGCTTGTTCATGGCTCCATATACTGCATGCTTAATGAGCGTGCAGGTCAGGGGCCTGATGAATGGTCAGATAGAAGGCATAAACGTAATTTTCGTGAAGTCGCTCACGTCATTATGTCAGGTAAAATTTACGCCTCACGCAACACCGCAACCGGCGGCTCGGTAACCGCCTTGCGGGTTGCCCAGATGCCGGTCAGGCCGACGATAGCGCCGCCGCAGACAAGACCGATCAGCCACAAGTAGGGGTTCAGCGTGTAGTCGAGCTCGAAGACTTTCTCGGCCATAACCCAGCCGGCCACCATTGCGCCGAAGGCTGCGAGTCCGCCGGCCAGGCAACCGAGTGCCGTAAATTCAACGGCAATACCCTGCAGGATCGTACTGCGCCGGGCACCCAGCGTATGCAGCAACGCACTTTCGAAGCGGCGTTCATCGCGTGTCGCCTGGATGGCCGCGAGCAGCACGATAACGCCTGATAACAGCGTAAACAGGAACACATACTGCACGGACAACGAGGCGCGATTGATGACCATGCGAACCTGGCCCATGATGACGTCGAGATCAAATACGGTTACACCAGGAAATGTGCGAACAAACCGGTTTAATACGAGGCGTCGATCAGGTGGCACGAATACCGCAGCGATAACGGTCTGCGGCAGTTCATCGACTTCACCGGGCGACAGCATCAGGTAAAAATTCGGTCGCATCGAATCCCATTCGATCGATCGCAGGCTCGTGATCGGCACATCGAATTCCTCGCCGCCGACGTTCAACCCGAGCGAATCACCGACACCGATGCCCAGTCGACCGGCAGTTTGTTCATCGAGCGAGGCCTGCAGGTCGCCGGTATAGCCCTCACCCCACCATTCACCGGCAACGATGCGGTTCGTCTCAGGCAGTTTGCCTTGCCATGTGAAGTTTGCCTCCCGGTCGACGAAGAACCGCGCGCCCTCATTCGGGAACTCGTATTCGTCAGCCGGCGTTCCGTTTATTCGTACGACCTTGCCGCGAATAAACGGCATAAACTCCGGGCTGGAATCGAGTTCATCGGCAAAGAATGTCCGCATGTCGGGCCACTGTTCCGGATCGATGTTGATCAGAAAATAATTCGGTGCATCTTCGGGCAGTTGCGCTTGCCACTCTTCGAGAATATCGCCACGCACGACCGTCAGGAGCAACAAGACATTCAGACTCAATGCGAAGGCGACGATCTGGACGATGCTTTCGGTTCCGCGCCGCGAGATATTAGCGAGTCCATAACGCCACGCGACGCCGGCTGCACCGCGGAAACCTGTCAGGCTGCGCACGAGCACCCAACCGGCAGCGAATGACAGCGCGGCAACGGCACCGACGCCACCGGCAATATAGACGACGAGTTTCAGGTCGCGAACGATGACGTAGATCATGACCAGCAGCGTGCAGATCGCGATGCCGTATGTGATGCCGGACGATAACTGCGGCGGCGGCATGTCTCGGCGCAGGACGCGGATCGGTGCGATGTTTTTCAGCATCATCAGGTGCGGCAGCGCAAACCCGACTGTAATTGTTGCGGCCGTCAGCAGGCCGAGCGTACCCGCGCGCCACGATGTCTCGGGCAGCGCAATGTTCATCACATCCGGGGCCAGCGCAACGAGACCCTGCTGCGCAACAAAGCCAAGCAAAGAACCGATGGTCGCCGTGCCGATAATCACGAACAATAACTGGCTCAGCGTGCTGTTCTGCACGAACGATTGTGTCGCGCCGACACTCTTGAGCAATGCGATCGTATCCAGATGCCGGAGTGCATAGCGGCGTGAAGCCATAGCGGTCGCAATCGCGGCCAGGATCACGGTCACGAGTGAGGCCAGGGTCAGAAATCGTTGCGCACGATCGATTGCCGCATTGATCTGGTCGCCGGCCTCCTCCAGTCCGCGCACGTGTACGCCGGTACCTGCCTGCTCTTCCAGCGTCTTGCGAAAAGCCGCTATCGCCTGTTCCGGGCCGGCGAAAAACTCGCGGTACGTCGCCCGGCTACCGGGCCTAATGACGTTGAACGACGGCACATCAGCCAGGTTAATGAGAAGTCCCGGCGCCATGCCGGCCATGCCACCGGACATCTGCGCCGGCTGGTATTCGAGGACACGGGTAATCGTCAGCTCGGCCGTACCGATACGCACCTTGTCACCGACATCGAGGTTCATGCGCCCGAGCAACCCGGGCTCTGCCCAGCCGGTACCCGTCGCTGGAATACCGTCGGCCCGCTCGGACTCGCCGAACATGACGTCGGCAACCAGCAACTCACCACGCAGCGGATAGCCGTCGCTGACAGCCGTAATCTTCGTCAGCGCGTTGCTCTCTTCTTCGACGTCGGCCGGCACGACCATCGTCAGGAACGACAACGACTCGGCCGCTTCGAGGCCCAGTTCACGGGCTGCAGCAAGGAATGACGGGTCGAACGGCGCCGGGGCACGCACGACAACATCGCTGGCCATGACAGCACCGGCCTGTAATTTGATAGCGCGCCCGACCCGATCGGTGAAAAACCCGACCGCCGTCATTGCCGTCACAGCGATAACGATTGCGATCAGCAGGACAGACAGCTCACCGGCACGCAGATCCCGAAACAATGATTTGACGGCGAATGACCAGCTGTTCATGAGCAGACACTCACGGCAACATCCGGCCCGCTTCGAGTTCGATAATACGATCGCAGCGCCCGGCCAGTTCGCGATCGTGCGTCACGAGAACAAGTGTCGTGTTTGATTGCTCGTTCAGACTAAACAATAAATCGGCGATCCGGTCGCCACTGGCCGTATCGAGATTGCCGGTCGGCTCATCGGCAAACAGGATAGAAGGCCCCGTTACGAAGGCGCGGGCAATCGCGACGCGCTGTTTCTCGCCACCGGACAATTGTTTCGGATAATGTGTCGTGCGTCGTTCGAGACCGACGCTGACGAGCGCAGCTCTGGCACGGTCTGCTGCATCGGCCTCACCGGCGAGTTCGAGCGGCAGCATGACATTCTCGAGTGCCGTCAGCGACGATACGAGGTGAAATGACTGGAACACAAAGCCAACATGGTCGCCGCGAACCCGCGCGCGACCGTCTTCGTCCAGTGCCGTCAGATCCTCACCGCACAACCAGACGTGGCCGGTGGTTGGCCGGTCGAGACCAGCCAACAGGGCCAGCAGGGTGGTTTTCCCGGCGCCCGATGGGCCAACCAGCGCAATGCTCTCACCGGCGGCAACGTGTATCGTCACCGCATCGAGGATAGTCAGCCGGCCTTCCGGGCTGCTAACCTGTTTACTCAAATTTTCAGTTTGCAGGACGACTCCATCGCCGATGTTTTTTGCTAAGCGTTCATTCATAGTTATTTTGCTGACCTTAATACTGGTCTTCGATGCCTGCCAGGCAGATTCGAGCGACCGAAAAATCCTGATTATCGGCGACAGTCTCAGCGCAGGTTACGGTATCGCGGAAGTTGAGTCGTGGGTCACTCTATTGCAGAACCGACTGGAGGCCAAGGGTTATGGCTATCGAGTGGTTAACGCCAGCATCAGCGGCGACACGACAGGCGGCGGGCTGCGCCGGCTTCCCCGTGCATTGAAGGTCCATGAACCGGATATCGTACTGATAGAGCTCGGCGGCAACGACGGCCTGCGCGGCACACCGGTCGGCGTGATTCGCAACAACCTCGCGACCATGATCAAACTCGGGCAGGACACCGGCGCTCGAGTCATTCTGGCGGGCATGCTGATGCCACCGAATTACGGCCAGGCATATACAGATGGATTCGCGGGACTTTATCCAGAGCTGGCCGCGGAATACGACACGGCGCTGATCGGATTTTTCATGAAAAACGTCGCAATCAATCCCAAACTGCTGCAGCCTGACCAGATTCACCCGAATGCGGAGGGTCAACCGTATCTGCTCGAGAATGTCTGGGCAGAGCTGGAGGAATTGCTTTCTGGGGTCGGACCAACACAAGTAATTGATTAACTTAGAGTAACCAACTGATTGTGCACAACCTTTATCCTTAGAAGGCCAATTTCACTATATAAATGGTCAGGTATACGCGCCTCTCGGCTCCTTTAGCACCCAGTCACCGTCAACCTGGTGCGTCGCACGATGCTTTGCTAAAGCGCCCAACTGCGTTTGTACTTCCTGCACGTATGCTTTATCGCCAACTGCAATACTCTCGGTCCATTGCGACTCCCGGAGCTTATCAGGGTTTTTCAGGCTCTCACAGATCCGGCGTTCGTGAGAGCTCCAGAATTCCTGCCAATGCTGATGCCCGGTCAGCTGCAACAATCTTTGTTGATCAATGACACGGTATCGCGTCGGTGGCAACTGATTCTCGTGATAACCAGCATCCTGCCATTCCAACGGATGCCCGACTACACCAGCACGGACCATGTTCAAATCGATGTAGACCAGGCATCGAAGCAGATGCTCGTCCGACTGCACGGCAGTCGCGTGATACCTGTCCTCCCAAAAAGCACCACATCGATTCTTACGCTGATTGAATTCCTGAGCAACGCGTCCAGCAACTAACTGCATCGAAGCGCTGATCTCATTACGTCCGTCATCCACGACCAAGAGATGAATATGGTTTGAGGTAGCGATGTAATTCAGAACAAGCAGCCCGTACCGTTTTCTTGCCTCAAATAGCCAGTATCGCCATCGCTTTCGATCACGGGCAAATTTAAGCAGGAATGCCTTGCCATGGCATCGGTGCGTGATGTGCCATACGTGGCCGGCACAGAAACAACGGTTTGCGCGAGGCATGCTTAAATTACCCTTTTCTTACTTGAAAGCGCCTATCTAAGCCCCGCAGGCTGGTCTCTGCAACTAGATTAACTTGTGCGATCAGGCAGTTACGCTGGTCTGACCCCAATGGACGCGATCGTCTCCTGCATCCCCTCGGCAGCAGCGCGCGGATCCTTTGCATCGCGAATCGGCCGCCCGACAACGATGTGATCTGCCCCGTCTGCAAACGCCTGCTCGATCGTCACGACCCGCTTTTGGTCATCAGTCGGTCGATTCTCAACCGGCCGGATGCCCGGTGTCACTACCAGCAGCCGCCTATCCACTGCTTTGCGCATGGCCGGCAGTTCGAGACCCGAGGCGACGACGCCGTCGCAGCCGGCCTCGAGAGCGCGCCGGGCACGTGACAGGACGAGTTCGCCGACATCACACTGAAAGCCGAGATCATCGAGATCACCGCGGTCCAGGCTCGTCAGCGCCGTGACGGCCAGGATCTTCAGTGTATCGCCCTTGGCAGCCGCGGCCGCCTCCATGATGCCCTGGTTGCCGTGTACGGTCGCAAATGTCACACCGCGGCTCGCCAGCCGCGCCACGGCACGCCCGACCGTAGCCGGCACATCGAAGAATTTTAGATCGACGAACACTTTCTTGTCGCGTGCGACCATCCAGTCGATCAATTCAAAATAGCCCCCGGCCATCATGAGCTCGAGGCCGAGTTTGTAAAATGTGACCGAGTCACCGAGCTGTTCGGCCAGCTCACGCGCCTGACCGGCCTCCGGCACATCCATCGCAAATATCAGTCGATCCCGGTTGTCTGTCGTAGTCATTTTTTGTCCTATCCCATCAGAGGTTCATCGATCTCTGCTGTTGCGAATCAACTCCCAACAAGTCGATCATAAGCAGAGTAAGCATAGCGGTCCGTCATACCGGCCACATAGTCGGCGACCGCACGCGCGCGGCCTGCATCACCGGATTGTTCGGCCCATGCCGCGGCGCGTTGCACGTGATCTTTGGGCATCGCGCGCGCGTCGTTCATATAGCACTCGAACAGACCCTGCACGATCACCTGCGCACGCTCGCTCATCGCCAACACGCGTTCGTGCTGATACAGGCTGCCGTGCAGGAAATGCTTCAGTGCCCGGTGCCGCCTGTCGGCATCCGGACTCAGCCCGAGCAACGGCGCCGAATGCGCGCGCACGGCTTCGATATCGGCCGGGGCGCCGGCCTCGAGCGTGGCGCTCGAGTGATCGATCAGGTCAGTCACAATTTCATTAATCATGGCCCGTACCGTCTCGTGAATCCGCGCGCGGCGATCGATTGTATCGCTCAGGCCGCGTGCACGCTCGTAGTGTTCACCGAAAAGATCCGTGTCGGCGAGTTCGTCCTCGGTCAACAGGCCGGCGCGCAGACCATCGTCGACGTCATGATTGTTGTAGGCGATCTCGTCGGCAATATTGGCCAGCTGCGCTTCGAGCCCGGCTTGCCGACGGTTCAAAAAGCGTTCGCCCAGCTCGCCGAGCGACCGGGCATTGCGCTTCGAGCAGTGCTTCAAAATACCCTCGCGACTCTCGAAGGTCAGGTTCAGGCCCGGGAACGCGGCATAGCGTTCCTCGAGCTCATCGACGACGCGCAACGATTGCAGGTTGTGTTCAAAACCGCCCCAGGTCTGCATGCATTGGTTCAATGCCTCCTGGCCTGCATGGCCGAACGGCGTATGGCCGAGATCGTGGGCCAGGCAAATTGCCTCGACGAGTTGCTCGTTGAGCTTCAGCGCCATCGCGACAGTCCGCCCGATCTGTGCAACCTCGAGTGAATGTGTCAGCCGGGTTCGGTAGTGATCGCCCTCGTGATTGACGAACACCTGGGTCTTGTAGACGAGGCGGCGGAATGCCGTCGAGTGGATGATACGATCGCGGTCACGTTGAAAGGCGCTGCGATACGGGTGTTCCGGTTCGCGATGACACCGTCCGCGACTGGCTTCTTCGGTCGCCGCATACGGCGCCAGCACCTCTGTTTGCCGGCCCGCGGTCAACGGGCCAACTGTTCGGTCAGCAGCGTCACCAACTCGGCAGAAGGATAGTCGGCCGTGACCTCGGCGTCGCCGATAGCCCGCAACAGAACGAGCCTGATCTCGCCGGCGATAACTTTCTTATCGATCGACATCGCGGCCCGGAATGCCTCGACATCGATATCCGGCGGCGCCGTCGGTAATTGCAGGGCCGTGAACAACGACCTGATGCGTGCCACTTCGGTGCCGGCAAGAGTCCCAAGCCGCGCCGAAAATTCTGCGGCCATGCAGATACCGGCGGCAACGGCCTCACCGTGCAGCCATTCGCCATAACCGGCGCAGCGCTCGATCGCGTGGCCATAAGTATGCCCGAGGTTCAGCAGCGCGCGCACACCGGCCTCACGCTCGTCCTCGGCGACGATCCCGGCCTTGAGCCGGCACGAGCGATGGATCGCGTGATGCAGCGCCGACGGCTCGCGAGCCAGCAGGTCTGCGGCATGCGCCTCCAGCCAGCCGAAAAACTCCGCATCGACGATCAGTCCGTATTTGACGACCTCTGCAAGACCGGCACAGAACTCCCGATCCGGCAACGTGGCGAGCGTATCGGTATCGACGAGTACCGCCGACGGCTGATGAAAGGCGCCGATCAGGTTCTTGCCACCCGGGTGGTTGACGGCTGTTTTGCCGCCGACGGCCGAGTCGACCTGCGCCAGCAGTGTCGTCGGCACCTGGATGAAGCGGATGCCGCGCTGGTATGCCGCCGCCGCGAAGCCGCCGATATCGCCGACGACTCCTCCGCCGAGCGTGATGAGTACCGCATCACGCGCAAAACGTCCGGCGACCAGCCGATCGATGATCGACTCGAATGTGGCGATTGTTTTGTTCGTCTCACCGTCCGGCAATGCAATGCTTTCAATGCGGCGTGCGCCGAGCAGGGCCGTCAGCGGTTGTAAATACAACGGCCCGACAACATCATTGGTCACGACAAATACGTCCGCGCCGGCGACGAACGGATCGAGGATGCCGACCTGCTGCAGCAGTCCGCTGCCGATCAAAATCGGGTAACTCCGTTCGCCGAGGTCGACTATTTGTTCTATCCGATCATTCATCTGTGTTCTTCGCTGCCGGGTCCTGACTCTTCAAGTGTCGCAGGATTTCGTTTGCAACGCTTGCAACCGTCCGATTGTCGGTCCCCGTACACAAGTCTGCAATCTCCCGGTACAACGGGTCGCGAACCGCCAGCAGTTCGGTCAGGATCTGTTGTGGATCGCCAGAGTTCAGCAGCGGTCGCTCCTTGCCGCGGCTGGTCCGCTCGATCTGCTGGCGCACCGTCGCCGTCAGGTAGATTACGAAACCGCGTGACGTCAGATGTCTACGGTTGATATCGGCCAGAATCGTGCCGCCACCGGTTGCCAGCACGATGCCATCACGACCTGTCAGTTCATCGATAACAGCGGCCTCGCGGCGCCGGAAACCGTCCTCGCCCTCCTTCTCGAAGATGAACGGGATATCGACGCCGGTCCGTTCCTCGATGACACTATCGCTGTCGACAAATGGCCGGTCGAGATCGTGCGCGAGGCGCCGGCCAACAGCCGTCTTGCCTGAGCCCATTGGGCCGATGAGGAAAATGTTGCTGATCATCGCGTTGAAATCCGGTCCGAAACCTGCTGTTCACAATGAACCGCCCCGCCGTAGGGCCGCATGATACGCAAAACAAAGAAGGCCAGCATTGCTGCCGGCCTCCAATGGTGATTTCTTCTGGTTGTCTAGTGCGGGTAATTGGTCAGTCGACAATCGCCGGTCCATTAAAGAGGGTCTCCAATCCGCTGGGAACCGTAATACTCAAGAACACTGTTCCTGTCGTCGGAACAACCAATGGATCTTCTTGGATACTGAAGCAATATGTATTCGCAGCCTGTGAATCATCCGTCCTCGACGGCACTGTGTAGCTATTCGGACCGACAATACTACTGTTCGATATATCTGAGACCCTTATCTCCGTACCAGCCGGCATTGGCTGGTCATTCCTATCACGGATCCAGTAACAGATCATGTCGCTGGCAGCATTCGCAGTAGCTCCCCCCGAATTGATCGTGACAGTAATACCTTGATCCGGATCCAATGGGGGGCCTCCTGGATGACTGTCTGACATGATGATCAGGTTACTGACGCTGATACCGGTCGTCGGATTCGGTGCACAACGATTGAGCGTATCGGCCGATCCATCCGGGCCGCCGCACAATAAGCCGCTGAACAGGCCATCACCCATCGTATAGACCTGATCATCGTTGAAATCGAAAAATGGTTCACTGCTGTCGAACGAGCCGTTCTCGTTCTCATCGAGAAAAGGCTCACCAAGGTCCGTGAACGTATCGCCGTCATCGAAGAAACCACTGCCATTGACGTCGACAAAGCTTTCCTCGCCGATGGTCGTCATATAGATCGTCGAGCGGCCAGCGCGCGACGGCAGTTTCTCGGTCGGCCGCGGATTCTGACTGACCCAGTTCACGGTGCAGAATCCGGATTCAGTCGCATTTGTTATCGTCGTACATGAGCCATCGATCTTGCCACCCTCGGTACTAACCGTCACTGGTGTGCCGTCCGGCACCGGATTGTTGAACCGGTCAGACAGACGAATCGTAACCACAACCTCTGTACCGTCAACAGCCCAACCTTCGACATTATGCACGTCGACTGCCATCGACGCGCTGTTCTGGTCCGGCAGGCCAGTCGTGATTGTCAGCTCACTCGACTGTGACGCGATATTCGGTGTCACGTCGGTAACGGTTGCCGTCACACGAATCGAGGTTGCAATCGTGCCGGACTGGACGACGGTCTGTACGCGCCCGTCATTACCGCTGATCGCCGTTGACGGCGTCAGCGTAAGGCCGCCGACTGTCGTATTCGGCACAAAACTGACTGCACGGCCGATTGAAGGGCCACCGGTCGCATCGACGACCCTGAACACCACAGTCGACGTCTCGGCAATGCCGACACCACCCGTGCCGCGCAAACCGATCTTGGTCGGCGTGGCCGACTCGAATTCGATAGAGCCTACTGTCGACGCCGCGACGTTAATGGTCCCGACTGCAGACAACACAGACCCGCCAACGGTAGCCGTTGCCGTGATGACATCGTCACCGCTACAACCGCTCGCGCCGTAAGTCACGGTCAGTATGCCCGTATCCGTAGTCGTTGCACCGGTGATGGCGGCGAGACCGCTGGCGATACACGGTGATGAAAAGGCCACTGCGACGCTATTGGTGAATAATGAATCAAGACTCGTTACAAAAGTAACCGTCAGACTCGATGAACCACCGGCGGCTAAAACCGGAACGGCAACCTCCATTATTCCGGCAGTAAATGCCGGCGGTGTACCGCTGCCCATTTCGACCGTAATCTGAGCCGGGTCGGTACCACCAGCGCCACCGCCGGGATCAAGCAGTGAGTTGTCGCTACCACCGCCGCATGCTGCGATGAACGCGGTAACAATAATTACTAAGAAAGCCTGCAGCCTCTTCATACCGTCTATACCTCTGCCGTAACCGTGTTACGACCAATCCTTAATAAATACTCGAGCCTTCTTTTAGTATTTTTGGCGTTACGAAAATAAGTAGTTCCGATTTATTCGACACGACCCGTGTGGACCTGAAAAACATTCCCAGGAACGGGATATCGCCGAGATACGGCACCTTGGTTACCGTTTCCCCTTGCTCGGTTTCATAGATACCGCCGAGCACGACGGTCTGTCCATTGTTGACCAGCACCTGCGTCTCGATCGAACGTGTATCGATACTCGGCACGGAACCGCCGCGCTCGGTCGACACAACCTCGCCGACGCTGTCTTTAGTCACCAGCAGATCCATGACTATCCGGTCATCCGGGGTGATCTGCGGCGTCACTGTCAGACTCAGCACCGCTTCCTTGAACTGAGTCGTCGTCGCGCCGCTGGACGATGATTCCTGGTACGGAATCTCGACACCCTGCTTGATGTTCGCTTCCTTCTGATTCGCCGTGATGACGCGCGGTGACGAAATCACCTCACCACGACCTTCGGCCTGCAATGCAGATAATTCGAGATCGATCAGGTAATCGTCATCGAGAATCGCGAGTGCAAACTGGCCGGCCGGATTAGCGATCGGCAGATTGACATTGAAACGATCGTCGAGATTCGGGATACCAACCGGAAACGGCGTGCCGCTCGAGTTGATGTTGTCCGCGGCGTCGTTGACGACAGTGTTCGTAGCGTTGGCATTACCCGATGTCGTGATAATGCCGTCACCATTTTCCTTGACCACGGTCGCGCCCCAGCGGATACCGAGGTCGCGGCTAAAGTCATCCCTGACGATGACGATCCGCGATTCGATCAGTACCTGGCGAACAGGAATGTCGAGTGTTGCGACGAGCTTGCGAATCGATGCGATGCGTTCCGCCGTATCCTGCAACAGCAGCGTGTTGGTACGATCATCGATCCCGACCGACCCACGATCCGACAACAATGCGGTACCGCCGCTGCCGCCGGCAATCAGCTCGGCCAGATCACTGGCCTTCGCGTAGTTAACCTGCACATACTCGGCTATGAGCGGCTCGAGTTCGCTGATTTCTTTCCTCGATTCGAGATCGGCGAGTTCACGTGCGGAAATTTCTTCAGTCGGCGCGACAATGATGACATTGCCGTTTTGGCGCATGTCCAGGCCCTTGGTGGCCAGCACGATATCGAGCGCCTGATCCCACGGCACGCCCTGCAGGCGCAATGTGACGTTGCCCTGCACCGTATCCGAAACAACAATGTTGCGGCCGCTGACATCGGCCAGCAACTGCAGCACAGCGCGTGTCTCGATATCCTGAAAGTTCAGCGTCAGCTTTTCACCTTCATAGACACGATCCGGGTTGAATAACGTCGGTGTCACTTCCAGTTTCTTTTCTACAACCGGCTGTACCTCGACGCTGAACATGGCATCGGACTGATAAGCCAGTTCGGCGAAATTACCCGTCGCGGACATTACGATGCGCGTGTCACCACCGACGCTCATGGCATCGATTGTCGTCACCGGTGTCGCAAAATCCATGACGTCGAGGCGCTTCATCAACGATTCAGGCAAAACTGTGCTGGCAAAATTCAGCGTGATCTGGTCGCCCGTGCGGCGAACATCGGCCGCTGTGCCGACCTCGGACAGTTCGACGATGAGCCGGCCGGCACCTGCCTCGGTACGGCGAAAGTCAATATTTTCGATTGATCGGGCAGCGGATGCATCGCTTGCGCTACTAGGCGTCGTCGGTGCCGCAGCCATGGTTGCAGCACCGCTGCCGGCAGTACTGTTGAGCGTAACCACGATACTGTTGCCATCGACACGAGTCTGGTAGCCAACGGGTACATCGAGATTCAGAACGACGCGGGTACGACCATTGGCTTCGGCAGCCAGAATCGTATTGAGTGCACCAATACCGACATCCTTGCGTCGTGCCGGGAGACCAAGCACCGTATCACGCAGATCAATCGCGATACGCGCCGGTTCATCGATCGTGAAAGCCAGTGGTTCCGGTGCATCACCGGATGTCATTAGCCGCAGTTCAATGCGATTACCCGGAAGCGCCCGTACCTCGATGTTATCGAGGCTGTTCGGTGCATCCTGAGCGACCGCAGCAGAGCCCGCTGCCAGCCCAAAGGCGATGACACAATACAAACTCATCAACAGGCGGCCGACGCCGACTGCGCGCGCGTGCCTGCTGATCAAGTCCCAATTCGGCCTAGCTGTGCTCATTCTCAAGTACTCCCAAGCCCCCACCCAGGGCGCCAGTCGTTCAATCAATTCCAATTCCTGCGCTACGTTTGAAGAAGCTGCCGATACCATCGGATACCAGCTCTTCAATCTCGATCCTGCCTTCGGTTATCGACACCACCCGGCCGTCATTCTGTCCGACATAGTTTCCGGGCAAGATACGATGCACCAATCCGTCATTGGTTTGCACGAGCCCGTATGTCTTGCCTTCACGTTCCAGCGTGCCGACCATGTTCAACGTGTCGAGCGAGAACTGTTCCAGATATTCCTTGTTCCGATTCTTGATCGGTGACGGACCCGTCGATTTACCCTGCACAACCACCCGTTCCTGAACGAACGGCGAACGCTTGCTCTCGACATGATATTCGAAAGTTTCATAAGGCTTGATCTGAGGCAACGGTTCGATGCGGCCACCCGGTCGTTGCTTGACATCGGCAACATATTCCTCGAGATCACTCATGCCGCCACCACAAGCCGTCAGTGCCAGCGCCATACAGACTGCCGATAATCTCAGCATTAACTGCATACATTGCTCCACACCGCTCATCCTGCATTCTCCTCGACGTCTTCATCGAGATAGCGATATGTTTTTGCCGTCACGTTGAGTATCAGCTCGCCACTACTCGCTTCATCACTGCGCGACTGCGTGATCGCAATATCGTGCAGCGTCACGATCCGCGGCAATGCCGCAATGTCGCTAACAAACCGGCCAAACTCATGATAGCTGCCCTTCAGACGTATCTTGATCGGCTTCTCAGCGTAAAAATCTTTTTGATTCTCGGACAGTGGCTGAAATAATTCTTCCTGCAGCCCGGCCGCCAGTCCGGTTTGCGAAATATCGACGAGCAGATTTGGAATCTCTGTCTTGCCCGGCAACTGGCGCAACATCGTGCCAAACGAATCCTCGATCTCGGCAAGCTGCTCCTTATAAGCATCAAAGTTTGCCGCCTTCTTTTGCTTCTGCTCAAAAGACAGGCGCAATTCCATTTCTTCCTGCTCGGCACGCTCGAGCCGCGGCATCTGCGAGTCATAGACGAAGTAATAAAATCCACCGGCTGCAGCAACGATGAAAAACAGGCCGACAAACAGTGCGCGGAACAGGAACGGCCAACGACCTATGTCATTGAAATCGAGATTCTGGAGTTCTTCGAGGAAGTTCATTCCAATTCCCCCTCTTCGCCCAGCCCGGATGTCAGCGTCTTTGCAAGCACCGTAAACTCGCTGGCGCGCCGACCGTTATCGGCAGATTTCGATTTAACCTCGACGACCTGCAGATCCGGTGAACCCAACCACTCGGATGCATCGATATTGCGCATCAATGCCGATACGCGTGTGTTTGATTCTGCCGCACCGATGATCTCGAGCTGAGAACCATTTTGCTTGACCTGACTCAGGTACACGCCACCGGGTAACGTCGTGACGAGTTCCTCGAAGACATGCACGATGCCGGGACGGCTACGCTGCAGCTGTTCGATAATTTCCATTCGTGCCAGCAACCGGTCCTTCTGGTTTTCGAGATCAAGGATCTCACTGATTTTGATATTCAGTAAGTCGATTTCCGCTTGCAGCAACCGGTTGCGACTATTCTGATGATCAATGATGTTACCGAACACCAGGTTGCCAATAAGAATAAACAGCGCAACGAGTACAGCGGCGGCGCCCAGTGCAACAAAGAACTGGTTGCGGCGTTCTGTCCGCAGTTCATCACGCCATGGCAGCAGATTAATGCGTGGCATATCAGTCGAAACTCCGTAGCGCGAGGCCGAAGGCCGTTAACAGTGCGGTTGCATCCCCGCGCACACCCTGCGCTTTCGCCTTCGATGAAATCTTCATGTGACCGAGGGGATCGCCAATCTCCGTCGGCACGCCGACTTTGCTGGAGATTACATCCGCCACGCCGGGGATATTTGCACAACCCCCGAGTACCAGGATCTGGTCCGGCTGATCGCGACCACCCGCCGACGCGAGGAAGAACTGCATAGAGCGACTGACCTGCTGGGTCATATCGTCAATGAACGGATCGAGCACCTCGGGCTGATAGTTACTCGGCAGACCACCTTCTTTCTTGGCGCGACCGGCATCTTCGAGACTGAGGCCGTAAGTCCGCATGATTTCCTCGGTCAACTGTTGCCCGCCAAACGAGAAATCGCGGGTATATATAACCCGCAAATCCTGCAACACGCTGAATGTCGTATTGCTCGCACCGAAATCCACGATCGCAACCAGGTGATCCTGTCCACCGTCCGGCATCTGATGTGCGAGCAATGTACAGGCATTTTCGAGTGCGAATGCTTCGACGTCGACAACTTTCGCCGTCAATCCAGCCGCTTCCACCGCGGCACGTCTTTGATCGACATTTTCAGTACGCGTCGCGACGAGCAGCACGTCGTTCATCTCAGGATCATTCGCCGAGGGCCCCATGACTTCGAAGTCAAAACTGACTTCTTCCATCGGGAAAGGAATATATTGGTCAGCCTGAATCTCAACCTGACCCTCCAGGTCATTCTCGTTGAGATTCGCCGGCATCTGAATAACTTTGGTAATCGCCGCATCGCCGCTGATTGCGATCGCCGCTTCCTGCGCTTTCGATCCGGAGCGTTTAACGGCGCGCCGAATTGCCTCACCGACCGCGTCTGCGTCGACGATGCTTTTTTCATTAATAGAATTAGGTGGAGTGGCGTCAGCAGCGTAGCATTCTGCACGAAACGTCTTGCCGCTCTGAGTTAATTCCAGCAACTTGATTGATGACGTAGTTATGTCAAGCCCAATCAGGGACTTTGAACGTGACCCGAAAAGCACTATTTTTCCCTTCTAAGTCCGTAGCTTGCGTAAAAAATGTGGTTAAGCACCTTAGATAGCCAATTTAACTATATCGAACTGGATATAAAGCAACCATGACTTTCACACACTTTTCCACCCCATCCTCAAATCACCGGGCATATTCGGCCTCACTCCAGGCGTTACGCCTGCGCGGGATTCCGATCTACACGGGGGAATCTGACTGGATAGAGGCGACTGCCGCGGGCCCATCAACCCTGCATATCGGCAGCCCCGCTGTCCTAGGATCAAACTCCCGCTGCGACCTCCCACATCGTCGCAACCATTACTAGTCCTTTAGACCGGTGGCTTTGCGTCCTCACCTTTCGGTGAGTTTGCCCAAAAACTACAGCTAATATGCATAATCAACCCCACGATGGCAAGGGACTGATTCCGCTTTTCTGAAAGGGATATTCTGGTGAGAGAAAACAAGCAAGATGACCGGCAAATTGACTAAGGGCAAACTATTGCGAATCTGGCCGCTGGTGGGCGCTGTGGCGATAACCGGCCTCCTGCTGGTGCTGATGATCATCTCCGGCGCTTATTATTATCTGCTGCCCAGTTTGCCGTCGGCCGAGACACTGCGTGACGTCGAACTGCAGACACCCTTGCGCATTTTTTCCCGGGACGGACGCCTGATGGCGCAGATAGGCGAAAAGCGACGCACCCCCGTCTCCTATGACGAGATCCCGGAAATTGTCGTCAATGCATTTCTGGCGGCGGAAGACGACCGGTTTTTCGAACACCCCGGGTTCGATTATCAGGGCATTACCCGCGCGGCAATCAACCTGATGCGCACCGGGGCACGCAGTCAGGGCGGCAGCACCATTACCCAACAGCTCGCACGTGTGTATTTCCTGACGCGCGAACGCTCCTTTGTGCGCAAAGCCAAGGAACTGATTCTGGCTGTGCAAATCGAAAGCGAATTCTCGAAACAGGAAATTCTCGCCCTGTATCTGAACAAGATCTTTCTCGGCCAGCGCGCCTACGGTGTCGGCGCCGCTGCAGAAGTCTACTTCGGCAAATCGCTGAGCGAACTGAATGTCGCCGAGGCGGCGACGATCGCCGGCATGCCGAAGGCGCCGTCCGCACTGAATCCGGTCAAGAATATAGAGCGCGCCACGGAACGCCGCGCCTACGTCCTGCGCCGTATGCTCGAACTCAAATCCATTACCCGCAGTCAATACGATGCAGCGTTAGCCTTGCCAATGGAGTCCCACCTGTACGGTCCGAAAGTCGAGATGCACGCGCCGTATGTCACCGAGATGGTGCGCGCAGAAATGGTCCGACGATTTGGGCTCAAGGTTTATACGGATGGCTACAAAGTTGTCACGACTATCAATGCAAAGCTGCAACGCGCAGCGAGTACCTCGCTGCGCACCGCGTTGCTCGAATATGATCGGCGCCACGGTTATCGCGGACCGATCGAAACCCATGTGCTCGACGCGCTGCTCACCGCCGATCGGGACGACGAAAACATCACGCCTGATGAACGACTGGAAAAAGCGAATACCGGCAATATCAAAGCTGTCGCACTCGACGATACGGCACTCGCGGAACTGTTAAGCCACTCTCCACGCCTCGAGGATCTGCACAATGCAATCGTTCTGGCCACCGCCGACGACAACTCGGCACTGCTCTATATCCAGAATTATGGCCGTGTCACGGTCGCGTGGGACAACATGCGATGGCGGCCATATATCAATGACAACATCATTGGTGATGCACCGGAATCGATCGACAATATCGTCACAGTCGGTGATCTGATTCACCTGCTGCACACGGCGGACAAAGGCTGGCGGCTCGCGCAAGTACCGCAGGTTCAGGGTGCATTCGTTGCACTGGACCCGAGCGACGGCGCGACAGTCGCCCTGGTCGGTGGCTTTGACTTTTTCACCAGCAAATTCAATCGTGCCGTGCAGACCAGGCGGCAACCAGGCTCATCATTCAAGCCGTTCATCTATTCCGCCGCACTTGAGAATGGCTTCACCACGGCAACCCTCGTTAACGATGCACCGGTCGTTTTCGATGACACAGAACTGGAGACCGCCTGGCGCCCGGAAAATTATTCCCGCAAATTTCACGGCCCGATCCGGCTGCGCGAAGCGCTGATCAAATCGCTGAACCTGGTCTCCGTGCGCATCCTGCGCGGCACCGGCCTGAGTGCGGCGATTCGGCACATCGAGTCGTTCGGCCTGCCGGAAAGTGCACTGCCGCGAGACTTGTCGCTCGCGCTAGGTAGCGGTGGAGCATCGCCGCGCGATGTCGCCGCCGGCTACGCCGCTTTCGCAAGCGGTGGATTCCGTACCGAACCCTACCTGATCGATCGCATTCTGGATTCGAACGACACGGTCACGTTTCAGGCTGATCCAGGCTTTGCCTGTGAAAATTGCGAACTGCCGACCGACTTGCCCATGATCAAAGTTACCGACACGATCGAGCCAATGCCATTGCCGCCGCAATCAGCCGGTGACGACGACCCGGTCCCCGGCCTGGTCGATAACCAACTGCTCCCCGAACCGGAAGTCGTCACCGAAATTCCACACTATCCAACTATGGAGGCAATGATTGAACACGGCCTGACATGGCGGCCCACACTCGCCGATACACCCGTATTTTTCGCCACCGTCAATAACCCGCCCGAGCGTATCATCGCGGCGGAGAACGCCTACCTGATATATGACATGATGCGGGACGTCATTCAGCGCGGAACCGGACGGCGCGCACGTGATCTCAACCGACCCGACCTCGCCGGCAAGACCGGCACATCCAACGACCGCCGCGATGCATGGTTCAGTGGCTTCAACGGCGATCTCGTCGCGACAGCCTGGGTTGGCTTCGATCAGGACCGGCCGCTCGGTGCCGGTGAAGAAGGCAGCCGGACTGCGTTGCCGATCTGGAAATACTTCATGCGGGAAGCGCTGGCCGAATCACCGCATGCGGCAATCCCGCGGCCGGCGGGTATTATCACTGCACGTATCGTTCCGGAAACCGGACTCGTAGCACCGGCAGGTTATTCCGGCGCAATATTCGAGTTATTCCGTGAAGGCCATGTTCCCGACCGGCAGCCGGCAGATGACAACCTGCCGGTCGACTTTACCGGTACCGGCGATAACGTTGACGATGGAGATATATTCTGACCAGGCGCAGCCGCTCTCGACTCGATAACCGGCGACCCGACAACCGACGTGCGGCCGTTGCCGACGAAGCTGCGCGCATCATTCAGGAGGAAGGCCTGGTTGATTTTCGTAGCGCCAAACAAAAAGCCATGTTGCGCCTCGGCCTGGCGATTGGCAGCACACGCCTGCCTGGTAATGAGGAAATCGAACAGGCGCTAAGTGAACGCAATCGCATCTTTCGCAGCACCGACCACCCGGAACTGCTCAACGAATTGCGCCGGGCCGCATTGTCAGTTCTGTATGCACTGGAAATCTATCACGCCCGACTCGTCGGCCCGGTATTGAGCGGCACGACAACGGATTTCTCATCGATCGATCTGCACTTGTTCAACGATTCACCGGAACCGATCTCAGTCACGCTCGACGTACTCGGCCTCAGTCATCGTTTGACACAAATTCGTCACCAATTCCGCCGCGGTAAAACCGAGCATTTCCCGGGATACTCATTCAGAACGCCGGACTTCGAGTGCAAGGCAACTGTGTTTTCGATCAAACACCGCCGCCGCTCACCATTGAGCCCTGTAGACGGAAAACCAATGCCCCGTGCGGGGATTCAGGAAGTCGAGGCGTTATTAGGCTGAGACCAACGCCATCGTTCCGCAATGTGCCGAAAGCCCGTTACCTCTTGGAAATATCGACGTAATCACGAGCGGTGTGGCCGGTGTAGAGCTGGCGCGGCCGTCCTATGCGACTGTGCGGATCCTCAAGCATTTCCCGCCACTGCGAAACCCATCCGACTGTACGAGCTATCGCAAACATGACCGTAAACATCGGTTTCGGGATACCAAGTGCCCGATAAATGATGCCGGAGTAGAAATCGACATTCGGGTAGAGCTTCCTCTCGATGAAATACTCGTCCTTGAGCGCGATCTCCTCGAGCTTTAACGCGAGTTCAAACAGCGGTGCATCTTCCTCGTGCCCGAGTTTCTCGAGGATCTTGTGGCATGCACTGCGAATAATCGCCGCACGCGGGTCAAGATTCTTGTAGACGCGATGACCGAAACCCATCAGGCGAAACGGATCGTCCTGATCCTTGGCCTTGGCGACGTACTTGTCGATATGGTCTGCCGAGCCAATTAGCTCGAGCATATTCAGGACCGCCTCGTTGGCGCCACCGTGTGCAGGCCCCCAGAGCGCAGAGATGCCCGCGGCAATCGCCGAGTACGGGTTCGCACCGGAACTGCCGGCCATGCGTACCGTCGACGTACTGCAGTTCTGCTCATGATCGGCGTGCAGAATGAACAGCAGATCCAGCACTTCGGCCGCCGCCGGATCCACTTCGTAATCCTGGTACGGTACGGAGAAGAACATCTGCAACAGGTTCTCCGTATAGTTCAATTCATCGCGCGGGTAAACGAACGGGTGGCCCAATGAATGCTTATAGGCCGCCGCCGCGATGGTCGGCATCTTCGCGATGATGCGGTGTGCAAAAAGATCCCGGTGGGCCGGATCGTTGATATCCATCGTGTCGTGATAAAAAGCGGACATCGAGCCGACGACACCGGAGACCATCGCCATCGGATGAGCGTCGTAATTAAACCCGTTGTACAAACGCAGCATGGTCTCGTTGATCATCGAACGTGTGCGAATGGTTTGATCGAACTTTGCGAGTTCATCTTTCGTCGGCAGCTCACCGTGCAGTAAAAGGTGGCAAACTTCGATGAATGAGCTCTTTTCAGCAAGTTGCTCGACCGGATAGCCACGGTGCATCAACAGACCTTTCGCACCATCAATATATGTGATCGCACTCTCGCAACTGGCCGTCGCCGCATATCCCTGGTCATACGTAAACATCCCGGTTGATGCATACAATGATTGAATATCCAGGACATCGGGTCCGACGGTACCCGACCTGACTTCCAGATCGGTTTTATCGCCCGTCTCGGGATTTTGCAGCGTATAGGTTTTGGCACTCATATTGTTTGTTCGGCTCCTGCTATGGACACAAGGCATCCCCGCTTGCGCCTGGTTGGCCCATTATTGTTTTATCTCCTGAGCCTGAACGGTCCATAACAGACCATAGAGCAAGGCGACAGTCGACCGGTGCAAGGCATGCATCGCCTTGAATCCACCATTCCAATGGAAAGGTTGGAGCCGGGTATTATAGTTGACGCTGCGAAATCTTCACAGGTCGAGGAAATTACGTACCGCCTGCCGGTACTATCGGTGTTATTGGCCTTACGTGAGGCGAGGTCAGACCGGGTTACATACCGTACTTGCGGCGGAATTTGTCGACCCGCCCGGCCGTATCAACGATCTTCTGGGTACCGGTATAAAAAGGGTGGCACGCCGAACAGACGTCAATGTGAAGTTCGTCGGTCAGCGTCGACTTGGTCTGAAATTCATTGCCGCAACTGCAGACGACTTTAATTTCCTGGTACGGAGGATGAGTATCGGGCTTCATTTGTCTCTTCTTGACCTGCTGATATGGCGGCGAACCGTCTTAACGGGCGCGGAAGGATAACGGTTGTCGACACGACTCGCAAGTTGCCACTCATTATCCACAAAGTCTGTGGATAACTCTGTGGAGAACAGCGGCCGAGCGCAGCTAAGAACCGGCAAAACAAGGAAAAATGCAATTTTGCATAAGATTTATGCAGTTTTTCATTATTCTTATAAAACAGTTAGTTACATCGCATTTAGGGCAAACGATATGATCTTTGATTACATATCTCCATGAAATCACGAGAAACCGGGGCAATTGTGAATAAACTCAGTCTAAATCCAAATCAAATCTCACCCGTGCCGAGTAGTTTGCTGAGTTGCCGCGCAGCCATACCACGATGGCTGCGATGGTTCTTGGCATCCGGATCCAGTTCACCGCCCGTCAGCCCGGCCGCCTCATCGAAAAACAACGGATCGTAGCCGAATCCACCCGCACCACGGGGCGCGGTGAGAATCTGCCCCTCCCATACACCCTCGGCAATTAACGGTTCCGGATCATCCGGCGCACGAACGTACACAATGACGCAACGGAACCGGGCTGTCCGCTCCCCGGAAGGTCGCGTGCCGAGGGCCTTGAGTAATTTCTCATTGTTTTCGTCGTCGGTCGCATCGACACCGGCATAACGCGCCGATCTGATACCCGGCGCTCCGCCCAGCGCATCAACCTCTAGTCCTGAATCATCGGCTATCGCCGGCAATCCCGATTGTGCCGACGCGTGGCGCGCCTTCAGCAGGGCGTTTTCAGTAAACGTGTGGCCGGTTTCTTCTGCCGCTGAAATATTCAGCGCAGTCTGCGGCACAAGATTGAACGCCGCGCCGAGTAACCGTTGCAGCTCGCGCAGTTTGCCGAGATTGCCGGTTGCCAGAACAATGCGGCGACAGCCGGTTACTGCGCCAACCGCCATGTGCCGAGCGCCTTGTCCTGTTCTTGCGTAACGCTCTGAATGCCGCCTGTCGCGAGATCGAGCAGGGCGTCCAATTCTTCTCGCCGAAACGCGTGACCTTCAGCCGTACCCTGGATTTCAATGAAAGAAGTCGCATCTTTCATGACGACGTTCATATCGGTTTCTGCTGCCGAGTCTTCGGCATAATCCAGATCCAGCACCGCACTCCCGTTATAGATACCGACCGAAATCGCCGCGACCTGACCATGCAGCGGGTTTTTTTGCAGGATGCCTGTTCGCAACAGGTCCTCAATCGCAATCGTCAGGGCGACGAAGGCACCGGATATCGATGCGGTACGTGTACCGCCATCGGCCTGCAGAACATCGCAGTCCAGCGTGATCGTTCGCTCGCCCAATGCCTCGAGATCGCAAACGGCCCGCAGTGATCTGCCAATCAACCGCTGGATTTCCAGTGTCCGCCCGGATTGTTTGCCGCGACTCGCTTCGCGTGCCGAACGCGTATGCGTCGCGCCCGGTAACATTCCGTATTCTGCCGTGATCCAGCCCTGACCTTTGCCGCGCAGGAATCGCGGTACCTTTTGCTCCACACTCGCCGTACACAGCACCTGTGTTTCGCCAAAGACGGCCAATACTGAACCGGCCGCATGTATTGTGTAACCAGGCTCAAAGCGTACCGTACGCAATTCGTCGCTGGATCGCCGGCTCGGTCGTTCAATCGTCACGTCTCTTGTATCCTTATTCTGAATTATCCTGGCTTCAATTCGAGAGCTCTTCAACCCGTCCAGCGCAAAACGACTGCCGACGTATTGTCGGCATACTGACCCGAATTTTTAACCGCCTGCTCGCCAAGCCGGTGCAGATCTTCATTCAAAGGGCTATTCCGGGTGCCGAGTCCCGCGATATCTTCATCGGTGAGTCCTGACCAGAAACCGTCGGTGCATGCCAACAGGGCATCGCCGGGTAACAGCTTCTTTTGACCGGATATGTTCATGCCGGGCAGCGTCATATCACCGCCGAGACAGCACTCGACAAAGTTACGCATCGGATGATCGATGATCTCTTCCTCGGTTATCAGCCCTTCCTGAAGCAGCAGCTCGACATGACTGTGATCACGCGTACGCTCGAGTATCTGCTGGTTGCGCAGCAGATAAATCCGACTGTCGCCGACATGGCCCCAATAAGTACGACCGTCCTGCACAAGAAAGGCCACGCACGTGGCGCGTGGACGTGCCTCAACGCTAAAATCATTGCCGAGCGTCACCAGGTCCTGGTGCGCCTGGGCAATCGTCCGATGTAAAAATCCCTGCGGATCGAATATTGGATGAGACATGCTTTCGAATGCCATGCCAATGGTCTGGCTTGCCACTTCCGCCGCCCTGGCGCCATCGGCATGACCGCCCATGCCGTCGATGACGACGACCAGCGTCGAATCGTCGCCGTCAATGACCAGGACGCGATCCTGATTTTCTTCACGACCGCCGACCAGGCTCAGCTCCGCATACTCAATCTGCAAATTCATTCCCCAGAATTTTGAATTATTTTCGCAGCATCCCAATTCGGTCGAACCGATGCCACCGCCAGACTGTTCAGTGTAAGCCCCCAACAAACGGCTTGCATCCGTTATTTGCCATAAATGTGCACCAGTACCGTCTCCTGCAATACAATCACTGTCAATGATCAACAGCATGACAGGATTCGGCCGCACGGAGTTGCAAACACCTGACGGCCAGATACAACTCGAAGTCCGATCGGTCAATCACCGATACCTCGACAACCAATTTAAATTGCCCGAAGGCTTTCGTGCTCTCGAGCAGGAATTGCGCGATATCGTTGCGGCAACCCTGAAACGAGGCAAGATCGATGTCTCTTTGTCAATCAAGCGCCTTGCCGATCAGTCTGCCGAAACGCACGTCAACGCCGAGCGCGCACGACAGGTCATCGCACAATTGGAAGATGTCGCGGCGCTGATGAAGGACCCGGGCCAGATTAATCCGGCGGCGGTCGTACGCATGCCCGGGGTCATCGAGGAAAAGGAAACTGCCCCGGACCAACTTTATCCTGCAGTCCGGGATGCGCTGACTTCGGCCGTCGAACAGCTGGCCCGGAATCGCGCCAGGGAGGGGGCAAAAATACATGCCATGCTCGACAGCCGCTGCGCCGAAGTCGTCACGCTGGCCGGCACCGTGCGCGAACGCCTGCCGACAGTTCTGAGCGGAATTCGTGACCGGCTCGAGCAAAAAATCGAAGCGTTGAATGCGCAGCTCGACAGCGATCGCCTCGAACAGGAACTGGCTATCATCGCGCAGAAACTCGATGTCAGTGAAGAACTCGATCGACTCGATGCGCATGTCGAAGAAGTCCGTGCCACGCTCGCAGCCGGAGAACCGGTCGGCAGGCGGCTGGATTTCCTGATGCAGGAACTGAATCGGGAGGCAAACACACTCGGTTCCAAGTCAGCCGATACTGAAACGACACAGACCGCGGTGGATCTGAAAGTCGTGATCGAACAGATGCGCGAACAGGTGCAAAACGTCGAATGAAACAATCGGTGCCGACTGCTTGACCAGAAAGAAAGGCAATCTATTCGTTATCTCGGCACCGTCCGGTGCGGGCAAAACGACTCTCGTCAAACGGATCGTCACGACGCGCCCGGACCTGAAGTTTTCGATCTCATTCACAACCCGTCAGGCCCGATCCGGCGAACAGGACGGTGTCGATTATTACTTTCTGGACCGTGACGAATTCGAGCGCATGCGTGACGACGGTTCATTTCTCGAACACGCGGAAGTCTTCGGCAATTTTTACGGCACGGGCAGACAGCAGGTCAACGATCTGTGCACGGCCGGCCAGGACGTGCTGCTCGAAATCGACTGGCAAGGTGCACGACAGGTCATGGCCAACGATCCGGACTGCACGAGCATTTTCATCCTGCCGCCTTCGACCGGCGAACTGGAGCGGCGGCTGCATGGTCGCGCAACCGATAGCGAAGAGGTCATCCAGCGGCGGTTGGGGGAGGCCGTCGCCGATATTTCACACTGGACCGAATTCGACCATGCCGTAATCAATGATGACCTCGATCGGGCTGCGACGGAGTTGCTGGCGATCCTGGCCGGTGAGTCGGAGATGACACGGACTGATCGAGCCGAGCTCAGAACCCGCGTCTCTCGGCTGCTGTCGTGAAGCAACGGGGCCCCAATCAATATGTGGCAATCTTTGTGGGAGCGGCTTCAGCCGCGATTATTTTGGGGTTGCGTACCAATCGCGGCTGAAGCCGCTCCCACAGCACCTGAAACGACCCCTGCATTGTTGCCTTTGAGGTCGTGACCCGGTAGGCTTCCGGTCCCTGAAAACCAACGGAATCAACGCATGGCTCGCATCACCGTAGAAGATTGTACGCATCAGATCGACAACCTGTTCGAACTGGTCATCGTCGCTGCAAAGCGCGCGCGCAAGCTCGCAAACGGGGCGGAGCCTCTGGTCGAATGGGAAAATGACAAGCCGACGGTTGTTGCATTGCGGGAAATCGCAGAAGGCCTGATCAACGAACAGATCCTGGAAGAAATCGATCAGCCCGAAGAGGATCTTTTGAGCAGCGAAGAGGCTGAACGCCTGCTCGCCGAAGCACCGTTGCCGCCGGTCCTGCGGAATGTCCCGGAGGACGGTCGGGCACCCTGAATTCTTCGCCAGCGAGCATTAAATCAGCTCCGCATTATGACAAAGGCCGGCCTAGCCGGCCTTTTGCATTTGGCAAACGGTGCCCGGGCAAACGGTACGGTAGAATCGGCTAATGGATTACGCCGCCTCAATTCTGAATCATTTGCCATTGACCCGCCGCGGCTCGGGATTCAAGAATCTGCTGTCCAAGCTCAAGTACCTGCCGCCGGATCAACTGGACATCATCGTTGACGCGTATGAGTTCGGTTCGCAGGCACATGAAGGTCAGCGCCGCTACTCGGGCGAACCGTATATCACGCATCCGGTTGCCGTAGCCGGCATCCTTGCCGACCTGTACCTCGACTATCAGAGTATCGCTGCGGCGATCATGCACGACGTCATCGAAGACACGCCGACGGCCAAGGAACAAATCGCCGATCGCTTCGGACAGGAAATCGCCGGCATTGTCGACGGTGTCAGCAAACTGGATCAGTTATCGTTCGATTCGCGCGCCGAGGCCCAGGTGGAAAGTTTTCGCAAGATGATGCTTGCGATGGTCGAAGATATCCGCGTTATTCTGCTGAAGATTGCCGATCGCCTGCACAACATGCAGACACTCAGTGCGTTGCCGGCCAACAAACAACATCGCATCGCTCGTGAAACACTGGAAATCTACGCACCAATCGCAAACCGACTCGGTGTCTATAACATCAAAACAGAACTCGAGACGCTTGGCTTCGAGTTCGCCTACCCATATCGGTATCGTGTACTCGACAAGGCGGTGAAAATAACACAAGGCAATCAACGCCAGCTCATTCGCAAGATATCCGGCCGACTCGGCACTTCACTCGACAAGGCCGGCATCACGAACCAGGTCAATGGCCGACAGAAAAACCTGTACAGCATCTACCGCAAGATGATGGAAAAGCGCCGCTCTCTGAGCGAAATTACCGATGTCTTTGGTTTCCGCATCGTCGTCCAGTCACCGGATGAGTGCTATCGCGCGCTGGGTATTGCCCACCAACTGTATAAACCGGTTCCCGGGCGCTTCAAGGATTTTATTGCGATACCGCGCGTCAACGGTTATGAATCACTGCACACGACGCTGCTCGGCCCGAACGCCATACCGATTGAAGTCCAGATTCGCACCGAACAAATGAACCAGGTTGCCGAAAGTGGCATCGCTGCACACTGGCAATACAAAGCGACGGACAAGAAAATTATCCCGCCGCAGGTGCGCGCACGCGAATGGCTCAAGAGTGTCAGCGATATGCAGTCGGCGGCGAACTCCGAGGAGTTCATGGAGCACGTCAAGGTCGACCTGTTCCCCGATAATGTCTATGTCTTCACGCCGAAGGGGACGATAATGCGATTACCGCGCGGCGCGACATGTATCGACTTCGCCTACGCTGTGCATACCGACATCGGCAACCGTTGTGTTGCAGCCAAGATAGATCGACGGCTCGTGCCATTGCGGACACAGATCAAGAACGGGCAGACCGTCGAGATCATCACAGCCAAGAGTGCAAACCCCGATCCCCGCTGGGTCAACTTCGTTGTTACGGCAAAGGCGCGTTACAGTGTGCGCCAGTATCTCAAGAACCTGCATCATGGTGAGGCGCGGGATCTCGGTCGACGTCTGTTGAATCAGTCATTACGCGACACCGGCAGTTCCCTGCGCAAAATCAGCCGTGGCCGGATGAAGTCAATGCTCGACGAATATGGCATGAACGACGCCGATGAATTGTTCGAAAAAGTCGGGCTTGGTGAGCGCCTCGCACCGCTCGTGGCGAAAATCCTGCTCGAAGGCCCATCGGCCGACAGCTCCGCCGCAGACATCGGTTCTCCTATTGCAATCGCCGGCACGGAAAGCCTGATCATCCGTTATGCGCGTTGCTGTTACCCGATTCCCGGCGATACGGTCATGGGCTACCTGAGCTCCGGGCGTGGTCTTGTCGTACACCGCAGCATCTGCGGAAACCTCAGCGACTTTCGCAAACAACCCGACAAATGGATTACCGTTCACTGGGAGAAAACGATCGAGCGCGAATTCCAGGCCGAGATCGTGGTCGAAATCACGGACAAGCCCGGCGTGCTGGCCGAGATTGCTGCCGCCATAGCGGACACCGGCTCGAATATCGAGCAAGTTTCCCTCGACGAGCGGCAGGAAAAAAACTATATGGATATCACTTTCCTGATACTCGTGCGCGACCGCATCCACCTGGCTAACGTCATCCGCAAAATCCGCCCGATGCATGCGGTCAAAAGAATCACCCGCAGCTGCGCATAACACTAAAGAGGTTAATCGTGAACAGAACAGCAATTCAGACCGACGCGGCGCCGGCAGCCATCGGCACCTATTCGCAGGCGATTCAATCCGGCAACCTCGTCTTCATATCGGGTCAGATTCCGCTCGATCCACAAACCGGCGAGCTGGTCGGTGCCGACGATGTCGAACAACAGATTCGCCAGGTATTCGACAACCTCGAAGCGGTCGCTACCGGCGCTGGCGCATCGCTGGCCAATGCCGTCAAAATCACTGTCTACCTGACGGACCTTGCGCATTTCACAAGTGTCAATGAAATCATGGCCGAATACTTCAAATTACCGTATCCGGCGCGGGCCGCACTCGGCGTCGCGTCATTACCGCGTGGTGCGACCGTCGAGGCAGATGCGATCCTGACGGTCTGAAAACCGGAAGAGGTGCCGGTGCACACGGCTGATCTAAAGAGCCTGCGCGGCGTCGGGCCAGCGCTGGCAGAACGCCTGGCGAAACTGAACATCGAGGGTCCGCTCGACCTGCTGTTTCTGCTGCCGCAACGCTACGAAGATCGAACCCGTCTGACACCGCTCGGGGCGACGGTCCCGGGGCTGCGTACCGTCGTCGAGGGCGAAGTCGCGTTGACCGAAATCGTTTTTCGGCGTCGGCGCACACTGCTCGTCAGGATTGTCGACGGCACGGGTCAACTAACGCTGCGCTTCTTTTATTTTTCCCGTGCGCAACAGGCCGGGCTCAAACAGGGCGTGCGCGTGCGTTGTTACGGTGAAATTCGCAAGGGACCGGGTGGATTCGAGATCATTCACCCGGAGTACCGCATACTCGCTCCGGGAAGCGAACCCGATCTGGAAGATGCCCTGACACCGATTTATCCGACGACCGAAGGCTTACAGCAACCGCGTTTACGCAACCTCGTCAATCAGGCCATCGACCGGTTTCTGCCGCAAGTCACTGATTGGATTCCGGCACAATTCACGACCGCTGCCGGGCTGCCGGATCTCGAAACTTCGATCCGTACCCTGCATCGCCCGCCGCCCGACGTGGATCTCGCCACCCTCGCGGCCGGCACGCACGCATGTCAGCGACGCCTCGCGCTCGAAGAAATGCTGGCCCATCACCTGAGCCTGCGCAGGATTCGCGATCAAAACCGAACCAGACCGGCCGTTTCGCTAACCGGCAAACACGAGTTACGTGATCGGTTTCTGACCGCACTGCCATTCGAGCTGACCGGTGACCAGCATGCCGTGCTCGACGAGATTGAGACCGACCTCACCGGCATCCATCCCATGATGCGGCTGTTACAGGGCGATGTCGGCTGCGGTAAAACAGTCGTTGCAGCAGCAGCGGCACTAATGGCTGTCGCCGAAGGCCACCAGGTTACCATCATGGCGCCGACTGAACTGCTCGGTGAGCAACATCGCGACAGCTTTGCCCAGTGGCTGACGCCCCTCGGCATCACGGTTGCATGGCTGTCCGGCAGCCTGACGAAGAAAGCACGTGAACAGGTTTACACGGCGATCGGCAACGGTGACGCATCCGTCATCGTCGGAACGCATGCTTTGTTCCAGGAAGGTCTCGATTACCACAGCCTCGCACTGGTTATCGTCGACGAACAACATCGTTTCGGCGTCCACCAGCGACTGAGCCTGATGGAGAAGGGCAGGGACGGCACGGCATTGCCGCATCAACTCGTCATGACTGCGACGCCAATTCCACGCACGCTGGCCATGACGGCATACGCCGATCTGGATACCTCGGTCATTCGCGAACTGCCGCCGGGCCGACAACCGATCCAGACAGTTGCCGTACCCGAAGAGCGACGCGCCGAAATAGTCACGCGAGTCAGCAATGCATGCCATGCGGGTCAACGGGCCTACTGGGTTTGCCCGTTGATCGAGGACTCCGACGCCATCGAATCGCAGGCCGCTGAATCGACTCACGCGATGCTCGTCACCGCATTACCGGATCTGTCGGTTGGCCTGATACACGGACGCATGAAGCCGAATGACAAAGAGCGCGCCATGCACGCATTTGCGGCCGGGAAAACACAGGTCCTTGTCGCAACGACGGTCATCGAAGTGGGCGTAGACGTACCGGAAGCAACGCTGATGATCATCGAAAATTCGGAACGCCTGGGCTTGTCACAATTGCATCAGCTACGCGGGAGAGTCGGCCGCGGCACGACTTCGAGTCACTGTGTACTTTTGTATCGCCCGCCCTTGTCGGCAATGGCGAAACGCCGCATCGGCGTGTTACGCGACACGAACGACGGCTTTGAAATTGCACAACACGACCTGGAGTTACGGGGCCCGGGAGAAGTCCTCGGTACCCGTCAGACCGGCCTGATGCAGTTGCGTGTCGCCGACCTGATTCGCGACGCAGACCTCGCGCCGACGGTGCAAACCATCGCCGCAGAATTACTGGACACTGCGCCGGATGCGGTCAACGAATTGATCAATCGCTGGATTGGGGCAAGTAGCCGTTTTGGTCGGGTCTGAGGAAGGGCGGCACGGTTCGTGCTCTTTCCCTGATCGACCTTTTGTGCCGGGTATACCTCTCTGAAACGCCGCTATCCTTGAATCTTTCTGATTCAAAGGACCATGTGTCGCGCCTGAATGTTTCCGAGAGGTATACCCGGCACAAAAGGCCTTCGACACGTTAGTGGAACGATGACGAATGCCTGGTGTGCATACCACGGGCGTGTCCCGGTTTTTTTCTTCGTTGACCCCTCTGCGCCCGAAGGAAGTGCCCTTGGGGTGAAACATTCAGTCGCGACCCAGAGCCCTATAAGCTGGGACAAGTTTATGGCAGCGGCGTTTCAGAGGGGTCAACGGAGAAAGAAAACCGGTCAGGGAAAGAACCAAGAGACGCGGCAACTTGCCACAACAAAGCCCCAAAAAATCCTCAACTATTGAACTAAGGTCACTGTCCCCGGGACTCCCGACTGGTATTCTTCACGCATGCCAACCCCCCCGCAAAACCCGAACCGCTCGATGACTACCGAGTTGACCAGGCAGGTACGGCAATACGCAATGCTGATGCGCCTCGATAAGCCGATCGGCACCTGGTTATTGTTGTGGCCGACACTCTGGGGCCTGTGGATTGCCGGCGAGGGGCATCCCGATCCACGCATTTTCCTCGTGTTTGTCATCGGCGTGATTGTCATGAGGTCGGCTGGCTGCGTCCTCAATGATTTCGCGGACCGGAAGATCGATGCCAGTGTGGCGCGCACGCAAGACCGGCCGCTGGCCAGCGGCACGGTCACCCCCGCAGAGGCTATCGTGCTGTTTATCGCGCTCGGACTCATAGCAATCGCACTGGTCCTGACGCTCGATCCACTGACCCAGGCACTGGCCGTAATCGCCGCCATCCTGACGATCCTGTATCCGTTCATGAAACGCCTGATCGCAGCCCCGCAACTGATTCTCGGTGCGGCATTCGGCTGGAGTATTCCGATGGCATTCGCCGCCCAAACCGGTGAAATCCCCCGGCTGGCCTGGCTGATCTGGCTGGCTGTCGTCGTCTGGGCCGTGATCTACGACACGATGTACGCGATGGTCGATCGCGAAGACGATCTGAAACTCGGCGTTAAATCCACCGCCATCCTGTTCGCCGGCGCCGATGTATTCATCATTACGCTACTGCAGGTCATCCTGATGCTGGCGTTCTGGCTGATTGGTGCGGCTGCGCACCTCGGCGCCTGGTATTTTGCCGGTACACTGATCGCCGGCCTGTTCTTTATCTACCAGTACTTTTTAATCCGGCGACGCCAACCCGACGCGTGCTTCCGTGCATTCCTGAATAACCGCTATGTCGGTGCGGTCATCTTTATCGGCATCCTGCTCGACTACACGTTCAGCGTCACCGCCTGATATCAGTCGGTCCGCGCTACGGTCCAGATCTGCGCTTCATGGGCACCGCTCTGCATGATGGCCGCAGCTACGGCACGCGCTGTCGTGCCGGTCGTGAATACATCATCGACGATCGCAACACGCAATCCCGTCAGGTCACATTGCACCTCGAATGCGCCGACGAGATTACGACGTCGGGCACGCCCGGTCAGCGAGCGCTGCTCGATCGTGTGCCGCAACCGGCTACATGCATCGGCGCGCAGCGGCAATTCAAGGCGCCGTCCTACCGGGGCGGCAATTTCGGCGGCCTGGTTGAACCCGCGTGTCGCCAGTCGGCGTCGATGCAGCGGCACCGGCACGATGAGATCCGGCCGCTCGGCCGCTGACAAACCTGCCGGTCCGCACAGATAGTCGCCGAGTAAGTCACCGAGCAACGCGGCGAAATCAAGTCGCTGGCGAAATTTAGCCCCGGCGATTATCCGGTTGACCGGATACTCATAAATAAGCGCCGACAGCATGCGAAAACCGGCGCCGGTTGAAATGCGGCAATCGGCACAGTCGCCCCGCGGATGCTCTCGCGGCAAAGGGATGCCGCAGCGGCGACACGGATTGGTGATCCACGGCAGATCGGAGCGGCAACCATCACAACAGGCCTGCTCGCCGCCATCGAGGCCGCAGAACACGCAGGAACGTGGCAACAGGCTGGCGAGCAGCCTGTCAACTTTTTGCAGCATGACAGGTTGACAGTAATCGCGTGATCTCCATACTGTCTCGCTATCAACACGCCGTCTCAACCCCGAAAACTGCGCTAAACAGACCGAAACAACTAAAGATATGTCTTCTCCGGAACCCATCAGCATCTCCTCCATCCGTACCGACTGGTCACGCGAAGAAGTTGCCGGGCTATTCGCATTGCCGTTCAACGAACTGCTCTTTACGTCGCACTCGGTACACCGTCGCTATTTCGACCCAAACCGGGTACAGATCAGTACGCTTCTGAGCATCAAGACCGGTGGCTGCCCGGAAGACTGTGCTTATTGTCCGCAGAGCGTCCACTTCGACACGACCGTCGAAAGCGAGAAATTGATTCCGCTCGAAGATGTCGTCGCCGCAGCCAGGCTGGCAAAAGACAATGGCGCAACCCGCTTTTGCATGGGTGCCGCATATCGCAACCCGAAACCGAAGCAACTCACGGCGATCGCCGACATGGTCACCGCCGTGCATGAACTCGGCATGGAAACCTGCGCGACACTCGGCATGCTGAAGCCCGAGCAGGCGAACCAGCTCAAGGAAGCCGGGCTCGATTACTACAACCACAATCTCGATACATCCGAATCGTTTTACCCGGAGGTCATCACGACACGGTCGTATCAGGACCGACTCGACACGCTCGAGGCCGTGCGCGATGCCGGCCTCAATGTTTGCTGCGGTGGCATTGTCGGCATGGGCGAGACGCAAAGCGACTGGGTCGACATGTTGCAAACGCTTGCAACACTGCCCGAACATCCCAACAGCGTACCGATCAATCAACTCGTCCAGGTTGCCGGCACACCGCTCGACGACAAGCCCCTCGATATCGATCCGCTGGATTTCGTTCGCATCATCGCAGTCGCCCGCATCCTGATGCCCGCATCGCAAGTCCGCCTGTCCGCCGGCCGCACTGAGATGAGCGACGAGATGCAGGCTCTGTGCTATTTCGCCGGCGCGAATTCAATTTTCTACGGTGAAAAGCTGCTGACGACGGGCAACCCGGACACGGGTCGGGACCTTAAACTGCTGGGTCGGCTGGGCATGCAGCCGGAAGCAGGCTAATTTACTGCCCATATACTACTGGTATCTATAACCTTATAGATCTACTTGTGGGAGCGGCTTTAGCCGCGATATGCGCGCCACTAAAAGATAATCGCGGCTAAAGCCGCTCCCACAGTGTTGTTTTACTAAACCCGTGTTTGTGCCAATACTGTCTTATGATCGATCAATCCAGCATTCGCCGTGCATTCGCGCGCGCCGCGGACGGGTTCGACGCCAGCGATTTCCTGCATGCGGAAGTCCGTGAACGCCTGCTTGAACGTCTGCTTACCCTCGTCGCTGAGCCAGGCCGGGTCGTCGATCTCGGCGCCGGGACCGGCGGTGCCACCCCGGGCCTGAAAGACCGGTTTCCCGAGGCGCAAATATTGTCGATCGACAGTTCGCCCGCGATGCTCGCCGCCGGGACCACGATCGAATCGGGACTGTGTGCCGATGCTGAGAGCCTGCCGCTGACCGACGGTTGCATCGACCTGATGATCTCGAATCTGATGCTGCATCATTGCCCTGACCCGGCCGTCGTACTGACCGAAGCGCGCCGTGTATTGTCAGATCAAGGCCTGTTGTTATTGACAACTTTCGGCTGCACGAGCTTCGTCGAACTCGGCCGGTCCTGGGCTACTGCGGATCGATTTACGCACATCCCGCCATTTTTCGACCTCCCGGGCCTTGGTGACTTGCTTGCCGCCAGCGGTTTCGCCGAGCCCGTGCTTGACAGCCAGACGCTGACGGTGACCTATGACAGCCTGGCAAAAATGATGCGGGAATTGCGTGCTGCCGGGGCGACTAACGCAACTGATAACAGGAACCGCGGGCTGACCGGGCGTGGCACCTGGCAACGCCTCGCGGCCGCCTACGATCAACTGCGCGGAGTCGATGGCAAGTTACCTGTCACACTCGAGATCGTCTTCGCCGTGGCCTGGGCCGGCGGCCAAACCGCACAGGGCAGTGACATCGAGATCCCCGTCAGTTCCATCAGCAAGATACTTCGCGAACCATCCGGATAGGTGCAGGGATGACTAATCTTTCGCATGCGGTTCGTTACCGAATGCATCCAGCCAAGTCCCCTCGGTTACCCCCGATTGCGCGAACATAGTGCATCAAGTAACATTCGCGAGCCTGCGTTTAACGGGCTTAAATGGGGAGGTTAATAACATAGTTCAGGCGGGGGCATTGTCAATACCTTTATATGGATTGACCCCATCGCTAGCTGACATTTCAGTCAGACAATCTTTCGATTTTTGATTGCACTCCACAAACCGGCGACACTTTGGTTATTACTAAAACAGGCTCGGTCGGTGGTTCTGCGGCTCATGCAAGCCGGGTCGCGGTATTGATTTTTTATTTTTAGGCTTGGTTAGGAACACGGGGTTCGGAGCGACTAGATGAACAGATTCTTGATACCGATTTTTGGCTCATTGTTCGCCGCATCGACGGCCCATGCCGCCGAAGACTTCAGAGCGGGCATTAATTTACCCGTCGGCGTGACCGATATCAGTGCCCTGATATTTGACCTGCACATGTTTGTGTTCTGGATTTGCGTTGCCATCGGTGCCGTTGTCTTCACCGCGATGATCGTCGCAATGTTCAAATTCCGCAAATCAAAGGGCGCCGTCGCGGCGACCTGGTCACACAGCACGGTCGCTGAAATTATCTGGACCGTGATCCCGATTCTGATCCTGATCAGCATGGCCGTGCCGGCCGCCCGTGCCCTCGTGGAGATCGAGGACACCAGCGGCACCGAAATGACGATCAAAATCACCGGCTACCAGTGGAAGTGGCATTACGACTACATCGGTGAAGACATCGGGTTTTACAGTAGCCTCGCCCAGTCAAGTAATGAGGCGCGCCAGCCGGGCTCGAATATCGACCCGAACAGTGTCGAGAATTACTTGCTCGATGTCGATCATCCGCTCATACTGCCGGTCGACACGAAAATACGCTACCTGATCACGGCCAACGACGTGCTGCATTCATGGTGGGTGCCTGCATTCGCCGTCAAGAAAGATGCGATTCCCGGCTACATCAACGAGGGCTGGTTCCAGGTCAATGAAACCGGCACATATCGTGGCCAGTGCGCCGAGCTTTGCGGTAAAGATCACGGCTTCATGCCGATAGTCGTCGAAGTGCTGTCGAAAGCAGACTACGCGGCATGGCTGGCCGCACAGCAAACCGGCAACGCCGGCTGATGCTTGCAAACAACCCGATAACAGAAACTAAACCAGACACGGAGCAGACCGGATGAGCGCCACTGCAGCAGACATTCAAGACAGCCATGACCATCACGGTCCGACCCATACCGGCATCAAACGCTGGCTGTTTACAACGAACCACAAGGATATCGGTACGCTGTACCTCGTCTTTTCGCTGATCATGCTGTTTGTCGGCGGCGGGATGGCGCTGGTGATTCGTCTCGAGCTGTTTCAGCCCGGGCTGCAATTCGTCAACCCCGATTTCTTCAACCAGATGGTCACGCTACACGCGCTGGTCATGGTATTCGGCATGATCATGCCGGCCTTCGCCGGGTTCGCTAACTGGATGATCCCGATGATGATCGGCGCACCCGACATGGCGCTGCCGCGGCTGAATAACTGGTCATTCTGGCTGCTGCCGTGCGCGGTTGTCCTGCTGGCATCGACACTGTTCATGCCGGGCGGCGCCCCTGCTTCCGGCTGGACACTGTATCCGCCGCTGGTACTGCAGACAGGTGACGCCTTTCCGTTCGCGATCTTTGCCGTCCACCTGCTCGGTATCTCGTCGATCATGGCCGCCATCAATATCGTCGTGACGATTCTGAACCTGCGTACACCATCAATGTCGCTGATGCAGATGCCGCTGTTCGTCTGGGCCTGGCTGATCACAGCATACCTGTTGATCGCGGTCATGCCGGTACTGGCTGGCGGCGTCACGATGCTGCTCATGGACCAGTTCTTCGGCACGAGCTTCTTCCAGGCCGCCGGCGGCGGCGACCCGGTCCTGTTCCAGCACATCTTCTGGTTCTTCGGCCACCCCGAGGTCTATATCATCATCCTGCCGGCATTCGGCATCGTCTCGCATGTCATCCCGGCATTCTCGCGTAAGCCGCTGTTCGGACATCACGCGATGGTTTTCGCGACGGGCAGTATTGCGTTCCTGTCGTTCATCGTCTGGGCACACCACATGTTTACGGTCGGCATGCCGCTGGCCGGACAAATGTTCTTCATGCTGTCGACGATGCTGATTGCAATTCCGACCGGTGTGAAAATCTTCAACTGGACGGCCACCATGTGGGAAGGATCGCTGTCGTTCGAGACACCGATGCTGTTCTCTATCGCGTTCCTGTTTCTGTTTACAATCGGCGGTTTCTCGGGGTTGATGATGGCCATGGCGCCACTCGATTTCCAATACCATGACACGTATTTCATCGTCGCCCATTTCCACTATGTGCTCGTCCCGGGTGCAATGTTCGCTGCAATTGCCGGCGCCTATTACTGGCTACCGAAATGGACCGGCCATATGTATGACGAGCGGCTCGGCAAGATTCACTTCTGGCTGAGTACTATCTTCGTCAACCTGACATTCTTCCCGCAGCATTTTGTCGGCCTGGCAGGCATGCCGCGCCGTATCCCGGATTACGCCGTGCAATTCACAGATTACAACGCAATGTCGAGCATCGGCTCGTTCGGCTTCGGCTTCGCACAGCTGCTGCTCGTCTACATCGTTTACAAGTGCATCAAGAGCGGCCAGAAAGCGACTGCCGAAGTCTGGGACAACCCGGAAGGCCTCGAGTGGACGGTGCCGTCGCCGCCACCGCACCATACGTTCGAAGAGCCGCCGGTCTATACACCACGCCACTGAAGGGTGAGTTCACAGGTATGAGCACGCAGCCAATGACAATGGATGATAAAAAGCTTCGACGTAAGATCCGGATGAATGCGATCATTCTGGGCCTTGTCGCAGTCGCATTTTTTGTCACCTTTATCGTCCTGACGGCACTCAAGGGCTAAGCGGGCGCATGAGCGGACAACAGCCACAGACCAACCAAAGCCTGGTCATCAAGCTGATCGTCCTTGCCCTGGGCATGTTTGCATTCGGTTTCCTGCTCGTGCCGATCTATGACATTTTCTGTGACATCACGGGCATCGGCGGAAAGTTCGATACACAGGCGGCCATTGTCGAAGTACAGACGCCAACCGGCAATCGTACGGTTACCGTCGAGTTCGTCGCATCTCTGAACGAATATGCTCCCTGGGAGTTTCAGCCTGCCGTCGCAAGCATGGAAGTGCGGCCGGGCGAGATGTATGACACGACATTCTATGCCCGTAACCTGACCGATCGGGAAATTGTCGGACAGGCCGTACCGAGCATCGCCCCCGGTCAGGCGGTTAAATATTTTAAGAAAACCGAGTGCTTTTGCTTCACATCGCAACTATTCGATGCGCAGGAAGCCAGGGACATGCCGTTGAAGTTTGTCGTCGACCCCGATTTGCCCGAATACATCGACCGGTTGACGCTTTCATATACATTTTTTGTAGCTAAACAGGTCGCAAGCAACTAGCGACCACATCTGAGAGACAGAGGAATCGCCACCATGGCTCAAGCATCGAACAAGTATTACGTTCCCGAATCGACACGCTGGCCGCTGATCACGTCGATCGGCCTGTTCATCATGTTTGGCGGCACTTCAATTATGCTGAACGGCGGCGATATTGGCCAATATGCGATGTATGTCGGTTTAGCGATCGTAATCTGGATGATGTTCGCGTGGTTCGGCGAAGTGATCGGCGAGAGTGAAGGCGGCATTTTCAACGAGCAGGTCGACGCATCGTTCCGCATGGGCATGCTCTGGTTCATTTTCTCCGAAGTCATGTTCTTCGCGGTGTTTTTCGGCGCACTATGGTACGCCCGCAACCTGTCCCTGCCGTGGCTCGGCGGCGAAGGCAATAACTTCTTCACCAACCAGGTAATCTGGCAAGGATTTGAGAATATCTGGCCCTCGAACGGCCCCGGCAATGTTGGCGGTGAGTTTGAAACTATGCCTGCCATGGGCATCCCGGCGATCAATACTGCGATTCTGCTAACCAGTGGTGTAACACTGACGGTTGCACATCACGCACTGAAGGCCGGCAACCGCGCTATCCTGAATATCTTTCTGGCACTGACGTTCATTCTCGGCTTCATCTTCATCGGCCTGCAGGCTGAGGAATATATCG
>CAZVQW010000003.1:0-66023 GCA_964629475.1 uncultured Chromatiaceae bacterium | reverse complement strand
CTGACGTTCATTCTCGGCTTCATCTTCATCGGCCTGCAGGCTGAGGAATATATCGAGGCTTACCAGCACATGAATCTGACGCTGGAATCAGGCATCTATGGCTCGACATTCTTCATGCTGACCGGCTTCCACGGCCTGCACGTTACGATTGGCGCGACGATGCTTGTCGTGATCTGGCTACGCTCGCTAAAAGGGCATTTCACGCCGAAGAAACATTTCGCCTTCGAGGGTGTCGCCTGGTACTGGCACTTTGTCGATGTCGTCTGGCTCGGCCTGTTTATATTCGTCTACTGGCTGTAAGGCGAATAACCCCGTCATAAGAAGTGAGAGCTGCTTTTGGGGGCGGCTTTGGGGGGGCTTCTTTTGTGGGAGCGGCTTTAGCCGCGATTATCCTGGTTTGGCGTACCAATCGCGGCTAAAGCCGCTCCCACAGATTAGTGTCACAAATTATTGTGGCCCATTCGGCATAATACCGTGCGGCTGAATCAGCCCGTTCATATAAGCGATAATCAACAGCGCAAACAACAAGACCGACAGTGAGATCCGGACGGTCAGGGAATTGACGAGTCGCTTAGACTTGCCTTTATCATCGACAAGCGCGAACAACCCCGACCCGAGACTGACGATAATGGCCAGAAAAATAATTACGATCAGCAATTTAATCATCGTGCGATCAGACTAGACGGACGATATGCGAAGCGCAACCGGTAAAGGATTTCGTCCATCTCTGTGGGGTACGATCGGACTCGTGGTCGGCTGTACGATCTGCGCTACGGCCGGCTTCTGGCAGCTTGATCGGGCAGCAGAAAAACAGGCGCTGTTCACCGCATTCGAGCAGAATGCCGACGGCGAGACCCTGTACGATCCCGTCGCAGACACTGACGCGGAACGGTATCTCTATCGTCGCTTCTCATTCGCCGGCCGCTACGAACCCGGGCGCCAGATCCTGCTCGACAACATGATTCATGATGGCCGGCCCGGTTACTATGTCCTGACGCCGCTCAGAATCGGTGCCAAAGCCGTGCTGGTCAATCGTGGCTGGCTACCCGCCAGCCCGGATCGTAACGTAATACCGGACATCCCGATTACGGGTAAAATACGCGACGTGACCGGCCGGCTGTACCGACTACCAAGAGCCGGCTATGTACTCGAACCTGGGGCAATACAACCGGGTGCCGCCTGGCCGAGGCGATTATCATTTCCATCGGCCGAAGAAATCACCGAGCAGATTGGGTTTCCGGTGCATGACTACCAGCTGTTGCTGGACTCCGCCGAGGCCGACGGCTATCTGCGGGAGTGGCGCCCGGCACTGATGAGCCCGGAAAAACACCTGGCCTATGCGATCCAGTGGTTCATGATGGCCGGCACAATAGTGATCATTTACGTCGTGCTGACGATTAGGGCAGCACGCAGGGAAAAATTATATGTCTGATCAACGCAAAAAAGGCCGCTTGCAGCTCTTGTTGCTGGCCGCCATTTTTTTTGGCCCGGTGCTCCTGGCGTGGCTGCTGTATAATCCGGACGGCAACTCGACATCGGGCAGCTCGACTGCACACGGCGAACTGATCACGCCCGTCAAACTCGTCCCTGACGCCAACCTCAGCGTACCGCGCGAACAACAAGACTCGCCGTACCCGGGTCTCTGGACACTCGTACATGTCGGCACAGGAGACTGCGGCGAGCTGTGTCAAAAGTCGCTATACGAAACTCGCCAGGTCCGCCGATCGCTCGGCAAGGAAGACCGGCGGATTCAGCGCATCTTCTTTCTGACCGACGACACACCGCTCGATGCGACCATTGCCGAACAACACCCCGCACTTACAGTCTTTGCATCGGAGCAGATACTGACCGGCGAGTTCATCACGGCGATAGAGCCCTACGATACCCGGGATGTCTTCCTGATAGATCCGCTCGGCAACCTGATCATGCGCTTCACACCGGATACCGGCATGAAGGGCATTCACAAGGACCTGAAGAAACTGTTAAAAATCTCACAAATAGGTTGAACTGGAGAATTGGCACTGGTGATAACCACCCACCCAAGTAGCCGGGCGGAGCCGGGGATATGTCCCGACCCGACTAATGACTTCCGGAGGCGAGGGACATATCCCCGGCTCCGTCCGGCGGCAATCTGACCAGCAGCAAAGGACACTGAAGCATGTACAACTGGTATATCCGCCTGATCGGTCTGGCCACCACACTCGCACTGATCGTAGTCATACTCGGTGCGTGGGTTCGCCTGACCGATGCCGGGCTCGGTTGCCCCGATTGGCCCGGCTGCTACGGCTCACTGATCGTACCTGCGGAGTCGGATGCCATCGCAGCCGCGAACCAGGCCTTTCCGGATCGACCGGTCGAAGCGGAAAAAGCATGGCATGAAATGATCCATCGCTACGCGGCAACTACGCTCGGCCTGTCGATCCTGATCGCTGCATTTCTGGCCTGGCGTAACCGGCTCGATCCGGACCAGCCGGTCAGGGTGCCGCTTTTGCTACTCGGTGTCGTGATCTTCCAGGGAATGCTTGGCATGTGGACCGTCACGCTGTTGCTGAAACCGCTGATCGTCATGGGACACCTGCTCGGTGGCCTGACGACACTGGGCATGAGTTTCTGGCTGTTGCTCGAACACCTGCGCCGCGATGCGGTCGCGCGCGCCAGGCCACGACACATCGTTGCACCCGCAATGGCCGGTCTTATCGTCCTCATCGGCCAGATCGCACTCGGCGGCTGGACGAGTTCGAATTATGCGGCGCTGGCGTGCCCCGATTTGCCAACGTGCCAGGGCAGCTGGTGGCCTGAAAATACGGACTTCGGCGAGGCCTTCATCATGTGGCGCGGGCTCGGTATCGATTACGAAGGTGGCGTCCTCGAAGCACCTGCACGGGTTGCGATTCATTACGTCCATCGCCTCGGTGCACTCGTCGCATTCCTGCTGCTCGGCTTCCTCGGCATTCGCGCGCTACAAAGTTCCGGACCGCCGGCGATCGCCCGGTCGGGACAGCTCGTCCTCGCGACACTCATTGCCCAGGTCACTATTGGCATCTGCGTCGTCTGGTTTGGCCTGCCGCTATTCCTTGCGACGGCGCATAATGGCGTTGCCGCGCTCCTGCTGCTTGCAACGATCAACCTGAACCACGCTGCAGCTACCTGCACATCGCGCTAACCCACACCGGTGACCAAAACCAATCGATTCACGCTGATTGCGACGATCCTGCTCGGCGTATTGCTGTATACGATTCTCCGCTTCGCACATGACCTGAACATCGCGTGGGATGGCAGTGCACTGAAGCCACCGCCTGCCAACAACGATTCGCCCGGGCTGACACAGCCCCGCCTTGCAACCACAGCAGATCTGCTCGCCTTACTCGATACAGAATTTGCCGGGCAGGGGCTGGATGCAAGGGCGGCTCTTGACGCCACTGCCGATTGGAGCAACGCACGGGGTTTTACCGGTAACGATCTCCTGCCTCGCCTGCCCGACACGGCGCCATCCGCACCATTCACGCCCGGTGACGATGCCGAGCTTGTCGTCAGGAGCGAAGCGGGCCAGGCCGCGGCATCACAGGCGCTCGCAGCACAAACCGTGTTTACCGACCCGTTTCTGGCCATCGAACTGTTCCACAAAGCTGCAGAGCAAGGCTCGACGTTCGCACTGCTCAGAATCGGCTCCCTGCTCGAAGCGCTCGATACCGCGGGGGCCGGCGCTGAAGCAGCGAACGCCATACACCGGGAGCGTGTTACCGAGCTGGCCCAACGAGGTGTCGGCAATAGCCTGCGGCTGACAGCACTGGGCTACGTGATCACAGCCATACGCGACGGCGGCGCACCGATCGTCGACCAGTCAATGCTCACGTGGCTGGATCGGCTTAAAGCCGAGGCAACCAATGACGAACTCGTCGCTGTCTGCGCATGGTCTGAACGCACACTGCTGGAAATCGCCAAGAGCAGGGCACGCAGCGGAAAGCCTCCCGTCACGACAACCGCACCGCCGGTCTTTCTCACGATCACAGAACTCACCGACCGCCTGCCATGCAGGCAAACGGCACATCCCATCGAAAACCTGCAGGATCTCACCAACTGCTCTATAACCAATGTCCGCAACGCCGCAGATGAACCTATGGATCTTTATCTCTGTCCAGGTAATCAAATTTCTTGAGTATGAGTTTCTAACGCCGGTTTTCAGGCTAGACTTACACCCTCATATTTATCGACCCGAACTCTAGCCGACATGGACGTCACCCCAATTATCGATCCGCTAAACGACGCGCAACGCGAGGCCGTCACGGCGCCCGATTGCCCGATGCTGGTTGTCGCCGGCGCCGGCAGCGGCAAGACCCGTGTCCTCGTGCATCGCATTGCATGGCTGATCGAAGTCGAGGGCGTCTCTCCGCACGGAATTCTGGCCGTCACATTTACCAACAAAGCCGCCGCGGAAATGCGCAACCGGATCGAAAAACTGCTCGCAACACCGGTCGACAACCTGTGGGTCGGCACCTTTCACGGGCTGGCACACCGGTTGCTGCGGCGCCACTGGCAGGAGGCAGGCCTGCCGCAGTCGTTTCAGATTCTTGATTCGGAAGATCAGCACCGCTTGCTCAAACGCATGTGCAAAAGCCTCGAGCTCGACGAAACGACCTGGGTGCCGCGCGAAATCCAGTACTTTATCAACAAGCAAAAAGATGACGGCCTGCGCCCGGAGCATATCGCAGATCATGGTGATCAGGAGCGCCGGCAGCTCATTCACTTCTATAAGCAATATCAGGATATCTGTGAACAATCGGGGCTCGTCGATTTCGCCGAACTGCTGCTGCGGGCTCATGAGCTGTGGCTGCATAATCCGAGCCTGCTCGATCGTTACCGCCGGCGCTTTCGCCACCTGCTCGTCGATGAGTTTCAGGACACCAATGCCATACAGTATGCCTGGCTCAAAGTCCTGGCCGGCGAGACCGGTATTCCGTTCGTTGTCGGCGATGATGACCAGTCAATTTACCGCTGGCGCGGGGCGCGAGTCGAGCATCTGTACAAGTTTCAGAAAGACTTTCCCGATGCCCGTACCGTCAAGCTCGAACAGAATTACCGTTCGACCGGCACGATCCTGAAGGCAGCAAATGCAATCATCACCAACAACAGCACCCGCCTGAGCAAGGAGCTATGGACGAACGGCAGTGACGGCGACCTGATCAAGCTATACAACGCCTACAACGAGCGTGACGAAGCAGATTTTGTCGTGGCCCGGATCCGCGAATGGGTAAGCGGCGGCGGGCGACGTGATGAGGCTGCGGTGTTGTACCGCTCGAACGCGCAGTCCCGCGTCTTCGAAGAGGTGCTGCTGCGCACGAATGTTCCCTATCGTGTCTACGGCGGTCAGCGCTTCTTCGAGCGCGCCGAGATCAAGGATGCGCTTGCTTACCTGCGTCTGATAGAGAATCGCAACGACGACCCGTCTTTCGAACGCGTCGTCAACGTACCAACCCGCGGCATCGGTGCAACGACGGTCAACACGATACGTGCCTATGCTCGCGCGAATGCATTACCGATGTGGGAGGCAGCCAGATCACTGGCCGGCGGCCAGCTGCCGGGCCGGGCCGCGAAAGCCGTGCAGGCCTTTCTGATACTGATCGAGACGCTCGACCGTGATACCAGCGACATTGAGCTGCATGAACAGGTCGACCACGTCATTCAGCGCAGCCGGCTCCCCGATCACTACCGTAAAGAACCACGGGAAAAGGCCGAGGCCCGGATCGAAAACCTCGAGGAACTCGTCAGCGCCGCGCGTGGTTTCGAAGATGACGAAGCGGAGGAGGGCATGTCCCCCATGGCGGCATTCCTTGCGCACGCCGTACTCGAATCCGGCGATGCCCAGGGTGACGAGTGGGACGACTGCGTGCAGCTCATGACGTTGCATTCGGTCAAGGGCCTGGAATTTCCGCTCGTCTTCATGACCGGCATGGAAGACGGGCTGTTCCCGCATCAGCGCTCGATGAATGATGCGGATGGTCTCGAGGAAGAGCGGCGGCTGTGCTATGTCGGCACGACTCGCGCCATGAGTGAACTGTACATCAGCTGTGCCGAGCAGCGCCGGATGTACGGCGTTGACAAATTTTCCCACCCGTCACGATTTATCAGCGAAATACCGGAGGAGTTGATCGAGGAAGTACGTCCGAACATCCGGGTCTCCAGGCCGGTCAGTCATGCCGGGCCGCGCCATCGGTCCACCGGCGCTCGCGGCGCCCGTAGCCCGGGCGGCCTCCGTGAAACGGAGGATAAAGACATTCGGCTCGGTCAGCGCGTGCGCCACGGTAAATTCGGCGAAGGCACCGTGCTGAACTATGAGGGCACGGGCGCCCACGCCCGGGTTCAGGTTAATTTTGAGACCGCGGGCACAAAATGGCTCGTCATGTCCTACGCCAGGCTCGAACTGATGTAGACTACGCCTGCCTCGGCAACAATACGCTTGTACAGATGAATATTCTGATTCTCGGCGCTGGGCAGGTCGGTACCACGGCTGCTCATCATTTAGCTAAAGAAGAAGCTAACGAAGTCACTATCGTTGACTCGAACGCGGCCGTGCTCAGGGATCTTCAGGATCGGCTCGATGTTCGCACGGTCGTCGGCCACGCTTCTTTTCCGGCGGTACTCGAACGGGCCGGCGCACGTGACGCTGACATGATCATTGCGCTGACGAATAGCGATGAAGTCAACATGATTGCCTGTCAGATCGCGTACACGCTCTTCCAGACGCCAACCAAGATAGCCCGTATCAGAGCTGTCGAATATATCCGCGCCAATGATCTCTGGCAGCAGTCGGCCATTCCGGTTGATTTTCTCATCAGCCCCGAAGAGCTCGTCACGCAGCATATCGAACAGCTCATACATTACCCGGGCGCTTTCCAGGTACTCGAATTCGCCGACGGCGCCGTGCGGCTCGTTGGCGCCCGCGCACTCCGCGGCGGGCTGCTCGTCGGTCAACAAATCAAGACGCTGCACGAACATATCCCCGGTATCGAAACCCGAATCGCGGCGATTTATCGCAATGGACAGAGCATCGTTCCGGAAGGCAGCACGCTGATCCAGGAAAATGATGAGGTGTTTTTTATTGCGGCACGCAAGGATATTCGTGTTGTCATGAGCGAAATGCGCAAGCTCGAAGACCCGGTTCGAAGGGTCGTAATCGCCGGCGGCGGCAACATCGGCTTTCGGTTTGCATCGGCACTCGAAAAAACCAACCAGGTCAAGGTTATCGAACACAACAAGCAACGGGCAAAATATATTTCTGAAGTTCTCAGAAAATCTATTGTCCTGCATGGCGATGCGGCTGATGAAGAGTTGTTGCTCGAGGAAAATGTCGATAACGCCGATATCTTCGTCGCGCTGACAAATTCAGAGGAAGCCAATATTCTTTCGGCGATGGTTGCCAAGAAACTCGGCTGCAAGAAAGTGATGTCACTGATAAACAGGCCGGCCTATGCGGAACTCGTTGAGAGTGGCGTAATCGATGTTGCGATCTCGCCACGTCAGATCACGATCGGTTCATTGCTGGCTCACGTGCGCCGGGGCGACGTCATAAAAGTGCATTCACTGCGTCGTGGACGTGCCGAAGCATTAGAAGCCATCGCTCATGGCACCGAGGAAGAATCGAAAGTAGTAGGGCGCGCCATTGAAGACATCAAGCTGCCGCCCGGTGCATCCATAAACGCTATCGTCCGCGGCGACGAGGTCATGCAGGCACATCACGACACCGTCGTGCAAACAGACGACCACATCATCATGTTCATCACCGATCGCCGGCAAACAGACGAAGTCGTGCGCCTGTTTCAGGTCGACGTTTAATTCTGACACCGTTGCTATGCGCCTGACCGTTGTTCAGCGAATTCTCGGCCTGCTACTGATGATGTTCAGCACCACCATGCTGCCGCCGATTGCCGTCTCACAGATTTACGGCGATGGATCGACAATGGCATTCGTACAGGGCTTCATCGTCACGCTGATGGCCGGCGCACTGATCTGGTTCCCGGTTCGCAACCAACGCCGTGAATTACGCCTGCGCGACGGATTCGTCATCGTCGCGGCATTCTGGGTCGTGCTCGGTACGTTCGGCGCCGCGCCGCTATTGTTCTCGACCGAGCCAAGCATGACGATTACCGATGCGGTGTTCGAGGCCATCTCGGGGCTCACGACCACCGGCGCCACCGTTCTGTCCGGTCTCGACACGCTGCCGAAGTCGATTCTGTACTACCGTCAGCAGTTACAGTGGTTCGGTGGCATGGGCATCATCGTGCTGGCTGTTGCCGTGCTGCCGATGCTCGGCGTCGGCGGCATGCAGCTGTATCGCGCCGAAACGCCCGGACCTGTCAAGGACAACAAGCTAACGCCGCGCATCACCGAAACTGCCAAGGCGCTGTGGTACATCTACCTCGGCCTGACAATCATCTGCGCGGTCCTGTACTTTCTGGCCGGCATGAACCTGTTTGATGCAATCTGTCACAGCTTCAGCACCGTAGCCATCGGCGGATTCTCGACACATGATGCGAGTATCGGTTATTTCGCCAGCCCGCTGGTCGAAGCCGTTGCCGTCATTTTCATGTTCCTGGCCGGCATCAATTTTTCCCTGCATTTCTTTGCCTGGCGCTCGAACTCGGTTCGCCACTACCTGGCGGACCCTGAATTTCGCGCCTATACGGTGATCATCGGCGGAGTATTAATTGTTGTGCTGATGGGTCTTTACATCAGCGGCGAATATGATTCGCTCAAAGAAACCTTCACGAAAGGTATTTTCCAGGTCGTGTCGATCGTAACGACAACCGGCTTTACAACCACGAACTTCGCTGCCTGGCCCGGTTCATTACCTGTTCTGCTGCTGTTCGCGAGCTTTATCGGCGGTTGCGCCGGTTCGACCGGCGGCGGCATGAAAGTCATGCGCGCCCTGCTGTTGTACAAACAGGGAATGCGCGAGGTGCAACGACTTGTGCATCCGAATGCCGAAGTGCCTGTCAAGCTAGGTTCGATGCCGGTACCTCAGCGTGTCGTCGATTCTGTCTGGGGTTTTTTTGCCGTCTATGTTGTGTTGTTCACACTGATGATGGTGGTGGTGCTGACCACCGGCCTGGATCAGGTCACCGCCTTCTCGGCCATTGCTGCCAGCCTGAATAACCTGGGTCCCGGACTTGGTGACGTAGCGACAGGCTTTAGCGACATTAATAATACGTCGAAGTGGGTTTGTATCGGCGCAATGCTACTCGGCCGGCTCGAAATCTTCACCTTACTGGTTCTTGTTTCGCCGACATTCTGGCGACATTGATCCGGAAGGAACCGAACCTGTCATTTTCACCATACTGGACTACTAGACCATCATGCAGCTAATGGATGCTCTCGAACGCATCAATGTCATTGTCGGACGTACCGTCTCATGGCTGACAATTGTTATGGTGTTGGTCACTTTCTGCATCGTTGTTCTGCGCTACCTGTTCGACACCGGCTGGATCTGGCTGCAGGAATCCGTCACCTGGATGCATGCTGCCGTGTTCATGCTCGCCGCAGCCTATACATTGGTCCGCGAAGAGCACGTGCGCGTCGATATCTTTTATCGCCGATTCTCACCACGAGGACGGGCCATTGTCGATACCGCCGGTACGTTATTCCTGCTGATCCCGGTTGCTCTGTTTATCATCATTGCCAGCTGGGACTACGTCATGGTTTCCTGGCAAATTCATGAGACCTCCAGAGAAGCCGGCGGACTGATCTATCCGTTTCCATCGCTGCTCAAGAGCCTGATTCCGATCATGTCGCTGATGTTGCTTCTTCAGGGAATCGTCCTGCTGGCACGGGCGATTCGGCAATTTAGATCCGGCGCCTGACATGCTCGCACTCATCATGTTCGTGGTCGTCATCGGCATCCTGCTGCTCGGGTTCCCGGTCGCATTTACACTGGCCGGTACCGCGCTGACATTCGCCGTGATCAGCGTCATGACGGGTACGTTTGACGTGACGTTCCTCGAGACGATGCCGAGCCGGATATTCGGCATCATGAACAACGCGACGCTCGTCGCCGTACCCTTGTTTGTCTTCATGGGCGTCACGCTCGAACGCGCACGCATCGCCGAAGATCTGCTCGACACGCTCGGGGCACTGTTCGGGCGCCTGCGTGGCGGACTGGGCATTGCCGTGACACTGGTCGGCATGCTGCTGGCCGCCAGTACGGGTATCGTCGGTGCGACGGTCGTCACTATGGGGCTGCTGTCCCTGCCGACCATGCTCAAGCGGGGCTACGATCCGGCGATAGCCACCGGCATCATCAGCGCCTCCGGTACGCTGGGTCAGATTATTCCTCCGTCGATTATCCTGGTCCTGCTTGGCGACGTATTGTCGTCGGCATTTCAACAGGCACAGTTGAACCAGGGCATTTTTTCTCCGGAAACCGTGTCGGTTGGCGATCTGTTCATCGGTGCAATCATCCCGGGACTGCTACTGGTCGGCTTGTATATTGCTTACCTGATTGTCCTCGGAATCATGAAACCAGCGACAATGCCCGGAAATCACGAAGTCGCTGCTAATGATCAGCCAACAGCTTCCCTGGCTCTCCGGGTCATCCTAGTTCTGCTGCCGCCGATGTTATTGATATTCGCGGTACTCGGATCGATCATCGCCGGCCTGGCTACACCCACAGAGGCTGCTGCCGTCGGTGCCGTCGGGGCGCTTATTCTGGCCACGATTCGCGGTGAATTGTCCCGCCAACGGATCGCAGAAATTGGCCGCACCACCGCACGCATCAGCAGCATGGTATTCCTGATTCTGATCGGCGCATCGGTATTCTCACTCGTATTCCGCGGCTACGGCGGCGATGAATTAGTGCGTGATTTCCTGCTGGCCATACCCGGCGGTGTGGCCGGTGCCGTGATCACCGTCATGCTGGTGATGTTCCTGCTGGGTTTTGTGCTCGATTTCATCGAGATCACATTCGTTGTCGTACCGATTGTCGGCCCCGTGCTGCTCGGCATGGGGCTCGACCCGGTCTGGCTCGGCATCATGATCGCAATCAACCTGCAGACATCATTTCTAACACCACCGTTTGGCTTCGCTCTTTTCTATTTACGCGGAGTCGCCCCTGCCGAGGTGGAAACATCGGCGATGTACCGCGGCGTTATTCCATTCATCTTCTTACAGCTTTTCGTACTGATCCTGCTCGCGCTCTTTCCGGAACTTGTAACGTGGCTGCCGGGAAAAATCTATCAATAAGTAATCAATAAAAATATCCGGCCAGAAACTGGCATTACTCTCTATTCCTATAACCACCGGCGAACTTTCCGCCTGTATGCCAGGAATTCATCACCATAGACCTGATGGAGCGCTTTTTCTTCAGGGTTAATTTGATACTGATTCATATACACAATAAACAGGGTCGGTGCTAACAGCAGTGCCAGTACATTCTCGAGATAAGCGCCCAAGGAAATGAGGAGAATAAGAAAGCCAAGATACATCGGATTACGCGAGAATCGATATAAACCAGTCATGACCAGGGCAGAGGATTGATCTGGACGATTAGGGGCTACCGTTGTTTGTGCCCGATAGAATGAAATGACTGCAATAATACAAATTATGCTTCCAATGAATACCAATAAAACTGCCACAATGTTTTTCATCGGCAGTTTGAAAGAAAGTGCCGGCGCCGCCCATGACAATATCAACATCAGGATTGAAAAAATTATCGTGAGCAACAAAGGTGGTATTTTTAACTCCACAATATATTCTTCTAATCCAATTCAGATATATGTATTAGTTGGCACATAATTTTACCAACAGCGTCAGATCTAATCATATCTAAGCAGCTCTATTTGATTGCGAAGCCGCAGGTCAGATAGTCAAGAGTCCACCGACTGGGATCAACCCAAACAATATTCAATTTCTAACCAAATACTGGACATTGACTCCTAGACAGTGACGCTAATTGTTTTCTGTCCTCGAGATAACAGAGGCAATCATAAGCTATTGACTAAATGGTACTTTAGGAATAAAAACAGCGCTATGAACAGAAAACAAAAGCCGAAAACAAAACCAATCTATTGTTCCAGTAGAACAACGGCTTCCTCTGAATAAAGATGTTAGATGGCTGTTCTACCTTCATCGCTGGTCGGGAAAATATTGGCATCCATTTGGGTGACTGCGTGCGTCAGTGTGCCGATCTTTGCATTTGTAAATCGCGACATAAAAGACACTGATATCGTAGTTATATCCGCAATGCTATTTCTGACCTTTCCGGTAGGGATCGCATTTGTCGGCTTAGTAACTTTGGTTCTAATGGCTCTTGATTCACTGCTTGGCGTTACCGTGCCAAGTGGTTTTATCTTCAATTTTGTTATCTGGGTGCCAATGGCCATATTGGGTTATGTGCAATGGTTTCTTTTGCTGCCAGCGGCATTTCGTCGTGCCTAAACCATCTAACCAGCACAGGCAAGGGACGCTTGACCCGTCAGTCGTTTTGCTTCCGCAAAACTCCAGCCGCGTCAAGCGTCCCTGCTGTGGGCGTTAGGTGGCGGCTATATGAAAACTGTCGTACTAATTTTATGTTTAGCTGTACTACTGTCTTTAGGTCTAAATCTATACCAATATTTTGGGCGTGCGGTTGCAGAAGCATATACAACAGAGCGAATAGAAGCCCTAGAAAGAGACTTAACAATTTTTTGCGGGTTGGCTGATTGGGATCTTACTTTCGAAGAAATTTTAGAAGCATTTGGAACTGAAAGATTTCTAAATACATTAAAAGATGGAAATTATCAGTTCTTAATTAATGGGGGATATTTTATTTTAGATAATCAAAAACGACCCATTAAATATCATCATTACCATTTAGGAACGCTGCAAATTAGTGAGGGGGAGGCAAATTGCTAGTTAGAGCCCGTGCATGCAATCAACCATACAAGCTGAAGAAAGCGCCTGCTACGCAGGCTGGGACCGGCCTTCCGGCCGGTCCCTTTTCAGGGCGTTAGATGCCTGATCCAACCTTGGCGGTAGACTCAACACTGCTAGCTTCCTAGTAGCTTTACATAATCATTGTGACTCCAGCCCTTGTCAGGTGCTATAAATAGGTATATTTTCTATACCATTATGGGATTCGATTTCGATCCTCAGAAAAGCGAGCGGAACCTCGCCAAACACGGCATCGACTTCTTGGATTCACAGCAACTGTGGAACGATCCGAATCTTTTGGAAATTCCGGCCAGAACCGAGGATGAACCGCGATCTATGGTTATCGGCCAGATCGGTGCAAAGCATTGGTCGGCTGTAATTACCTACCGAAGTGATGATATTCGGATCATCTCAGTTCGTAGGTCCCGTGATGAAGAGGTAGCTTTGTATGAAAGCTAAAAAATTCGATAGTGATTTTGACCAAGGCAAAGATGTAACTGGTGCACTGGATTTATCAAAGGCTAAACGCCCGAAGCAGCAGCAAAAGCGAGTCAATGTTGACTTTCCAACCTGGATGATCGAGATGCTCGATAAAGAGGCTGGTCGATTAGGTGTAACTCGGCAATCCATAATTAAGGTTTGGCTTGCTGAAAGATTGGAGCAGTCGGCATCTAACCAGCCAAAGAAGTCGCCTGCTTCGCAGGCTGGGACGCACTAACGTGCGCCCCTTTTTGAGGCGTTACGGGGCATGCATCGTGTGGCATTTCTCAAAATGGCTGCTCCCGATAAACATTAGTCAGACACGGAATGTTTTTATCTAACGTAATGCGCAACATTTTGTATTAGAAAAACCTGCTATTATTATGCGTTATATAAGCTAATGCATGCCCAGTCAGGATTTATTAGCTTGTAAAACCTCCCGATGATGCAATCGAGGCTATATGCAAGGCTTGAAGTTGGGGGTAAATAATGACGGTATTTCATTTTCGGTTAGCCGCTGCGGCTGCCATAATTCTGTTTGTAGCTGCATCTGCCGCACAGGCCGCAAGTGTTATTACTTTTGGCTTTACCGGAGAGACCACATCAACAGGCGGTTCAACCGTACCGGTTGGCAGCATTCTTCCTGGTGAATTCGCTTTTCGATCCGATGCTGTAGATGAGGCTAGCACTTCCAATATTGGTCAGTACGCTCTTTTAACAGGCTCGATCACTGTAGACGGCCAAACTCTAGTCATGAATCACAGTATAACGTGCTGTTCATTTGTGAATGTTCTTGATAATTGGGGTCCATCCAACATCGATCGATATAACGTGTCAATTGGATTTTCCGGTCAGATATTAGGTGGCCAGGCTTTTTATAGGTTAGCGTTCAATTTGGAGGATGAGTCAAGAACAGCCTTTAGTTCTGATGCATTACCACTGACTCCGCCGAGTCTGGCCGCATTCCCCGATCCTGCTCAAAGTTTGATAGCTAATGGCGGAATAGCAAATCCACCTGTAATGACTTATGACATACTATCTTTAGCGCTAATCAGTTCAGTCTAGTGCCTAGATGAATTTAGCCAACCATGCGCACCGCTGCCGCCTCTGCCATTACCTAAGGTGCCGTTACCCGCAGCTACCTGGTTGTTTGGGTCAGCGTTAGGTCTGCTTAGCTGGATGCGGCGGTCGAGAACGGCACCAATCTGAGGATGACGAAGCTCGTCGATGGGTTCTATGCCGAAGTTGAAGATCTCGGCGGTCACCGCTGGGATCCCTCGAGCCTAATCGCCCGCCTTGAGAAGTAATTTGATTGGCCAGCCGGTTTAGAGATCTACTGATGAAGTGCCCGAGAGATAACCAGTGCCTATCGAAAAAAGTAGTTTCTGATACCGGGGTATCCGCGTGCAGTTCGTGTCGCGGGATACTAATTAACTCAAACAAACTCCCGAAACAGGCTTCTGGCATTGCTGGGTCTTGCTCTGTACTCAGATTGTCAGATCTAAAATGTCCTGGGTGCAGAGCTAGCATGCAAGCCTTCACCTATAAGAAAGTAGAACTGGATATTTGCACTAATTGCAATCTTGTGTGGCTCGATGAGGGTGAGGAAAAGAAAATTCTCGGACAACAAGACAGATATTGGCCAGATGTGATAGATCCAATAATTGATTCTTTGATTAACACGGGATTAGACAGCAGCTCAGTTGAGCTGGACGCTATTTTGGAATTTGCGGGAGAGGCAGTATTAAGTCTGCTAGATGGCCTGTAGTGCCATGTAATCAGCACAGGCACGAGACGCTTGAAAAATGAAAGTCACTTGGATCATCATTTTCCTTGGCTTTCTGGTGTGGTCGGGTGTGTACCCGAAGGATTATCTAACATGGGCTTTGGAGGTATCACCCGCAGTCATTGGGATTATCGTCCTTGCTGCTACCTATCGTTCATTCCCACTTACGCCACTTCTCTATACGCTTATTCTTATCCACTGCATTGTTTTGATGGTTGGTGGGCACTATACGTATGCTGAAGTGCCTCTATTCGAAACCCTAAAGCCGATATTTGGTTTCGAAAGAAATAATTTCGATAAACTAGGCCACTTATTACAGGGCTTTGTTCCAGCGCTTATTGCGCGAGAAATACTTGTCAGGAAAGCAATCATCGCTGCGCCGAAATGGCGTAACTTTTTTATTGTTTGTTTCTGCCTTGCCTTAAGCGCTTTATACGAACTTATAGAATGGGTAGTAGCAATAGTTTCCGATACGGCAGCTGACGCTTTCCTGGGAACCCAGGGCTATATTTGGGATACTCAGTCGGATATGGCATTTGCACTGGTTGGAGCGATTGCAGCATTGGTTCTGCTGGGCCGTGTCCATGATCGTCAGCTTCGAAATATATGTAGTTACAAGTGAAAACTTTGAGGGTTACTTGCTTGACCCTATAGTGGCAGTTTATAGAGAAATGCCCTTCACACTGCATTAACCCGATTGCGAGCACCCTGTACAAGACGATCGGCCGCAATAACTGCTCGTGTATGTGTGCCTCTGCCAACCTTGCCTCCTTTGTCGTGTAACTCCACGGTGAATTTATGCAAGCGGCCTTCTTTTCCCTTATAAATTGCAACGGCCTTCACTTCTTCATTATTCGGCGTTGCGGCCAAGTGCGTCACGTTTACGTTCACGCCGACCGAGAGCTCACTGTCAGATAAGGAGGGGTTCAATAACCGAGCGGCCGCCAGCTCCATCAAGGCAATCATTCTCGATGTTGCAAGCACTTCCGGAAAATCATCCTGCGGATCAATGGACAGGTTTTTTGCCAAATCTGCAGACTGCACTTTGTAGGTAATCTCTTTTCTGCTATTTATCTCCATGCGTATTCCTTTGGCACACTGCAAAATTCTTATAAAGGATTAACGTGTCCTGTAGCTGTAGTGGCAGGCTACGCATGAAGAGGATATTTTCTGCAAAGCGCCAAAGGCGCCCTGCAAATCACCTTCTTTAGCCGCCAGTGATAACTCCGATGCGGCTTCATGCATGCCAAACCCTATATTTCGCATTACACCAGGCATAAATCTACCAGGACCCTTACCACTGCCACGATGCTTTCCCATTGAACTTTTTCCCATCCTGGTTTCGGCGACAGTTGCAGCAGCATCGAGATTGTTATTTGCCAGATGGCCTATGAGCTCGTTTAATGCCGACAGATGGTCCAGCATCTCTTCTCGCATCATCTTGCGTGTCTCTTCCGGCATCGATACCAATTGGCGCGAATCGACGGGTGAGTTAGTGGCTGTTTCCTCACTATAAGATGAGTGGAACACCAATAAGAGGATTGTTGATATAAATAACCAGGCTATTCTGCGCATGATGATGCCCTCTTTGGATTGAATAAATCTAATAATCTAGCTTGCTCAGATCTGCAAACTTTAACACTTTGATCAGCAGTCGACCTCAGGCCGGACTGACTGTATCACCGGGCTAAAGCACAAATTCACACCAAGTTTCACCAGCGGCAATCCTGCCACAGACTGCCAACGATCTATTTCTGTAAAACCAAACCTCTTGTAAAAACAGATAGCCGGTTCATTCGCAGCTGCGGTTTCGACAAAAGCTGTATCACACTGTGATGCCTCCAGAATAAACTGCAACAATTGACTCCCAAAACCCTTTCTGAAGAACTGCGGATCAACGACGAATGAATCGACAAACAGGCAATTTTCGTCTGCCCTGGTCTCCGTAACTGCTGCCAGAGTGGCGCTGTCAAACAAGCCAGTAAAAGTTGCATTCGAGAGCTGAATATCCTCAGGGGTCCTCTTTAGAGGCGGGAAATCATCGGCGCCAACTATTTGTGCCTCAATTCCATAAGCACGCTGAAATAATGTGCAAATGTCCCGGGAGATACTGACATCGGCCTGATCAAGCCTGTAAATGTTAGCGTGCTGTTCCACAAGGTTTGCACGGCATGCTTTCAAGTTCTTTCACAGGTGGCAGGACACTCGATGCGGCCGATCTTTGCTCCCGACATTGGTGGCCGGTGGAACGGTGGTTTTACAAACTTCCATGACCTTCGGGCAGCGCGTATGAAACGGACACCCGCTCGGAGGATTCATCGGTGAAGGCACATCGCCCTCAAGCACGATACGCGCACGTTTTGTCGCCGGGTCCGGGACCGGAATCGCCGACATCAATGCCTGCGTATAAGGATGCCTCGGTTCGGCATACAGGTCCTTAACCGATGCATATTCAACAATTTGACCGAGGTACATGACACCAATCTCGTCACTGACGTGTTGAATGACCGCAAGATCGTGTGAGATGAACAGGAATGCAATACCGCGCTTTCGCTTGAGCTCGGCGATCAGATTGAGTACCTGAGATTGCACCGATACATCGAGTGCTGATACCGGCTCATCGGCAACAATGAAATCCGGATCGAGCGCCAGTGCCCTGGCAATTCCAATACGCTGGCGCTGCCCGCCGGAAAATTCGTGCGGATAACGGTCCCGTACTTCCGCACCCATGCCCACGTCTGCCAGCAGTTCAACGACCCGCCGTTCGCGCTCGGCCGGATCACCAATGCGATGTACGTCGAGCGGTTCGCGAATGATTTGTGCAACGGTCCGGCGCGGGCTCAACGATGCAAACGGGTCCTGAAAAATAATCTGCATTCGACGCCGCTGTTCACTCAGGTGACTGCGGGGCAGGCCGACGATATCCTGACCATCGATCAGGATCTGGCCACCCGTCGGTTCATGCAGGCGCAGTATTGCGCGGCCAAGCGTCGACTTGCCGCAGCCGGATTCACCGACCAGCCCGAGCGTGTGCCCCTTGTCAATCGTGAAACTGATACCGTCGACCGCGCGTACCTGGGCCACGACACGTTGCAACAGGCCGCCGCGAACCGGAAAGTATTTTTCCAGATCACGCACTTCGAGTAATGCGGCTTTCACCTGGTCACTCACGGTGTGCGTTCCTCTTGCCCTACGGAATATGGATGGTGACAGGCGACCAGGTCACCGCCCATCCCTACCGGCACTAGCGTTGCCTGCTGCTCATTGCACCGCGCATCGGCCCGCGGACACCGGTCCGCAAATCGGCAGCCGGGCGGAAGGTGCAACAGGTCCGGCACACGACCAGGAATAATCGGCAACTCCTCAAGCCGGTCAGCGCGAATTCGCGGGATGGATTCGAGCAAACCTTTCGTATACGGATGCCGCGGGTTTGCGAACAAATGCTCGATCGGCGCACTCTCGACAATGCGCCCGCAATACATGACGATCGCACGATCACAGGTTTCAGCCACGACGCCGAGATCATGCGTGATCAACACGACGGCCATGTGAAACTCTTGCTGCAGCTTGCTGATCTGTTCGAGCACCTGCGCCTGGGTCGTGACATCGAGCGCCGTTGTCGGTTCATCGGCAATCAATAATTTCGGGCCGCATGACAGGGCCATCGCGATCATGACCCGCTGACGCATGCCGCCGGACAATTGATGCGGATACTCGTCGATACGTTTTGCCGGCACGGGAATGCCAACCTTGGCGAGCATCTCGATGGCACCGTCACGCGCCTGACGCCGGGTCAGCCCGCGATGACGCATCAGCACGTCGCACATCTGATTGCCGACCGTGAATACAGGATTCAGGGCCGTCATCGGCTCCTGAAATATCATCGAGATATCGCGCCCGCGGATTTCGCGTAACTCATTTTCAGGCAGGCCAACGAGTTCACGGCCCATCATCGTGATGCTGCCACTCTCAATACGGCCTGGTGGCGAGGGAATCAAGCCCAGTATCGACAGGCCCGTCACTGTTTTGCCACAGCCTGATTCACCGACGATGCCGACGGTCTCATTCGGATAAACATCGAAACTGATGCGGTCAGTTGCGCGCACCACGCCATTTTCGGTCGAGAACTCGATAACGAGATCCTTAACGCTGAGCAATGGCTTATTATCTTCAACCATCCGGCTAACTGACCTTGCGCGGATCGAGCGCGTCCTGCAGTGCATCAGAAAACATATTGAAGGCCATGACCAGGCCGAACATCAACAGCGATGCAGCGAGGAAATTATTGAAGAACCCGGCCATGACTTCCTGTGAACTCTCGGCAATCATCAACCCCCAGCTCATGCCGTCCTTAACGCCTAGACCGAGAAAACTGAGGATAACTTCGGTCTTGATCGCGGCGACAAATGTGATCGTCGCCTGCACGAGCAGAATGTGCGACGTATTCGGCAGGATGTGGCGAAAGATGATCGTGTACTCGGGCACACCGATTGCATGAGCCGCTTCGACATATTCGAGGCCGCGCAGCTTGATGACTTCGCCACGCACGAGACGGCCGACCGCTGTCCAGAATGTTGAAATCATCGCGACGTGCATCGCGTATGGACTGTCCAGCATTGCGAATACGATTGCGGCAACGAACAGATAAAACGGAATCGAGTCGAGCACGCCCATGATCCACAGCAGAATCTCATCGAGCCACGAGCCGCTGAAGAATCCGGCAATTGCGCCAAGAATTGCGCCGGTCGCCGTCGCGAGCAACGCAACGGCGAGCCCGACCTGAAATGCGGTTTTCGTGCTGTAGATCGCGCGGTCAAAAATATCCTGACCGATCAGGTTCGTACCGAACCAGTGCTGCGCCGACATGCCTTCCCATTTGCCGCCCAGAACATCTCCCCAGCCCGATGCCCACCAGCCGAATGTCACGCCGAGTGCGATGACCATGTACAGCAACACGAATGCGAATGCGACCATGCCGGTCCGGTCATGGCGAAACTTATAGAACGCCTTACTCCACAGTGACTCGCGCCGTACCGGCACCGCTGCGACGGCACTCATCGCAGCGTAACCCGCGGATCGACGGCCCGGTACAGGATATCGGTCAGCAGCTGAGCCAGCACGAACAGGATGGCCGTCAGGCTGACCACGGCCTTCAGCACGGGCTGATCGCCGCTGATGATCGCGTCATAGGTTATTTTGCCGACACCCGGTATGCCGAAATAACTTTCTATCAGCAGGCTACCGCTGATGATGACCAGCGGTATCGAGAAAATAATACGCGTGATGATAGGGATCATGCTGTTCTTCAGGATATTCTTGTAGAACAACTTGGCCGGTGGTACACCGAATGCCTTGGCGGTACGAACATGATCGCGCGTCATCTCCTCGACGAGGACCGACCTGTAGAACCGAGTGTTATAGCCAAGCGCGACAAATACCGTCGCCATCGTTGGCACCGCGACATAGGCAAAGTAATCGCCGATCGAATGCACGCTCCAGCCGCGCACCGGGAACCAGCCGAGGCCATAACTCGACGCGAAGATAATCTGAAAAGCGATGATGACAATCAGGAAACTGATGCTCATGCCGATCACGGCCGAAGCCATGATCGTCTTGTCGACCCAGGTACTGCGATAGAAGGCCGCGAACAGCGCCAGCATGACCCCGAGCAGGTTACCGAGTATGAAGCCCGGCGCCGTCAACGCCAGTGAAACCGGGATAGTTCGCGCCAATAGCGCACCAACGGGCTCGCCGGTCGAGTCCGAGTAGCCAAAATCCAGCGTCGCAAGCTCGCGCAGATAATCAGCATATCGAATCAGAAATGGCTTATCGTAACCGAGCTGTGCGCGTACCTCGGCTATTTCCTGTGGTGTCGGGTTCTTGCCGAGCAACTCGTAGGTCTTATCCGGACCGAAGTACACCATGAGCACGAAGCTGATAAGCGTAACGCCGATCACGAGCGGAATCCCGGAAATCAGCTTGCGAATCGAGTATTGCAGTATTTCCATCGCGGGCTATCTCGCAGTTGTACCGGTTGCCGGTTCGGCAATATCGACGTAGCGCATAAAGAATCCGCCGACGATTTCCCGGTCCGGTATCGCGATGACGTCCTTATGCCACAAATAGATACGGGTTCGCGACAAACCGGTATTGGCGACACAATCATCGATCAGGATACGGTTCATGCGCTGATAGATTTCAGTCCGCTCTGGCGACGGCAGCATCGTGCTGGACTGTTCATACAGTCGATCGTATTCCGGATTTTTGTAATTTGCATCGTTGGAACCGGGTGAGCCATTCGGGCCATAGAAAAGCTGCAGCGTGTTTTCGGCATCCGGAAAATCCAGGCCCCAACCCTTCGAGACATACGGCAGCTGACTTTCCTTCCAGGCCTTGCTGATATCGCCGAAGGTCGCAAACTGCTTCAGGATGATTTTCTCGGTTGGATATCCGATTTCCTTCATCCAGGAGCGAAATTGTTCGTAAATCAACCGTGAGGTGACATTGGAGAGCGTACCGTATACCAGGGGCGGTAAATTTTCCGGCGTCCAGCCATTGTCCGCCAGCAATCGTTTGGCGCCGGGAACGTCGCGAATCACACTGTCGCGCGGCAGATCCGGATCGAACTCAGGCGTAGCCGGCACGATGATGCCCGGGAAAATGTTTCCGAGGCCGATATAAAAACTCTCATTACGCTGCTCCCATGCATAGGCCTTGTTGATCGCGCAACGCAAAGCCTTGTTGCGACGCTCGCGCTCCGGGTCATCGTTGTAGCCATACTCCGGGTAGCTCATATTGAACGCATTGAAGATAAAGCCCGCCTCGATACCGGCATAAAAGTGATACTTTTCGGCAAACGCCGGCTTGAGCGTCACCGGGCGTTTCGTTGCGAGAACCTTGTCAACCTGTTCATTGGGAATGCTCGTGTACTGCACCTCGTCGCCCTTCGTGAACGAACTCCAGCGGGCCGATGCTTCACCAATAAAATTGATCTCAAGGCGGTCGAGAAATGGCGGCGACCGTCCGTCGATCGAGGCCACACCGCTGAATGCGTGTCGCTCGGGATCGTAACCTTCAAACTCGAGGTCGACGGGTTCCTGTCGAAATTTTGGATTGCGCTCAAAAACGACCATCGATGTGTCGTATGAAATCAGCCTGAATGGCCCGGAACCGACCGGGTGCACGGCAAATTCACGGCCATAATGCTCGGTCGCCTCACGCGGTACAACTGCTGAGTAGCCCTGCGCCAGCGTGAACAACAGTTGTGGATAAGGCTTCGTCAACCGGACCTGAATCGTATGGTCGTCGAGTGCAAGCAGCCCCGGGATCTCGGCCGCATAATCTGAACCAGCCTCCTTCCACTCATTGAGTCCCACGATACGGCCGGTCCACAGCCACGCGCCCTGCGGTCTGTTCTTCGGATCGAAATGCCGCTTGATCGAGTAAACAAAATCCTCGGCAACGACCTCACGTCCGATACCGCCTTCGAAAGCAGGATCGTCAACGAAGTAGACGCCCGGCTTGATGCGAATCGTATATATCAGGCCATCTTCTGAAATATCCGGCCAGTCAGCAGCCAAGTTGGTTTTCAGTTCATACGGCCGGGCCAGATACTTGTATGAAAACAACGTGTCATAGGCATTGAGCGCGACAAAGTTTGCATACACACTCGCGGCCTGAACCGGATCCAGGCTGGTCGGCGCCTGGTCCATTGCATGCCGGTAGACTTTTAGTCCCGCGGTGTTGTCCGCCGCCCGCTCAGCCTGATCGCCGCAACCGGCGACCAACAATACAGCCGCACTTAAAGTGAGAATGACCCGCTGCGAGTTGCGCAACACTCCGGTTCGTTGTTTTAGCAACTGAATCAAAGTGAACGACTATCAAGCATGGCCTGATCTGAAATCTTGGTCCATTCACCGACCATGGTCTTGAAATCCCGGATCGAATCGTTAATCCGCGCGGCAACCGGGTCACGTGCGGCGAGTTCATTAACAACTTCGTTCGTTAGCTGGTGCAATTGCCGTAAAACCTCATCTGGAAATCGTCGAAACTCCACTTTGCCCTCGGCCCTGAGTTGTTGCAGAGACTGAGCATTACGGGCCGTATACTCGGCCGTCATCTGGTCATTGGTCGCGCTGCATGCCAGCTTCACGATCACTTGCAGGTCCTGCGGTAACTCATCGAAAGCCTCACGATTTACTATGCACTCCAACACCGGGCCCGGCTCCTGCCAGCCGGGATAATAGTAGTATCTGGCCGCCTTGTGCAGCCCGAATGCAACGTCGTTATAGGGACCGACCCATTCGGTTGCATCGATACTGCCGGTTTGCAACGCCGTAAAAATTTCCGCACCCGCCAGGTTAACCGGTGTCCCGCCGGCACGCTCCAGCGCCTCACCACCCCAGCCCGGAATGCGCATCTTGAGACCCTTGAGGTCGGCCAGCGAATTTATTTCCCTGTTGAACCAGCCGCCCATTTGCGCGCCGGTGTTACCGGCCGGAAACGGTATCAGATTAAATCCGGCGTACAATTCACGATACAGCTCGAGGCCACCACCGTAATACAGCCACCCGTTCATCTCGAGCGTATTCATGCCAAACGGCACTGTGGTGAAAAACGGCGCAGCCTCGGATTTACCCTTCCAGTAATAAGCTGCACCGTGGCCCATCTCGGCCGTACCGCGCGACACCGTATCGAACACTTCGAAAGGCGGCACGAGTTCTCCGGCTGCATAAACCTTTATTCGCAGACGCCCGCCGGAGGCTTCCTCGATGAATTTCACCAGACGCAGAATACCGGTGCCAACCCCGGGGAAGTTCGGCGGCCAGGTCGTAACCATTTTCCACGTGAAGCGGCGTCCGGCATCTCCGCTCCCACTCCCGCAGTCCTGCTGTTCGGCAGCACACCCGGCCAACGCCAGTGCACCCGCTCCGGTCAATACCTCGCGCCGTTTCATCTAGCGACTCCCCACGATTAAAACCAAATCAGTGTAGACGCGACCGCGTCACATTCCAAACAGCACTATTGCTTGATGATGAATCGCCCCAGGTGCGTCGATCCATGTTTCAGCCAGGTCAAAGGGTCATTTCTTGTTTTTTTGACCTGATGGTCAGTATTTCCAGTTATTTTCACAGGAAATAGCTTAATTTTCCCACATTACTGTCATTTTCAGGCTTTTTCTTTATTATTTTCACAAATATTCTGCTTTTATCTCTTGGTGGTATTTAATACTCTCCACTTCTAACTTATTTATACCGCTGGAGCCCTCTTCAGGCTTGCTAGAATCGGGGTAATTTTTCCGGAGACTGGTTCATGATTGGCTTGCTGCAGCGCGTTACCGAGGCAAAAGTCACGGTCGATAGCGAAACCGTCGGTCAAATTGGTCCCGGACTGGCTGTGCTCATTGGCGTGCAACGAGGTGACGGGCCGGAACAGGCACAGCGCCTGGCTGAACGCCTGATCGCCTATCGGGTCTTCGAGGATGCGGCCGGCAAGATGAACCTGAGCCTGGCCGATACCCGCGGCGAATTACTGCTGATTCCTCAATTCACGCTGGCCGCCGATACCCGCACGGGAAATCGGGCAAGCTTCAGTCGGGCGGCAAAGCCGGACCTCGGCCGGAGGTTATTCGATGAACTCACTGCTGCGGCGCGCTCGGCCGACATTAAGGTTGAAACAGGTCGGTTCGGCTCGATGATGGATATCAGCCTCGTCAACCATGGGCCGGTAACCTTCTGGCTCGAGGTCCCGCCAGCGAATACGGACATAACCTGAGTAACCGGAATCGTGGCCTTTTGGCGTATGATAGCCGTCTGAATCAGCGAATTGACGACAACGCGCCGTGTTATGCCGTTCATTCGCTGCACTGTATTAATCTGGAGTAAATGTTATGGGATTAGGCGGAATAAGCATGTGGCAATTGCTGATCGTGCTGTTAATCGTCGTTGTTATTTTCGGTACCAAGAAACTCAGCAGCATGGGTGGCGACCTCGGCGGCGCCGTCAAGGGCTTCCGCAAGGCAATGTCCGATGCAGAATCCGAAGACGAAGCGAAGACCGGGAAGCTCAATGAGCCCGATGCGGAGTTCTCCGAGCAACACACGAAAGACCAACAAGCCGATCGGAACCATACGTCCTGAGCAAGCATGTTCGACGTCGGCTTCTGGGAATTAATCATTCTGTTCGGCCTCGGCCTGGTCTTTCTCGGACCGGAACGACTGCCGAAGGTGGCGATGCAGGTCGGCAACTGGGCCGGACAGGCACGCCGCATGGCACGGAACCTGTCCAGGCAGATTAATGACGAGATCAACGATCTCGACATAACGGAACCGTTTTCGGCGACTCCCACCAGCCATGAGACACCCCAGGCGTCACCAGAGTACAGTCGCCCCGGCGTCGATGACCTCAAACCGTCCACACCGGCGGATGAGTTACCGGCCGATGAAGAGTCGCACACTCAGTCGTCCGCTCCATCTGCCAATTCCAATGAGACGTCGGCCGACAAGGCCGGCTGACCGACTCGACAAATTCGCTGTACTATGACCGACTCGAACGGCAACCACGAGCCATCTTCCGCAGAATCTGCAGCAGGTTCGGAAGACACTCTCGAAGAAGGCTCACTGATATCGCACCTGATCGAATTGCGCTCGCGACTCGTCAAGGCGAGCGTGTCGGTGCTCGCCGTATTTATCTGTCTCGTTCCGTTTGCCCAGCGGATCTTCTCACTGGTGGCCGATCCATTGATCGAGCAGTTACCCGAAGGGTCGACCATGATCGCGACCCAGGTTGCATCACCGTTCCTGACCCCGTTCAAGACGACGTTATTCGTCGCGCTGTTCTTTGCAATGCCGGTCGTGATCTACCAGGTCTGGGCATTCGTCGCGCCGGGCCTGTATCGCAAGGAGAAACGTTTCGCAGTCCCGCTCGTCGTATCGAGCATCATGCTGTTCTACTGCGGCATCGCATTCGCTTATTTCATCGTCTTTCCGTTGATGTTTGCATTTTTCAACTCCGTCACGCCCGAAGGCGTGCAGATGATGACGGACATCAGCAGTTACCTGGACTTCATCCTGACCATTTTCTTCGCATTCGGCCTCGCGTTCGAGGTTCCGATTGCGACCGTTATGCTCGTCTCGACGGGAATGACCAGCCCGGAAAAACTCAAGACCAAGCGTCCATATGTCTTTCTCGGTGCCTTCGTGGTCGGCATGTTTCTAACGCCGCCGGATGTCATCTCGCAAACATTGCTCGCGGTGCCTATCTATTTATTGTTCGAAGCCGGTATTTTCATGTCGCAACTGATGTTGCGTAACAAGGCCGGCAAAGACGTTGCCGGCGACAAGCCAGCATGATCTTTACAGCACGAAAGCTGAAACTCCCACAGAAGGCACCCCGCTAACATGACTGACGGAAATGTAGTCGACACTGACGTCGATCAACCTTCGGGCCATCCGGCCGGCTTGCGCACACTGTTTTTCACCGAGATGTGGGAGCGCATGAGCTATTACGGCATGCGTGCGTTGCTCGTGTTGTTCATGGTCGATGCGATAGAGGATGGCGGACTGGGTTTCACCGATGCGAATGCTACTGCTATCTACGGCCTGTACACGGCGAGTGTCTATTTCCTGACGCTACCGGGTGGCTGGATCGCCGACCGGTTGCTCGGTGCGCAGAAAACGATCTGGTTCGGCGGCATCATCATCATGTGCGGGCACTTTATTCTCGCCATACCGTCGATCTATGCCTTTTTCACCGGGCTCATTTTCGTCGTCGTCGGTACCGGCTTGCTGAAACCAAATATCAGCGCTGTCGTCGGGGAGTTGTACCCGCCCGGGGATCCCCGCCGCGACGCCGGTTTCACGATCTTCTATATGGGCATAAATCTTGGCGCTGCGCTCGGGCCGCTTGTAAGCAGTACGCTCGGCGAAAGCGAACAATTCGGCTGGCACTACGGCTTCGCCGCCGCCGGCGTTGGCATGTTGTTCGGCCTGATCCAGTATCGACTGAGTATGAAAAAACTCGGTACTGCCGGGCTCGAACCGACACTGGATCGCAATGACCCGGCCGATCGGCTCAAGATGCGCAACGGCTGGCGGATCGTCGGCGCGGTTTCAGCCTTGGCAATACTCGGCATCGCTCTATTGATGACCGGCGTCCTCACGGTCAACCCGCAGTCGCTGTCAGAGAAAGCAACGATATTTATCGCCGTCGTTGCCGGTCTGTATTTCGTTGCCCTGTTCGCCTTCGGCAAACTGACCACCGACGAGAAAAAGCGCGTCGTCGTTATCATTGTCCTGTTCCTCGCCTCGGCCATGTTCTGGGCGGGTTTCGAACAGGCCGGTTCTTCATTAAACCTGTTTGCCGAACGTTACACAGACCGGATGATCGGCGGTTTTGAGATACCGGCCGGCTGGTTCCAGACACTGAACCCGACCTTTATCATCATCCTCGCGCCGCTGTACTCAGCGCTCTGGGTCAGCCTTGCAAGGCGGCATCTCGATCCGTCGACACCGGCCAAATTTGCGCTCGGCCTGATCTTGCTCGGCGTCGGTTTCGCCATCATGATCGGCGCGGCAGAACTGGTCGTGGCCGGCAACACAGTGATGCCGACCTGGCTGATCTTCACGTTCCTGTTTCACACGATGGGCGAACTCGCGTTGAGCCCGGTCGGCCTGAGTGCAATGACCAAGCTCGCACCAAAACGCTATTGCGGCCAGATGATGGGTATCTGGTTCGTCAGCTCGGCGCTCGGCCTGATCATCGCCGGCATCCTGGCCGGCGAGTTTCGTGCCGACGCAGTCGATACGATGCCGGCCCTGTACACACAAATTGTTTTGACGACAGCCGGCAGCGGGTTATTGCTCGCCGTTTTCGCCCGACCGCTACGCCGGTTGATGGGCGACATAAAATAGAATTTTTTTAATCAGGAGATAATCATATGGCCGCTTACCTCGTTGCCATCTGCCAGGTGACAGATCCGAACGACAATTTCAAAAAGTACGCAGTTGATTCCGCCAAGCTCATGCATGCACACGGTGGTGAATACATCGTGCGCGGCCCGGCTGTCGAAGTGAATAAAGGCGACATGCTCAAGGGCAAAGTCGTCATCATCAGCAAATTCGCCGACCTGGATGCACTACAGGGCTTCCTGAACGATGACAAATACATCAACGAGGTTGCTCCGTTACGTGAAGGCACCGGTATTTATGACTTTGCATATTATGACGAAGCACCGCCGATGCCGGGAACCTGAAGGTGACAGACTGGAGTTGAAAAGCCGGCTGATTCGAATGCGGCCACCAGTTCAGAATTTGGCGGAAAATCGAATGGCTTTTCCATTAATGCCCTTCCCCCGAATCTACTACCATGAAACTCGCCCGTGCATCGGCAACGAGATCATTATCCGCCGCCCGGCGTGCTTCACCGGCCATCACCGCAACACGTCCCTTGCGCTTGATGAGTCGCCCGGTCAGTTCGATCCTGGTACCAATCGGTACCGGCTTCCGGTAGCGAATCTCGCATTTGGCCGTATGCGCCCGGGCGCCCTGCAGGAATAGCCAGTTCGCCATGACGTCGTCGAGCGCACTGAAAATAATCCCGCCGTGAGTCATCTCATCGTAACCGACATAGTCATTGCCCGGCGTAAATGAAGCCCGACACAAATCACCTTCCATCCAATACTTGATTCGAAGACCGTGTGGGTTGTCCGGTCCGCAGACAAAACAATGGTTCGCGTCGGGCCGGCCTCGTTCCTCACTCATCTTCGAGCTCCTTTGAATGGTATCTGTGCCGGTGGTAAGTTAATCACTCATCGTCCACGCCGGATCCAACAATATGCCATACGATAACGACAACATCTTTGCAAAAATCCTGCGTGGTGAAATGCCCGCTTTTACGGTCTACGAGACTGAACATTGTCTCGCGTTTCTCGATCTGATGCCGCAGAGCGATGGCCATACGCTGGTTCTGCCGAAACAGCCGGTCGAGAATCTGTTCGATATCGAAGATGAGGCGGCCGGACACCTGCTCGTTGCGGTCAGAACAGTGGCTCGCGCCATACGTGACGCATTCTCACCCGATGGCATCCGGCTGATGCAGCTCAATGGTGCAGCAGCGGGGCAAACGGTTCCTCATCTGCACATGCATATCGTGCCATGCTATGCAGATGCCGCGCCGCAAGCTCACGCGCAACGCATGGCTGATTCAGCTGTGCTCGAAGAACATGCCGCTAAGATTCGTGCTGCGCTGAATTTACACTCGTAGGAGCGGCTTCCAGCCGCGATAGCAAACTCAATCGCGGCTGGAAGCCGCTCCTACGGATTGATGACAGAAGGGCCTGATGTCATGTTTTTCTGAATATCATTCTTCAGGTCAGCCTTTCCGGTACAGGTGCATCTCGACCCGTTCGACCGTTGCGAGGCCCTCGTCAATCACATCGTCGACGACCGATAAAAATGCATCGATACGTTCTTCGGTATCGATTATTTCAATAACGACCGGCAGATCAACAGACAGGCGCAGCACCTTGGCGGTATGCAGTTCACTGTGTGCGCCAAATCCCTCAAGTCCGCGCAACGCGGTGGCACCCGACAGTTCACGGCGGCGAGCCTCCTCGATCAACCATTGATACAGCGGCTGACCGTCATACGTATCGAGTTCACCAACGTAGATACGCAGCAGTTTTCCCGGTTGAAATACCTTCATGACCAATCCTCAAAGAATACGGGCCAATATATAGCCCGCAAATGCCGCACCGAAGCCGAGTACGATCTGCGCAAAGGTGTTGAGCACCGCCTTTATCATCTCTGCATCCTGCATGAGCTCAATCGATTCGAACGCGAACGTCGAAAATGTCGTAAAGCCGCCGAGAATACCGACCATCAGGAATAATCTCTGACCCGGTTCGAATACCTGCCGATATTCCGCCATACCGCCCAAAAAGCCTAGCGCCAGGCAGCCGATCACGTTGACTGCCAGTGTACCGTACGGCATGACGCTGGCGGCAGCGAGTCGCTGCACCCAGCCGCTGACAACAAAGCGCAAAGCCGAGCCGATAAATCCTCCGGCCCCGACGATCATGACCTGACTCAGGTAATTCACTGTTGTACGACGCTCCCACTCAGCAATGCGGCACGATACCGGATCGAATCAGTGACAGAAATCAGTTCGAATCCTTCATCGGCCAGCTCCGGCAAGATACGCTCCAGGTAGGTTAGCGTGGCCGGGTAGGGATGACCGATGCCGACTGCAATTCCGTTGCGTCTCGCCAGTTGCTTCAATCGCCGGAACTCATGATCGATGGCTGTCTCGGTTGGTACATTATCCAGAAACACGTCACGGCGCGTCACCGGTATACCTTTTTCGGTTGCGATTTGCATCGCGACACTCGATTTGCTGGTCACACTGTCGACGAAAAACAGCCCGTCCCGCGCACGTATTTCACCCATGAGCCATTCCATATACCCGGGGTGCTGCGTCATCAGGCTGCCCATGTGGTTATTGACGCCGACAACATGCGGGATTGAATCGATATCGAGTGCAAAGATACGGGCCAGCTGTGTACGCGTCGTATCGATATGAATCGTACCGGCAGCAATCGTGGCAGCTGGCTGAATCGGTGCCAGCGGCAGATGCAACATGACCTCTTTACCGGCCACGTGTGCACGCTCGGCAATCACAGCAGCGTACGGCGTATGCGGCAGGACGGCGCAGGCTACCGGCCCGGGTAATGATGCGGCACGCACTCCGGCGTTATGCCAATAACCCAGGTCATCGATGATCAGCGTGATGCGGGGAAGCGGTTCCGGAGACGCCACCATCGAAACAAGGTCGGCTGGTTCGCCCGAGGCTCCCGCTGTCGCGAGCAGTAAAAGAATGCCCGGAACCATTCTGCGCAAACCGGACACGACCGACATGATCTGCGTTCGGCTCAGAACTTACTCAACTTTGCTCTGCAGAATGCGTCCGCCCATCAGGACGTGCAGCGCCTGGCGCAATTGTTTGTCTTTCTGCAGCAACGCGGCGCCGGGATCTGTCTTGTGCTCGGCCACGCCGGCTGATAAATCCTCATGTGCCGCATCCTGCAACACAATATCCGGAGTTATCCCGCGCCCGTGAATCGATTCACCCGACGGCGTGAAATATCGCGACGTTGTCAGCTTTATCGCCCGACCATTCGATAACGGCATGACGGTTTGCACCGAACCCTTGCCGAATGTTTGTGAGCCCACAATCGTCGCACGCTTGTGATCCTGCAACGCACCGGCCACGATCTCCGATGCGGATGCCGAGCCGCCGTTCACCATCACGACAACCATGACACCGTCGACCAGATCACCGGCATGTGCCTCATGCCGAAAAGTCGCATCGCGAGCGCGACCATTGGCCGAGACAATGAGCCCATCGTCGAGAAATATATCGGATATGTCGATAGCCGCTTCGAGCACACCGCCGGGATTGTTCCTGAGATCGAGTATGATGCCCTGCAATTCACCGGCGACACGGCTTTCCATATCGTCAATAGCATCGCGCAGGTCATCGTAGGTTGTTTCATTGAAATGCGTGATCCGAAAATAGCCGACACCCGGTGAAACCATCTCGAACCGGACGCTGTTGACCTTGACGTGACTGCGAACCAGGTTGAAATCAATCGGCTCCGGTTCTCCGGCGCGCGCCACGGTAATTTTGATGCTCGTCCCTGATTTTCCGCGCATGCGTCCGATCGTATCGTTGACGTTTTGCTCGTCGACGCCGATACCGTCGATGCTCACAATCTGATCACCCGATTTCAGGCCGGCTCGCGCGGCTGGTGTATCATCGATCGGCGCAACGACTATCACCTTATCATCGGCCATGTTCACTTCGAGACCAACACCCGTATAGTTGCCGGTCGTGCTGATGCGAATTTCTTCGTATTCCTCCGAATTAAGGAATTGTGAGTGCGGGTCGAGATCGGTCACCATGCCGCGCACAGCGCTTTCGATCAGTTCGCTGTCTTCAGTCGGTTCGACGTATTCTTCTTTGACCCGCTCGAGCACCTCGGCCAATAACCGCGCATCGTCCCACGGCAGGCTTTTTTGTTGCGTATCGCGTTCTGCGAGCACGCCGCCGCCGAGCGACAGCGTGACACCGAGCACGGCGCCCAGCAACAGAATCAGCGCACTTCTGGCTCGAAAAGACATTCAGTTTCCATCCATGTGCACAAGCACTTGCCGACGATAGCACAGAGGCGGTATCGGATACATCCGTCAGGCGACCTGCCTTGCAATTCAAAATCTTGGATTTTATTTAAGAAATCAACCTGTTATTTCCGAATCCAGCTGTTTGGATCGACCGGTTTACCGTCCTTGCGAATCTCGAAATACAAGCCCGGAGTGGCTTGACCGCCGCTGTCGCCAACGTGGGCGATGACGCCGCCTGGCGCCACCCATTCACCGATATCGGCAACGATATCCTGATTGTGGCCATATAAGCTCAGGTAGCCGTTGCCATGCTCGATTATGACGAGCAGGCCCATGCCCTGAAGCCAGTCGGCATAGATAACCCGGCCGTGGTGCACGGCACGCACATCCTCACCGGCGACGGCGGCAAGCAGTACGCCTTCCCAGCGCAGCCGCCCGTCGGCACGCGGCTGACCGAAACGTTGCGTGACTCTCCCGTCCGTCGGCCACTCCAGCCGGCCGCGGGTATCGGCAAACGGCTCTGAATCGCTGATCGGCAGCGATACCAGGGCCCGTGTCAGCTCATCAACAAGCGTTTGCAACTCAGCCATCTCAGCACGCATCTGCTCGAGCTTCGCACTCCGTGTCGCGATACCCTGATCAATCCTGACGAGCGCGACCGAGCGATCCTGCCGCAACGCTTTGAGCTCGGTCAACCGCTCGCGTTCTTGTGCCTGAATTGCAGCCAGCCGCTTGTTTTCCTCGTCGAGCAAGGCCCGCGTCGCATCGAGCACCTTGAGGTCGGCGCGCACGACCTCGGCCAACACATTGCGTTCACGGGCCAGATAGCTCGAATAAACCAGTTGGCGGCCGATCGCGACCGGATCCTGCTGGCTGAGCACGGCCCGCAACCAATCGTCACGACCCAGGATATATGCACGGCGCAGTTCTTGTTCAAGACTCGCAACATGCAGCGATAATTCCGCTCGCGTCTCGTCGGCGCGCTGCTGCAACTCACCGAGCCGGTTCCGTGTCGCAGCAAGCTCCGTATCAATTTTTTCAAGCTTGCGCCGAACCCCGGCTTCCGACCGCTCGGCTTCGCGCAAATCCCGCTGGGTACGATCGCGCTGCTGTGACTGTTCATTGAGATCCCGCTCAACCTGCTGCAATCGGTCACGAAGTTCGGCCAGATCGCGCTCGGCCAGCGCCGCATCGCCGGACGGGGCATCATCGGCGGCCAGCGCGGCTGCGAAAACGAGGAAAAACAGGGGCAGGAGTCTGTGGCTCCCGGGCACCCCGACGAACGAAAATTTCATGGGGCTGCGAGTGTAGGGCATCGGCCGGCATGAGGCGACCATCGCAGACTAGCTAGCTGTGGTTATAATGCGCCGCCGGCTCGGCCGGTTTAGAAGCCAACAAGCGGATATACTCGACACAAGATGGGCACAATTTTTGAATTTGCCGGCAATCATCCATTGCTGGCGTCCGGGACAATTGCTATGGCGATTGCCGTCATTTTCTATGAATTAAGCCAGAAAGCGCGCGGACTCGCGTCGCTATCGGCGGTGCAGGCCGTGGGGCTCATCAACAAGGGTGCGCGGGTTGTCGATATCCGCGAACAGGAGAAATTTGCCGCCGGGCACATCGTCGATGCAATTAATATCCCGGCAGCCGAACTGACTGAAGAAGTCGACAAAAAACTGAAGAATGCGAAATGGATCATCCTCGTCTGCGATTCCGGGATGCGCAGCGGACAGTCCGTCGCCGCTTTGCGAAAAGCGGGCAATGAAAAAGCCTTTAACCTGAAGGGCGGATTGGGCGCATGGCAGACCGAGAATCTGCCGATCGTCACTTCGGATTGAGATCATGGGTGAAGAACTGAAAACCGGGGCCCCTGAACTCGTCATGTATACGGCAGCGTTGTGCGGGTTTTGCTCAGCGGCACGAAAATTATTGCAGGGCAAGGGGATCAATTTCACCGAGATTAATGTAACCCTGAACGCCGCCCTGCGCCGCGAAATGATTAACCGCTCCGGACGACGCACGGTGCCGCAAATATTCATCGACGGCCAGGCTGTCGGCGGCTACGATGACATAGCCGAACTGGATCGCTGCGGTGAACTGGATACGCTCCTCGGTGTCGCTCAATAAACCATTGGTTATGAGCTATCGGTAATGAATGGTTTAGCGAAAGAAACAAACGGTAACGGCTCGGCGGCGAAAGCTGGGCAATTTGCCCTGCAGAAGATCTATATCAAGGACCTGTCCTTCGAAGCGCCGAACACGCCTGACGTGTTTGTCGACAGCGATGCCGAGCAGGTCGAACCCCAGATTAATCTGAACCTGAAGAACAGTCACACCAGTTTGTCGGCTGACAACGTCGAAGTGACCCTGCATGCCAGCCTTCACGCTACCCTGAATGACCGTACGCTGTTCATGGTCGAAATAGAACAGGCGGGCATATTCCTTATTCAGGGATACGGCGAGGAAGAACGCAAGGCGCTGATCGGTACGTACTGCCCGTCCACACTTTTTCCATACCTGCGCGAAGCCATATCGTCAGTTATCGGCAAAGGCGGGTTTCCGGCAATGCTGTTGCAACCTATCAATTTCGACGCACTGTTCACCCAGGCCATGCAACAGCAGGCCGCACAGGCTTGAAGTGATGACTACCCCGGCAGCAACGACTTCGGCGCCAACTACTTCTCTGGCCGTAATCGGCGCCGGATCATGGGGTACGGCGCTCGCCATCCAGTTCTCGCGCGCCGGGCAACCGACTGTGCTGTGGGGTCGGGCCGAGGATAATCCCGAGCAAATGGCCGAAGTTCGCAGCAACCAGCGCTACCTGCCCGGCTGTCCGTTCCCCGACGCACTGAAGATCGACGGAAATCTGCAGCGCGTCATCAGCACCAACACCGATATCCTGATTTGCGTACCGAGCCACGCATTCAGACCTGTACTCGAACAGGTCAGACCCTACCTCGACGATTCGAAGCGCATTTCATGGGCAACCAAAGGTTTCGAGCAGAAATCAGGTAAGTTGCCGCACCAGGTCGCAATTGAAGTGCTGGGAGACGGCTACCCGCTCGCAGTCCTGTCGGGCCCGACCTTTGCCACTGAAGTCGGTGCCGGACTGCCGACCGCCATTACCGTTGCGTCTCCCGATCCGGCATTTGCCGGGCAACTGGCCGAGCGCATTTCCAATGCCCAGTGCCGTGCCTACACCTCAAACGATATCATCGGTGTCGAAGTCGGCGGGGCGGTCAAGAATGTCCTCGCCATCGCAGCCGGCATGTCGGATGGTTTCGGCTATGGCGCGAACACCCGCATTGCGCTGATCAGCCGAGGGTTAAACGAAATGACCCGACTCGGCGTTGCGCTCGGTGCAAAAGCCGAAACGTTCATGGGCCTGTCCGGCATGGGCGATCTCGTTCTGACCTGCACCGATGATCAGTCACGCAATCGCCGCATGGGCCTTGCGCTTGCCAGTGGTCGTAGCGCCGAAGAAGTTGCCGAAGAAATCGGCCAGGTCGTCGAAGGCGTTTATGCCGCCAGGGCTGTCCATACGGTCGCGACGCGCGAGGGTATTGAGATGCCGATTTGTGAGCAGGTCTACCGGATTCTGTACGAAAATGCGTCAGCGCATGATGTCGTCGACAAGCTGATGAGCCGGGCGCTCAAGCCGGAAACCGAATCAAAATTCTGCCCCTGAAGGGTATTCAATAAGCTGTTCATCTGCCTGCCGGAAAACCCTGCTGTCGCCAGGCCTCGTACAGAACAACCGCCGCTGCATTCGACAGATTCAGGCTGCGGCTCTGGGCCTGCATCGGAATCCTGAGCACATGAACAGGATCCATCGATTGCAATATGGTGGCGGGCAGGCCGCGTGTCTCCGGTCCGAGCAACAACGTATCGCCGGGTTCGAAACGACAATTACTGTATAACATCGTGCCATGGGTCGAAATTGCCAGCGTGCGCGGTCGGTCGAGCACATCGAGACAATGATCCAGGCTGTCATGGACCTGCATGTCGGCAAATTCACGGTAGTCAAGACCGGCACGCCGCAGTTTTTTATTGTCGAGTGCAAAACCAAGCGGGCGAATCAGATGTAACATGGTCCCCGTATTCGCACACAGGCGTATGATGTTGCCGGTGTTAGGCGGAATCTCGGGTTCGTACAGGATCAGATGAAACATTGAACGGGCATCATGACAAATTGGCCATCGACTTCTGTGGCATGCGGTTCGCAACTCCGATTGTACTGCTATCGGGCTGCGTCGGATTCGGCGAAGAATACACGCGTGTCGAAGGATTCAGTAACCGCGATGCCGGCGCCGTCTGCCTGAAGGGCACAACGCTCGAACCAAGGCCCGGCAACCCGGCACACCGGATTTATGAGACACCGATGGGCATGCTCAATGCGATCGGCCTGCAAAACCCCGGTGTCGATGCCGTCGTCGGAAATATTTTGCCTGCACTCGATTTCAGCGAAACCCGGTTTATCGCCAATGTCTGCGGTTCGACGGTCGAGGACTATGAGGAAGTCTGTCGCCGCTTCGATGATTCACCGATCGATGCGATGGAAATCAATATATCCTGCCCGAATATCAAGGAAGGCGGCATCTCGTTCGGCAACCACCCAGAGTCTTCGGCCCGCGTCATCGAAGCCTGCCGCCGCGCGACGACAAAACCAATCATCGCCAAACTGTCGCCAAACCAGACCGACATTCAGGAAAATGCCCGCCGGTGTATCGAGGCGGGCAGCGACGGCCTGGCCGTTATCAACACGATGACCGGCATGGCGATCGACATAAGGACGCGTAAACCGCGCATTGCCAATGTGCAGGCCGGGTTATCCGGTCCGGCAATCAAGCCAATCGCACTATTAAAGGTCAAACAGGTTTATGAGGTCGCGCAGCGCCACGACGTACCGATCATCGGCCAGGGCGGCATCACGACCGTGGAAGATGCCTTGGAGTTCCTGATCGCCGGCGCCAGCGCCGTCGGCATCGGCACAGCATTATTCTATGATCCCCTGGTTTGTATAAAGATCAACGAAGGAATCGTCGATTACCTTGAACGATATAATTTGGCAAATGTCAGCGAGCTGGTCGGCTCACTGGAACTTGACTAATAAATATTGTGGCCCTGTTTGATGACCTGAATATTGAATCCGGCGAGTCATATTATTCATCCTTTAATCGATGCCGAGATCGCGGATTTTGCGGGTCAGTGTATTGCGTCCCCAGCCAAGCAGCTTAGCCGCCTCCTGACGCCGGCCGTTCACGCTGGCCAAAGCAACGCGAATCAACGTGCGTTCGAACTCGGGCAGGGCGATCTCCAGCAACGGTTGTTGATTGCCGCTCGCGATCTGTTGTTCAGCCCAGCTCCCGAGGCTGCGTATCCAGTCCGTATCGCTGCTCGTTTCACGGCCGCCACCGATTTCAGCGGGGATATCGTCGGCACGAATCTCCGAACCCGGAGCCGTCACAGTCAGACGGCGACAGGCATTGACCAGCTGCCGCACGTTGCCGGGCCAGTCGAATGAACACAGCAACGACTCGGCCGCAGCCGTGAGCCGCTTAGGCTCGACCTCGAGTTCACGTGCCGCCGCATCTATATAGTGTTGCAGCAACAGTGGTATATCCTCGGCGCGCTCGCGCAGCGGCGGAGTACGAATATGAATGACGTTAAGCCGGTGGAACAGGTCCTCGCGGAAATGTCCTTCCGCAACCGCCAGCTCAAGATCCTGATTCGTCGCGGCAACGACGCGCACATCGACATGAATAGGTGCTTGCCCGCCGACCCGGTAGAATTCACCTTCGGCCAGAACACGTAACAATCGAGTCTGTAAATCGGCCGACATGTCGCCAATCTCATCGAGAAACAGCGTGCCGCCGTCGGCCTGTTCAAAGCGGCCGATATGTCGGCTGTCGGCACCGGTGAAAGCACCGCGCTCATGGCCAAACAGCTCGGACTCGAGCAGGTTGGAAGCTATCGCGGTCGTATTGAGCGCGATGAACGGTCGACTCGCAAGCGGGCTGTGTTCATGCAGCGCATGAACAACCAGTTCCTTGCCGGTCCCCGATTCACCGGTGATCAATACATTCATACTTGATCGTGACAGGCGGCCAATCGTTCGAAAAACCTCCTGCATCGCCGGAGCCTGACCGATCATCGATGATATAGACGAAATCGTCGTCCGCTCACGTTCGCTGTCTTGTTCGTTTGCCTTGCATGCTCGCCTGACCAGCGATACGGCCAGGTCTATATCGAACGGTTTGGGCAAGTATTCAAAGGCGCCACTCTTAAAAGCTGCAACGGCGCTGTCGAGATCTGCATGGGCAGTCATCACGATAACCGGCAATCCGCTGGTTTCCAGATCCAGATGTTGCATCATTTCGATGCCGTCCATGCCCGGCATCCGGATATCTGTTATCAGGACATCGGGCGGCTGTTCTCCGAATGCATCGAGCAGTGCTCCGGCACGGTCGAAACTACGTGTCTGAATGCCATCACCCTGTAGCGCTTTTTCAAGCACCCAGCGTATAGACGAATCGTCGTCGACAATCCAGACCAAAGGTAGAGTGTTGTTATTCAATCAGACTGTCCCGAAGGCTCCAGTGGCAAACGTACTATAAACCGTGTTCGTTCCGGTTCCGATTCAAATTCGATCACACCGCCGTGGCGGCTGACAAGATTTTGGGCCAGCGGCAAACCAAGACCCGTCCCGCCTTCGCGATCGGTCACCAGCGGGAAAAAAATCGAGCCTTCGATGTCGGCCGAAATCCCGGGCCCATCGTCTTCGAATTCTACGCCGATCGTCAATCGGTGGCGTTGCGAGCCAATGACATCGTTTGTTAATGCGCGCGTTCGAATGATGATGCATCCTGATTCGCCGACTGACTGGACCGCATTGCGCGCAATATTCAGAAATACCTGGATCATCTGGTCACGATCCAGCGCGATGCTCGGCAGGCTGGGATCATAATCGCGGCTGACCTGAACGCTTTTCGGCACTTCGTTTTCGATCAGCAACAAAACATGTTCGAGCGGTTCGTGAATATTGACGGGCTTGAAATCCGGGAGCCGCGTTGGCCCGAGAAGGCTCTCCGTCAACGCTACGAGTCTGTCGGCCTCACCGATAATGACGCGCGTGTATTCTTCCAGGGTCGGGTCATCGAGGTGACGTTCCAGTAATTGTGCCGCACCACGCAAGCCTCCGAGAGGGTTATGAATTTCGTGTGCAAGCTGACGGATGATACGCCGACTCGCGGCGCGTTGCGCAATTAACGCCTTTTCCTTGTCATGTTGCCGCCATAGAGTTGCATCGAAGAATTCGACGAGCATTTCTTTCGGTGCGTTCTCGGTCAGAGGTGACACGCAACACGCGGCCTGAACCGTATCGAAGTCTCGCTGCGGAATCGTGAACGTCAAATTACGCCTGAACGACTGACCCGTTTTCAGCACCCGGTCCAGCAGCGATTCGAGTGGCTGGAGCTCAGGTATCAGATCGCTCAGCAAGCGTCCGACGACCTGATTTCTACTGAAGCCGAACATGGCCTCGGCGGCGGCATTAACGAGAAGAATCGATTGATCCGCGGCGAGTACGACTACCGCGGTGGCGAGATTCTCGAGTATGTCTGCAACCGACAGCGCCGACCGGCCATCGGCTCGCGCCTTTAACGGGGAGTCGGTCTTGCTATGTTCGGGTTGTTTGGATTTTGAATTGATGTCTGCTTTACCGTGAACGCCACCGAATCACTCTCAGCAAAGACGCGACCTTCGCGGTCGCGAATGTCTGTTCGCAGCGTATGCTCACCACGAAACACGTTAGTCAGTCCTGTCTGCCGCTTCGGGCCGGTCAGGCTATCAACCTCCTGACCATCCAGATAGATTATCAGGATGTGGTCGCGACGTAATTTCGGTTGCGTACTGACCGATACGTTCACCAGACCGCCGGTACTCCACAACACTTCCCCGGGCTTTGGGTTGGTTATTCTGACGGAGCTGTAGCCGGCTTCTTCTTGCCCGGCGTCCTGCCCGTCTTCCACCGTACGCTGTACCTGGGGCTGCACCGGCGTCGAGAACGTTTGTGCCTCCGGCAACGTAACCGATTCAGCGCCTTCATGCGGAACATCCGAAAAATGCACCTGGCCGGTTTCATCCACCCAGCGATAGACTTCCGCGGCTGCGGTAACGACGGACCAGCCGAACAGCAATATCAAAATCGAAGCACGCATCATCATTTAAGAATAACGCGTCATATGGTCAATAATCCAGTGCACCGCACCCACTATGGGCGCGGTGCACTGTTGGTCTGACTTATGTCGTGAGCTTACAGGCTGTAATACAGTTCAAACTCGACCGGATGCGTGCTCATGCGCAAGCGAGTGACTTCTTCCATCTTCAGTGCGATGTAGCCATCGATCAGATCGTTACTGAACACCTCGCCGGCCAGCAGGAACTCGCGATCGGCATCGAGGGAATCGAGCGCTTCGTCCAGCGAGAATGCCACAGTCTTCAGTTGTGCTTCTTCTTCCGGCGGCAGATCGTACAAATCCTTATCCATCGCGTCGCCCGGGTGGATCTTGTTCAGAATCCCGTCGATACCGGCCATCATCAAGGCCGTGAACGCGAAATACGGATTTGCCGTGCTGTCCGGGAAGCGGACTTCGATACGGCGCGCCTTCGGATTCGGAATGTACGGGATACGTATTGAAGCCGACCGGTTCTTGGCCGAATAAGCGAGCAGCGTTGGCGCCTCAAATCCGGGCACGAGTCGCTTGTACCCGTTAGTACTGGCATTTGTAAACGCATTGAGTGCTTTGGCATGCTTCAGGACGCCGCCGATGTAATACAGCGCTGTTTCAGACAGCCCGCCGTAGGCATCGCCGGTGAAAATATTATTGCCACCCTTGCCCAGCGACATATGCACATGCATGCCATTGCCGTTATCACCGACCAGCGGCTTGGGCATGAACGTTGCCGTCTTGCCGTACGCATGAGCGACATTGTGAATAACGTATTTCAGGATCTGTACTTCGTCAGCCTTTTTGACCAACGAATTAAAGCCCACGCCAATCTCGGCCTGACCCGCCGTTGCAACCTCGTGATGATGAACCTCAACGTCCAGGCCCATGTCCTCGAGCGCGAGACACATCGATGAACGAATGTCATGACCCGAATCAACCGGCGGTACCGGGAAGTAACCACCCTTGACGCCGGGCCGGTGACCGATATTGCTTTCCGGCATATCGGTACCCGTGTTCCACGAACCTTCGGACGAATCAACCTTGTAGAAGGTCTGATGCATATCATGGTTATAACGGACGTCATCGAAAATGAAGAACTCATTTTCCGGGCCGAAATAGGCCACATCCGCAATGCCCGTGGATTTCAGATATTCCTCACCGCGTCGCGCCGTCGAACGCGGATCGCGTTCATATCCTTCGCCGGTCGTCGGCTCGACGACGTCGCAACGAATATTAATGGTGGCATCGTCGGTAAATATATCGAGTACCGCAGTTTCCGGATCCGGCATCAGGATCATGTCGGACTCGTTGATGCCTTTCCAGCCGGAGATCGACGAACCGTCAAACATCTTGCCTTCTTCGAAGAAGTCTTCGTCGGCGACCTTTGCCGGCACCGTGACGTGCTGTTCCTTACCCTTGGTATCCGTGAAGCGCAGGTCAACGAACTTGGCTTCCTTCTCTTTAATGAGGCTGATTGCGTCAGCGACTGTCATGACATTCCCTCCGGGGATTTCTTTGGAGTCAGCTTGTCTTCTTTGCACGAACCGTGCCACAGGACTGATCTTTATAACTGATTGTTTTTAAAAGTAATTATTTTAGCCTCATTGTCGAAGCCGCACTATTGTAGTGCACCCCGGCGCATCATTGCACCTTTGTTGATCAGCTGCTGGCATGAAATAACGGGGTCAGAGTAAAAATGAGTTCGAACCGCAATTTTAATGCGCGATACCAGAAATTAAGCCCGAAGCTTAAAAATTGCGGTTCGAACTCATTTTTACTCTGACCCCGTTATTTGGACACCATTTAAAACCTTTATCGAAAGGACGCTATACTTGCGCGCCAGCGCAAACAGGGCAAATACGTGACTACCCGGACGACCCCGATGACATTTCAGGATCTGATTCTCGCACTCCAGCAATATTGGGGCGCGCAGGGGTGTGTCGTGCTGCAGCCCTATGACATGCCGATGGGTGCCGGTACGTTTCATGCGGCCACCTTCCTGCGCTCGATCGGCCCCGAACCGTGGCGCGCGGCCTACGTGCAACCGAGCCGCAGACCAACCGACGGGCGCTACGGCGACAATCCGTTCCGCCTCCAGCACTACTACCAGTTTCAGGTCACGCTGAAACCATCGCCGCTCGATATCCAGGACTTATATCTCGATTCCCTGAAGGCTCTCGGCCTCGACCCCCTCATTCACGACATCCGCTTCGTCGAAGACAACTGGGAATCACCGACACTCGGCGCCTGGGGGCTGGGCTGGGAGGTCTGGCTCAATGGCATGGAAGTCACTCAATTCACGTATTTTCAGCAGGTCGGCGGCCTCGATTGCAAGCCGGTAACCGGCGAGATCACCTATGGCCTCGAGCGCATCGCGCTGTACCTGCAGGGTGCCGACAGCATCTACGACCTGGTCTGGAACGAAGGGCCGGACGGTATTGTCACGTACGGCGATGTTTTTCATCAAAACGAAGTCGAGATGTCACGCTATAACTTCGAGGTGGCCGATACAGCCGTGCTGTTCGAACGCTTCGATGCCGCCGAACGACTGTGCCGCGAACTGATCGAGCAACACCTGACGTTGCCGGCATACGAACAAATCCTGGACGCTTCGCACACCTTTAATCTTCTCGATGCCCGTAAGGCAATTTCGGTCACGGCAAGACAGGCCTATATCCTGCGTGTCCGGGGGATGGCGCGAGCGGTTGCCAAGGCCTATTACGAGAGCCGCGAGGCGCTCGATTTCCCGATGCTCAACACGAGTGGCACGGCCACTGCTAACAATCAATAACATCATGGCGAATACTGCAGATTTCCTGGTCGAACTGGGCACCGAAGAGTTGCCTCCCACCGCCTTGCGCCGGCTCGAACTCGCCTTCGCCGACCATGTGCGCTCGAAACTCGTCGATGCCGGCCTTGCCATGGGTGAGCTTCGCTCATTCGCTACGCCACGACGCCTGGCAATCCTGATCAGCGACTTGCAGTGTCACCAGGCGGCACAAAAAATTGAGAAGCGCGGCCCGCCGACACGCATCGCATTTGATGCAGACGGCAAACCGACCCGCGCTGCGACCGCATTCGCCGATGGTCTGAACGTAACCGTGGACGACCTCGAAAGATTCACGACAGACAAAGGCGAATGGCTGCTTTATCGTGGCGAAGAACCCGGTCACGACACGGCTGAACTGCTGCCGACCATCATCGCCGATGCATTGACGGCGTTACCGGTCCCCAAGCGCATGCGCTGGGGAAGTTCCGACGTCGAATTTGTTCGTCCTGTTCACTGGCTCGTGATGCTGCTCGGCGATGTTGTCGTCCCGACAACCATACTCGGCATCACTGCAGGCACCGCAACACGTGGCCATCGCTTTCATGCACCGGCACCGATCACACTGGCAACACCCGCCGACTATGAACGAAGTCTGCACGAGCAAGGACAGGTGATTGCCGCATTCAATACCCGCCGGCAACGCATTATCGAGCTGGCCGAGGCCAGCGCGCGCGCGCTCGAAGCCAGCGTCATTCTTGAGCCGGCCGTCCTTGACGAGGTGACGGCACTCGTCGAATGGCCGGTGCCGATAACCGGTCGCTTCGATCCACAATTTCTACGCCTGCCCGATGACGTACTGATTGCGACCCTGCAGGATCACCAGCGCTATTTCCCGCTACGCAATGCGGACGGCAAACTGATGCCAAACTTCATCGCGATGAGCAATCTCGACAGCATACATCCCGACGAAGTACGCGAAGGCAATGAACGTGTTGTCGCACCGCGCCTCGCCGATGCCGCATTCTTCTGGGATACCGATCGCAAGACGACATTGGAGTCACGCCGCGCTGCACTCGCGGATGTCGTATTTGAGAAAAGCCTCGGCAGCATTCTGGACAAATCGACCCGGGTCGCGGAACTGGCAATGACTCTGGCAACGACCACGGGTGTCGATGAACAAGCCGTGCGTCGAGCAGCTGAACTGGCCAAGACCGATCTGTTGACCTCTATGGTTGCCGAGTTTCCGAAATTACAAGGCCGGATCGGCTGTTATTACGCCGAACTCGACGGCGAGCCAACAGCCGTTGCCCGGGCTATCGAAGAGCAATACCAGCCGCTGCAGGCGGGTGGGTTATTGCCGACGAGCGAGACAGGCCGGGTCCTGGCGGTTGCGGACCGACTCGACACGCTGGCCGGAATCTTTTCGATCGGCAAGCGCCCGACCGGGAACAAGGATCCATTCGGATTACGCCGCGCGGCCTTGAGCATTGTCCGCATCCTGATCGAAGCGGAGCTCGACATCGATTTCACGACGTTACTGGACCGTGCGCTGGCAGCCCAGCCGACCGGAGGCGAAGATCAAGCCACGCTGCAAGATGATCTGTACACGTTCCTGCTCGACCGCGCACGTGGCTACTTCCTGGATGGTCACGCCCCGGCTCTCGAGGCCGGCAAAGTCACACCGGAAATTTTCGAATCCGTCCGTATCTGCAATCCGGCATCGCTGTTCGACCTGTACCGGCGAATCGTCGCCGTCTTCTCGTTTATGACCCTGGATGAGGCCGACAGCCTGGCCAGTGCCAATAAGCGCATCGCCAACATCCTGAAATCAGCCGATGCTGACAGTCCCGATCGTATAGATCCGGCGCTTTTTGAAGTGGAACAGGAACATGCCTTGTTTGCGGCGATTGAAACGATCGTAGATTCACACCACACCGATATCGAATCCCGGAATTACGCAAGTATTCTTGAGCGGCTGGCGGCACTGAAGGAACCGGTCGATGCGTACTTCGACGAAGTGCTCGTTATGTCTGACGACGAACGACTGCGACAAAATCGACTTGCGACACTGGGTCGATTACGCCAGTTGTTCCTCGATGTAGCGGATATCTCCTGCATTCCAACACATTGATACAGATACTGTGAATGAGTCTTCGACAAGTACGAACAGTCGGCCTCTGATCGTGCTGGATCGAGACGGTGTCATCAATCGCGACTCGACCGAGTTTATTAAATCACCTGATGAATGGATCCCTCTGTCAGGCAGCGCCGAGGCAATCGAGCGACTCAACGCGGCAGGCTTCACAATCGTCGTGGCATCAAATCAGTCGGGTGTCGGGCGTGGATTGTTTTCGATCGAGATGCTCGAAAAAATTCATGCAAAAATGTCGGCTGTCATTGATGCTGCCGGTGGTCACATCGATGCGATCTACTATTGCCCGCATACACCCGAAGCAGGTTGCGATTGCAGGAAACCCAAGCCCGGGATGCTGCAACAGATTGCCCGGAAATACGGACACAATACGGATGAACTGATCATTGTCGGTGACTCATTACGTGATCTGGAAGCGGCATGGGCCATTGGCGCTGTGGCGATACTCGTACGCACCGGAAACGGCCTGGATACCGAACAAAAACTTCCGCCTGATCGGCAGGTTGACGTTTTTGACGATCTTGCAGCCGTCGCCGATCAGTTGGCGGCTTGACAGGTATAACCAGCACTAATGCAAACCTTAGGATCCATACTTTTTACCACCTTCCTGTTTGTCAGCGTTGTGCCGTTCTCTCTCGTCGTTGTTCTGGTACGCCCATTTGGCAGACACGTGAGTTACAAAGTCGGGTACAGCTGGGCTTACATGATTGCCTGGGTCTGCAAGGTGCTTTGCCGGCTTGACTACGCTATCGAAGGCGCAGAAAACATACCCGAGACAAATTGTGTCGTGTTCATTAAACATTCGTCAGCTTACGAGACGATCACACAGAATCTGCTGGTCCCCCGGCAAACCTGGGTGCTGAAACGCGAGTTGATCTGGGCGCCGTTTCTCGGCTGGGCATTAGCCTGCCTGAATCCGATTGCGATCAGCCGCGGTGCCCATCGGTCCGCGGTCATACAGGTAATCAAACAAGGAACGGCACGTCTCGCCGAAGGACTGTGGGTTGTTATTTTTCCAGAGGGAACGCGAATGCGTGCCGGCGAGACACGGCGCTATGGCATCAGCGGAACTCTGTTGGCGCAGGAAGCAAACACCGTGATCCTGCCGATTGCACATGACGCCGGCTATTATTGGCCGCGACGCGGCTTGCGCAAACGGCCCGGCACAATACGGTTCGTCATCGGCCCACCGGTTGACCCTGCAGGCCGAGAACCGCGTGAGGTTAATGCGGAGATTCAGGACTGGATGGAGGGGAAGGTTGCTGAGTTGCGTAGTTGAGTAAAGTATCAAACATCAAGATTCTCAACAGTCAACGCATAATGCTCGATAAACTCCCGACGAGGTTCCACCTGATCTCCCATCAGCGTAGTAAAAATCTCATCGGCCGCAACTGCATCCTCAATCCGAACCTGCATCAATCGACGCGTCTCCGGGTTCACGGTCGTATCCCATAGCTGTTCCGGATTCATTTCGCCAAGACCTTTGTACCGCTGGATCAACTGACCCTTGCGTGCCTCAACCATGAGCCACTCGACAGCTTCTTTAAAAGATGAAATCTCGTGCTGTCGATCACCACGCGTGACATAGGCTCCTTTATCAATGAGGTCATTGATGTCTTTGCCGAGTTCGGCAATGTGTCCATACTCCGGCGAATCGAAGAAATGGATTGAAATATCATTGGTATCTTCGACGCCATGTTGGTTACGCCGCACACGAAAGCCCGTAACACCTTCGTCGGATTTGACGACCTCGACCTTATAACTCGCATTCGAACCATTCATGGTGGTATTTAAGGCCGCCTGTAAGCCCGTGGCCCAGTCACCCAGAAATTTTTCATCTTTGTGTGTTTCCGCGGTTACCGCAGGCAGATAGATCATCTGCTCGAGTTGCATACGATCATGTCGTCGGGACAGACGGTCCAGGATACTCATTACACTGACATACTTCGACGCAAGACCCGATAAAGCCTGACCTGTAATAGGCGGTGCTTCGCTATTGACATGCAAAGCGGCCTTTTCGATGGCGACATTTAATAGATATTCGTTTAATTCTGCGTCGTCCTTGACGTAATGCTCCTGCTTACCGCGTTTAACCTTGTATAACGGAGGTTGCGCAATATAAACATGGCCGCGCTCGATTAGCGGCAGCATCTGACGATAGAAAAATGTCAGCAGCAACGTACGGATATGCGATCCATCGACATCCGCGTCCGTCATGATGATGATGCGATGATACCGCAGTTTATCCGGGTCGAAATCTTCGCGGCCGATGCCGCAACCGAGCGCCGTAATCAATGTACCGACCTCGGCAGAACCAAGCATCTTATCGAAACGCGCGCGCTCAACGTTTAATATTTTACCTTTCAGCGGCAGGATCGCCTGGGTACGACGATCACGTCCCTGCTTGGCCGAACCGCCGGCTGAATCACCCTCGACGAGAAACAACTCGGATAACGCCGGATCTTTCTCCTGACAGTCGGCCAGTTTTCCCGGGAGTCCGGCAATATCCAACGCACCTTTTCGGCGAGTCATTTCGCGTGCCTTGCGCGCCGCTTCGCGCGCCCGCGACGCATCGACAATTTTCGAAACGATTGTTTTTGCTTCCTGAGGATTTTCCAGCAGAAAGTCTTCGAGGCGACTGGATAAAGTAGATTCGACAATCCCCTTTATTTCAGATGATACGAGCTTGTCTTTGGTCTGTGAGGAAAATTTTGGGTCCGGGACTTTAACCGACAACACGGCCGTTAAGCCTTCACGGGCATCATCGCCTGTTGTGTTGGATTTATCCTTCTTGGCCTTTGCCTCATTTTCAATATAGGTATTCAATGTGCGCGTTAATGCGCTGCGGAATCCGGCCAGGTGTGTCCCACCATCACGCTGCGGAATGTTATTCGTGAAACAGAACATATTTTCCTGGTAACCGTCGTTCCATTGCATCGCCGCTTCAATGACGACGCCATCCTGTTCAGCTTCCAGATTAATGACAGTACTGTGAATGGGCGCTTTATTCCGATTCAGGTGCTGCACAAATGCTTTGATGCCGCCCTCAAACTCGAAAATATCCTCTTTGTTCTCTCGCTCATCGACCAGGTGAATTCGGACGCCCGAGTTCAGGAACGATAATTCGCGCAGACGTTTTGCCAGAACGTCATAGTGAAACTCGATATTTGTGAAAATATCGGCACTAGGCTTAAACCGGATCGATGTACCGGTTTTCTCGCTTTTACCCGTTGCAGCCAAAGGACCAACCGGATCACCCAGCTGATAGTGCTGTTCATGAATATTACCTTCGCGAAAAACGATCAGGTGAAGTGATTCAGACAAAGCGTTGACGACCGAGACACCGACGCCATGCAGGCCACCCGATACCTTGTAAGAGTTATCGTCGAATTTACCACCGGCATGCAACACGGTCATGATCACTTCGGCCGCGGACATTCCTTCTTCAGCATGCTGACCGACAGGAATGCCGCGTCCATCATCGCTGACCGTGACCGACTCGTCCTGATGTATGGTCACCGTGATTTCAGAACAGTGGCCGGCAAGCGCCTCATCGATTGAGTTATCGACAACTTCGAAAACCATGTGATGCAGGCCGGTGCCGTCATCGGTGTCGCCAATATACATACCCGGGCGTTTTCGGACAGCATCAAGACCCTTTAAGACCTTGATATTAGTGGAATCATACTTTTCTTCGGTAGCCATTATTTTTCCCGGGACGCGAACCGATCAATTATATCAGAGTAGACACCCGACCACGTTCCACGTGGAACGTGCGCCCCGACCCGGTCACCGGTAGAGAATCGAGATCCAGAGTCGAGATAAACAACTGCAGTTCCCGGCAATCCAGGATTTCAATTAATCTACGCAGATGATTCTCATCAAGCTCAGCAGCCGGCTCATCGATCAGCAATGTGACTTTACGATCCAACGTTCGAGATACAAAAATACTCTGCGCCAGAACCAAAGCAATCGACAGCAATTTTTGTTGCCCGCGCGACAAACGATTCCGCGCCGCCCGTTCATCGGCCTCAATGCGTAATTCGGCACGATGCGGCCCGACCTGAGTTGCACCAAAGGCACAATCCCGATCCCAACTTGCAGCTAGCGCATCGGAAAAAGACTCACCGTCTGGCCAACCCTGTAGATAGTTACAATTAGACACTTTTTGCAACAAAACGTCGCTAATAGACGATAATACCGGCAAATAGTGACTTACATACTGCCTTCGAGCTGCATCGATCTCCTGTCCGGATTCTATTAACTCAGCATCCCATGCTGAAACTGCTCGTTTTGGTGACCCCTGTTTCAATGCCGCGTTGCGTTGCTGCAAGGCACGACGATACCGCCGCCACGCACCCAAAAAGTCTTGTTTCACGTGAAACACACCCCAATCGATGAACTCACGCCGACCCTTCGGCCCTCCCTGGATCAGTTGATGTACCTCCGGATCGATAATCTGCACGGGCAATGCAGCTGCCAGATCAGCAAGTCTCGCATTCGCCTGACCATCACAGTGTGCCTCCAGCCCCGCTCGCCCATGGCTGATTCCCAGTCTGTGCAGGTCCGCTCCCTCCCCGACCTCACCAAAAATTGTGAATGTCTCCTGATCCGTTTGAATCAGAGCCGACGTTTGCCCAGGGCGGAAGGATTTTCCCCTGCCAAGAAAATAAATTGCTTCCAGGATGCTGGTTTTACCCGCCCCATTCTCCCCAACAATAATATTTCGAGCAGAATCGGCCTCAAGCTCAACAGAATCAAGACAGCGCAGATATTGCACCCGCAATAATCGAAGACCGGCGTCAGAACTCATTTAATCCGCCCTGCTAATAACGCAGTACATGAACAGAATATCCATCATGGTTCCACAAAGGTGTCTAGGTTTTTTCCCGTCGGGTACCCCTCGGAAACATTCAGGCGCGACACATGGTCCTTTGAATCAGGAATAAACAGGGATAGCGGCGTTTCAGAGGGGTACCCGACGGGAAAAAACCGGTTCAGGGAAAGACCAGGAGAGAAAACATTGAATCGCAACTAAACCCCGAACCCTGCGGGTTCTTTTAAATAAATTCTACCTCAGCCTCCCAGACAGCTAACCGACACCCGTAAGCCAGCATAATTTTAAAGCCACCCCTACAACCTCATCGGCATCACAACAAACTTAGCATCCACATCACCAGGACACTTAATAACGCAACTGCTATTCGAATCTACAAACCCTAGCTCGACATCATCCGTATCGACTGCCCCAATCGCATCTAGTAAGTAATTGACATTAAAGCCAATTTCCATGCTCATCCCGTCGTAATCAACTTCCAGTTCATCCTGTGCTTCTTCCTGATCAGGATTATTTGCCTGAATACGTAACGATTTATCCGCTAATTCCAACCTTACACCACGATATTTTTCGTTCGATAAAATAGCTGCTCTCTGCAATGCTCCACGCAGCGTGTTTCGATCAATGACCAATAAATTACCTTCCGGTTTAGGAATAACTCTTTCGTAGTCAGGAAAGCGGCCGTCTATAAGCTTTGAAGTAAACTGAATTGAACCAACGGCGGCACGAATATGATTCGTGCCGATAGACAACATCACATCTTCTTCGCCACCCAGCAGCTTTTGTAGTTCCAGAACACCCTTGCGAGGAATTATAACTTGCTGCGCCGCATCAGACTTCCCCTCTACGCTCATCTCACACAAAGCCAGTCGATGGCCATCCGTAGACACAGCGCGCACACAACCCCTCCCGGTTTCAATCAACAAACCGTTCAAATAGTAACGAACGTCCTGCTGCGCCATGGAAAAATGTGTCTTATCAAGAAGCCGCAGTAAATTTTCCTGACCAATAGAAATCTCCCGATTCGCATCGATCTTTTCGATAACCGGAAAATCATTTGCCGGCAGCGTCGATAGCACAAATCTGCTGCGCCCGGACTTCAGAACCAATCGATCACCATCCAGTTGCATCCTGATGGTTGATTCATCTGGCAAAGCTCTACATATATCCAGAAATTTTCGGGCCGGTACGGTTATTTCCCCTTGTGTCTTAACATCATCAACCACCGTTTCAGCAACTAACTCTACCTCCAGATCCGAAGCAGTCATCGATAATTGATTATTCTTCGTTTGTAATAACACATTGGCTAGAATTGGCATGGTCTGACGCCGTTCAACAACGCCAATGACTGCCTGGAGTGGACGCAGCAATGATTCCCTTGAGCTCGTGACGTTCATTCGTGTTTCCTGTAATTAAATATCTGAATATATATATAAGATAGTTATTATTATTAGGCACTGCCTTATCAGTGAGTAACCCTGTTTTAATGTTATTAATCAATAACTTATGTTCTTTCTGTCTTGGGCATATACCTAATTAAAATCCGTATGAGTTGTTGATAAGCTGTGTCTAGTTTTCCAGTCTTTTGTTGTCCACAACTTATCCGCAAAGTTTCAACGAGCCTTAAACAAAATTACTCATAAGTTATTCAGGCTTAGCCGGTCAGAGTTCTATACAAATTCTGATAATCTTCAGCAATTCGATTTTCAGACTCGCGTAAATCCGCAACCTTACGGCACGCATGCAGAACAGTTGTATGATCACGGCCACCAAAAGCATCGCCAATTTCCGGCAAGCTATGCGTCGTTAAATCCTTGGCCAGACTCATTGCGATTTGCCTGGGTCGTGTAACAGACCGACGCCTGCTTTTGGATAACAGGTCTGCAATACGAATTTTGAAATATTCAGCGACTGTTTTTTGAATATTATCTATCGTGACAAGCTTGTCCTGTAAAGCAAGCAGGTCCTTGAGAGCGTCTTTGGCAAACTCAAGAGTTATCGGTTTGCCGGTGAAAGAAGAGGTAGCGATGATGCGACGCAGCGCACCCTCGAGTTCACGAACATTCGACCGGATTCGCTGGGCGACGAAAAATGCGACGTCCTCCGGGATATCGATATTATCTGCAGCAGCTTTACTGATCAGGATTGCGACACTCGTTTCGAGCTCGGGCGGATCGATAGCGACTGTCAAACCCCAGCCAAATCGTGACTTCAGACGTTCCTCCAGTCCGTTGACTTCCTTCGGATAACGGTCACAAGTTAAAATAACCTGCTGTTGGCCCTCAAGTAACGTATTGAAAGTATGGAATAATTCTTCCTGCGACCGCTCTTTGCCGGCAAAAAACTGAATGTCATCGATTAATAACGCATCGAGCGAGCGATAGGCCTGTTTAAATTCATTGATGGTGTTGTGTCGTAGCGCAGTCACCATATCACCGACGAATTTTTCCGAATGCACATAAGCCACCTGAGCATTGGGCCGCAGTTCAACGATCAGATTGCCGATGCTTTGCATCAGGTGGGTTTTACCGAGCCCCACACCACCGTAAATAAACAGCGGGTTATACGCCTGCCCGGGGTTTTGAGCGACCTGGATGGCCGCCGCGCGCGCCAGCTGATTGCTCTTGCCTTCGACAAATCGGCTGAAAGTGTAATCGGAGTTCAGCTTACCGCCGATATAGGCGCCGGATAACGGTTTAGTATCGGGCTTGTATGCAGCGGCAGCCATGTCCGGGCCGCTGGATCGGCTGCCGACCTCGACGCTGACAGCGAACTGTTCTGCACCGTTCTCACCGGCGAGCGCAATGATCTGGTCCATGCAATTCTGGTTGATCCAGTCGATGACGAACTGATTTGGCGCCAGCAGTTTGAGCTCCAGGCCATCCTCGATCGCCTGTAAGGGCCTGATCCATGTATTGAACTGTTGCTCGGATAAATCGGAGCGTAGCTGGCGGACGCAGTGGTTCCAGACGGAGGCCTGCACGTTAGAATTCCCAAGGAGCAAATTATTGTTGTATCGAACTAAGAAACAAAGTTTATACCGGTTAGTTGGAGTTATCCACAGGAGTAAATAGTATTGACATGGCTCGCCGCCCTGCGTAATCTTCGCGCTCATTTTTCGTCGAGCCAGCCATGAAACGTACCTACCAACCAAGCAAGCTGAAACGTAAGCGCACGCATGGTTTCAGGGCGCGCATGTCCACTCGCGGTGGTCGCATGATTCTCAAGCGGCGCCGGGCGAAAGGACGCGCACTGCTGTCACGCTGAGTCAGAGGTCACGACACTTCGTTGTGGCTGCCGGCAACCTGTCGGTGAATTATCCCGTTTACATTTAATCGCGGTCCCGTGGTGGAATCAGATTCGTCAGTAGTAACGAGCAATGACCTGTTCATAGACGGTGAGGTATTTCCACGACCCAATCGTCTTAGCCAGGCGGCTGATTTCAACCGTGTTTTCAAGCGAGCTGAGAGATCCAGCGACCAGTTTTTTACCGTTTTGTATCGCCGCAATACTCTCGGTTATCCACGTCTCGGGCTTGCTATCGCAAAAAAGCGTGTGCGGCTCGCCACAGGCCGAAACCGTCTGAAAAGAATCATCCGGGATAGTTTTCGCCATGCGAAAAGTCAGCTATTAGGCGCCGACATCGTTATTATGGCGCGCGACCAGGCCGAATCGGCCACAAATCGTGACCTTTTTGCGAGCCTGGAACAACATTGGCGGGCAGTAGCTCGCGCAAACCGAACGTAGTGACTACAAACTATGGATAACATCCGACTTTTTTTGTGGGCAGGCCTCGGGGTTCTCCTCTGGTTGTCGTTTCAGGCCTGGCAGCAGGACAATGCACCGCCGCCGTCTGCGATAGCCTCCGGTGATCCATCGATTACCCAATCGGCATCAGACCCGTCTGGCACGCTACCCGCTGTGGATGATTTGCCCAGCCTGCCGGAAGTTTCTGCACCAGGAACCGATGATCGGAAAGTATCTGCACCCGACGATGATGAAAGTTCGGCTCAGATCGGCGCAACGAAGATGGTTCGTGTCCTTACAGACGTGCTGGATCTGGAAATCAATCTGATCGGCGGTGATCTGCAGTCCGCCGGTTTATCGGTTTATCCGGTAACCAAGGATAATCCGGATGACCCGGTGCAACTCCTGTCGCCGGATCCGGACAATATTTTTGTGTTCGGCTCGGGCGTGCGTTCCCTGGACGGTGCCGCGGAACCGAATCACCTAAGCACATTTTCAGCGGACCAGGATGAGTATGTTCTGGCTGATGGTCAGGATCAGCTCATCGTAACGTTGAACTGGCAGGGCGAAGGCGGTCTGACGGCGCAAAAAATCTATCGGTTCAATCGTGGCAGTTATGCCATTGGACTGGACCAGGTCGTTCAAAATGGCGGCACGGAACCGTATCTTGGCGTCAGTTATTTACAGATCCGGCGTCGTCACATGCCGCCTGAACGATCGATGTTTGATGTCGATACGTACTCATTCGTTGGCCCGGTCATTTATGACGGCGAAAAATATGACAAGCTCGATGCCGACGACCTGTTCGAGGAGCCGATTGACCTGTCGATTACCGGTGGCTGGATTGCCTCAATCCAGCATCATTTTCTGGCCGCAGCCGTACCGTCTGCTCAGCAGACCCGACGATACACGGGCACTTTCGATGGCAAGAATACGCTGGTTCGCCTGATCGATACGGAAGCAACGACAATTTCACCCAATGACCGGATTGCATTTGAATCAACGCTGTTCGTCGGCCCGAAATTACAATCTCAGCTGGTAGAAGTTGCTGACGGTCTGCAGTTAACCGTCGACTACGGCAAGCTGACCATACTGGCTCAGCCGCTGTTCTGGCTGCTGCAGAAGGTCTTTGATTTTGTTGGTAACTGGGGCTGGACGATTGTCATCGTCACGCTGCTGATCAAGTTGTTGTTCTACAAGCTGACTGAAAAAAGCGGTCGGTCGATGGCCAAGATGCGCAAGATTGCCCCGCGCCTGAAGCAGGTGCAGGAACGGCACAAGGACGATCGCGAGGCTTTGAGCCGTGCGATGATGGATCTGTATAAGCGTGAAAAAGTGAATCCTGCGGCGGGTTGCTGGCCCATGTTGATTCAGATCCCGTTTTTCATCGCGTTCTACTGGGTTCTGCTCGAAAGTGTCGAGATGCGCCAGGCGCCGTTCATGTTGTGGATCACCGACCTGTCGACCCGCGATCCGTTTTTTATCCTGCCGCTGCTGATGGGCGCCGCCATGTTCTTTCAGCAGAAATTGAATCCGCCACCGCCCGATCCGATGCAGGCCAAGGTCATGCAATTTCTGCCGGTCATATTCACGGCGATGTTCGCATTCTTCCCGGCCGGGCTCGTGCTGTACTGGTTGACGAACTCGGTCCTGTCCATGGCGCAGCAATGGCGTATCAACAAGGTTCTCGGGGCAGACTGACCGGATCCTGTTGCGAGGTTTTGGCTATCGCTAACCGTTACATCGATGTCGGCTGCGATCTATAAAGACGGGGACACGATCGTAGCCCGCGTAACACCGGCCGGGCGCGGCGGTGTCGTGGTGATACGGGTCTCCGGACCGGGTGTCGGCGCAATTGCGCAACACATGATCGACACATTGCCACAACCGCGGATTGCAACGCTAACTAATTTTTCCGATAAGGCCGGAGAAGCCATCGACTCGGGTCTCGCCTTGTATTTTCCGGGGCCGAATTCGTTCACGGGCGAAGACGTACTGGAGTTGCACGGGCATGGCGGCACCGTCGTAACCGACATGCTGCTCGAACGAGTCATGCAGCTCGGGGCACGCATCGCTGAGCCCGGTGAGTTTACGCGCCGCGCATTTATCAACGACAAACTCGACCTGAGCCAGGCCGAAGCGATTGCAGACCTCATCGATAGTGGTTCGCGAGCAGCAGCGCGGGCGGCGCAGCGATCGTTGCAGGGCAGATTCTCAGCGGCGGTGTTTGCGTTGAATGCGAAGGTTACGGATCTGCGCATGCACGTCGAGGCAGCGATTGACTTTCCTGAAGAGGAAATTGATTTCCTGAACGATGCAGCATTGCTGAGCCGACTCGATGGTGTGCAGGCTGAATTTGATCACTTGGAAAAAACGATCAGGCAAGGTCAATTGTTGCGTGATGGCGTTCAGATTGTGATTGCCGGCAGGCCAAACGCCGGTAAGTCATCCTTGCTAAATGTACTGGCCGGCTACGATGCGGCTATCGTGACGGAGATACCGGGTACGACGCGTGACATCGTGCGTGAACACATCGAGATCGACGGTTTGCCGGTGCATATCGTTGATACTGCCGGACTGCGTGACGGCCAGGGGCTCGTTGAACAGGAAGGTATACGCCGCGCCCGACAACAGATCGCGGCGGCCGACCACGCCCTGATCGTCATCGATGCGGCTGATGAATCGACGACAGACGAAGCAGCTTTGCACGGCGAATTGCCGGCCGGTCTCGGTTTCACCCGTGTCCGTAACAAAATTGACCTGACCGGTGATCATCCGGGACGCGATACGAAACGCGCCGATACGATTAACATCTCCGCTCTGACACGCGACGGAATCGGTGCGTTACGTGAGCACATCAAGGCAACGATCGGCTATGAAACGGATGGCGGAGAAACCATCACGGCGCGTCAGCGCCACCTCGATAGTCTGCGACTGGCCCGTGAACATTTTCTGGCCGGTAAGGCACAGTTGCTCGATTGTGCAGCCGGCGAGTTGATGGCTGAGGAACTGTTACAGGTGCAAAATTGCCTGGCGGAAATCACCGGCGAATTCAGCAGCGATGATCTGCTTGGTGAGATTTTCTCTTCGTTCTGTATCGGCAAATAGGAGCGGCCGTCAGCGACTCCTACCCGGCCCGTTGTCGCTTCGTCATGAGAAACTGACTGGCATAAATCAGAGCATAATTCAGAGCAACGACCATCACAGCCATAATGATCCCACCGATGATTATGTTGTCGCGATACTTCCCGGCTGAAGCGACATCCGTTGAGGCGTAGACCAGCAGGGCAATCGTTACGATTGTGGCAGTAACCGCCCAGAAGCGGAATGCGAAAGCGGTGAGTGTCTTTTCATCCGGGTGACTTTTCAGTTTGTACAGTGGTACGGCAATAATCGTCAATATGGTGAAGCTGAGAAAATAGCCCAACAATGCGGGCCCTGTTTCCATTGCGTCATATTCGATACCGCGAAAGGCATAGCCCATATACACAGCCATTGCGGCACTCAGTACTGCGATGCGAATTGCGATTGTCGTCATTGAACTTTCCCTACCTGATGGTTGCACAGTATGTAGACACACTGGAATTTAACAATATTACCAATCTATCATATTGGTATCACCGCGTGCGATGATCGCACGACTCTGTCCGCCGACATGATGCCGCAGCGCAAACGCTACGGGTAGGGGCGGGGTGAATTTGGAACAATTTGTTACATACTGTTACTTTCGGACGAGGTTTCGCCTGTTTTGTTCTGCTACAGTGGCAGACTGTGAAATAGCCAATAGACGGACAAATCGCATTAGCAGAAGAAATTCTCGCTGCGATTTCGCGTAAATTATAAGATCGAATCGGCGATTACACCGAAAATTCGGCAAAACTGATGATGTGTCGTTCAGCGGCATTTCTTTGCTGATTATCCAGCTAGTTAGGGAGAAGAAATTGATCAGAACAATCTACGGCCTGGTGTTGACCGGGATCTTAAGCGCAACATTGTTGACGGCTTGTGACAGCGGGCCTGCGCCGGTCGATCCGTCGGATACCAGCATCGGTGTATTGCTCGTTGCGCATGGATCGGATTCAGCACAATGGATCGGTCAGGTCGAAACGCTGGCTGCAGAGGTGCGTGAGGAAATTCTCGGCATCGAGTCTATTAAGGACGTTCGGCTGGCTTATATTGACCTGGCGAAACCGAATATCGCCAGTCAAATGCGCGCCTACGATGAGGCGGGTTATGACGAGGTGATCGTCGTACCGGTGATGATTGCGGTCGAATCGACACGGGCAAACGCTTACATGCAATACCTGGTCGGTGTGCGATCGGATGCCGGACAAATGAAGCAGCTCGAAAAAGAAGGTTTTGAGGTGTATTTCCCATTAGCGCGCATCAGCGTGACGCCGGCTCTGGATGAGGGTGGCGCACTGAAGAAAAATATTCTGCGCCGGGTTCTGGCTTTGCAGGGCGAGGACAGCGGTGATGACATGGGCGTTCTGCTGGTTGGCTACGGCGACCAGGCATATGGTCAGCAAATGCAGGAGATTATGGAAGGCCTTGGACGCTACCTGAAAATCAAAAGTGAAATCGATACCGTCGGTTATGCGTTTGCCGGTGATCTGGTCGATTACTCGGGGGAACCGGTGGTCAAGGCCATTCACGAGATACTCGATCTCGAGGAAGAAGTACTCGTTGTACCGGTCTTGCTGGGCATTGACGAAATGATGCAGATCAACACCATCGAGGCTGCTGTCAACGCGGTGCCCACATCATCGCGGCTGCGTTATCAGCCCGATTCCGTTCTCCCGGACCCCAAGGTGAATGAATACATCGTCAAGGTTGTCAGGGAAGGCGTAGAGCGCATTAACCAGGCCGGGGCAGATATTGTCGGTGAGGTCATTGTGCCCAGTGATCTCTGATTTAAGTTGTCTAAGGGCTGCAATTTCAGGATTGAAACATTGTCGGAATGATTATGAGTACCAACTCTAATAGCTTAGCGTTCCCGGTGAAGAAGGTCGGCTTGACTGCTGTTGCAGTGGCTGCGTTCATTTTCTTCTGGATTAACGGCCCTTTGCAGGAACGACCGCCGGTGTTTGAATTCGAAGAATTTGTAACCGGGTTTATGACGCCGGTCCGCGTCGGTGACGAGTTTGTTCCGCCAAAATTCGGTGTGGTGGGGGAAACGGAGCGAGATCCTTACTTTCACGTCATGACCGCCAGAGAAGCACCACGGCCTAACTATGGAATCATCGGTGATGCGCGGACTAATCCGGGCCTGTCGGAAGAAGTCGCCGAACAGGTACTGGAAAATGCAAAGCACCTGGCCAAAAATCCGGACGGTGTAACTCTCAAGACCGCGCTCGATCTGTACTATGCCGAGGAACGGGATGCCAACGGCCGGGTTGAACAGCTCTATTTCCAGAATACGGGCCTGAACAAGCGGATCAAAGGTTATGCCGGTCCGATCGATATCGGTATGGTCGTCGGTGCAGACGGCAAGATCCGGGCTGTCACGCATGTGTTCTCAATGGAGACGACCAGTTATCTGACTGATATCGAGAAAGACGGGTTCTACGAGCGATTCCAGGGTATTCCGCTCGACGACAAAATGTATGAAGTCGATATCGTCAGCGGCGCATCACTGACGACCGAGGGTATTGCCCGCAGTGTCAGTGATCTGGTGAGCATTGCGCGCGAATCTCCGCTGGAGATTTATATCGACACGAACCCGGCCGGGTTCGAGACCATACCGGTTTTGCCGAGCACGTGGGTCATCGATGCGGCATTGATTGTCGTGTTGTTTGTTCTCGCCTTTTCGCGAATTAACCGGCGCTCGCCAAAATGGAGTCTGGCGTTCGGTATCGTGACGATTGCCTATCTTGGATTTTTTCAGAACAATTCGTTTACCTACGCGACGTTCACGCAGCCGTTCCTTGGGATCACCTGGTCTTATATTCTCGCCATCTATGCGGCGTTTGTACTGCTCAGTGCGATCTGGGACTCCAATACCTATTGTCGCTATATCTGTCCATACGGCAACGTGCAGCGACTGCTGGTTCGTTATTTCCCGTGGCACGGCAAGCTGAAGGTCTCCAACCGGATCATGGATGCGATTCGCTGGGCGATTACGATAACGCTGCTCGCCGGTATCTTCAGCGGACTGCCGGACTGGGGCAGCTATGAATTATTCCCGGACCTGTTTGGCCTGGAAATTCTGGAATCGCAGTGGTTCTGGCTGTCGCTCGCGGCCGTACTGATCTCTGCGTACTACCCGATGTTGTGGTGCCGCATGCTGTGTCCGACTGGCGCAGTCCTCGACGGGATCGCATTAATGGCAAAATCGAATGCGGTGAAACAGGGAATCCCGGCTACTGGACATTCCGGACCAGCCGCTGTCGAACAACTAGCCGGGGCATGAGTCGTCCGGTCATTTTAGAGGAGAGAGCTATGTATAAGTTATGGAGTGTAGTGATTGCGATTGCGTCGATGACGTTGTTGCTGACTGGTTGCGGTCAATCGACGGAGCCGGCGGCAAGCGCAGACGATGAACTGAAGATCGGCGTGCTGCTCATCAATCACGGGTCTGAACAGAAAGCCTGGCGTGACATGCTTGTGGATGTTGAAAAGGTTGTTGATGACAAATTGCTGGCATTGCCGAATGTCGCAGGCGTAAAAACAGCGTTCAATGAATACACCGAGCCATCACTTGCGACGCAGATGAAGGCATTCGACGACGAAGGTTATGATGAAGTCATCGCGCTACCGCTGTTCCTGACGGTAGGCGGTCATACAAATTCTGATTTGCCGAACGGACTTGGTTTGAAGAACGACAAGGACGTACTTGAGTCCCTGCCCAAGGAAGGTGTGCCGGTCTATCGTCCACGTGCTCGAGTAACACTGCTGGAGACAATCGATGCGACGGAGTTCCTGAAGGTCAACATCCTGCGCCGAACCAAGTCTTTGCTTGATGCCGATGGTATCGACGGAAGCGAAGTTGGCGTGACGCTTGCGGCTTATGGCGATGCCGGCTTTAATCAGCAATGGGAAGAACTCATGGCTGAACTGGGCACTCATCTAAAAGAGAATCTCGATATAGATATCGTTAACTCGGCGTGGAGTGGCCACCTGGTGAACTATTCAATCGAGCCGACGAAACAGGCCATTAACCAGATTCTCGAAGAGAAGCAAAAGAATGTCCTGATTTCGGTTTATGTCGCCTATGACTACATGTTTCAGCGGGACATCATCGGTGAAGCCGGGCGGCAGTCAATTCGACCGGATGACGTGCTGTATAACGAGCCCGAAGCGATCCTCCCGGACGATAATCTGAACGACTGGGTCGTTCAGTCCATCGAAGAGAGCCTGTCAACCGGGCGTCTGGCACGACTGACATCAAAAGTAGGTAGCTGAACTAACAACCCGTCGGATTCGGGTTTGTCGAAGAACAAGCCGGGCAGACTGTAATCAGTCTGCCCGGCTTTTTTATTTATGTTCGCCGGGTTTCAAGCCGGACAACATCTGCGTAATGCGCAGCGGGTTGTTCGCTATGGCATACGCGGCTGATGCCTGATGCACGTGCCCTGCCAAGGGCGTCTTCTGCTCGTGCGAGCAGGTCAGAAATTGCCTCACCTCGCTGGTATTCGGCGATTCCTCCGTACAGTCGAACGTTGTTGTCGGTGGCATCGTATTGAGTGGCGACGGCAGCCAGGGTGCGCTCAACAGATCGTTGCGCGCCGTGCAGATTGGTTTGCGGCAGGATCGCGATATATTCCTTATCGCTATATGGTCCGAAACATTCGTGGAAACCGGTAGCGTTCAATGAATCCATGGCACGCAATTCTTCTCGCATGATGGCTTCGACGGTCTTCATCGTCGCCCTTTTGCGATGGTCATGCATGCTGTCAGCGGATTTTTCAACGTGATCGGCATTAAAGACGCAGACACAAAACGGTACATTCGAGCGATCTGTACGTCCCTTTTCGCGTGCAAGCAGATCGAGTATGTAGCGGCGACCCACTGAATTCGTGTCGATAGCGGGAGGCTCACCGTTAGACTTTTTCTGCAGCTGTGAAAACTCAGCCTTAAGCCGGCCATGTTGCCGGTACACATATCGCCCGGCAATTATCACGCACAACATGACGGCGGCGAAGATCAATACCTGCACCAGGGTTGCGGGGCTTAGTGGTGGTGTATCAGTCGACAGCGTCTTGATGATGGAGATGATCGTATAGCTGATCAGGGCAAAGACGGCCAGCTGGGTCAGAGCATTGTGGCTTACGCGCAGAATCGCGAAGAGTACGATCGATGCATAGAGGCCGATGATCAGTTCGCCATTGCCCACACTCATGGCAGCAAACAGCGTTGTCCATGCGATACCGACAACGGCTTGTGCGAGTGCCAGCGTATCAGTCGGGGGCCGATGCAGGAGGTTGCTGCGGGAAATCATAAAGAACAAAGCATTCGTCGTACCGATACCTAACAGCAGGATGGTTGCCGTTTGCGAGGTGATTGCCACTGTACCCGCGATGTGGCTGAGCCAGGCGAGGATTGACCAACCGATGTAGATTGCCAGGGCGAGACGGAAATCTTCGCTCGGCGATGCTGCGGTCAATAGGCTGCCCTGTAGCCGGCCGTTATCTGGCGGGCTGTCGGCAGCCGTAGATAGATCGGGCGCTGTGCTCACGTCGGCTGAACCGGTTGGGAAAGAGTCTGCATGATGTCAAATCAACCCGGGCAAATCCGTGACTCAACTCCCACTGAGGCGGTGGCTGGATTAAGTTAAATTATGGGATCAGGCACCGGTTTGCCCGGCCTGCGGTAGAATGGCCGCCGCTGAAACCAGGTCGGCTATGGCTGCAAAGATGTGAACACGAAATTTGATGTCATCGTAGTTGGCGGCGGACACGCCGGGACGGAGGCCGCAGCGGCAGCCGCGCGTCACGGTGCGCGCACTTTATTGCTGTCGCAGAATCTCGATGCTCTCGGGCAGATGAGTTGTAATCCGGCTATCGGCGGCATCGGCAAGGGCCACCTGACCCGTGAGATCGATGCTCTCGGCGGCCTCATGGCCCGCGCTATTGATCAGGCCGGCATTCATTTCCGCATCCTGAACGCGAGCAAGGGACAGGCCGTACGTGCGACACGCGCGCAGGCCGATCGCGTGCTGTACCGCCAGGTAATTCGTCGCTTGCTCGATGCCGAAACGAACCTGTCACTGTTCCAACAGAGTGTCGATGATCTGTTGCTCGACGGAAGTCGCGTCACCGGTGTCGTCACGCGGCTCGGCGTTCAGTTTCATGCGCCAACCGTCGTACTGACGGTCGGCACATTTTTGGGTGGTCAGATTCATGTTGGCCAGTCGAGCCACAGCGGTGGACGGGCCGGCGATCCGGCCTCGATTCGCCTGGCTGATCGATTGCGTGAAATGCCGTTTCGCGTCGGCCGCCTGAAGACCGGCACGCCGCCACGCATCGACGGGCGAACCGTCGACTTCACCGGCCTGACAGAGCAACCCGGTGATGATCCGGTGCCGGTTTTTTCTTTTCTCGGCCGACGGGCCGATCATCCGCGCCAGGTCTCTTGTCATCTGACGAAAACCACGCCGGCGACGCACGATATCATTCGCGGTGCACTTGACCGGTCGCCGATGTTTACGGGTGCTATCGACGGTGTCGGACCGCGTTATTGCCCGTCGATCGAAGACAAGATTACCCGCTTCGCAGACAAGGATTCACACCAGATTTTCGTTGAACCCGAAGGACTGGAATCAACCGAACTCTATCCGAACGGGATTTCGACGAGCCTGCCGTTTGACGCACAACTCGCATTCATCGCTACGATTCCCGGATTTGAAAAAGCCCGGATCACGCGGCCGGGCTACGCAATCGAATACGATTATTTCGATCCACGCGATTTGCGCCCGACGCTCGAGACACGCGCGATCGGTGGCCTGTTCTTCGCCGGGCAGATCAATGGCACGACAGGTTACGAAGAAGCGGGCGCGCAGGGTTTGCTGGCGGGAGTCAATGCCGCTCTGGCGGCCAAAGAACAATCTGCCTGGTACCCGCAGCGCCACGAAGCTTACATCGGCGTACTCGTCGATGACCTGATCACGCGTGGCACGCAGGAACCGTACCGGATGTTCACGAGCCGTGCCGAGTATCGACTGTTGTTGCGCGAGGACAATGCCGACCTGCGCCTGACTGAGAAGGGCCGGGAACTCGGACTGGTTGACGATGAACGCTGGCAATTCTTCGCCACCAAGCGCGAGCGAATCGAACGTGAAACAGCGCGCCTGGCCGGAGCGCTCGTCCGGCCCGAGGATCTCGGTAATTCTGAGCAGGCAGCACTGGGGGGGGCGCTGAAACGTGAACAGAAAGCGCTTGAGTTACTGAAAAGACCGGAACTTGATTACCATGCCCTGACACAGTTCGCCGTGGTTGGGCCGCGGGAGATTGAATCTCCCGAGTCGACCGAGATGGCGGCACAGATCGAAACTCAGGTCGAGATCGAGGCGCGTTACAGTGGCTATGTCTTACGACAACAGCAGGAAATTGACCGAGCACGGAACAACGAACAGACCATGCTGCCCGATGATTTCGATTATGCCGGCGTGCGAGGATTATCAAACGAGATCCGTCAGAAGCTCGTTGCAACACGTCCCGCGACGCTTGGTCAGGCGTCACGGATTTCGGGCATGACGCCGGCCGCAATTGCGGTGCTGCTCGTGCATATCAAGAAGCGTCAACTCAAGAGCGCCTGATTGGATGCGGCAGCAACGGAATTTTTCGGCGGCAGCCTTGCGCCTTGTCTATATTGTTATCAGCACTGTGCTGCTTGGCGGTTGCGGTGGTGAGCCGGCCGGTTCGCCGGAGACACCGATAGAGATCGGTGGTCCGTCGGGCACAGAACGTGCGGCTGACCAGACATTGCACGTCGGTAACGGCACGGAACCACAAACCCTGGATCCGCACCGGGCAGAAGGCGTTCCATCGGCGAACATTCTGCGCGATCTTTTTGAAGGGCTGACGATCGAGGCTCCTGATGGAACGGTCATACCCGGCGTCGCGAAGCGTTGGGACATCAGTGAGGACGGCCGCGTCTACACGTTCTTTTTGCGTGACGATGCGCGCTGGAGCAATGGTGATCCGCTCACAGCCGAGGACTTTGTATTTGGTCTGCGTCGCAGCGTTGATCCGGCCACGTTGTCTCACTATTCGAGCATCCTCGAACCGATCGAGAATGCGTCGGCTATTATCAGCGGTGAGAAACTGCCGGCAACACTGGGCGTAGAAGCACCGGATGCGTTCACTCTGGTCATTCGGCTGAAAGAACCGACACCCTATCTGCCCGGGCTGCTGAATCATGCGACGACTTACCCGGTGCATCGTGCGTCGGTTGAGCAACACGGTGGCCAGTTTGCACGAGAAGGTCGCCTGATCGGTAACGGTGCTTATAAGCTCGAGGAATGGGTTGTTCAGTCGCATATCAAGCTCATCCGCAATGAGCATTACCGGGATAATGCGAACACGACAATCGATAATGTTTATTACTACCCGATCGAGAATCAGGATACGGAGCTCAAGCGATATCGCGCCGATGAACTCGATATCACGGAAGAGATTCCTTACCAGCAGCTAAAATGGATCCGTGAAAATCTCGCCGATCAATTGATCATTTCGCCTTATCTCGGCAGCTACTATTTTATTTTCAACGTGACGCGTGAGCCGTTCCGGGACAATGCGAATTTGCGCCGCGCACTGTCGCTGGCACTCGATCGTGACATCATAACGAGTCGGATCACCAATGCCGGTGAGCTGCCGGCTTATGGCTGGGTGCCGCCGGTCACAGGCTATACACAGGTCGTGCCTGAATGGGCCGGTTGGAGTCAGGCCGAACGCGATGCCGAAGCGCAGCGGCTTTATGCGGCGGCCGGTTACTCGGC
>CAZVQW010000002.1:121871-259066 GCA_964629475.1 uncultured Chromatiaceae bacterium | reverse complement strand
CATTGCAGGCACTGGTCTCAACGGCATCGCTGGAACCGGGTTGCGCTCAACCACATTCGAACCGATTCCACTAGCAGTGGTTGGACCAATATCATCAATAACTGAGCAATCACCAGTTGAAATCGTCATTAATGGTCAAGTCGTAAGCTTAGATCCAGTATCGACAATTATCGCTGTAACAGATGGAAACATAACAATAAATAGCATAGACCACGCAACCGAATTATTAACAATTGGTGACTACGTTGCCGTTGCAGGCGAGATCATTGATTCAGGGCATCAACTGGCAACCTATATTGTGCAACTCACTGAGTCGTACACCGCCGGATCATCACCCATATACATTCGAGCTAGATTGGATTCCAATCCGAGCGACGCTGGTTCAGTCTATTCCGGAGCAACTCTCATTGACCAATCCAATGCACTATATGAAGGGCAATTAACTCAAGTAACTAGCGGACAAACCGTAGAATACATAGGGTATGCAACTGATTCGGATGCAAACACATTCTTTGCAACATCCGGAAGACAAATTACTAATGTTTCTGGCATCGCCGGTACTGGCCTCAATGGCATCGCCGGGACCGGGTTGCGCGGTATTGCCGGCACTGGCCTCAATGGCATCGCCGGGACCGGGTTGCGCGGTATTGCCGGCACTGGCCTCAATGGCATCGCCGGGACCGGGTTGCGTGGCATCGCCGGAACTGGCCTCAACGGCATCGCCGGAACCGGGTTGCAATAAAAAACTTACAAGACTCTAGACCTAGTTAATATCACCAGATTAACTATTCTAAAAAGAGATTCTATTCTTCCAAATAGAAATACACACCTACGCCAACCGTGGGAGATGAGCTTCCGGCATTCTGGTTACCAGGAACAATTTCAGCTGTAGATAAAAGATCATCCGTTTCAGCCGAGAAAGATTCAATTCTTTCTCGAATTTGTTTTTCCAGCCGTGGTAATTCATCACGGTTAATCTCTGAGCTGTGAATAAGTTTCTGTGGCCGTGGCATTTTAGTATTTGGATCACCGTTATAGTCAACAGTTGCCGCTAGAGTTCTTAATCCGTATTCAATACCATTCAGCAATCGATCACCCACATCTTTTGGCGCATGCTCTCTAGTATTGACAACCAGCCAACCATCATCTGTTTCTGAAATGGCGCCAATTCTCTTTAGCTCAGCTCGCATGGCGCCGACTGGAATATCTCCAACGCAACGCTTCACTAGAGATTGAAATGACTCTCCCGAGCCTTCAAGTTGGAGAGCTTTCGGTCGACCATCTGAATTAGAATAATTTTTATCAGTATTCCAATAGTGGAGCAACTCAGCAAGTGGATTTCGACGCGATAAAAACTCATTACCAAACTCAGTATCGAGATCTCTTAACCGCTTCACCTCCTTCCGCGTAAGACCTGTCATTACGGCAACCCTAGAAATATTTGTAGGCCTACCACGAATTCCATAATCTTCAGTAGCAACTTGAACAAAAGCTGCTTTAGCCAGGTCCGAAAACTCTCGAAAGCCAATCTCATATCTAAGTAATAACCGGCATATCGATCGCATCACACCGTACATACCATGAAGAATTTTTTCTTGAATCGTATTCGGCATGGGCGGGAATATAGATAACGCCTGCACACTGGTCAACGCGGCGCAACAAAATGGGAAAATTAGCCCAAAATCAGCCAGTTAGATTCACCTGGTTATGCTTACATTAGCGACTTCTCACCAACCTTAGAAGTTGATTTTATTAATATTTTTCCCAGATATGGCACATCGACCTCAGATACCTGCACCTGATAGCATCGCGAGGAACGCGTCTTCGTTTGCGATTGGGATATCAAGTTTGCGCGCTTTTTGCAGTTTTGAGCCGGCATTTTCGCCGTAGATGACCAGGCTGGTTTTCTTTGTGACGCTGCCGGTTACCTTTCCACCCAGAGTCTGAATTCTGGATTTTGCATCCGCCCTGGGCATTGTCTGCAGTGTACCGGTCAACACAATTGTTTTATTAGCAAACGGTGTCTCACGAACCTCTACAACTTCCTGTGACGGCCAATGGACACCGAGTGCCATTAGTTTTTCCACCAACGCCTTATTGTGCGATTTCCGGAAGTAGTGATGTATATGCTCAGCGACAATCGGACCGACATCATCAATATTCTGCAGTTCGTCCTGGGTGGCATCGCGTATCGGGTTCAATTCACCGAAGTGTCTTGCCAACGTCAACGATGTAGCCTCCCCCACTTCGCGAATTCCCAGTGCGTACAGGAAACGGTCCAGTGTAGTTTCTTTACTGCGCTCCAGAGAGTCGAGTAGTTTAGCTGCCGATTTCTCACCCATGCGCTCTAACTCGACCAGTTGATCCGCTGTAAGACTAAACAAATCAGCTGGTGATTCGATGAGTTCGCTGTCGACTAACTGGTCGATCAGCTTGCTACCGAGGCCTTCGATATCGAGCGCACGACGTGATGCAAAATGCTTGATGGTTTCCTTACGTTGCGCCGAACATGTGAATCCACCACTGCAACGCGCCACTGCCTCATCGTCGACCCGCACGACATCGGCACCACACACCGGGCATTTCTCCGGAAGATCTACGGGTCTGGACTCTTTTGGCCGTTTTTTAACGATGACGCGTACGACTTCCGGAATCACGTCGCCGGCCCTGCGGATAATAACCGCATCACCGGGTCGGACGTCTTTTCTGCTTAGCTCATCGAAGTTGTGCAACGTCGCGTTACTGACAGTCACGCCGCCCACAAAGACCGGCTCTAGTCGCGCAACCGGCGTTACCGCACCGGTACGGCCCACCTGCCACTCGATATCGGTAACCGTGGTTGTTTGCTCCTGTGCCGGGAATTTGTGCGCTATAGCCCAACGTGGCGCTCGTGTGACAAAGCCCAGCTCCACCTGAAGCTCAAATTCATCAACCTTGTAGACCACGCCATCGATGTCATACGGCAAAGTATCGCGTTTTGTGCCAATCTCACGGTAATAAGCGAGACAACCGGCCGCTCCCTCGACAACCTGCAACTCGGGACAGACTTTGATACCAAGCTCCTGCAGGTAGGCAAGAGTTTGACTATGGCATTCAGGGATCTGCCCGCCACGTACCAAACCGATGCCGTAGGCAAACATATCGAGGGGTCGTTTGGCGGTCAGACGAGGGTCAAGCTGCCGCAGGCTTCCCGCCGCTGCGTTGCGCGGATTGACGAAAACTTTTTCGTCATTTGCACGTGCCCTGACATTCAGCGCCTCGAATCCGGCCCTCGGCATAAATATTTCACCGCGCACTTCCAGAATTTCAGGATGCCGATTACCGCTTAACTGCAACGGAATCGATGTAATCGTGCGCACGTTATGGGTGACATCTTCGCCGGTAACGCCGTCACCACGGGTTGCCGCCCGTACCAGTCGACCCTTTTCATAGACGATGCTGATCGCAGTTCCGTCGAGTTTGGGTTCAGCCGCATATCTCACCGCCTCGTCCCGCTGCAATCTTTCTCTGACACGAGTATCGAAATCGAGTATGGATTCATCTGAAAACGCATTATCCAGTGAAAGCATCGGCAGAGCATGGCGGACCTGCTCGAACCCCTCGACAGGTTCACCGCCAACCCGCTGTGTCGGCGATTCCGGCATGACCAATGACGGGAATTCCTGTTCGAGTTGTGCGAGTTCACCGAACAAGGCATCGAACTCTACATCCGGTATCTCCGGATCATCCAGAACATAGTAGCGATGATTGTGGTAGTTAATGCGTTCACGCAAACGCGAAACCCTGTTGCGAACCCTGACCGGTATCGATGATTCGGCGTCGCTGCTATTTTCTATGGGAGCATTCATATAATTATCGCGACCAGCCGTTGCTTCCACACATCAACCCGGCGCCCGATGCTCAAATTGTATTACCTCCTCACGCATGTAACGTTCCCGCTGTATGCTCAGCGCGCTGCCCTGCTCATCCAGCAAATCTCCATCAAGGCGCTCCGCCAGTTCCCGCGCCAGGGTCAACATGTCGTCAAAGGCACTCACACCATCATGCGGTCCGGGCAGGGACAGGAATATACTGACACCCGGATAATGTTCGGTCTTGATTTTTGTCAGATCAAACGACCCGGGTTCGACGAGGCTTGCCACACTAAAAACGGCGCTGCCGGCATCATTTTCAGCCAGGCGGTGAAATATTCCGAATTGACCGTGACGTAGTCCGCACTCACGAAAAACGAGGAGCAACTGATCTGCCGCAAAACCGGCCGCATCCCTCGACATCAGACGAATCGCAACGACCTTGCCAGATTCTGCGGGAATATCAGGTGCCGGAGAAACGGAGTCGCTCGCGGGTATCGATGCCTCATGCGATAAATTCCCTGGTTCCTCAGTCGGCTCATCAGCCGGCTCGCCAGTTGCATTGCCGATGCTCGGTTCCTTGCGAAAAGATTTTTCGCGAACGCGTTCGGTGAGTCGGGGCTGATAGCGCGTATACAGATAAACCGCAGCAATAACGCCGATGCCAAGCAGGAGAAGCAGCCATCTCAATTCGGCCACGACACGCTCCGAATTAGTTGGCTACGAGCTGGACGGCCTCGTCGATGTCCACAGAAACCAACCGCGACACGCCTGGCTCATTCATCGTCACGCCCGTGAGTTGCCGTACCATTTCCATCGTCGTCTTATTGTGCGTAATGCACAGGAACTGAACGGATTCGGACATCTCGCGAACGATGTCGCAGAAACGCCCGACATTGGCATCGTCGAGTGGTGCATCTACCTCGTCCAGCAGGCAGAACGGCGCCGGGTTCAGTTCGAAGATCGCAAAGACCAGCGACACGGCCGTCAACGCCTTCTCGCCGCCCGACAGCAGGTGAATCGTACTGATGCGCTTGCCCGGCGGGCGCGCCATGACGGTCACGCCCGAACTCAGCAGATCGTCGCCATCGAGGCTCAGGTAGGCATGGCCGCCGCCAAACAACTTCGGAAACAGCCTTTGCATGCCGTTATTGACGTTGTCGAACGTCTCCTTGAAGCGTGTCCGGGTCTCACGGTCTATCTTTCGAATCGCACCTTCGAGCGTTTCCAGCGCCGATGTCAGATCTTCGAACTGTGCATCGAGGTAGATCTTACGTTCAGACTGTTCCTTGAATTCTTCGATTGCCGCCAGGTTGATCGCACCCAACCGTTCGATGCGGCGGTGCACCACTTCGAGGCGCTGTTCCCAGGTTGGCAAATCTGCCTCTTCCGGCAACTGCTCGATAACGGTATCCAACTGGAGATTCAGCTGACCAAACTGCTCGATCAGGCCTTCGCGGCGTACCTCGATCTCACGCACTTCCATCCGCAACTGATCACAGACTGCCCGGGCTTTTTCAACTGCACTCTCGCATGCTGAACGCTGCGACTCCAGGCGGCGCAACTCTGAATCGGCAGCGTCGAGACTGTGGCGTTGTTCTGCAAGAGCACGCTCGACATCGATCTGCAGTGTCAATTGCTGATCGAGTTCCTGCTGCATCTTATCGAGTGGCGCCTGGCTTTCAGTCACCTGCCCGGTCAATTTAACGACCCGGCCCTCTAACTGTTCGCTCTGCGAGCGGATGCGCAGCAGCGTGGAATTGGCTGACTCACGCGAGGCACGGCGGCTCTCATACTCGACATTGATTTCCGCCACGCGCGCGCGATCACGTTGCGCATGCTCCCTGGCCGTCTGCAGCTCACCCTGCAAATCGCCACGCTGTTCCTCGAGTTCCGGGCGACGGCCATCCGTTCGGGCCACACCCTCAGCCGCATGCGCGAGCGTTGTGCGAGATTCGCGAATGCTGTCGCGTAATGATTCGATTTCACTGCGAACCTGCTGCCCGTCATTTTGCAGCAGCTGGAGTCGATCCCGGGTGCGCTCAAAATCCTGACGCAGACCCGACAGCAACGTGCTTGCCGCAGCCAGCGAACGGGATGCCTCGGTATATTCCCGGTTTGTCGCGGCACGGTCTGACTCGAGTCGCTGGAGTCGTGCGCGGGCGTTGCTCCGATCTGTCTCGATTCGCACCACCTGCTGTTCATAGTCACGAACCTGGTCACGCAACTCCCGGATATCCTGTTCCCGGCTAATCAAGCCGCCGGCCTCCTGCTGGCCACGACTGATCCTGACCCACCCCTGCCCGAGCCAGACACCATCGGGTGTAATGACACTGCTCTCAGCATCCATCGAATAATCCAGGGAATCACCCCAGGATTGACGAATCCTGAGCGCCTCAGAGAGCGTTTCGGCCGTGCGCACACGACCGAGCAGGCTCGCGGCACTTCCAGCGTCACTGACCTTCTCTAGCAAGCTGCCCGGCAACGCGTCAGGCGTCGAGCCGGTCATGTTCAGCAAGACAACGTCACCGTTCGGCGGACGGGACAAGTGCTCGTCGATACGAGTCACGCAGATGGCCTGCAGGAAGTCTCCCAGCACCGTCTCGACGGCCTGTTCCCAGGGTTTTTCAACTGCGAGTTGCTGTGCCAACCGCGGTCGATCGGCGAGGTCTTCGCGGCCTACCCATTCGTTCAAGTCGTCATGGTCGGTACCGAATGCCGCCTCCTGGAGCGCTTCTAGCGTCTCCATGCGACCACGCCGCGATTCAAGATCTGCCCGCACATTTTCGAGACCGGCACCCAGGGACTGCTCCTGCTCGCGTAGCTGAGCAATCTCGGCATCAATTTTACCGAGCGATTTCTCGGATGAGTCAACGGTCAACCGGGCTTCGTTTTCGCAGCGCGTTTGCGCAACAAGCTGCTCTTCGCATTCATCGAGAGAGATACCGTCCCGCTCACTTGCCAATTGCTCGTCACGTTCTTCCAGCTGCACCAGCCGGGTTTCAAACTGCTCGATGCGGGCCGTTTCAACGTGACTGACACGCTGAAGTTCCTCGGTTTCGAGCGTGAAGGCATGCCAGGTTTGCTGCCATTGCTCGACGGCATTCTCGGTGCCTTTGAGCTTTTCTGCAGATGCCTGCTCTGCTGTTCTTGCCTGCTGCAGGTCTGGCGCGAGCCGTTCGAGACTCGAGTTCAGCTCATCGAGCTGTGCCTTGTCCTGATCGATCTCGATACTCAGCTCATTCAGCTGGGTCTCTGCCTGCGTCAGGTCATCCTGTCGCCGCTCACGAGTCTCACTGACATGCTTGATCGACTGCTCGAGCTGAGCGATTTCCGCCTGCAACGCAAAGACGCGGGCCTGCTTGACCTGAAACAGGTCATTCGCCTCGGTATGTTGCTCACGTGCCGTCTCGATACCGGCTTCGACGCCGCGCTGATCCGCAACCGTCGATTCCAGCGCTGTCTCGCTTTGTGCAAACCGGGTACCGTGCTGATCCAGATCCTGCTGCATGTCCGTAAGCCGGATCGCCAGCAATTCGGATTCGAGCGCTCGTTCTTCCTGTTTCAGCTCCGTGTAGCGCTCCGCCTGCCGCTTCTGGCGTTGCAGATGCTTGATGTGTTTCTCGATTTCATCGCGTAAATCATTCAACCGGTCCAGGTTGTCGCGAGTATGACGAATCCGGTTCTCGGTCTCGCGCCGACGCTCCTTGTACTTGGAGATTCCCGCCGCCTCTTCGATATAGACGCGCATCTCGTCCGGCTTGGCTTCGATCAGGCGTGAGATCATGCCCTGTTCGATAATTGCGTAACTGCGCGGCCCCAGGCCGGTGCCGAGAAAAATACTCGTGATGTCCTTGCGTCGGCAGCGGACATTATTCAGAAAATATTGTGATGTCCCGTCACGCGAGACGGCGCGCTTGATGCACAGTTCGTTATAGTCCGCGTACTGACCGCCAACCGAACCATCCGAATTATCGAAATACAGCTCTATACTGGCCGTCCCGACCGGCTTTCTCGACGATGATCCGTTGAAGATCACATCGGCCATCGAATCGCCGCGCAGGTGCTTGGCCGAAGTCTCGCCCATGACCCAGCGGATCGCATCGATAATATTGGACTTGCCGCAGCCGTTCGGCCCGACAATGCCGATCAGGTTGCTTGGAAAATGAATCGAGGTCGGATCGACAAAGGACTTGAAGCCGGCCAGCTTGATCTTACTCAGTCGCATGGCGGCAATATCCTGATACTTTTCGAATCAATGTTTACGTTACCCGCAAACGGAACGAGCCAGAAGCGCAACACGCTGTCCCCTTGTATAAATGGACTATCAACAACCTGTCCCGCATCCCGACACCCATCAGGACCCCTGCACGGAACATCGACCAATAAACCCGTTGGTCTGCACACGGCCCCTAGTGTAAAGTAAAAACCACACCAAAACATCAATAGAACAACACGGACCCTGGCCCTGAAATGAGCTCTGAAATCCCCCCGGAAACCCTGCAAAACCCGGCCTCTGCGCTGGAAACATTCGACAATCCGAACCCGGAGCGCGACTATACGATCCGGATCGAGATCCCGGAGTTTACGTGCCTGTGTCCGAAGACCGGTCAGCCCGACTTTGCCGTACTCGAGCTGGAATATGTGCCAAATGAGCTGTGCCTGGAATTAAAGGCGCTCAAGACGTATATCTGGGCATACCGCAATACCGGTGCGTTCCACGAGGCCGTAACGAATCGCATTCTGGACGACCTGAGCACTGCTGCAAAACCCCGTTTCATGCGCCTTACAGCCCGATTTAACGTCCGGGGCGGCATCTACACCAACGTGGTCGCCGAATTCTGCTCAGCCGGCTGGGAGCCGCCGAAAAGAGTCGATTTACCCTGCGACTGATGCCAATCCCGGGGACGGAGCTCAGCCACGAACCAGTCCGGCGAATGCCCAATCCAGCGCAACCCGCCTCATCCTGACGGAACCCTTTACGAACTCGCCCGCAAATGTATAATGCCGCGGTTATTTTATCACCGTCGGGATTGAAGCAGATGGCTGCCAGGAACAAACCCTCTCGGAAAAGGACTACATCCAGAGCACGGAGAAGAGCCGCGAAAAGCGAGGCTGCGAAAAAGAAAGCAGCCCGCAAAGCCGCGAAAAAGACCGCGTCTGCTAAAAAGCCCGCCAGGAAAAAAACCTCGAAAAAGAAGGTTTCGGCAAAGCGCCCTGTAAAGAAAAAGGTCGCAAAGAAAAAGGCTGCAAAGAAAAAGACGGCGAAGAAAAAAGCCTCCAAAAAACGTGCGGCAAAGAAAAAGACCTCGAAAAAGAAGGTCACGAAGAAGAAAGTAGTCAGGAAGAAGGTGCCAGGGAAGAAATCTGCCAAGAAAAAGGCGACTAAGAAGAAGGTCGTAAAAAAACCTTCTAAGAAAAGGACTTCGAAAACCAAAGTGACCAGTAAAACAGCAACGAAAGCCGCCGGTAAAGCCGGCACGGCCAAAAAGACGTCAAAGAAAACCACAAAAAAAGCGACGACCCGTACCACCGCAGCCAAATCAGCCAGGAAACCGGCAAATTACGACAGCTTGATTCATGGCATCGAGCCCTACAAACCACGTAAGGGCGAAGAATTCATGAGTGATGCGCAGAGCGAGCATTTTCGCAACATCCTGATATCCTGGAAACAGGAGTTGATGCAGGAAGTCGATCGCACCGTGCATCACATGCAGGACGATGCGAGCAATTATCCTGACCCGAACGATCGGGCCACGCAGGAATCGGAATTCGGCCTTGAATTACGCACCCGGGACCGGGAACGCAAGCTGTTGAAAAAAATTGCCCAGGCTATTGCGCGTATCGATGACGGATCCTATGGGTACTGCGAGGAAACCGGCGAAGAGATAGGCTTGCAGCGGCTCGAAGCGCGCCCTGTCGCAACGCTGTGTGTCGAAGCCCAGGAACGCCGGGAGCTTGCGGAACGACAGTATTCGGACCGCGACGACTAAGAGGAATTGGTGCCTGACACCAATTCCTTCGGCTATCGGGGCCGTTTCGCCCCATCCCCTACCGGCCCGTTACATTTTGGTTCACTGGTAGCCGCTGCGGCGAGCTATCTGCAGGCCCGCGTCAACCGCGGCAAATGGCTGCTGCGAATCGAAGATCTCGACCCACCCCGGGAAATTCCCGGCGCGGCCGAACGCATCATCAGCACCCTCGAGGCACACGGCTTTTGCTGGCACGGCCCGGTACGATGGCAGAGTTCACACCTGGCCGAGTATCACGCCGTTGCCGAGCGTCTGCTGACTGAAGGACAAGCGTACCGATGCACCTGTACGCGGAAGGCTGTTCGACGCCTGGCGACACATATCGGCCCAACAGGCCCCGTTTATCCGGGCACCTGCCGGAATCTGAATCACAGCATCTCGTCACAGACAACTAATACACTGCGGCTGCGTACCACTAATTCAATCGTGACGTTTGCAGACATCCTGCAGGGCGAGATCAGCTGCGCCGTTGCAGAGTCGATCGGTGATTTCATCGTCCGTCGCGGCGACGGACTAATTGCCTATAACCTGGCGGTTGTCATCGACGATGCCCGTGACGGCATTACCGAGGTTGTACGTGGTTGCGACCTGCTGGATATCACGCCCGCTCAGATTGTATTGCAGCAGACCCTCTGTTTGCCCACACCAACGTATATGCACGTACCGATGGTCATCAATAAACGCGGGCAGAAACTCAGCAAACAAACCGGGGCGAGTCCGATTGACGATCATCGGCCGGAGGCGAACCTGCTCGCGGCACTCGAGTTTCTGCGTCAGGATCCACCGGCCCGGCTCATTGACGAACCCCCCGCGCAGATCTGGGCCTGGGCTACAGAACACTGGCACCCGGAAAAACTGACCGGACAGCGGCAACTCAACCAGAACTAACAGCGATAATATACTTTATAAATATTGCTTATCTTGCTGTTTTTACTAATTTTATTATTTCTTTATTCTTAACTTGAAACGGTGAGCGTATCTGACCGACAATGATTCAGTAAATTGTTGCTTTGCCACGAACTTGAGGGTCTGGAATCAGTCAAACAACCATAACAGACACTAATTCGTGACTACGTAATTTCAGGGGTTTCGATATGAAACAGCCAAAGTTAATACGCAAGTATGTGAATCGACGACTCTACGATACGAGCCAAAGTCGCTACGTCAATCTCGAGGATCTGCGCCGACTGATCGTCGGCGGTGCAGACATCAAAGTTATCGAGCAGGCGAGCGGTGAGGAAATCACCACGATAGTACTGCTGCAGATCATCGAAGAAACGCAGCGTACCGGTTCCAAGTTATTGAAACCGGAATTCCTCTCCAGGTTGATTCGTCTCTCCGCAACAGACAGCGATCCGACGTTACCGGAGCGACTGAATACTGCGTTACGCAGTGCCGTCGAAGTCCGCAGCGCCGCCTGACGGCGACGCTGTGGATTCAGTCTTTTAGTCTGGCCTGGCGCTGGGTCCGGCAAGATACTGCCTGTCAGGCGGCGTCTTCCAGATTGCGCATGCTGAGTCGAACACGGCCCTGGCGATCGACCTCGAGTACCTTGACTCGAATGATGTCGCCCTCAGCCAGCTTGTCGCTGACACGCTCGACCCGCTCTTCGGAGATCTGCGAGATATGCACGAGTCCGTCCTTGCCGGGCAGGATCGTTACGAATGCGCCGAAATCCATGAGACGCGCCACGCGTCCTTCATAGATCGTACCAACCTCGACCTCGGCCGTGATCAACTCGATGCGTTGCTTCGCTTCGCGGCCTGCCGCACCTTCGACTGATGCAATCTTGACGGTACCGTCATTATCGATATCGATCGTCGCACCGGTCTGCTCGGTAATTTCACGAATGGTTGCGCCGCCCTTGCCAATGACGTCACGGATCTTCTCAGGATCGATTTTGATCGCAATGATGGTCGGTGCCCACTCGGACATTTCCTCACGCGGTGCATCGAGAACCTTCTGCATCTCGCCGAGGATGTGCAACCGGGCATCCTTTGCCTGCGCCAGTGCTTCCTGCATGATTTCCTTCGTGATGCCGTCAATCTTGATATCCATTTGCAAGGCAGTGATGCCTTCAGTCGAACCGGCAACCTTGAAGTCCATGTCACCGAGGTGATCTTCATCACCGAGGATATCGGTCAGTACCGCATAGCGATCGCCTTCCTTGACGAGCCCCATCGCAACACCGGCAACCGGCGCCTTGATCGGCACGCCGGCATCCATCAGCGCCAGGCTGGTGCCGCATACCGATGCCATTGAGCTTGAACCATTCGACTCGGTAATCTCGGAAACGACACGGATGACATACGGAAATTCTTCCGCGGTTGGCAGCACGGCGGCAATGCCGCGGCGCGCGAGGCGACCATGGCCAATTTCCCGGCGCTTGGGACCGCTCATGAAGCCGGTTTCGCCGACACAATAAGGAGGGAAGTTATAGTGCAGCATGAATCGATCGCGACGCTCGCCTTCGAGCGAGTCGATGATTTGCGCATCACGATCCGTACCCAGCGTGGTGGCAACGATCGCCTGCGTCTCACCGCGGGTAAAAATGGCCGAACCATGTGTGCGTGGCAGAATACCTGTACCAACGGTGATCTGACGGACTGTCGTCGTATCGCGACCGTCGATGCGCTTCTCGCCGCTTAACACGCGATTACGCACCAACCCGCTCTCGAGCTTACCGAATGCACCACCGACCTCATCGGGCGTGAACTGTGCATTTTCATCTGCGGCCAGTGTCTCGACAGTCGCCGTTCGCGCTTCCTTAATTTTACCGTAGCGTTCCTGCTTGTCGCTGATCGCATACGCAGCAGTAATCGCGGCCTCGGCCTGGCCGGCAACCGCAGACTGCAGCTCCGGATTCTCGGCCGGCGACTCCCATTCCCAGGATGGCTTGGCGGCTTCGGCAGCCAACTCGATGATCGCCTTGATCGCAGTTTGCATCTGCTCATGGCCGTAGACGACGGCGCCGAGCATGACATCTTCGGAAAGGCTATTGGCCTCGGACTCGACCATCAGTACCGCGTTCTCGGTGCCGGCGACGATGAGGTCCAGCGCAGAATCTTCCAGCTGGCTGCGCAGCGGATTCAACACGTAGTTACCATCTATGTAACCAACACGGGCGGCGCCGATCGGACCGTTGAACGGCATTCCCGACAGCGCCAGCGCGGCCGATGCACCGATCAGTGCCGGAATGTCAGGATCGACATCGACGTTCAGCGAGACGACCGTCGCAATCACCTGCACTTCGTTCTTGAACCCCTTCGGGAACAACGGGCGAATCGGTCTGTCGATCAGCCGTGACGTCAGCGTCTCTTTCTCGGTCGGGCGACCCTCGCGCTTGAAGAACCCGCCCGGAATCTTGCCGGCGGCGTAGGTCTTTTCCTGGTAATTAACAGTCAGCGGGAAAAAGTCGCGGCCCGGGTCCGCGGCCTTGCGGCCAACGGCCGTGACCAGCACGACGGTATCAGCCATTGTAACGAGGACGGCGCCGTCTGCCTGACGCGCGATCGCGCCGGTTTCCAGAGTGACTTCATGCTCACCATATTGAAATGCTTTCTTGATCGTTTCCACTTGATTTTCCTATTAGATTGGTGCGCGAACACACCGACGTCTTCGTTGTTATATGACGTCAGTGCATCCGGGAGAAATTTGATGCGATATAAACCGCCTTAAGGCGCAAGCCCTAACGACGTAACCCAAGGCTCGCGATCAGCTTACGATAGCGATCGCTGTCTTTACCCTTCAGATAATCCAGCAACTTGCGCCGCCGGTTAACCATGCGCAGCAGTCCCTGACGCGAATGGTGATCCTTCTTATGCTCGTTGAAGTGTTCAGTCAGCTCAGAGATCCTCGCGGATAACAATGCGACCTGAATTTCCGGTGACCCCGTGTCGGAATCGTCTAACCGGTACTCTTCTATAACTTTGACCTTGTGTGCTCCCGAAAGAGACATTGTACGGACCTCCTGCTTCGTCCTACTTCTTTGTTTACCCTTGCAATTCGCGCGGTATTGTACCCAGACGCGCGCTATAGATACACCCTTTTCTCACCCGCTCAGCCAACGGCCGCATCTGCCGCTACAAACAAGCGTTTCGGGGCAATCCGGCCGTCCGCCAGCGCCGCCCCGACACCGATGAACCGGGCCTGCTCGTCATAGATGCGGCAAAAGCCCGCCTGCGGCGGACTGGCAACCTGTACCGGGTTCCCCTGGCGCATGTACCAGGACTGCTCCCGGTTCAGGTTCACCGCCGGAAACGCCACGAGGGCGGCATCGCTGCCAATCAACAGCCTGTCCAGCGCTTCGTCACCCGCCTCTGCGGCCGCCTCGACCTGCTCCATCGTCACGAGCTGAGCCTCGACGAAGGGTGTAACGGTCAGACGCCGCAATTCGGTGACATGCCCGAGTGTGCCCAGCAACCCGGCCAGATCCTCGATGAGCGTGCGCACATAGGTACCCTTGCTGCACACCACCCGGATGACCGGCGCTCCCGGATCAAACATCTCAATGTCCAGGGAGTGGATCGTGACCGGCCGCGCCGACCGCTCGACCTCTACCCCCTGACGCGCCAATTCATATAAACGCTTGCCGTCCTTCTTCAGGGCCGAATACATCGGTGGCACCTGTTCGATGTCACCAGTCAGCCTGTCCAGCGCCTGCTCCAGCGCTGCGCGTTCGATCGTCCTGACCTGCGACTCGGCGATGACGCTGCCGTCCGCATCGGCGGTATCAGTCTGCGTGCCGAACCGGGCTCTTACCCGATAGGTCTTATCGGCATCCAGCAGATACGCCGAGATTTTTGTCCCCTGTCCGAAGCACAACGGCAGCATCCCGCTGGCCAACGGATCGAGACTGCCGGTATGCCCGGCCTTGCGCGCACGGAACATTCTCTTGACCCGCTGCAGGGCCGCATTCGAAGTAATACCGACCGGCTTGTCGAGCAACAGCAGCCCATCCACCGTACGACGTTCACGCCGCGGCAGGCCTTCGGTCTTATGCTGCTTCATGTTCGCGAACTGAACCCGGTCACTCCGTGTCGTCACCCGGTTTGCCGGATTTCAGAACGTCATTCGACACGGCATCATCGATCAGCTGATCCATTGCCCGACTGGTCTCGCTCAGATCATCGTAGCGAAACCGAAGTTCGGGAACATGGCGAACCGTCAGTTGCGAGGCCAGCTGCTTGCGCAAAAACTTCTCGGCCGAGCTGAACGCTTCGTCGAGATCGTCACGTTGGTGATCCGGATCGAGCGCCGTGTAATAGACCCAGGCAACACCCAGGTCACGCGAGACCTTGACGGCCGTGATCATGGCGTCATTCATGCGTGGATCCCGCACATGGACCCGCACCACGTCATTCAGAATCCTGAGAATCTGATCTTCGATTCTCCGACTGCGGGGAAAATCCCGTGGCATGAGCTAGCTCCGGAATGGAAGCGTGAGCGTGCTCACAACGAGCGCGCTACTTCCACCCGCTCGTAACATTCGATCTGATCGCCGGCCTTGACGTCATTGTAGTTCTTGACCCCGATACCGCACTCAGTGCCGGCACGCACCTCATTGACATCGTCCTTGAAACGCCGCAGCGACTCGAGTTCACCTTCGTAAATCACAACATTATCGCGCAGGACACGAATCGGATTGCTGCGCTTGACGTAACCGTCGACGACCAGGCAACCGGCAATGTTGCCGAGTTTCGGCGAGCTGAAGACATCCTTGACCTCGGCGAGACCAACAATTTGCTCACGAACTTCCGGTGACAGCATGCCGGAAATGGCCGCTTTGACGTCGTCGATAGCTTCGTAAATGATGCTGTAATAACGAATATCGACGCCGGTCTCTTTAACGGCGGTACGTGCCGAAGCATCGGCCCGTACATTAAAGCCGATGATGATGGCATTCGATGCCGAGGCAAGATTGACATCCGACTCGGTAATACCACCGACACCACTCGAGATAACGTTAACTTTCACTTCTTCGTGACTGAGTTTCTCTAGCGAGTCTCTGATCGCCTCGGCACTGCCGTGCGCATCGGCCTTGATCATAATCGGGACGGACTGAACGCCCGCCGCGGTCATCTGACTGAATACATCATCAAGTTTAGCCGCCTGCTGCTTCGCCAGCTTGACGTCACGTGACTTCGCATGGCGGAACTCGGCCAGTTCCCTGACTTTGCGTTCATCGCTCAGTGCCAGCACGTCATCACCCGCATTGGGCGTTCCGGACAGACCGAGAACCTGTACCGGCATGGACGGACCGACCGACTCGACTTTCTGACCGAGGTCGTTGAGCATATTACGAACTCGCCCAAACTCCTGACCGGCGACGATCGAATCACCACGCTTGAGTTGCCCGCGTGTGACCAGAACCGTTGCCACGGCCCCGCGACCCTTCTCAAGCGTTGACTCGATAACAATACCCGCGGCCGGTCCGGTGTCGATTGCCTTGAGGTCCAGCAACTCGGCTTGCAGCGAAATAGCCTCAAGCAGTTTGTCGACCCCTTCACCCGTTTGCGCGGATACATTCACGAACAGCGTATCGCCGCCCCAGTCTTCCGGCACAACTTCCTTGGTGCCTAATTCGTTGCGCACACGGTCCGGGTCGGCCTCGGGCTTGTCAATCTTGTTCACAGCTACGACCAGCGGTACGCCCGCCGCCCTGGCATGCTCGATCGCCTCTTCGGTCTGCGGCTTGACCCCGTCGTCTGCCGCAACCACGAGAATGACGACATCGGTGGCCTGCGCACCCCGCGCGCGCATGGCGGTAAATGCTGCGTGCCCCGGCGTATCCAGGAAGGTGATATTCGCACCGTTGGTATCAACATTGTAGGCGCCGATATGCTGCGTAATACCACCGGCCTCACCGGACGCTACCTTCGTGCTGCGAATGTAATCCAGCAGCGAGGTCTTGCCGTGATCGACATGCCCCATGATCGTGACGACAGGCGGCCGCGTTACTTCTTCGCCGGTCAACTCGACACCGCCGAGAATCTCTTCCTCGACACCCGCGTCTTTAATAGGCTTGGCCGTATGGCCCATTTCTTCGACAACCAGGACCGCCGTGTCCTGATCGATGACCTGGTTAATCGTTGCCATGACACCGAGATTCATCATGGCCTTGATGACATCGTTGGCCTTGATCGCCATTTTTTGTGCCAGATCACCGACACTGATTGATTCCGGGATCTCGACATCGTGAATGACGGGGGCCGTTGGCAATTCAAAACCATGCTGCGCATCACCGGTCGCCACCGAAACAGGTCGTCTGCGGCTCTTGCGTTTCTTGCGCCGACCGACGGCACCGCGGGCAACGTGCAATTCTTTTCGGCCGTAGCGAGTACCCTTGTCGCCTTTCTTGCCGCGAGCATCTTCGCTTTTTCCCTTGCCCCGTCCCGGTGCGGCATCGCCTTTACCCTTGGCGCGCTCTGTTTTATCCGGCTCGACGGCGCTAGCCTTGGCGGCAAGATCCAGACGTTGACGTTCTTCCTCTTCGCGGCGGCGTTGCTCGTCAGCCTCCCGCTCCTGTTCTGCTACCTTTTCTTTCTCTTTCTCTTTCTCAGCTTCCTCGATACGCTTGGTTTCAGCTTCCCGGGCTTCGCGCTCGGCCTCCAGAGCACGCTCCTGATCGATGCGCTTTTGATTCTCCTCTTCACGCTTCTCGTCGATCGCCTCTTGTTCCTTGCGTGCGGCGTCCTCGAGTACGTTTCGGTTGACATAGGTACGCTTCTTGCGCACCTCGACATTCACTGTCCTTGAACGTCCCTGGCCACCTGCCAGCCTGAGCTCACTCTGCGAGCGGCGCTGCAAGGTAATCTTTTTCGGTGTGGCCTTGGTCGATTCACCCTGACGGCCATGGCTGCGACGCAGATAGGTCAGCAATTCCATCTTCGCATCTTCGCTGATGGTCGAATCAGGTCCACCATTCTTGATGCCGGCCTCATCGAGCTGTGTCAACAGCCGGTCGACCGGCACCTTCAGCACTTCGGCGAATTGGGTGATTGTCACTTCGGACATATAGTTACTCCGCTGGCACGCGACCGTTAACCGGTCGTCACCTCGTCTTCGTTCTCAAACCAGATTTTTCTGGCCGTCATGATCAACTCGGCCGCCCGTTCGCTGTCGAGATCTTCAATTCCTTCAAGCTCATCGACCGCCTGCTCGGCAAGATCTTCACGGGTCACGATTCCCTTGCTGGCCAACACGAATGCGAGGGCGCGATCCATACCTTCGAGTTCGAGCAAATCCTCGGCAGGCTCGGCGCCTTCGATGACCTCCTCACTGACGATGGCACGTGTCAGCAGGACGTCGCGCGCACGATTGCGCAGCTCTTCGACGATGTTCTCATCGAATTCCTCGACACTGAGCAACTCCGATGTCGGCACGTAGGCGACTTCCTCAATACTCGAAAAACCTTCCTGAACCAGGATCAGCGCGACGTCCTCATCGACATCGAGCTGCTCTCCGAACATCACCGAAAGCTCGCGAGCTTCGCTTTCGCTCTTCTCATCGGCATCGGCCTCGGTCATGACGTTGAGTTCCCATTCGGTCAACTCACTCGCCAGGCGAATATTCTGCCCGCCACGCCCGATGGCCTGCGACAATTTATCCTCTTCGACTGCGACATCCATGCTGTGCTTTTCTTCATCGACAACAATAGAGGTCACCTCGGCCGGCGACATTGCGTTAATGACAAACTGCGCCGGATTCTCATCCCACAGGATGATATCGACACGCTCTCCGGCCAGTTCGTTGGACACGGCCTGGACGCGCGAACCGCGCATGCCCACACACGCGCCAACCGGGTCGATACGTGCATCGTTGCTCTTGACCGCGATCTTGGCACGCAGTCCGGGATCACGGGCGGCGCCGAGAATCTCGATCAAGCCCTGGCCGACCTCGGGAACTTCAATCATGAACAGTTCACGCAGAAAGTCGGGCGAAGAACGAGTCATAAATAATTGCGGACCGCGCTGCTCTGAACGCACTTCGCGCAACAGTGCCTTGATACGGTCATTCGGGCGAACCGGCTCACGCGGGATCATGTCTTCACGCGGTACAAATCCTTCTGCGCTGCCGCCGAGATCAATATAGACGCCGTTCCGATCGACCCGCTTGACGATGCCGCTGATCAACTCGCCCTCGCGCTCCTGGTATTCTTCCACGACTATCGCACGCTCAGCCTCGCGAACTTTCTGGACGATGACCTGCTTGGCTGTCTGTGCCGCAATCCGGCCAAAATCGACGGACGGGATCGGTTCTTCGACATAGCCATCGACTTCGGCATCCGGGTCGACGTCGACCGCATCAATCATTCGCAGTTCGCAATCCGGCGTCTCGAGTTCCGTCGAATCGTCGGCAAAAACTTTCCACCGGCGGAACGTGTCGTAGTCGCCGGTCTCGCGATCGATACTGACGCGCACCTCGACTTCCTCGTCGCCATAGCGCTTGCACGTGGCCATCGCCAGCGCCGCTTCCATCGCATCAAAAATGATGGATTCATCGACGCCCTTCTCGTTAGAGACTGCCTCGACAACCAATAAAATTTCTTTGCTCATGCTAATTAACCCGCATTCCTGCCTAAGCCGTACCGGCCTTGAGATACTCATTCCAGTCCGGCACCAGCCGTGCTACATCTAAATCATCAATGTCCACCGACATCGTCTTGTCATCAACCCGAATATTGATGATGTTCCCGTCCCGTCCGAGTAACTGCCCGCGAATCCGACGACGCCCTGCGACGAGCCGCCTGAACCGCGCCTTGATCATGCTGCCGGCAAACCGGTCGAAGTGTTCCGGCTTGACGAGCTTGCGATCGGCACCCGGCGACGACACCTCGAGGTGATAGTCCCCGGCGATCAGATCCTCGACATCGAGCAAGGCACTGACCTGATGGCTGACTTTCTCGCAATCGTCCAGCGTAATACCCTCTGGCCCGTCGATGAACAACCGCAGCATCCCGTGCCCGTGGCTTAAATTAACCTCGAGTTCGGTCAACTCATAACCCAGCGCCTCGACCTCGGGCTCGAGCAGCTCGATTAGTTTCTCGCGCGTTACACTCATCCAGTCAATCCTCCCGGAGTTCGTCTCCGGGATAAAAAAATGGGCCAATGGCCCACCTGCAAATCAACACATCAAACACGACCGGCACTATTGCCCGGCCTGCAGATCTTTGCCGACATCGCTGCGAGCAAAGAAAAAGCCCCATCCGGGGCCTTAACTACCGACAGTCGGCTGCGAGATTTTGTCAAAGTCATTGCTGACATAAACACTGACAAAACCCACATAACCTTCTGATTCTTAACAAGAAACAGATGGCATCCCGGTCCCGTGTTTTGCACGGATGAGTATTCTACCAAAGGCAGGCAGGAAATGGCAGACGCCGAGGGGAAAATGTGCAAGTGCAGCAATACGTCCGAAACGGACCAAGGAAAATTGGTAGCGGGGGCAGGATTTGAACCTACGACCTTCGGCCCATAAACAGGCAAGAGAGACCGGCGCGAACAGCTCGTCGGGCTCATAACCCGAAGCCACAAAAAAGGCACCCTGGTGGGTGCCTTTGTAAGATTGGTAGCGGGGGTAGGATTTGAACCTACGACCTTCGGGTTATGAGCCCGACGAGCTGCCAGACTGCTCCACCCCGCACCGACAGGCTGCGCAGTCTACCCGGTTAACCGAAACCCCGCAATGGGGGAACCAGGGTTTCGCTCAGGCCAGGCAATAATGTGTGCACAGATCGCTCAAGGGCGGTGACATTGATAAGTTTCTTACTAATACGCATAGAAAAATGCCTTGTTACAAAACTTATCAACCGGCATGTTCCAACTGGTTGAAGCCACCCAGGCCCTATGATTTAATGTGTATAATTATCACCATTTATACACACTGGATATTACCATGCGTACAAACATAGTCATCGATGACGCCCTGATGGACAGCGTAATGAAACTGACTGGCGCCAGAACAAAACGCGAGGCCGTGGAAATGGGGCTCAAAACACTGCTCAAGCTGAAAAAGCAGGAAACGATCAGGAACTACCGCGGGAAGCTTGACTGGGAAGGCGACCTCGATGAAATGCGGACCGATAAATGATCATTGTCGATTCGAGTGTATGGATCGACTACTTCACCGGCAAAACCACGCCCCAGGCTGACAAACTTGATTCCCTGCTCGGGGAACAACCAATTGCTATCGGTGACCTGATTCTTACGGAAGTTCTGCAAGGCTTCAGATCAGACAAAGATTTCAGGAAGGCAAGAGAGCTTCTGATGTCTCTCAATATCGTGAATATACTCGACACCAGGATTGCATTAAAAAGTGCAGCCAATGTCCGAGCACTACGAAAGAAAGGCATCACTGTACGCAAGACCATAGACACCATCATTGCCACGTACTGTATCGAGAATAAACGCCCCCTCTTGTACTCCGACAGAGACTTCCAGCCTTTTCACCGGCACTTGAAGCTAAAGAGAGTCCAATAAAACTGTGTCGACGCCACTGACGCCAATCATGTGGGATCTGATATTAGACGTTCCCGCGGGAACGTCTAACCATCAAGCGATGCCCAGTAAACTGTAAAGAAATACCGCGACGTGCCGATGTATCTCGCCGATGCGTGCCTCGTTGACCTGGCCGATCAAATCGATACCAGCCAGATTCTTACTCTCGGCAGAGATTTTGAGGTCTACAGATGGCGTGCGCGTTGCAAGTTTAACTTGCTGGTTAATTTGTAACTAAAGAATAAACCGCAGCTCCTGACCAGGCGGGCATTGAAGAATGTGACAGGACCATTTAGTCGTTAACGTGGCAAAGCAGGCGTGGAAAGTCCCGCCAGAAACGTCCGGACCCCTTCAATATAGGCACTCTCCTCCCGGAGAAACGCGTCGTTATGGGTGCCGTTAAGCACCAACAGGGTCCGGGGTTCATTCGCCGCTGCGAAGATTGCTTCGCCATGATGGAAGGGGATGATCTCGTCATCGCGACTGTGAGCGACCAGTACCGGGCAGCGTACGTCTCGAACGTAATCACGTGTCGCGTGACTAAAACGGCTCAACCAGCGGGCCGAGAGCCACGGATAAAGTTCCTGGGCAATGTCCGGGACAGACGTGAAGGACGACTCCACGATAAGTGCCAACGGTTGATGCTGTGCGGCCAGCCATGAGGCAGCAGAAGCACCCAGAGAACGCCCGAATATTACGATATCACTGTTGGATATGCCGCGATTTTCGGTGAGATATCGCCACGCCGCATCAGCATCGCGATAAATCCCACTTTCGGTGGTCCTGCCGCCGCTCTGACCGTAACCTCGATAGTCAATAATCAATACTGATAAACCCAGATTCAGGAACTGTCGTATCGAATCCAGACGATGCGAGATATTCCCCGCATTGCCGTGAAAGAAGAGCAGCACTTGAGAGGATCGCCCCACGACAAACCAGCCATGCAGTGTCACTCCGTCGGCAGTTTTGATGGAGACATCCTGATAGTCCATGCCTACATCGACCGGTGTCATAGCCAGCGTTCGCCCTGGTACGCCTGGCAAGTAGAGCATGCGACCCTGCATGAAGTACAAGACTGCGATGAGCAGACCGTAACTGGTAACGACGACAAAGATGAATTTCAGCATGCCATTCTGTTTTTATGTTAGTGGTGACCGCAGGATCATCAATTACATTCTGAGTTTACACCCGCACTTCAGATGGTCGCCAATGACTGGCTTGGTTAGTCCCCGCCCGGAACACCTTAGCCTGACTGGGTGGCACGAAAGATACGGCGGGCGCTCATAGAAGATTCACGGCTATCAACCAGCGAAAGGCCGCTTTTACGCGAACATCAGGCGATCAAATCACCAAAAAAGTATCATTGCCGAAGGCAGGACATGGCCAGAAGCGGTCATTTGGCTTATTGCCCAACACCTAAACTGCCAACAATATTGCTGATCGCGCTCACACCAGTGCAATGCATTTTATCTCAATCAAAAGTTCCGGCATGACGAGGCCCGATACTTGAATCAAGGTCTGCGTCACCTCTGGATCTCGCCCGTATACCTCTGATCGAATCGCGCCGAGTTGATTGATATTTGCCATCACATCTTGAATATCTGTCACCAACCACATCTCATCGACCACGTTCTTCATCGTTGCATCGAACTCAACCAACACATCCTGAATATTGATATAGGACTGACGAACTTGAGCCCCTATATCACCAACTCCAATTACCTGTCCTTCAGCATTGAGGCTGACCTGCCCGGAAAGAGTCAGCAAATTATCAACTCTGACGCCACTTGCAATGATGTCCTTTAACGGACCAATGCGTACTACTTGTTTGCTCGACGACATTCATTTTCTCCTTCACAAGGCCAGGCAAGAAATACCGCAGTATGCCAGTAGCGGCTGCATGCATTGAGCCTAGCGGAGAATATTTGAATGTTCGTATATTGGGTCGAACCCGGCCGGATTGCTGTATGACAGCGTAATGACGGCTCTCAGACTGAAAGGAGTCTTCCAGAACATAACTGGAAGTCGAGGACAAACTCCCGAGGGGCTATAACCCCGTGGCTCGGCTCAGATAAAAACCTGCGCACAGATTGCGATCAGGCGATCGGGGAATAAGCCGATGGCGAGTACGATCAGGCCGTTTAGGCTGAGCACGAGGCGCAGATCGGTCGGCGCTTCGAGCACGGCAGCATCTTCTTCGGGGCCGTCGAAATACATCAGCTTGAGAACACGCAGGTAGTAGAACGCGCCGATGACGGAGAACACCACGCCGATGACGGCAAGCCACACGTGCCCCTGAATGAGTAACTCCTGCAGGATCCACCATTTCGCATAGAACCCGGCCAGCGGCGGGACGCCGATCATGCTGAGCATCAGCAGCATCATGATGAAGGCAAACCACGGACTGCGTTTGTTCAGGCCCTTGAAATCATCCAGCTCGTCGGCATCGAAGCCTTTTCGGCTTAACAGCAACAGCATGCCGAATGCACCGGCAGCCATGATCACGTAGATAATCGTATAGAACAGCGAAGCCTGAAGCCCGGCTTGTGTACCGGCCAGCAGGCCAAGGAAGATGAAGCCAACATGACCGACCGTTGAATACGCCAGCATGCGGCGGATATTCGTCTGCGCAATGGCCGCCAGGTTACCGATCGACAGGGACAGCACGGCCAGGATAATTAGCATCGGTTCCCAGCCCGGTGCAGCCGGGCCGAGACCCTCGACCAGCACGCGAATGGCCAGCGCGATCGCGGCAAGTTTCGGCACGGTGCCGACGAATAACGTCACGCAGGTCGGCGCGCCGCTGTATACATCCGGCAGCCACATATGAAACGGCACGGCACCAAACTTAAACGCGATACCGACGACGATGAAGGCCAGTGCAACGATTAACGCGGTATCGTCGGCGCCGCCACTCAACAGCGCCGCATTGATCTCAGGAAACTGCAGGCTGCCCGTCACACCGTAGACAATCGATATGCCGTAGAGCAACGTACCGGACGCAATCGCGCCGAGCACGAAATACTTGATGGCCGCCTCGGCGGCAACCGGTGACTCGCGATCAAATGCAACGAGCGCATACAGTGACAGCGACAGGATCTCGAGGCCGAGATACATCGTCAGCATGCTGTAGGCCGAAATCATGACCATGATGCCGAGCAAGGCGAACAGGCCGAGCAGGAAATACTCGCCCTTGTAGACGCCCCGGTCCTTCAGGTAACCACGCGAGTACAGGAATACGGTTGCGACGCCGGCCACTGCAATCAGTTTTAGTACTCGAGCCATCGGATCGACGACAAAGCTGCCGCTGAATGTCACCTGCTGCCCGTCTACGCCGAGTCCGCCGGCGACCCATGCCGTCGCGGCCAGAACCATCATCGTCAGCATGTACGTCATGTCGCGTGCGCGATCAGGGATATACAGATCAACGATAAGAACGATGCACAGCCCGATGCCGAGCACGATCTCGGCCATTGCCGGTCCTAAATCAGGAGTTACAAATGCCATTCGTCTACTGCCGCCCCATCAGAATTTTTGCTGCATGACGTGCTCGACCAGGTTCTCGACCGAGGCTGACATGACGTCGACGAGCGGCGCCGGCCACAGACCGAGACCCAGGACAAAAATTGCCAGCAGGCCGAGGACGAGAAATTCGCGTCCATTGATGTCGCTCAACGAAGCAACGCCCTCGTTCGCAACCGCGCCGAAAATTACCCGCTTGACCATCCACAGCGTGTAGGCCGCGCCGAGAATCAATGTTGTCGCGGCCAGGAATGCGTACCAGAAATTTGCTTTGAAGCTCGACAGGATCACGAGGAACTCGCCGACGAAGCCCGACGTACCCGGCAGCCCGGCATTGGCCAGGGCGAAAAACACCATAAACGCGGCAAATTTCGGCATCGTGTTGACGACACCGCCGTAATCTTTGATCTGCCTGCTGTGCAACCGGTCATACATGACGCCGACGCACAGGAATAACGCACCGGAAATGAAGCCGTGCGAGATCATCTGCACCATACCGCCGGTGATGCCCATGGCAATACCCGCGATCTCGCCGGTATTGGAGAAAATTGCCCAGGCAACGAAAAAGCCAAGCGTGACAAAACCCATGTGCGCAATCGATGAATACGCAATCAGCTTTTTCATGTCCTGCTGTACGAGTGCGACAAAGCCGATGTAGACGACGGCGATCAGCGACAGGCCGATCATCAGAATATCCAGCGAATGGCTGGCATCCGGCGTAATCGGCAAACTGAAGCGGATGAAGCCGTAGCCGCCCATCTTCAACAGGACGGCGGCAAGAATGACCGAACCACCGGTCGGCGCCTCGACGTGCGCATCCGGCAACCACGTATGCACCGGCCACATCGGCACCTTGACGGCAAACGCGACCAGGAACGCGAGGAAGATCGGAATCTGCTGCTCGAGACTCAACGGCAAAGCATGGAAATCCAGGATGCTGTAACTGCCGGCCTGCAGGTACAGGTAGATCAGCGCGATCAGCATGAAAACCGAACCGAGGAAGGTGTACAGGAAGAATTTGATCGTCGCGTAGACGCGTCGTTCACCGCCCCAGACACCGATGATGATGAACATCGGCACCAGCATGGCTTCCCAGAACACGTAGAACAGAAGGCCGTCGAGTGCGCAAAAGACGCCGATCATCAGTCCTTCGAGTAACAGGAAGGCGCCGAAATACTGTGCCGGGCGCTTCTTGATGATCTCCCAGCCGGCGATGACGATCAGCGGCGTCAGGAAGGTCGTCAGTATGATCAGCGGCATCGAGAATCCGTCGATACCGAGAAAATACTCGACGTTGAAAACGCTGATCCACGACGTGCGCTCGACGAACTGCATGGCTGGAGTCGCCGAGTCGAAATTCGTGTACAAAGACAGGCTGATGAAGAACGTCACAATCGAGATCACGAGCGCCAGCCAGCGCGCCTGAACCGCCTCTGCCCGGTTCATCGTCAGGACAATGAAGCCGCCGATGATCGGTAACCAGATTAATGTGCTAAGTAATCCCACTGTCTTCCCTTGGATCCGTGCGGCCTACCTGAGGTACAGCGCCCAGGACATTAACGCGGCCAAACCAATCACCATCGCGAATGCATACGTATACAAATAGCCGGTCTGAATATGTCGGACCGCCGCCGCTACCCAGCCGACTACACGTGCGCTGCCGTTAACGGCAGCGCCGTCGATCAGCAGCACGTCACCGACTTTCCACAATATGTTCCCTACACCCGTGCTGGCACGCGGAATCCACTTCTCGGCCAGCGTGTCGAAGTAGTACTTGTTCATTAACAACGTGTGCAGGGCCGATAAGCGGTCGCGTATCGTTGCCGGAATATCCGGGTGTTTCAGGTACAGGAACCAGGCAACAACGACACCGGCGGCCGCGAGCAGCAATACCGGCGACGTCAGCCCGTGCAACAGGAACCCGAGCGGACCATGGAAGTCGGCGCCGAGGTGGCCGAGTACATCGTTGGCCGGTTGCACAAAAATCGCAGTACCGAAAAAGTCACCGAACAACAACGGACCGATCGTCGGCCAGCCGATGATGACCGAGGGGATGGCGAGCATGACTAACGGCAACGTCACGACCCACGGTGGCTCATGCAGGTGTCCGCGCGCATCGTCATCGATGCGTTCCTTGCCGTGAAAGACCAGGAAGAACATGCGGAACGAATACAATGCCGTGACGAACACGCCAATCAGGACGCAGAAATAGGCATAACCGGAGCCGGCGCGATCGGCATGGCCGACGGCCTCGATCAGGGCGTCTTTCGAGAAAAATCCGGCCGTACCCGGGAACCCGATCAGAGCCAGTGAACCGACAAGGCTCGTCCAGTACGTGATGGGCAGGTATTTCTTCAGACCGCCCATGCGCCGGATATCCTGCTCGTGATGCAAAGCGATAATGACCGAACCGGCGGCCAGGAACAGCAGTGCTTTGAAGAATGCGTGTGTGCCGAGATGGAAAATACCGGCCGCATATGCCGAGGCGCCGAGCGCACAGGTCATGTAACCGAGTTGCGACAGTGTCGAATAGGCGACGACGCGCTTGATATCGTTTTGCACGACGCCGAGGAAACCGGTGAACAGAGCCGTCGTCGCACCAATGACGAGAACGAATGACAGGGCCGCCTCCGAATACTCGAACAGCGGTGACATTCGCGCAACCATGAAGACCCCGGCCGTGACCATCGTCGCGGCATGAATCAACGCCGATATCGGCGTCGGGCCTTCCATCGAATCGGGCAACCAGACGTGCAGCGGCATCTGCGCCGACTTACCCATCGCGCCGATGAACAGCAGGATGCAGGCCACGCTGATCGCGGACCAGGCCCGGCCGTCGAAAATCTCGATGGTTTCGTTCTGCAACGTACTTGCCTGGCCGAATACCTCGGCGTAATCGAGGCTGCCGGTAAAATGCAGGATCGTCGCGATACCGAGCAGGAAACCGAAATCGCCGACGCGATTCACCAAGAATGCCTTCATGTTAGCGAAGATTGCCGTCGGGCGTGTATACCAGAAACCGATAAGCAGGTACGACACGACACCGACTGCTTCCCAGCCGAAGAACAACTGCAGGAAGTTGTTCGACATGACCAGCATCAGCATCGAGAACGTGAACAGTGAGATATAACTGAAGAACCGCTGATAGCCCGGATCGTCGTGCATATAACCGATCGTGTAGATGTGCACCATCAGCGAAACGAACGTCACGACCGTCATCATCAAAGCCGTCAGCCGATCGACCAGGAAACCGACTTCCATGTTAATGCCGTCGGTCACCATCCAGCTGTATACCGTGCCGTTGAACGTCGGATTGCCGTCGATCAGCAAGCCCTTCAACACGTTGGCCGACAAACCAAATGCAATCGCAACGCCGATGATCGTGACGCGATGCGACCACACACGACCGATCCGGCCGCCGAAAAAGCCGGCGATGACCGCCGCGATCAGCGGACTCAGGACAATGGTCAGGTAGGTCGATTCCATCCCCTAGCCTCTCAACACGTTCAGGTCCTGGACGTTAATGGTCCGCCTGGAGCGGAACAAGACAACCAGGATGGCAAGACCGATCGCCGCCTCGGCCGCGGCTACCGTCAGGATAAAAAATACGAAGACCTGCCCGGACGTATCGCCGAGGAAGCGGGAAAATGCGATGAAGTTGAAGTTCACTGCCAGCAACATCAGTTCGATGCACATCAGCAACAGAATGACATTCTTGCGGTTCAGAAAAATGCCCGCGATGCTGATCGCAAACAGAATGGCCGACAGCGCCAGATAATTTGTCAGTGTAACCATCAGTCTTTCTCCGCCTCCATACTGACCAGACGGACGCGATCGTCGCGCCGTACCCGATGCTGACTGGGCAGATCCTGCACCTTCAGGCCAGGCCGCTTGCGCATCGTCAGGATGATGGCCGCAATAATGGCCAGCAACAGCAGAAACGACGCCAGTTCGAATGCATAGACGTGCTCGGTATACAACACGGCGCCGAGTTCTTTGGTATTGCTGTAACCCTCGGGATGCGGCGGTGGGTTTTCGAGCACCGGCAAACCCGCGTTACGAACCAGAAACACGGTAACTAGTTCGACAATGATCACTGCCGCGACGATGCCTCCGAGCGGCGCGAAGCGGGTAAAACCGCTGCGCAGTTCTTCGGTATTGATATCGAGCATCATGACGACGAACAGGAACAACACCATGACGGCGCCGACGTAGACGAGCACCAGAACAATCGCCAGAAACTCCGCCTCCAGCAGCATCCACAATACCGAGCTGGTGACAAATGCCATGACGAGATACAGCGCCGAGAACACGGGGTTACGTGACGTGATCACGCCGATTGCGGCACCGATCAGTACCGCGGCCAGGAACCAGAAATAAATTTGTATCAGCATCGGACCCTACCTGTACTTCGCATCCGCGGCCTTGTCGGCGGAGATCTGCTCGGCATTCTCGTCGCCGATGGCCAGCAGCTTGTCTTTGGTCATGATGTTCTCGCCGCGGTGTTCCATGTGGTACTCGAAGATCGTCGTCTCGACGATGGCATCGACGGGACAAGCCTCTTCGCAAAATCCGCAGTAAATACACTTGAACAAATCGATGTCATAACGTGTCGTGCGCCGCGTGTCGTCATCGGCCACATCGGACTCGATCGTGATCGCCGCCGCCGGGCAAACCGCCTGACACAACTTGCAGGCAATACAGCGCTCTTCCCCGTTCGGATAGCGACGCAGCGCGTGCAGCCCGCGAAAACGTGGCGACAGTGGCGTCTTTTCTTCGGGGTACTGAATCGTGATTTTCTTGACGAACAGGTTCTCTAACGTCAGGCGCAGTCCCTTGAGCAGTTCCCACAGGGAAAAAGTCTTGATGACATGTGTTATCGCATTCATGTCACGCACTCCATGGGCCGATACCCATCAGCACCATGCCGCCTTCAACGAAGATCCAGACGATCGTGACCGGAATAAAAACTTTCCAGCCGAGCCGCATGATTTGGTCGTAGCGATAGCGCGGGAACGTCGCGCGAAACCACAGGAAGAAAAACAGGAAGAACGCCACCTTGACGCTCAGCCAATGCAATCCCGGCACGCGAATGAACTCAAGGAATGACCCGTCGAGGAAGCCAAACATTGTACCGGAAAACGGTGAATCCCAACCGCCCAGGAACATGACGGCCGTCAATGCGGCAATCATGATCATGTTGGCGTACTCGGCCAGGAAGAAAACTGCAAATGCGACACCGGAGTATTCGACGTGAAACCCGGCAACGATTTCCGACTCACCTTCGGCCACATCGAATGGCGCCCGGTTGGTTTCGGCCACACCGGAGATGAAATAGACAATGAACAACGGGAACAACGGCAACAGGAACCAGCTATTGTCCGGTCCGGCCTGGGCCGCGGTGATCTCGCCGAGGTTCAGGCTGCCGCCGGCCATCAATACGCCGACCAGCGCAAACCCCATTGCAATTTCATAGGCAACGATCTGCGCTGCCGAGCGCATTGCGCCGAGAAATGCATATTTTGAGTTCGTCGCCCAACCGGCGATGATCACGCCGTAGACGCCGAACGATGTCAGTGCGAGGACATACAGCAGACCGGCATCGATCTCGGCAATGGCGAAATCAGGAAACAGCGGTACGACGGCCCATGCCGCAATTGCGGGTGAAATCGACAGCAGCGGTGCAATCAGGAACAGGAATCGATTCGCCTTCGCCGGAACAATCACTTCCTTCAGGATCAGTTTGATCGTATCGGCGAACGGCTGGAACAGACCCCAAGGCCCGACGCGGTTCGGCCCGATGCGATTTTGCATCCAACCGATGATCTTACGTTCCCAGAACGTCAGGTAGGCGACGCACAGGATAATGACGACGAGCAGCGGCACGATCTGCAGCAGAATAATAATGACCTCCCGGAGCAACTCGGGGAGCCCGTTCCACCAGGGCTCGAAGATCGCCCAGAAGCTGACTATCCAGCCCATCATGCGATCTTGCGGCCGCCGGCCGCCTCCTGCTCAGGTGGCAATCCAGCGGACTGCCCGTCGCGTGTCAGCTGCAGACTATGCGCACGACGAACCAGCGCATCAATCCGGTACATCGGCACATCAAGCGCCTGCGATGCATCCTGATCCGTCGCGCCGGCCGGAACCGATCCGGAGAATTGATTGTCCGGCCGCGCAGTGCCGGCCACTGCTTTGAGTTCATCGCGAATGTCATCGGATGATTCATACTCGCATTCCGGCAATTCAATGAGATTGCCAAGGACCCTCAAGACCTTCCAACCGGGGCGGCTCTCGCCGAACGGCATGGCGACACCACCGAAACTCTGCCAGTCGCCAGCCGCATTGACGAACGTACCCGAAGTCTCGGCAAACGTTGCGACAGGCAATATGACATCGGCGTGTTTCTTCAGCGTCTCATCGAGGAATGGCGTGCAGGCAACGACGAATTCGGCTGCCTCAACCGCACGTAAGCCGGCGGCGCCGTTGGCGCAGTCGAACTCCGGTTCGACTCCAAACAACAGCAACCCCTGCGTCGGGTTCGCGAGGATATCTGCGGCGGTCGACCCGCTCGTCTCCACGGCCGTACCGGCAATACCCCGTTGCGGCAATACCCCGGCAAGGCTGAGTCCGGCACTGTTGGCGCCCTCCGAAATAAAGCCTAGTTGCGCACCGGTCAGTCGCGCCAGTTCGGCGGCCAAAGCGCGGATTTCGGCAAAACGCGGATGCCGCATACCGATCTGGCCGATGAAAATGGCCGCCGTATCGGCATCGCGCAACACGGTTGCGGTGTTGCTGTGAGCGTCGCCTGAAGTGCCCTGCCCGCCGGCCGCGCTGACCAGCGCGCCAAGTTCGGCAACGAGATCTGTTGCAACCAGAGTTGCATCGACATCGAACAGGTAGTCATCCCGGGTTGTATTGACGAATGACACCTTTGCGCCCGCCAGTGCGGCTTTGCGCACACGGTGCGCGAGTAACGGCACCTCCTTGCGCAGGTTCGAGCCGACGACACAGACGGCGCCGAGTGTTTCGACATCGGCAATGGACATGCCGAGCGACGGGTAGAGCGGATCGTTGTCCTGGTTGCGGAAATCCTGTCGCCGCAGACGGTGATCGATGTTGGCCGCGCCGAGATGGCGCACCAGGCGCCCGAGCAGATAACCTTCCTCGGTCGTCGCACTCGGCGAGACGAGTGTGCTGAGATTGCTGCCCACGCGACGCAGTCCTTCGGCGGCAATGTCGAGCGCCTCTTCCCATGTGCTCTCGCGCAAGCCACCCTGATCACGAATCATCGGTATTCCCAACCGATCATCCGCATAAATCGATTCGCAGCTGAAGCGATCGCGATCGGCCAGCCATGTTTCATTAATCGCATCGTTCGTGCGCGGGACGATACGCTTCAGTTTGCCGCCCATGACATGGGCATTCAGGTTGGAGCCGAGACAATCATGCGGGGCAATCGTCGGCAACTGCACCATTTCCCAGGCACGCGCCGAGAATCGATACGGCTTATTGTTCAGTGCACCGACCGGGCACAGGTCGATGATATTGCCGGACAACTCGTGATCGACGCTCTTCTCGATAAATGTGCCGATGACGGTCCGGTCACCGCGCCCCATCGTACCGAGTTCCTGAATGCCGGCAATTTCCCTGCCGAAGCGAACACAGCGGGTACACAAAATACAGCGCGTCATATCCGTAGAAATCAGCGGGCCGAGATTCTCGTCCTGCACGACACGTTTGCTTTCGCTGTACCGCGAGATGCCGCGGCCGTAACCCATCGCGATATCCTGCAACTCACACTCGCCACCCTGGTCGCAAATCGGGCAGTCCAGCGGATGATTGATCAGCAGGAATTCCATGACGGACTTTTGCGCATCGATTGCGGCTGCTGACTTCGTGAACACCTTCATGCCGTCGGTAACGGGTGTCGCACAGGCTGGCAATGCTTTCGGCGCCTTCTCGACTTCGACGAGACACATCCGGCAACTGGCCGCCACCGACAAGTGCCGGTGATAGCAGAACCGCGGCACGTAGATGTCTGCCGCGTCCGTCACTTCGATCAGCATCTGTCCCGGTCGCGCATCAAGCTCGATGCCGTTGACTTCGATTTTAAAGGTGTCCGAACTCATGCGATCACGCCGCCTTATCCTGATCGTCGACGATCGAGCGACCGCCGTTTTTGATCATGTACTCGAACTCATGACCGAAGTGGCGCAGGAAACTTTGTACCGGCCACGCGGCCGCATCGCCGAATGCGCAGATCGTATGCCCCTCGATCTTGTTCGCCACGGCCAGCAGCCGGTCGAGATCTTCCATCTCGCCCTTGCCGGCGACGATACGGTCCAGGACACGCCACAACCAACCCGTGCCCTCGCGGCACGGCGTGCATTGCCCGCAGGACTCAGCGTAATAAAACCTTGAAATGGTGCGCAACGCACGCACCATGCACGTCGTCTCATCCATGATGATCATTGACCCGGTGCCGAGCGACGACCCGGCCTCCTGCAATGATGTGTAATCCATGTTGATACCCATGATTGCATCGGCCGGCATGACCGGTACCGAGCAGCCACCGGGAATCACAGCCTTGAGCTTGCGACCGTCGAGCACGCCGCCGACCCGCTCGAGCAACTCGGCAAACGGGACGCCGAGCGGCAACTCGAAATTGCCGGGCTTGTTGACGTGACCGGAGACCGAGAAAATCATCGTGCCGCCGGAACCCTCGACACCGAGATCGGCAAACCAGCCGGCGCCGTTGCGAATAATCTGCGGTACCGATGCAAAACTCTGCGTGTTATTGATCGTCGTCGGCTTGCCGTACAGACCGAAATTAGCCGGGAACGGCGGCTTGAAGCGTGGCCGGCCGGGTTTACCCTCGAGCGACTCGAGCAATGCCGTTTCTTCACCGCATATATAAGCGCCGGCGCCTACAAACATATGCAGATCAAACGTTACGCCGGAGCCCTGGATGTTCTCACCGAGCAAACCAGCCGCATAAACCTCTTTCAGTGCAGCCTCGAACCGCGGCACGGGCTCGTCCATGAACTCGCCACGAATATAGTTGTAGCCAACCGTCGCACGCATGGCGAAACCACCGATGGCCATGCCCTCGATCACCGCATGCGGGTTATAGCGCAGAATATCGCGATCATGGCAGGTGCCCGGCTCGCTCTCGTCCGAATTACAGACCACATACTTCTGCTCATCGTTCTTCGGCATGAAGCTCCATTTCAGGCCGGCCGGGAACCCGGCGCCGCCTCGGCCACGCAGGCCGGAAGCCTTGACGATGTCGACGATTTCCTCGGGCTGGAAGTCACCGGCCAGGATTCGTTTCCACGACTCGTAACCGCCGGTCTTCAGATACGACTCGAGGCTCCACGGCTCGTCCATGCCGAGGGTCCGCAAACAGACTAAATTTTGCTGATCAGTCGTCATATCTATTCAATGGCATCCAGGATTTCGTCGATGCCCGCCGGAGTGAGGTTCTCGTAGTATTTGTGATCGACCATCATCATCGGCGCACCGGTGCAGGCAGCCAGGCACTCTTCTTCCTTCTTCAGGTGAAACTTGCCGTCGGATGTACTTTCGCCGACCTTGATACCCAGCCTCTTCTCTATATGGCCCAGCAATTTCTCGCCACCACGTAACATGCAGGAAATATTCGTACAGACCGAGATGCTGTGACGACCGCATGATTCGGCTTCGAACATCGAATAAAATGCCGCGACCTGAAACACATTGATCGCAGGCACATCGAGATACTCGCCTACCGCCTCCATCAACTCGCGGGTCAGATAACCGTTGTTCTGATGCTGAGCCGCGTGCAATGCCGCAATGACGGCTGATCGCTGCCGTCCTTCCGGAAACTTCGCGCGCCAGCTGTCAATCTCGTCGCGGGTATGCCCGGTCAGTAGCGAATGACTTTGTGCTGAGTCCATGAACCCTGATCCTTGCCGTCGCGTCAGCGGTCGATCTCGCCAAACACGATATCCTGCGTGCCGATAACGGCAACGACATCGGCCAGCATGTGCCCGACCACCATTTCATGCATCGATGAAATATGCGCAAACCCCGGTGCACGGATCTTCACGCGATACGGCTTGTTGGCCCCGTCGGAAACAATATAGACGCCGAATTCACCCTTCGAGTGCTCGACTGCCGCATAGGCTTCGCCGGCCGGCACGGTGAAACCTTCCGTGAATAGTTTGAAGTGGTGAATCAACGATTCCATATCGTCCTTCATGTCCACGCGTTTCGGGGGAGCAATTTTCGGATCATCGATCATCACGGGGCCGGGATTACTGCGCAGCCAGTCGATGCACTGCTTCACGATCCGGTTCGACTGGCGCATCTCTTCCATCCGCACGAGATAGCGGTCGTAACAATCGCCGTTGACGCCAACCGGAATATCGAAATCCAGATCGGCATACACTTCATAAGGCTGCTTCTTGCGCAGGTCCCACTCAATGCCCGAGCCACGCAGCATCGGACCGGAGAAGCCCAGCTGCATCGCACGCTCCGGCGATACGATGCCGATATCGACGGTCCGTTGTTTCCAGATCCGGTTATCGGTCAGCAACGTCTCGTATTCATCGATGCGGCCGGGGAAACGATTCGTGAAATCCTCGATGAAATCGAGAAGCGATCCGTCGCGGTTTTTGTTCAGCCGCGCAATATCCTTGTTCGAACGCCACTTGTTCGGTTCATGCTTCGGCATGTCATCCGGCAGATCGCGATAAACACCCCCGGGCCGGTAATAGGTTGCGTGCATGCGCGCACCGGAAACCGCCTCGTAACAATCCACCAGATCTTCACGTTCGCGGAAGCAATACAGGAACATTGTCATCGCACCAACGTCGAGACCGTGGGCGCCGATCCAGAACAGGTGATTCAGAATGCGCGTGATCTCGTCGAACATGACGCGGATATATTGAGCGCGAACCGGCACGTCAAAACCAAGCAGTTTTTCGATAGCCAGAACATATCCGTGCTCGTTAAGCATCATCGATATGTAATCCAGGCGGTCCATGTAACCGATGCTCTGGTTATAAGGCTTCGACTCGGCAAGCTTCTCGGTGCCCCGGTGCAACAACCCGACGTGCGGGTCGGCATTCAGAACAACCTCACCATCCATTTCTAGCACGAGGCGCAAAACGCCATGCGCGGCCGGGTGCTGCGGGCCGAAATTCATCGTATAACTTTGAATTTCAGCCACTACTGGTCGTCCTGCAACTGTTCTGAGTAACGATTGTCATCGCGAATGACACGCGGCACGAGGATCCGTGGCTCGATGCTGACCGGCTGGTACACCACGCGGCTGCGCTCCGGGTCGTAGCGAACCTCGACGTTGCCGACCAGTGGAAAATCCTTGCGAAATGCATGTCCGATAAAGCCGTAATCGGTCAAAATGCGCCGCAGATCCGGGTGTCCCTCGAACAGGATGCCGAACATGTCGAACGCTTCGCGCTCAAACCAGTTCGCACCATTCCAGATATCGACAACCGACGGCACGACCGGCGGATTGCCGGTGCCGGTAAATACACGCAGTCGCACCCGCTGGTTACGGCTGATCGACAACAGGTGATAAACCACCGCAAAACGACGCGGATCAAATTTAGTATCCGCATCGGGCACAATATTTTTCGGTACGACTGCACGACTAAATCCGGATGACGTCGCATCGTCGGTTTGCCATTCCGCCTGACCGTAGGTCAGGTAATCGACACCACAGGCATCGATGAGCATTTCGAAACAAAAATCTTCTTCATCGCGCAGTGATGTCGCAACTTCAAGCAAATCGTTTTTATCAACTTCATAGGTCAGCTCGCCGCAGGTCGAGTCGACAGCGCTCAGGCGATCACCGAAGCGCGCTGATATTTTCTGCGCCAATGCCTGGTAACGTGGTTTCATCGGGATATCGTGTTGGTCCGCCGGATCTTGTCCTGCAGTTGCAGAATGCCGTACATCAATGCTTCAGCGGTGGGTGGACAGCCCGGCACATAAACATCGACCGGCACGACGCGATCACAGCCACGCACCACGGCATAAGAATAGTGATAGTAGCCGCCACCGTTCGCGCATGAACCCATCGAGATGCACCACTTGGGCTCCGGCATCTGGTCCCAGACCTTGCGCAGTGCCGGCGCCATCTTGTTGGTCAGCGTGCCGGCGACGATCATGACGTCGGACTGACGGGGACTCGGACGAAATATGACGCCGAAGCGGTCAAGATCGTATCGGGAAGCACCGGCATGCATCATCTCTACGGCGCAGCAGGCCAGGCCGAACGTCATCGGCCACATCGAACCGGTGCGTGCCCAGTTATACAAGGCATCGATATTAGTGACGAAAAAACCACGCTGCTCGAGGATGTCGGCAGGCGTCTCATGTGGACCGAGATCAGCCGGGGCCAGGTTCTGGTTCGACGTCGTCAATCCCATTCCAGCGCACCCTTCTTCCACTCATAGATAAACCCGACGACGAGTACTGCGAGGAAGATGCCCATCGCGATGATGCCGAACGTGCCGACAGTGTCCAGCGACACGGCCCACGGGAACAGGAAGGCAATTTCCAGATCGAAAATTATGAACAGGATGGCGACCAGGTAATAACGAACATCGAACTTGATGCGGCTGTCCTCGAACGGTTCGAACCCGCACTCATAAGGCGACAGCTTTTCCGCGTCTTTCTGTCCGCCACCCAGAATGAGTCCCAGGCCCAACAGCACGACGCCGAGTCCGACGGCAACTGCCAGAAACACGAGAACCGGCAAATATCCCTGCAGCACTTACTATTCCTCAGAATACATTCATGATCACGCGAAGACACGAATCAAGGAGTCAACTATGGTGCCGATGGCCGGACTCGAACCGGCACGGCTTACGCCACTGCCCCCTCAAGACAGCGTGTCTACCAATTCCACCACATCGGCTTATTTAATGAACTACGTAAATGCCCGTAACAACCAACCATACGGATCGGGCAAGTACCTTCGTCAGGGACTCAACTCCTCTTCTGCTGCTCCCTCGTTCGGCGGTAATTCGTTGCTTGCCGGCGTATCAAGCTCAGGCAAACCGGGCAAATCGTCCGTTGCTGCGGCCCCATCGGCAGAGGACCCGCCGTCGGTTATCGGCATCGCACTGGAGATATCTTCGGCCGGCGTCACCACGCTATCCATCAGGCTCTCCGATGTCTGCTGCCGGGAACCGAGAAAAGCCAGGCTGAGGCTGGTAACAAAAAACAAGGTCGCCAGCACAGCAGTTGTCCGCGACAGAAAATTCGCGGAACCCTTCGCACCGAAAACCGTACCGGATGCACCGGCGCCGAAAGCTGCACCGGCATCGGCGCCTTTGCCACGCTGTAGCAGCACGAGGAAGATGATCCCCGCCGATATAATAATGTGTGCTATCAGCACAGCTGAATGTAAGTTGAACATCTAGTTGGTTCCTGCGGCGGCCCGGCAAATCGCCAGAAAATCATCGGCATCGAGGGATGCGCCGCCGATCAGCCCACCGTCTATATCTTCCATGTCGAATAGCTCCGCAGCATTCGCGCCCTTTACGCTGCCCCCGTACAAAATCCTGAGGCCGGCAGCAATTTTAGCATCGCTCGCGGCGATGACCGAACGGATATGAGCATGTACTTCCTGGGCCTGCTCCGGTGTCGCCGTCAAGCCCGTTCCAATGGCCCATACCGGTTCGTAGGCAATGATGCCGGCGGCAAAAAGCTCTACGCCGGCCGCATCGAGCACCGCACCAACCTGCCGGTCGATAACCGCCATCGTCACGCCGGATTCGCGTTCTTCCAGGCTCTCACCGACACACAGGATTGGTATCAGACCTTGCTCGTGAGCGGCCTTGAACTTGGCTGCGACAACCTCGTCGGTATCGCCAAACAACGAGCGGCGCTCGGAATGGCCGACGATAACGTGGCTGCACCCAACCTCCCTGAGCATCGGTGCGGCAACTTCGCCCGTAAAGGCACCCTCCGCCTGGGCAGCGACGTCCTGAGCGCCGAGCATGACCGCACTGTCCGCACACTGTGCGTCAACCTGCGGCAAATAAACATACGGCGGACAGAGTAATATCTCGGCACCGGCTGCCTGTCCGGCACCCGCCAGAATGCCCGATACGAGGCGCTGATTTGCATCCCGGGAGCCGTTCAGCTTCCAGTTTCCGGCAACAAGTTTGGTTCTCATGGGTTTGCCTTGACGATTGATTCGCCGGCCGTCACAAAAGGTGCGCGAAGGTTAGCTTCCCGGCCCCCGGAAATCAATGGGATCGTGAGGTCAGCAGGTGAAAATCCGGCAACTTCCGTAGGAGCGGCTTCCAGCCGCGATTGATGTGCCGTCGCAGGAAATCGCGGCTGGAAGCCGCTCCTACGGCTGTTCCCATTCGTTAGTTGCTGGGGTTATTCTAAGCCGCGATGCGGCTAATCGCATCGGCAAGTTCAGCGGCGAGTTGATTTACCTCACCCTCATCCTCGCCCTCCACCATGACCCTGACGACGGGCTCGGTCCCCGAAGCCCGGATCAGGATCCGTCCACGCTCGGCTATCTTTTGTGTGGCGCCGTTGATGATGTCCTGAATCTCGGCCGAGGCATCGAGATCGATCCGGGATTCGGTGCGGACATTGATCAGGGTCTGCGGCAAACGAGGCATGCCACCGGTCAGCTCAGCGAGAGATTGCCCGGTCTCGACCATAACCGCCAGGATCTGTAGCGCACTAACCAGGCCGTCACCAGTCGTCGTCTTGTCCAGGCACAACAAATGCCCGGATGTTTCCCCGCCAAGCTGGCCGCCGTTCTCTTTCAACATCGCCATGATGTAGCGATCGCCGACGTTGGCACGCCTGAAGTCGATACCGAGCTGACCGAGCACTCGCTCGAGACCCAGGTTGGTCATCAGCGTACCCACCACCGGCCCCGACAAATCGCCATTCGCATGCCGTGCCTTTGCCAGGACGTATAACAATTGATCGCCATCGATGAGATTGCCCTCGTGATCGACCATCAGGACCCGATCACCGTCACCGTCGAAAGCAATGCCGAGGTCTGCGCCAACGGCCTTGACCGTCACCGTCATCAGCTCCGGGTGTGTCGTACCGCAGCTATCGTTGATGTTTTTACCGTTTGGCGAACAACCGATTGGAATAATTTCAGCGCCCAGTTCGGTCATGACGCGAGGCGCAACCTTGTAGCCGGCGCCATGCGAGCAATCGAGCACAATCTTCAGCTTGTCGAGACTGAACCCGTCGGGCACGGTTGACAGACAGAAGCGCTGGTAATCTTCACGGGCGCTGCCGACACGCTTGGCGCGACCGAGTGAACTCGAGTCTCGTGTGATGGCGGGCTCGGTCAGGAAACCCTCGATCTGCTCCTCTACCGAATCGGGCAACTTAGAGCCGTCGGCATCGAAAAACTTGATCCCGTTGTCACAATACGGGTTATGTGAGGCACTGATCACGACACCAACATCGGCATTCAATGCTTTGGTCAAAACGGCAATTCCCGGCGTCGGCAACGGCCCGAGCAATAGTACGTCCATGCCGGCTGCGACGAATCCGGCCTCGAGCGCCGACTCGAACATATAACCCGATACCCGGGTATCTTTGCCGATGACCACGCGCCCGCCGTCCGGGGCCAGCACCCGCGCCGCAGCGCTGGCGAGACGTAATGCAAATTCCGCCGTCATCGGCTCATTACCAACGCGACCGCGAATCCCGTCGGTACCGAAATAATTTCTAGCCATTCGTCCGTCCTTGCTTCATTGAACCATGCGCCCCAGTATCTTTAATACATCCACAGTCGGAGCGACATCGTGAACCCGGATTATAGCGGCACCCTGCTGCGCAGCGAATAACGCCAGCGCAAGACTGCCGGCAAGTCGATCATCGACATCTCGACCGGTCAATGCACCGAGCATCGACTTGCGGGACAAGCCGGCCATTACCGGGAACCCGAGCTCGACCAATTGATCCAGTTCGCGCAATAACTGCAGATTATGTTGCAGCGATTTGCCGAAGCCGAAACCGGGATCGAGAATAATGTCATGTGCATCGATACCGACACTCAGACACCTGTCTACCCGCTTACGCAGATAGTCGATGACCTCACTCGTGACGTTGTCATAAGCCGGCGCATCCTGCATCGAGCGCGGTTCACCCTGCATATGCATCAGGCAAACCGGCACCCCAAGCCCGGCTACCGTATCCAGGGCATGCTCAGATTCGAGTGCGCAAACATCGTTGATCATCGCGGCGCCTGCTGCCACCGCCTCATGCATCACAAGCGCTTTGCTGGTATCGACCGAAACCGGAATATCGAATTCCTGCGTCAACCGCTCGATAACCGGAATGACACGATCGAGTTCCGCATCAACCGGAACTTCGGCGGCACCGGGGCGGGTCGATTCTCCACCCACATCGAGAATATCGGCGCCTGCGGCGACCAATTCCGCCGCATGCGCGACCGCGGCCGACGCTTCGACGAATCTGCCGCCGTCGGCAAAGGAATCGGGTGTGACGTTGACAATGCCCATGACGAGCGGCGACAAGGAGTCGGCATCCCTTTTCTCAGCCACGTCTTGTGGGATCGGCTTTAGCCGCGAATGGCGCGCCACTGCCGGATTATCGCGGCTAAAGCCGCTCCCACAGGCGAGTTGTTGAAGTTTTTGGGACAGCAGTTGGTCTGATCCCTTTTGTGCTGCTAATGCTGCTCGGCAGGACCGCCGATCGACGAGTCATCCTTTTTCTTGACGGTATCGTCATCGCCCTTGCCGGTGTGCGGTGGGTCCTGACTGTCCCAGTCTTCCGGCGGATTCGGTTCCTTGCCGGCCATGATGTCCTTGAGCTGGCTCTCGTCGATCGTCTCGTACTTCATCAGCGCTTCGGCCATGGTATCGAGCTTGTCGCGATGCTCGGTCAGAATTTGCCTGGCCCGCTCATAGTTCGAATCGATGACGTGGCGAATCTCCTGATCGATCGTGTGCGCAGTTTCATCCGATACCTGCTTGTGCTGGGTAACCGAACGACCGAGAAAGACCTCGCCTTCGTCTTCGCTATAGGTTAGCGGACCGAGTTCATCGGACAGACCCCACTTCGTCACCATGTTGCGGGCAAGCTCCGTCGCCCGCTCAATATCATTCGACGCACCGGTGGTCACGGCATCGGCGCCGAAGACCATCTCTTCGGCAATGCGCCCACCGAACAGGCTTGAGATCTGGCTGTTGAGCCGGCGCTTGCTGGCACTGTAACGATCCTGCTCGGGCAGAAACATTGTGATGCCGAGCGCTCTGCCGCGCGGAATAATCGAGACCTTATAAACCGGATCATGATCGGGAACCGACAAGCCGACGATTGCATGGCCGGATTCATGAAAAGCAGTCAAACGTTTTTCTTCGTCTGTCATGACCATCGACCGGCGTTCGGTGCCCATCATGATCTTGTCCTTGGCCTTTTCGAACTCGTCCATGCCGACCGTGCGTTGATTCGCACGCGCGGCAAACAATGCAGCCTCATTCACGAGATTGGCCAGATCTGCGCCGGAAAATCCGGGCGTTCCGCGTGCAATAATTGACGGCCGCACATTGTCATCGACCGGCACCTTGCGCATATGCACGCGCAGAATCTGCTCGCGACCACGCACATCCGGCAGAGGCACGACGACCTGACGATCGAAACGACCCGGACGCAGCAAAGCGGGATCGAGGACATCCGGACGGTTTGTTGCGGCAATAACAATGACACCCTCATTACCTTCGAAGCCGTCCATCTCGACGAGCAACTGGTTCAGCGTCTGTTCCCGCTCGTCATGACCGCCACCGAGTCCGGCACCACGATGCCTGCCGACAGCGTCGATCTCGTCGATGAAGATGATGCACGGGGCATGCTTTTTCGCCTGTTCGAACATGTCGCGCACCCGCGACGCGCCGACACCGACGAACATTTCGACGAAGTCCGAACCGGAAATCGTAAAGAACGGAACCTTCGCTTCACCGGCGATCGCCCTGGCGAGCAGGGTCTTACCGGTACCCGGCGAGCCCACCATCAACACGCCGCGCGGAATCTTGCCGCCCAGACGCTGGAATTTAGACGGATCCTTGAGAAAATCGACGATCTCGCCAACCTCCTCTTTTGCTTCCTCAACACCTGCCACATCCAGAAACGTGACGTTGACCTGATCCTCGCTGAGCAGGCGCGCACGGCTCTTGCCGAATGACATCGCGCCACGACCACCGCCACCGCCCTGCATCTGGCGCATGAAATATACCCAGACACCGATCAGCAGCAGGACCGGAAATGAATTTATGAACAGGCTGACAAGTATGTTCTGACCCTTCGGTGCCTGTGCCCGGATCTGTACGTTGCTCTTCTTGAGTTCGCCGATCAGGGCCGTGTTGTCAGTCTCGGGACTGTAGGTCACGAATCGTTCACCCGACGTCATGAAGCCCTTGATCGTCTCGCCTTCGAACGTGACCTCGCTGATCTGGCTGTTCTCAATCAGACCCAGGAATGTAGAGTAGTCCAGCGGTGCGGACTGGCGCCCGCCAGTACCGAAACTCTGGAAGACGGTCAGCAGCACGATCGCAATCACGATCCACAGGACGATATTTTTTGCCAGGTCGTTCAAAACAGATTCCGTTCCTTCGCCATGGTTCACACAGCGCTGATGTGACTATTAATGTAGCTGTATATCCGGACTAGCCTACTATAACCGAATATCGCGGGCTACCAGGTATGTCTCACGACTGTTAGGCCGCGAGGCCTTTGGCTTGCGGACCCTGACCGTCTCGTACTGCCGACGCATAGCACGGACAAAATCGTCGAAACCCTCGCCATGAAACAGTTTAACGACAAAAGCCCCACGCTTGCCCAAGGCCCGCGAGGCCAGATCCGCCGCCAATTCCGCCAGATACATGGAACGGGGCTGATCGACCGACCTGGTACCACTTATGTTGGGGGCCATATCTGACATAACAAGGTCAAACCGGTCATTCCCGATGCTGCACAGCACCTCTTGTAATACGGACTCCTCGCGGAAATCGCCCTGAATAACCTCGACATCGACTATCGGCTCCATCGGCAACAGGTCGACAGCGATGACACGCCCGTCTGGCCCCACGATTTTATTCGCATACTGGCTCCAGGCTCCGGGCGCAGCACCGAGGTCGAGCACGAATGCGCCACGCCGCATGAGTCGATCGCGTTCCTGAATTTCGCTGAGCTTGTAGATCGCACGCGAACGCCACCCTTCAGCCTGCGCCCTCTTAACAAACTCATCGGAGTCCTGACGCCGACGCCAATTACTACTGGATGAACCTTTGGCCATGAACGTTATAATCGGAACGATGCAATTGAACGAAAAACAGAAAAAACACCTGCGCGGTCTGGCGCACGACCTCAAGCCTGTAATCCACGTTGGCACCGGCGGAATTTCCGCCGGCCTGACCGCTGAATTGAGCCAGACACTGGACCATCACGAACTCGTCAAAGTCAGGATGCGGGTCGGCGATCGCGAGGCGCGTGATGCCGCGATCGATGAAATGGTCGAAAAATCACAGGCCAGTCTCGTCGCCCGCATCGGGAATACAGTCATTTTATTTCGACGTCGCGAGAAAAATTCCGGAATCGAATTACCATGAAATCGACGTTGTGGGAGCGGCTTTAGCCGCGATGAGTATGCCAACTCCAGTTAATCGCGGCTAAAGCCGCTCCCACACTCAAACATACCGTACCTCAACAATCTCAAAAGCCTTTTCTCCGCCCGGCGCATTTACGATGGCGACGTCGCCTTCTTCCTTGCCGATCAATGCACGTGCAATCGGCGAACTGACTGAAATCATGCCGGCGGCAATATCGGCCTCATCCTCGCCAACGATCTGGTAGGTCAATTCCTTACCGTCGTGCTCATCGACCAGATCGATCGTCGCGCCAAAGATGATCTTGCCGGTCGAACCGAACTGTGTGACATCGATAACCTGTGCGTTGGACAGTTTGCCGTCGATATCCCTGATCCGCGCCTCGACAAAGCCCTGCTCTTCTTTTGCTGCGTGATATTCAGCATTCTCCTTCAGATCGCCATGTGCGCGCGCCTCGGCAATCGCCTGCACGATGCGTGGCCGCTCAACCGACTTCAGGCGACGTAACTCATCGCGAAGTTTCTGGACACCGTTGTTCGTGATCGGCACCTGGTTCATGCGGCCACCTCTTTATGCAGATTCTGCAGCTTGTTGACCTTGCCGCCGTCGAGATGATCGAGCGCCATACAAGTGGCCATCGCGGCTGCCAGAGTCGTGTAATAGGTCACCTTGTTCTGAACGGCCGCGGCACGAATGGAATGTGACTCACGGATGGCCTGCTTGCCTTCGGTCGTATTGGCGATAAATATAATCTCACCGTTCTTGATCATATCCACGATATGCGGCCTGCCCTCACGCACCTTATTTACACGACGACATGGAATACCGTTCTCGGCCAGGTACAGCGCCGTACCATCGGTTGCGCAGACATCGAAGCCACGCTCCATCATGACCTGCGCCAGCTTGAGAGCAGCCGGTTTGTCACGGTCACGAACCGACAACAAGGCCTGGCCGTGACTCGGCAGTACGGTGCCCGACCCGAGTTGCGCCTTGGCATAGGCCTCGGAGAATGACCGGCCGGTACCCATGACTTCGCCCGTCGATTTCATCTCCGGCCCGAGTATCGGATCGGCATCGGGAAATTTCGAGAATGGGAACACCGATGCCTTGACGGAAAAATAATCCGGTACCGGTGTATCGAGAACCTGCTGCTCGTCCAGGCGAATTCCCACCATCGCCTTGGCCGCGACCTTTGCCAGCGGAACACTCGTAGCCTTGGATACGAATGGCACCGTTCGTGCCGCACGCGGATTCACTTCCAGCAAGTAAATAACTCCGCCCTGGATCGCAAACTGGGTATTCATCAGGCCCACAACATTCAGGGCTTTCGCGAGGGCAACAACCTGGTCTTTTAACTGATCCTGCAATTCTTCGCTGAGTGTCGCCGGTGGTAAAGAACACGCCGAGTCACCGGAATGCACACCGGCCTGCTCGATGTGTTCCATGATGCCGCCGATCGTTACATGTTCGCCGTCACAAATTGCGTCTACGTCGACTTCGACGGCCTGATCGAGAAACCGGTCGAGCAAAACCGGAGAATCATTTGATACCTCGACGGCTTCACTCATGTAATGACGCAGGTCATCCTCATTGTGCACGATCTCCATTGCGCGACCGCCAAGCACATAAGACGGCCTGACTACGAGCGGAAAACCAACTTCTGCGCCCATCGCGACGGCCTCCTCCTCGGTACGCGCGATGCAATTCGGTGGCTGCTTCAGGTTCAACCGCTGCACTAACTGCTGAAAACGCTCCCGATCCTCGGCCAGATCGATCGAATCGGGGCTGGTGCCAATGATCGGCGCGCCTGCCACTTCCAGTGCCCGAGCCAACTTCAATGGCGTCTGACCTCCGTACTGAACGATAACGCCCCTGGGTTTTTCCAGCTCGACGATTTCCATGACATCCTCGAACGTCAGTGGCTCGAAATACAGGCGATCAGATGTATCGTAGTCCGTCGACACGGTCTCGGGATTGCAATTGACCATGATCGTTTCGTAACCGGCATCGCGCAGCGCAAGTGACGCATGCACGCAGCAGTAGTCGAACTCGATGCCCTGACCAATCCGGTTCGGACCACCGCCCAGAATCATTATCTTGTTGTTATTGGTCGGCTCGGCCTCACATTCTTCCTCATACGTCGAATACATATAGGCCGTGGTCGTCGAAAATTCTGCAGCACAAGTATCGACACGCTTGAAAACAGGGCGAATTCCGCCTTGCAGCCGATGCTGGCGTATCACGTGCTCATCGGTTGCAAGCAGTGTCGCGAGGCGGCTGTCGGCAAAACCCTTGCGCTTCAACTGACGTAACTTATCGGGGCCAAGCCAAGCACGCCCTTCGTTGCGAATGGTCTTTTCGAGCGCGACCAGTTCCTCGATCTGACTGAGAAACCATGGATCGATGCCGGTCAGAGCGGCAATCTCCGCGCCGGGTAACGCATGACGAAATGCATCGGCGACATACAGCAATCGATCCGGCCCGGGCATCTGCAACTCGTAACGCAGTTGATCGAAATCGTCTTCGCTCATCTCTGCGGGGCAGGTTTCAACGAGACCGTTGATATCGGTTTCGAGCCCACGCAGGGCTTTTTGCAGGGACTCCTGGAAGGTACGGCCAATGGCCATGACTTCACCAACCGACTTCATTTGCGTCGTCAGTCGGTCGTTGGCACCGGGAAATTTTTCAAACGTGAAACGCGGGATTTTTGTCACGACATAGTCGATCGTCGGCTCAAAAGACGCCGGCGTAGCGCCGCCCGTGATGTCATTTTTCAATTCATCGAGCGTGTAACCGATCGCCAGTTTGGCGGCGATCTTGGCGATTGGAAAACCAGTAGCTTTGGAAGCGAGCGCAGACGAGCGTGACACACGCGGATTCATCTCGATGATCAAAATACGCCCATCGGTCGGACTGATGGCAAACTGTACGTTCGAACCGCCCGTCTCGACGCCTATGCGGCGCAGTACGGCGATCGAAGCATCCCGTAAAACCTGATATTCCTTATCCGTCAATGACTGCGCCGGTGCGACAGTAATCGAATCGCCGGTATGCACGCCCATCGCATCGAGGTTCTCTATCGAGCAGATGATGATGCAATTGTCATTCCGGTCGCGCACGACCTCCATCTCGAATTCTTTCCAGCCGATCACCGATTCTTCGAGCAACACCTCGGTCGTCGGCGACAGATCAAGCCCGTGCGCTACAATCGTTTCGAATTCATCGCGGTTATAAGCGATACCACTGCCACTTCCACCCAGCGTAAACGACGGCCGTACGATCACCGGATAACCGATCTCCGTCTGCACGTCATACGCCTCCTCAAGCGTATGGGCAATCCCCGACTTGGGCACATCAAGACCGATATCATTCATCGCCTTGCGGAACCGGTCACGATCCTCGGCGGTGTCGATCGCCTCGCGTGAGGCACCGATCAGTTCGACATTGAACTTCTTCAGGACCCCCTCACGCACAAGATCCAGCGCGCAATTCAACCCGGTCTGCCCGCCCATCGTCGGCAACAACGCGTCCGGTTTTTCGCGCTCGATGATTTTCGCCACCGTCTTCCAGTTCACCGGCTCGATATAAATGGCATCAGCGGTTTCCGGGTCCGTCATGATCGTCGCCGGATTCGAATTCACGAGAATGACGCGATATCCTTCTTCTTGCAGCGCTTTGCATGCCTGGGCACCGGAATAGTCGAATTCGCAGGCCTGACCAATAACGATCGGACCCGCACCGATAATAAGTACGCTGTCGATATCTGTGCGTTTGGGCATAGCGCCTTATCCTGCTTCGCGGCCAGCTACGAGATGGGCCGCTCTCTGCGCCCGCCGTGTCTGCATCATGGAAATAAATCGTCCAAAGACGTCAAGAAGATCGTGCGGGCCGGGACTGGCTTCAGGATGACCTTGAAAACCTATTGCAGAACAATCAGTTCTTGTTATTCCTTGAAGTGAATTATCAAACAAGGAGCGGTGTGTCGGCTGCAAATTTTCCGGTAGTGAATCCTCATCAACCGCAAAACCGTGGTTCTGGCTGGTAATCGCAACACGCCGGGATTCGAGATCCTGCACCGGATGGTTCGCACCATGGTGACCAAACTTCATCTTTACCGTGCTGGCTCCACTGGCCAGTGCAAGTAATTGATGACCGAGACAAATTCCGAAGACCGGGACATCCGTTTTCAGAATCGAGCGGATTGCTTCGATCGCATACGTACACGGCTCGGGATCGCCGGGACCATTAGATAAAAATACACCATCGGGCGACAGCGCCAGCACTTCCGCTGCCGGCGTCTGTGCCGGCACCACCGTGACCCGGCAATTATGCCCGACCAGCAAGCGCAGAATATTACGCTTGATACCGAAATCGTAAGCAATGACGTTGAAAGTGGAAATGCGCTTACCCGCCAGAATATCTGACGGCGGCCAGTTCGGCCCAAGACTCCACTGATAGGAACCTGGCGTCGTCACGATTTTTGCCAGATCCATACCGGCGAGCCCCGGAAACCGCTTAGCGTGCGCTATGGCCGTCGCCTCATCCAGATTTCCGGTCATGATGCAGCCGGACAACGCTCCTTTGTCGCGTAGAATCCGCGTTAATTTGCGCGTATCGATCTCGGCGATGGCGACGACATTTCCGCGCCGCAAAAATTCCGGCAAATCAATTTCTGCACGCCAGCTACTCATCACAACCGGCAGATCCCGGATAATCAGGCCGGCGGCATAAATCTGCTGACTCTCGTTATCGTCGCTGTTTGTGCCCGTATTACCGATATGCGGATAGGTTAACGTCACCATCTGCCGGCAATAGGAAGGATCGGTCAGGATCTCCTGGTAACCCGTCATCGACGTATTAAATACAACCTCACCGATAGTTTGGCCGGATGCGCCAATCGACACACCGCGGAATACCGTTCCGTCTTCTAATGCCAGGATGGCCGGCTCTGTCACTTACACTACCTCAGTGTTTCGCTTGCCACGCAAAAAAGTCGCGCGCACACATACTAAAGCGGGAGGGACCCATCACTGGATCCCTCCCGCCGATATTCAATTGCTATGGGATCCGACGTATTGTAACGGGAAAAATTGGTGGCTGACACCAATTTTCCCGTTACAATCCCAAAACGTCGTTCATTGAATAGAAACCAGCCTCACGCTGCACAATCCAGATTGCAGCGCGCAAAGCACCGCGGGCAAAAACAGTCCGATCCAGGGCACGATGCCGCAATTCGATGATTTCCTCATCGGCGGCGAACAGGATCGTGTGATCACCAACGATGCTGCCGGCACGCAGTGAAGAAAAACCGATACTGCCCGGTTCACGAGCCACTCCCACGCCATGCCGCTCGTAGACGGCAACCTCGTCCAGCGTAGAGCCGCGACCTTCGGCCACGGACTCGCCGAGCTGCAACGCAGTCCCGGACGGCGCATCGACCTTGTGTCGATGGTGGGCTTCATGAATTTCAACATCGTAATCGGCACCGAGCGCTTCGCTCGCCCGGCGGGCAAGTGCAGACAGCACATTGACACCGACACTCATATTGCGCCCGTACAGCAAGGCAATTGACCCGGCCGCACGCTTGAGCTCGGCCTGATCGTCGGCCGACAAGCCGGTTGTACCGATGACCAGCGCGACACCGTGCTCGATGCAGGCCGTCACATTACCCTGCACGGCAGCGGGCAGCGTGAAATCGATGGCGACATCAGCACCCGACACCGCGGCGGAAACATCATCCGTGATGGCCACGCCGAGTACCTCAACGCCTGCTGCCGTACCTGCATCGCTGCCGATGGCGGCGTGACCGGGCTCCGTTGCAGCTCCGGCTAATTCGAGACGGGTATCGTCAGCGATCAATCGAATCAGTGTCTGCCCCATTCGTCCGGTGGCACCGAATATCGCAATTCGTGTCATAGCGAGTGTCCTCGATCTCAGGAAGCAATATTCTCAAAAAATCGTTTGACGCCATCTCTCCATGTCGTCATTCGCGGTCCGTGCCGGTCGCCGCCGGTCGCCAGCGCTTCGTTAAATTTTCTCAGCAATTCCTTTTGCTCGGAGGTCAGTTTGACCGGCGTTTCAACTTCGACCCGGCAATACAGATCACCGGTCGAATGACTGCGTATCGGCTTGACGCCTTTGCCGCGAATTCTGAATACCTTGCCGGACTGCGTTCCATCCGGAACCTTCAGGTTTACTTCACCGTCCAGTGTCGGCACGGTGACGGTACCACCGAGCGCGGCAGTAACAAAGGCTATGGGCACGGCACAAGATAAATCGGAGCCGTCGCGCTCGAAAATCGGGTGTCCCGTTACACGGATATCGACGTACAAATCACCCGGCGGGCCGCCATTTTGACCGGCCTCGCCCTCGCCACTCAGGCGGATGCGGTCACCATTGTCGACACCCGGCGGTACCTTGACGGCGAGCGTCTTGCTCTGCTGAATACGGCCGCGGCCATGGCACTTGCTGCAGGGTTGCTCGATTTTCTTGCCGGTGCCGCGACAGCCTGGACACGTCTGCTGAACGGAGAAGAAACCCTGCTGCCGGCGCACCTGACCATGACCACCGCAGGTGTCACAGGTCACCGGACTGGTGCCGGGTTTTGCCCCGCTACCGTCGCACGTCTCGCAACTCTGCATCGTCGGCAGTTCGACGTTGATGGTGTCGCCGAACACGGCCTGCTGCAGGTCCATAACCAGTTCGTAGCGCAGGTCGGCGCCACGATATACATTACTCTGTCCACGCCGACCGCCACCGAATATGTCACCGAAGACATCACCGAACATGTCACCGAACGCATCGCCGGGACTGAAGCCCCCTCCGCCCGCGCCCTGTCCGAGGCCGGCGTGCCCATACTGATCGTATGCGGCACGCTTTTGTGCATCCGACAGTACTTCGTAGGCCTCTTTCGCTTCCTTGAACGATGCTTCGGCACCGGAGTCACCATCTGCATTACGATCAGGGTGATGCTTCATCGCCAGACGGCGATAGCTTTTCTTGATATCAGCTTCGGATGCGTCGCGTTCAACGCCGAGCACCTCATAGTAATCACGCTTGGACATAGTCTGTCGTCGTTATCCCATCACAGTCCGGAGCCACAGTGCCCCAAGTCATTACCCGGAATCATTACCCGGTGTCATTCGCTGCAGACACGCCAAAGCCGCGCCCCCGGAAGGACGCGGCATCGGCTCATCACCTTGCGCTCAGCACCAAGGCTCTAAGTCAGTCTTAACTGGTCTCAGTCGGCCTTGGACTGATTGTCGTCGTCGACCTCCTCAAACTCGGCATCGACGACATCGTCATCCGCCGCTTCCGGCTGTTCGCCACCTTCCGTTGCCTGCGCCTGCTCATATGCTTTCTGCGCGAGCGCCGCTGATGCTTCGGCCAGTACCTTGGTCTTTGCCTCGAGCACATCCTTGTCATCGGTCTTGAGCGCATCCTTCAGATCACCGATCGCCGACTCGACCTGAGCGCGCTCCGCTGCATCGACCTTCTCACCCAGGTCCTCGAGCGATTTTTCGGTCGCATGGACGAGTGCGTCGGCCTGGTTGCGTACGTCGACGAGCTCGCGGAACTTCTCATCTTCCTCGGCATGCGCCTCGGCGTCCGACACCATTTGCTCGATATCATCATCCGACAAGCCACTCGATGCCTTGATGACAATCTTCTGCTCCTTACCGGTCGCCTTGTCCTTCGCCGATACATTCAGGATGCCGTTGGCATCGATGTCGAACGCAACCTCGATCTGTGGCATGCCGCGCGGGGCCGGTGGGATATCGGCCAGGTCGAACCGGCCGAGCGATTTGTTGTCGGTCGAACGCTGCCGCTCACCCTGCAGCACGTGAATGGTCACGGCCGTCTGGTTGTCGTCGGCGGTCGAGAACACCTGGGAAGCCTTGGTCGGAATCGTCGTATTCTTATCGATGACGCGCGTCATGACACCGCCGAGCGTCTCGATGCCAAGTGACAACGGTGTCACATCAAGCAACAGGACATCCTTGACATCACCCGATAACACACCGGCCTGAATCGCCGCACCCATCGCGACCGCTTCGTCCGGATTAACATCCTTGCGCGGCTCGGAACCGAAGAAATCTTTGACCTCCTCGGCCACCTTCGGCATACGCGTCTGGCCGCCGACGAGGATGACATCATCAATGTCACCAACCTTCAGCCCGGCATCGTTGATGGCGGTTTTACAGGGCCCGATCGTCTTGCTGATAAGCTCGCCAACCAGCGATTCGAGTTTGGCGCGTGTCAGTTTGATATTCAGGTGCTTCGGACCGCTCGCATCGGCAGTGATATACGGCAGATTGACCTCGGTCTGCTGCGATGAAGACAATTCGATCTTGGCCTTTTCGCCGGCTTCTTTCAGGCGCTGCATAGCCAGCGGATCCTTGCGAATATCGACACCACTCTCTTTCTCGAACTCTGCCGCGAGATACTTGATGATGCGCAGATCGAAATCCTCACCACCGAGGAACGTATCACCGTTAGTGGCCAGCACCTCGAACTGGTGCTCACCGTCGATCTCGGCAATTTCAATAATCGAAATATCGAACGTACCGCCACCCAGGTCATATACGGCAATCTTGCGATCACCGCGTTGCTTGTCCATGCCATAGGCCAACGCGGCCGCAGTCGGTTCATTGATAATGCGCTTGACCTCGAGGCCGGCGATCTTGCCGGCATCCTTCGTCGCCTGGCGTTGCGAGTCGTTGAAGTATGCCGGTACCGTGACAACCGCCTCGGTCACCGGTTCGCCGAGATAATCCTCGGCGGTTTTCTTCATCTTCATCAGCACACGTGCCGAAACCTCCGGTGGGGCCATTTTGTTGCCGTGCGCCTCGACCCAGGCATCGCCATTGTCGGCCTTGACAATTTTATACGGCACCATCTCGAGGTCACGCTTGACGACCTCATCATCGAAGCGGCGACCAATCAGGCGCTTGATCGCGAACAGCGTATTGTGTGGATTCGTAACAGCCTGACGCTTGGCAGCCTGGCCGACAAGAACCTCATCGTCCTTCGTGAATGCGACGATCGACGGCGTCGTGCGGTCACCCTCGCTATTCTCGATAACCTTCGCCGTATCGCCGTCGATGATCGCGACGCACGAATTCGTCGTGCCGAGATCGATTCCGATCACTCTTCCCATGGTGTTCTCCAAATACTGTTCAATATCAATTTAATAAATCGTTGCCCGTTACATGCGGGCTCATCAGTGCGTTTTCAAGCCCCGGCCGGCTCGCTGGCGACGATGACCCGCGCCGGGCGCAGCAATCGTCCGTTGAGTTGATAACCCTTCTGAACCACGGCCAGCACGGAACCGGGTTCGACCTCATCGCTGGGTTGCATCGTCATCGCCTCATGCACGTTCGGATCGAACGGCTCCCCTTCCGGATCGAGTTCCTCGATGCCGGATTTCGCCAATGCCCCGGTCAACAGTTTCAGCGTCGCCTGGTTGCCCTCGAGCAGCGTTTCAGCCGCTGCACCGGCGCCAACGTCGAGCCCCATCTCAAGGCTATCGACAACGGCCAGCAACTCGTTGGCGAGCCGCTCGGTGCCGAATTTATGAGCATGCTCCACTTCACGAACTGTACGTTTACGTAAATTATCAAGTTCTGCTGCTAGTAGCATGTATTTACTATGATTTTTTTCTGCCAACTCTTGAGCCTCAGCGAGCTGGGCCGGCAGATCCGCCGCGTTTTCACCGACCTCTTCATTGGCCTCTTCCCGCAGCTCAGCAGCCTGCTCCTCGATCGCTTCCGGCTCCTGCTCTGCCTTCCCGATGGTATCCGACATTAAAATTCTCCATGCACAACAAAACCGGGCCACTCCGATGCGCGGCCCGACAGCTATCTCGTATTTGGGGACTATTGATCCGAATTCAAGGCCGAACCGACCAGTTTTGCCGTAATGTCGACGATCGGAATAATGCGCTCATAAGCCATACGGGTTGGGCCGATGACGCCGAGTACGCCAACCGTATCAGCGTCGACCCGATATGGCGCTGCTATGACGCTGCACTCGTCGAGGATGCTGTAGCCGGACTCCTCACCGATAAAGATCTGCACGCCATGCGCAGCAATACTCCGATCGAGCAGATGCAGGATCTCGCGCTGTTGATTGAATGCGTCAAACAGGTGCCTGAGCTTGTCGATATTCGACAGGTCATTGAACTCCATGAGCTTGGTTTCCCCGGACATGACATACCCGGCACGTTCCGACTCCGTATTCAATGCCTGCTGCGCGATGCTGACGGCGTCGATCATCATCTGGTTCATCGTTTCGCGCGTATTGCTCAGGCTGTCGATAATCTGCACGCGAATCGTATCGAGTGATTTGCCGGCAAAATGCTCGTTCAGGTAATTTGCTGCCTGGCGTAACTCATCCGCGCCGTAATCACGCTCCACATCGAGAACCCGATTTTCTACCTCACAGTCATTGACGACGAGGATAGCCAGCACCCTGCGATCCGACAATGGCAAAAACTCGACCTGGCGCAACTCGACACGAGTGTGCCTCGGTATGGTCACGATGCCAGCCAGGCTCGTCAAAGACGACAACACCGATGACGCTGCCGAGGCAAATTCTTCCGCGCTGCCATGACCCTCATCCGCTAACTGGTGCTGCAAACGATCGATGTCCCCCACAGCCGGAGGCTGCAATTTGAGCAACGTATCGACAAAGAACCGGTAGCCTTTCGCCGTCGGCACCCGGCCGGCCGAGGTATGTGGTGAAACGATAAAACCGAGATCTTCGAGATCGGCCATCACATTGCGGATCGTCGCCGGACTCAGGTCCAGCCGGGATCTCTTGGCTAACGTCCGTGACCCAACAGGCTGTCCATCCCTGATGTACTGGTCGACAAGCACTCGCAGAATCTGGCGAGAGCGGTCTGACGGCTCATTTTCGGTGTGATCGGGACTCATGGCAGGGTGCAATTCTCAACTGAACGTTTGGTATGGCTAGCTAGCCACGAGGCTTCAGGGCTGTCAAGCAGCCCGGAGAGTGCTGCGGCGCAGCTGTGAAAATGTGCGCCAATCCGGATATTTTGTTAAATTCGGGCAGTAATCTCAGCGGGTCGTACGGACAACCCTCTGACCGGTCATGACCAGACAATCATGACCGTCACGGTCGATACTCTGCATTGACGAAAATCGAGGAGATGGAAACATGACTCATCGAAATCCCAATCAGCGCTGGCTCGACAATCCGGAACACAAAGTCAGCAAAGCGCAACTCAACCGGGTGAAACAGGCTGCGATTCGCAGCGAACAGTCCGCAGGTTCCCAGCCACGCGATTTGGTTCGCGATGCGCAGGCAACCAACCGCCTCCACAACCAATAACTCCAACAGGATGGTGCTGCGAATCCCTGGAAGAACGGGACCGGGTTTGCTGCGCCATGTTGAAAGTGCAGCGTAGGAGCGGCTTCCAGCCGCGATAACCGCGCCAACTTAGATTAATCGCGGCTGGAAGCCGCTCCTGCGACTACTCTCTCGCACAGGCCATTTTCCCAACCAGTTGCCCCGACAATCGTTGGGACGTTACTGTTGGCACTGTGAACAAAAATTTCTCGACAATTGCCCTGACCGGCAATACGGGCGATGCGCGGGTAATCGATACCTTGCGCCTGCTGGCCAAACACCTGCTCGAACGAGAGCTGAACGTGTTCGCCGGCGCCGCGCAGGAACTGAACGAATTGCCGGATGCCGTGACGCGAGTACCTGACACCTCGATAGCCGACGATGCCGACCTGATCATAGCGGTCGGTGGCGACGGTTCGATGCTGCATGCTGCGCGCGCTGCCGTCCGGGCCGGCAAGCCATTGCTCGGTATTAATCGCGGGCGCCTGGGTTTTCTTGCCGATGTCAGCCCCACCGAAGACTTCGGTCCACTGGATAACATCATCTCGGGCCAATTCGAAAGTGAACACCGAATGTTGCTCAAGGCAGAAATTCTGACCGCCGACGGTACACACAACATTTGCGGCATAGCGCTGAATGACGTTGTCATCAAGCGTCAGGACACCGGCCGCCTGGTCGAATTCAAGAGTTACATCGACGATCGCTATGTCAACACGCATGGCGGCGACGGGTTCATCGTCGCCACGCCAACCGGCTCGACAGCCTATGCGCTGAGCTGCGGTGGACCGATCGTGACACCCGGACTCGATGCGCTCGTGCTCGCACCGATATGCCCGCATACACTGAGCGACAGGCCCATTGTCATCTCCAGTAAAAGCGTTACCGGCATTCAGCTCGGCGATGACGATACCGACAGCGCTATGGTCAGCTGCGACGGTGAAGCCACCGGCCGGATCGAAGCCGGTGACCGTCTGCGTGTGGCCGTTGCCGACGAGCGTGTTGAATTGATTCATCCGACCGGCTACGACTATTACGGCGTTCTGCGCAGCAAGCTGCACTGGGGCCGCGGCAACCGCGCTCCAAGCCGCTGACGCACGCCGTGCTCGCGCGACTTCATATCAGCAACCTCGCCGTCATCGATGAACTCGAACTCGAGTTCAAGCCCGGCATGACGACGTTGACCGGTGAAACCGGGGCGGGCAAATCAATACTCGTCGATGCACTCGCGCTGGCCTTGGGGGAACGCGCCGACAGCCGGGCCGTGCGCACCAACACCGAACGCTGCACCGTAACTGCAACCTTCAGTCTCGATTCGCGCCGAGACATCGAGACCTGGCTGGCCGCCAATGATCTCGATGCGGATGATGAATGCATCCTCCGGCGGGTTGTTACTGCCGACGGCAGGTCGCGCGGCTATGTCAACGGCAACAGCGTACCGATGCAGACGCTGCGCGAGATCGGCGAACAACTGGTCGATATCTGCGGACAACAGGCTCATCAGTCGCTGCGTCATCCACGCATCCAGCGCCAGGTCCTCGACGAATACGGCGGGCATAGCAAACAGCTCGAACGACTACGGGAAACCTTTGAGCGATGGCAAATATTGCGTGACGAATTTACGGCGCTGAATGCTGCCCGCGAGGATCGCGCCGCCCGCCTCGATCTGCTGACCTACCAGGTATCCGAACTCGAGGCACTGAATCTCGCCGACGACGAGTTTGCCACGCTGGAGCGCGACTACGCGCGTGCATCAAATGCCGGGCGAATCGCCGACGCGATCGGCAGTGCAATCGATAGACTCTATGAGGCCGATACCGGCTCCGCCCATGCCGCCATCGCCGCGAGCCGCCAGGAACTTATAGAACTGGCAGCATTCGATGACGATTTGCAGCCAATGGCCGATATGCTGAGCGAGGCGGAGATTCTGCTGACAGAAACAGCCGAGTCGCTGCGCCGGCACGGTGAAAGGCTCGAGCACGACCCGGAGCACCTGCAACAGCTTGATCGGCGACTGGGAGACATCCACGAATTGGCGCGAAAACATCGTGTCGAGGCCGGTGAATTGCCGAACCTGGCAACGAAGTTGACCGCCGAACTCGAAACACTCAGGAACAGTGACGAACGACTCGACACGCTGGCGACGGCCCTGGCTGCTGCCGAACAGGCGATGCTCAAAGCGGCAGGCAACCTTTCCAAAGCCCGTAAAAAGACTGCACAATCGATTAACGATCAGGTTACCAATCACATGCAGGAACTTGGCATGACCGGCGGTCGTTTCGAGGTCTGCGTAGAGACGCTGACGACTGACAAGATCAGCATTACCGGCGGCGATCGCATCGAATTTAACGTTGCAATCAACCCCGGCCAGGCAGCCGGGCCCATGGCCAAAATTGCTTCGGGCGGTGAACTGTCGCGTATCAGCCTCGCATTACAGGTTGTAGCGATGCAACAGACTGCAATACCGACACTGATTTTCGACGAGGTCGATTCGGGCGTCGGCGGCGGCGTCGCCGAAATCGTCGGATCCCGCCTGCATGAACTCGCCGGGTTCCGACAGGTTCTGTGCGTTACCCATTTACCCCAGGTTGCCAGCCAGGCGGGCAATCATCTGCGGGTCACAAAAATAACCGATGGCCAGTCCACACGAACCACGGTCAAACCACTGCTGCCGGCAGAACGCATCGAAGAAATTGCGCGCATGCTCGGTGGCGTGAAGATCACCGACCGTACCCGCGCACACGCAGAGGAAATGCTTGGATGATTTATAGCATGGGGCAGCTTTTGTGGGAGCGGCTTTAGCCGCGATTGGTACGCCACTCAGGATAATCGCGGCTAAAGCCGCTCCCACATTAGCCCACCATATTAATCATCTCCCACAAAATTGGGGCAAGCAGATTAACTAAGTGTGTTTTGGCTTCACATAAAGCACGAACCGATGGTCAACCAGTTCGTAACCATGTTTAGCAGCGATCGCCTGCTGCAGCTCCTCGATATCCGGGCTGATAAACTCTGTCACCTTACCGGTATCCAGACACACCATGTGATCGTGATGCGCCCCCTGATCGAGTTCGTAAACAGAATGACCATCCTCAAAATTATGCCGAGTCACCAGGCCAGCGGCCGCAAATTGCGCCAGAACCCGATAAACGGTCGCAAGACCGATATCCTTGCCGTCTTCCTTGATCCGGCGATAAATCTCTTCGGCACCGAAATGACGGTCCGGGTTTTCTTCGAACAGGTGGAGAATTTTTTGGCGAGGCGCCGTAACCTTTAAACCAGCTTTTTTCAGATCCCGAGTTTCCAATACAGCACCTTTCCTGACTATTGCCACCGAATGAACAACAACGAACAATACGCTATTATCCCGCCCGATTATCTACCAGTTGCCGCCAGCGTGGCAAAACGAATCAATTGATGCGAAATCTATCAAATCCTGTTCTGCTCCTGCCCCTCCTGTTGCTAGGGCTCGTCATGTTGATGGTGCCGATCACAGGATGCGTCTATCGTGTCGACGTCCAGCAAGGCAACCTGCTCGAAGCCAAGGAAGTAGAAGCCGTCAAAGTCGGGATGACGCGCAGCCAGGTGCGCTTCCTGCTCGGTACGCCGGCCGTATCAGACCCCTTTCATGCCGATCGCTGGGACTACATCTACTATTTTCGCCAGGGCCGGCGCCGGGCTACGGACCGCTCATGGCTCATCGTCTTTTTCGATGACGACCGTGTTCGGGAAATCCAGCGCGACGTACCGGTAGAGCCGACCTAGACGCAGCTAACCTCAGGCATAGATCGCCCTGGCGCGCGCCACAAATGCGTCGACCAGCTTGTCGCAAGTCTGTTCGAATACCGCACCGAGCAACATGTCTTTCAATCGACTGGAAAAGGCAAAGCGCATGTCGAGCTCGAGCTTGCTGCCGCTTTCGCCGAGCGGCTCGATTTTCCACTCCCCTTGCAGCTCGCTGAATGGCCCGTCGACCAGCGTCAGCGTGATACTGGACGGGCGCATGTTGTGATTGCGGGTCGTGAATCGCCCGGTCAGCGGCCCCTGCGCAAGACCCAGCAATGCCACGACCTCCTGCTCCGGCTCAACACCAGCAGATGACAGGATCGTCGATTCGTTACACCAGGGCAGAAATGCGCTGTAGGACTCGACATCGGTTATCAAGTCGAACATCGCTGCGGCCGGATAGGGTGTGATCGCGCTCCGGTGAACGTGTCGCATCGCCGGTCAACACCGCCTATTTGAATACGCCTATGGCATTCAGAAATACCAGCAAGACGGCGACAGGTGCAACGTAACGCGTCAGCAAACGCCAGATCCGGTAGATAGTGCCGGCAGCCGGATCGAGCTCATCAGCACTCGAGTTCCTGCACATGACCCAACCGGCGAATATTGTGATCAGGAATCCGCCCACCGGCAGCATGATGTTACTGGCCAGAAAATCGAGGTTGTCAAAAATTGTTCCGTTGAGGAACGTCACGTCACTTAACGTGCTGAACGACAGGACATTAAGAAATCCGAGCATCCAGATGATGCCGCCAATCACGGCAGCCGCAACCGGGCGTGTCAAATGGCGACTTTCGATCAGCCAGGCAACCGCCGGTTCCATCAGGCTGATCGCCGAAGTCAGTGCCGCGAAACCCAGCAACAGAAAGAATAGCCCACCAAACACACCGCCGCCGGCTAACTGCCCGAACGCCACCGGCAGAGTCTGGAAGATCAATCCCGGCCCCTCGGCAGGATCCAGACCGTTGGCGAAAACAATGGGAAAAATAACGAGTCCGGCCAGAATCGCGATTGCAGTATCCGCTACTACGACGGCAACCGAAGTCTGCACGATCGATGCTTCCTGTGGCAGGTAAGCGCCATAAGCCATGACCGATCCCATGCCGATGCTGAGCGTAAAAAAGGCCTGACCCAGCGCGGCGAGTACCACGCCACCGTCAACCTTGGAGAAGTCCGGTCGGAACAAGAACTCCAGGCCTTGCATGAAGGCACCGGAAGTGATCGCGTAACCCAGTAACACGAGCAATAGTACGAGCAACGCCGGCACCATGAAGCGCACGGCTTTCTCGAGACCTTTCTCGACGCCAAGTGCAACGAGGGTAACTGTCACGGCCATGAACAGTGTATGCCAGAAACCGGTAACGAGCGGATTGGCAATAAAGCTGTTAAAGCTCTCACTGATTGCCGTGGCATCGGTGTTTGCAAACTCGTTCGCTCCCGCCTTGAAGACGTAAGCCATTGTCCAGCCGGCGATGACGCTATAAAAAGAAAGAATAATGAAACCACCCAGGACGCCGACAATTCCGGCGATGCCCCACTTCATCTGACCCGCTTCTTCTTCACCGAGGATCTGCATCGTCGCAATCGGATTGCGCCGCCCGCGGCGGCCGATCAGGATCTCCGACATCATGATCGGCAGGCCGATCAGTGCCACACATATGAGGTAAACCAGGACGAATGCACCGCCGCCGTTCGCGCCGACCATGTAAGGAAACTTCCAGATATTTCCCAGCCCGACGGCAGCACCGGTCACGGCCAGGATAAACGCCAGTCTGGACGACCACTGCCCATGCAAGGACGTTCGTCGCCACTTTTTTACATCAGATTCCATCATTTTTTTTTGCCACTATGCGAAGATTGCAGAGTGTGAAGCAAAAATTGGCCACAAACAACAGCCACCCCTACTCACGATGTCCGCAAAAAAGAACAGCAAACAGCAAGACGATCGAACCATCGCGGTCAACCGCAAGGCGCGCCACGATTACTTTATCGAGAGCAACATCGAGGCCGGACTGGCGCTGGAAGGCTGGGAGGTCAAGAGCCTGCGTGCCGGCCGGGGCAACCTGACGGAAAGCTACGCAGTGGTCAGGAACGGCGAGGTTTTCCTGTTCGGTGCACACTTCTCACCACTGCCGTCGGCCTCGACGCATGTGAATCCGGACCCGACGCGAACCCGCAAAATGCTGATGAACCGACGCGAAATTGACCGTCTCATAGGCGCAGTCGAGCGCAAGGGCTATACGCTCGTGCCGCTCAAACTCTACTGGCAACGCGGTCGCGTCAAACTCGATCTCGGTTTGGCAAAAGGCAAGAAACAGCACGACAAGCGCACGGCCGACAAGGACCGGGATTGGCAGCGCAAGCGCGCAAGAATCATGAAAAATACCTGACAGGCACTGATTTCAACCGATTTTTCGCCAATAACGTGATTTTTCATGCCGAAACGGTGGCCCGGGGCATTGAACTTCCCGCAGCGCGCCCTAAACTAACAGTCACACACTCTGATCGGGGGCGACATGGCTTCGACGTGGGTTGCGAAACTCTGAGTGCATGCCGAGGCGCAGATCACCTCGTAAATACAGCTGCAAACCATATAGTTGCCAACGACGACAACTACGCTTTAGCTGCTTAAAAACCAGTCTATAGCCCTCCGACCGGTTCGTGCTTGTGCGTCCGACCCCGGGGGTAATCATCGCAAGACCGCGTCAGGGTATGTTTGGGGCCCGAGCGTTAAACTTTACTAAACTGGCTGTCGGTTTACCCTGTCCGTCGGGTTGCCGGCAGTAAGATTAAAGACGGTATAAGCATGTAGACCTCATAGCGGAGAGCTTGCGGACGCGGGTTCGATTAGTGAAATGGTTGCCACGGGAAGCGATTCCCGTTGGAAAAGAGGGCTCATACGGTGAACGCTAAGGGGAAGGCCCTATGCCAACGCCGTCCGGTGAATGGGAAACCAGTAAGCCGGCTAGAGACTCATAGGCTCCTAAAGCCCTGATTAAGTTTTCAGGCCATGGAGTACTAGGGTGGATCACAAGAACTCGATCCACAACACGCCCTCCCCTGCATAGTGCAGGTGAAGGAATAGTCCAGCCCATATCGAAAGATATGGATCAGCTGTCCCGCCGCCTCCACCAAATGAAACCCGGCTTTTTGCCGGGTTTTTCTTATTGCATTGGCAATAGGCTGTTCGTCATCATCGCCAGCAATGAACACCCTCTCCCGTTGTTGTGCTGCCTATATCGCAGGCCTTGTCGATGCAGACGGCACCATTTCCCTTACGCGCAAACATATTAATGAAAATCGACACCCGGTGGTAAGCATCAGCAACACTGATCGCCATTTACTTGAATACGTAATTGAAAACGTTGGTGCCGGCAAAATAACCGCCAAGCGCACGGTCTCGAAAAATCACAGGCCCAGTTTCGTTTTTGCTATCTATAACCGGCAAGCAATAAACCTTATTCAACAACTACAGCCCTTCCTGCAAACCTATAAGGCCGCACGCGCAGACCTCATATTGAATGATTGCCTGGCTCTCACCCCAAGAAACGGCAAATACAGCAAGAAAATGTTGATTGCACGCAAAAACTTTGAACAACGTGTTTTAGCGATTAAACCAACTTCAGCTCGCGGCCTGCGGTCATTCAAATGACTCAAATCTGGTGCGATAAATTATTTGAGCTCTAACCATCATCCTGATATTCAAGGATTTCACCGGGCTGGCAATCGAGATGCTTACAAATGGCATCCAGCGTTAAAAGGCGAATCGCTTTTGCTTTGCCTGTCTTCAAGATAGAAAGATTCTGCTCCGTTATACCTACAAGCTGAGCCAGTGTATTGGATTGCATCTTTCGCTTCGCCAGCATTACATCCAGGTTTATGACGATAGCCATAAGATATTTCAAACCGTATACATTTGCTGGTCTTCCAATCGGCGACCTTCATCCATGACCTTCGAGATCAAGACCACAATCGCACCCATAACAATACCCAACAAATCGGAAAGGCTGATTTCCAGGGCCAGCGTTGGAAGATGCGACAGGCCATGAGTAACGACAAGACTGATCAACCCCGTAAATAAGAAGCTGGCAATTACCCAAGCGATCACCATATACCCAAGCTTTCGAAACAGATGCACATTTTCTGAAGTAAATACGTGGCCATTTTCATAGAGCAGGAACAGGTTGGTTAATAGCCGAAATCCATACATAGCAACACAGATGGGAATCATGCTGACAAGTAAAGCTAATATCAGAAACAGCGGAGGGAGATCTTGATTCGGAGTGACGGGCAGTCCAGTCAACAGTTCTTTAGGCAGGTGATTAAAAGAGAGCCAATAAACCAGGTTCAGCAAAGGCACGACAATCGTCAATCCAGCGAACAGCAGGCGAAATTTCTTACTTGTCCTCTGTATTTGGGTAATGCTCTGTTCGGTCATTTTCACAGCCTCAGTCCAGCAAATAGCGACGGCCAGCATAAAAAGAAATTAATTGTTATTCAATAAATAATTATTGTTTCTCAATCATAATGAGCGACAAACGAATTATCCTGCGAATTTACGCTTTGACAGACTGCTGCCGGCGGCCTCAGAGCCAAATGAATGACCACTCTCCGCAGAACCTGAACACGTTGATGTACTACCGCCTCATACTGACCTCTGGCCAACTCACACGAAATACGACTCATATCAGCAATTGGTTTGCTCCTTACGGCACCTGCCCGGGCACCGTAATGCCGAGTGGAATCACGTTACCGTTCACGATCAGTTCGCCATTTGCATAATTGATCGTGCTCGTAACCTGGCCGGCCTCCTGCTTGAGCATGCCCTGCTGAATAAAGCTAGTCAGCATCATTTCGCTTTGCTGTTTCGCCATCGTCGAAATCTCTTCATCTGACAACTCGACCTCTGGCGGCAGGCCTGAGCGGATCTGTCCCAGGACGATATTCTCCGAGATCGAGCTTGCAAGTGATTCCGTGGCATCGATACGAGCATTGCCGGAAAGAATCCGGGCCAGAATCATCGGATCGGCACTTTGAATTTGCTGGAGCGGTGGAAGCGCACTTCCTTCCACGTCAATTCTGAGTGTTGCGTTGAAAGCCTCACCATTGAACTTGAATGCAACCGGATTGAACGTCACGCTCGGCGAACCCGCCAGAACGTCATACATGATGTTCGTAAGCTCAGGGATGGATTCCATCATTGCCTGCTCAGTCACCACACCCATGTTCCGGACGAGTTCCAAATATTTTCTCAGGGCCTCCATGTCGATCCCGGACAAACCAAAATTAAATCGTGCGTCTTCGATCTCCATTTCATCGGCAGCCATCAAGAGTCCGATGCCGTAGGTCAGGTCAAAGAAAGCCTTGTCGCCAACATCATTTAGTGTCGAAGATATATCAAAACCTGCATTCTCCAGCCTGACCATTTGGTTATCCGGGTCACCCGGATTCATCGCCGTGACATTACTGATCTGAAAATTCGAATCACCGAGCCAGAAGTTATCGCTCATTAATATTGAATCGGTCGTCAGGCTAATGCCCTCGACCGAAAAATCCGCCTCATTGGTGACACCGGTTATTGAATCAATCCTGACTTCGGCGATAACTGAGCGGTTCGCCGCGTTGAACTTGCCGTTGATATCGAGACCGGAAAAATCAAACGACTCATCGGCTTCCGACACACTAAAGGACGGTATGTCGCCCTGAAAGCTGGCTGATCCATCAAATTCGAGCTGTGCCTGCATCTCCATCAGGTAGGGCAGCCCCAGCTCTTCCTGCTTGTTGGCCATGAACGGAGTTTCCGAATCAATCCGCGCCGTGACCTGTGAGAGCCCGAAGAATAAGCCATCCCGGACGGCCACCGGTCCGTGCGTGAATTTGATATCAAGGCTTAAACCATCGGCCATTGCCGCGATAACTACGCTGATGGCTTCCTGTTGCTCTGCAGCCTCAGGTGTGACGGGCACTGACGAATAGATCGTTTTTTCCAGTTCTGCCAGGTACTCATCTGACAGGCTCAGTGTCAGAGTAGCCGTGCTGGAATACAGCCCCCGCTCAAACTCACCAATGCGGGCCTTGACGTACGGGTTGGGTCCGCCATCCGCAAGACGCTCGGTGACCCGATTCTCGGTGACGATGCCGAATACTGGCGGCAGGCAGAGGCCGGCAATTATGAGAATCACAATGACTGCGGTGACGAGTTTCTTCATGCCGGTTTCTCCATCGTTTGTGCGCCAGCTAATGAGTCACGGTGACAAACTTCATACCCGTGATACATCGCCTGCGCGACAGCTTGATCCGCGAATTATATTGCCCGTCACTATAGGCAGATGCAAAAAACTACCGCATGCATTGCGTTGCCGGGCGCAATCAGCAACGAAGGGGAAGCCCTGCCCGGGCTTCCCCCTCTTATCGTCGCAGAGAAAATGTATGCGGCAACTACTAGGGCTCCGGATTCACCTGCGCAAGTGTGCTGCCATCCGGTCGCGACATCGCCGCAACCCTGGCCTCGATGCGCGCCAGATTGCGGCGCGCGATGCTGTCGGCACCCCACGACTCTATCGCCGCCTGGAAATCACGAATCGCGTTCTCATAGTCACCCTTGGCCACATTTAGCGCGCCACGATTGTTCAATGCGAGGCCCGTCGACCTGCCGCTGTCGACAGCTGCGTCACAATACTGCGTCGCTGCTTCGAAGTCCTCGAGCATGGTGTAACCGGCACACAGATCGATGACAATCGGTACCCGAATTGAGTGTGCCTGATGCTCATCACCAAGCCAGCTAAGCAAGTGATCAACACCCTTTGCATACTCCCCGGATTCGATATCGCGAGCGCCGTAAACGTCGTCATCGTGCAGCATGACTTCGATGGGCTCACCAGCCTGAGCTGGAATACAGAATAAAAGCGTAATTACGGTGAAACAGATGATGTGAATTACGCATCGATACTTACGTGAAAGTCCAGTCATTACAGTTCTCCTTTTTATCCTGCGGGTAGTCGGGTCGATGCCTTGTTGGCACTGAGCCCGGTTCCCGTGTTGTTGTAGCCGGAGATTTCACTCGCGGCTTACAGGAAATACTGGAGATCTGTTACTGCAGATGGATGATGGTTTAGTTATTTCTTGCTGCTTTTTTCCTGTGGATTTCTCGGTTTTTCTCGGTTTCACCCAAATCTGGTCGAAAAATACGGTTATCGCGGGGCAATCATCGACAGCCGCGACTGGAAATTTGCATTCTGCACGAAGTCTTGTCGTGCAAAAAACATACCGCTCAGGCGTGGGCTGTTGCGGACCGTTGCAAGTTGCGGATCGACCGTCAGCAGCGCGCGTGGATAACCAAGCTGCAATGCACGTTCGACGGCCATGACCGCGGATGCCTCATGCCCGAGCCGCAGTTGCACGAGCGCATCGAGGTAGTGCACTAACGGAACTTCCGGTGCCGACTCGACGGCTTCGGCGCTGTAATACCTTGCACAGACACTTTCACCGAGGGCCGCACAGTAATATGCGAGTCCGATCCTGTCGACTGCATTACCCGGCATAATCTTGAGCTCTTCTTCTATCAGCTCACGAGCTGCATGATAGGCTTCTTCGGCCTGCAGATCGCCACCGGCGATCTGCGTATAAACATCGCCAATGTCGGCCCAGACATGATGATCGAGTGGCGTCAGGGCGGCGGCCTGCTGATACGTCAGGGCAGCGTCCTGGTAACGGCCGAGATAGTACTGGCTGGCCCCGATTCGAGAGTAAATCATCGCACCGACATCGCGCACCATGACCTCCCGATAGGCCGCAATTGCAGCGGTAAACCGGCCGCTGCTGAACGATGCATCGCCGAGAATCGTGTAGCCTGCCACGCTCTCCGGATTGAGCTGGATCATACGCCGGCCCAACTCCAGGGCCTCACCGTAACGACCGCGCGCGAACAGGAAAGAACCGAAGTCGCGGTATGCCCGCTCATCATCAGGTTTAACATTGATGGCCCGACGATAGGCACGCTCAGCCTCGTCAAAATCTTCTAGACTCGCATACGCGCCGGCCATGCCGAGATACGCATCCATCGCGTGTGGTTTTCGATCGATGACCCAGCGATACCCAACGATCGCGCGTTTCGGCTGCCCGCTGACGCGGTACAAATCGGCATAGGCACTGCGCATCTCGATCGAATCAGGATGCAATGCGACGCCCTGACTACAAATTTTATACACCGTTTTTGCAATTTGCTCCAACGGGTTCAGCTGCAACTGCTGCACGAACGTTGCACACAATCCGGCATAAGCGCTTGCGAACCCGGCATCGAGCTGAATTGCTTTCGAAAAGTACTCGGCGGCAGCGTCGAGTGAATCGAGATTATTCGAGTCCTGCAGCAGAGAACGCGCCTGCAAATGATAGTCGTAAGCCTCGATACTCGATGTCGGCGCGACTGCTATGACCGGTCGATCGGTCATCGGCGGCAGCGGCATCCGATCGTTCACATCGCCAGGGAGTAACGCGATCACGACCTGTTGCGCGATACCCTCCTGTAACACAAACCATTCATGCGCCGGCCGCTCGTAGGCCTGGCTCCATAGACGATGACGCGTCTGTGCATCGATCAGCCACACGTTAACCCGCAATCGATCGGCATCCCGCTCGACGCTTCCTTTCAAAATATAGTGCACGTTCAGGTCATGACCGATCCGAACGATGTCGGTCGCTGCCGGGAACCGACGAAACGACGACGAACGCGCCGCAACCTCGAGACCATTGACCCCGGCCAACAGATTCAGCAGATCTTCGGCGAGTCCGTCCCCGAGCCACCGATCGACCACCTCATCGCCGGATGTCTCGAACGGCAGCACCGCGATGCTGTGAATATTGGTGGCGAGCGGTGGAATGGCTTCGGTCGACTGCAGCTCCTGCGACAGCCCGGCCACGATCGCAAGAATCGCCGCAACGGCTGCGATGCTCAAACCATACCGTGAGAACAGCGCACGGAGAATTCTTGCAAACGAACCCTTGTGTGTCGTATCTGCACCGATCGCTTCGACGGGTACGATCAGCCGATAACCGCGTTTCGGAATCGTCTGGATATAGGTCGGGTGTTCGCGTGTGTCGTTAAGCTCGCGACGGATATCATGGATGCACCGCGTTAGCGGTTCATCGGTGACCGCCGTCCGGCCCCAGACATGTTCGATCAGTTCGTCCCGCTCGACAACCTCGCTGGCCGAACAGGCGAGACACAAAAGGACATCCATGGACTTGGGCTGCAGGTGATGCTGCCCCCCGCGCCCGTCGATCATTCCTTCGATTGGCCGTACCGTCCAGTCGCCCATTCGGAATCCTTTACGCAGCGCAGCGCCGCGATCGAGACCCTCGTTTTCCGCAACTACCGTTTCCACCTGCACTCTCCCATTTCCGGTGCCCGCTTCCGGGTCCACCTCCGGGACCCACTTTCGGGCTCAGGCCACGCGGACTACCGCGCAACCGGGAACGCCGCCGCGCCACCAGGCGTCGGCTGCTGGATTCAATCAGGTTATTGGTTGTTGGTTGTAGACTCCTTGACCGCTCCCACTAGTCAGGAAGATTCAACATACGCCTATTGAAATGGTTTATCAATCTGCTGCAGGTTATTGATATTTATGTTTTTACTTGCTGGGCCTGTATTTAGGATCAGACGCAGGCAAGCTCGTGCATAGGATGATGCACGTTCCCGCAGGAATGTACTGGTCGGATTGTTGATTTCAATACCCTACAATGCACAGCGCCGCAGGGGCCGAACTGACAGACTTACAATATATTCCAGCCATGTCATATATACGGGCACTAACATCGAATCGCTGCCGCATCGCAACGATCGCGATTGTCGCTACCTGGATTTCCCTGGTGCCCGCCGCACAAGCCGGCCAGGAGCTGGCGCGGGTACCGATCGATACAGCACCGCCTGGCACACCGGCCATCGGCGGCGGCATACGGACCGGTGCTGATATCTATATCGGCAGTGACCGGGATCCGGACCTGGTCCCGCTGTATCTCTATGAAGGCAAGTGGGTTTTTGCCCATGGCACGTCCGGTGGCATACATGCATTCAAAAACGAATCGGTCAGCCTCGACCTGATCCTGCGTTACCGTTTCAACAAACTCGACCCGGATGCCAACGAGTTTCTCGCTGGCCTGAACAAACGAAGCCAGACGCTGGATGGCGGTGTGTCCGGCAGCTGGTTCGGAAACTACGGCGTCCTGAAGGCCGAATATGTATGGGATGCACAAAATAATCACAACGGGAATGAATTTGATCTGAGCTATCGTTATCCATTCCAGTGGGGCCATTTTTCTTTCTCCCCGTATGCAACACTGATCTGGCAGGACGAGGATCTCGTTGATTATTACTACGGCGTCAGCGAAGAAGAATCGGCAGCAACGGGAATTCCGGCCTATCAGGCGGGGGCCGCCACTAATTTTGCCTATGGAATTAACACCTCCTATCACCTGACGGACCATATCTTTCTGTATGCGAACCTCGGTTTTCAGGCCTTCGACACGTCGATCCGTAACAGCCCGATTACCGAGGACAGCTTCACATCGGGCCTGTTCGTCGGTGGTGGCTATTTCTTTGGTGACATGGACAGGCAACGCAAAGGATCTGTAGCACAGGAAACGACCTGGTCATGGCGCGTCAACTACGGCTATACCGGCGATCACAATATCGTGCCCGAACCAATGCAGGGCAATTTCACCGAGAGCAGAAAAGTTCAGACCGATATCGGCGGCCTGACGGTCGGCAAGCTGGTGCAAAGCGGCGAGCGCGTCGATTTTTACGCCAAGCTGGCCCTGTTCCGCCACTTCGAAAAAGACTACCAGGACGATTTCTGGAACTATACGGCCTACATGATGGCGATCGGCAAAGGCTACCTGCCGTGGTCGGATCGCCTCGCCTTTCGCTGGGGCTTCGGCTTCGGCTTTTCGGCCGCCGAAAAAGTGCCCTATATCGAGCAGGTCAAACAGGGGGACCGGGATCGCAACACATCGCATTTCCTGAACTATCTCGAATGGACCGTGGATTTCCCGCTCGAAGGGCTGATCAAATCCAAACTGACGCGCAACTGCTTTGCCGGTGTCACCGTCGTCCATCGTTCCGGCATATTTGATACCTCGGACATTCTCGGTAATGTCGCCGGCGGTGCTGACTGGTACACCCTGCATCTGGAATGCCTGCGATGAAGACTCTCACCCGGAATCTGTTGCCTGCCCTGCTCCTGGTTCTCGCCTTACCGAGCCTCGGCGCAGATTGGAAGCCCGACCCGAATGACAAACGGCAGGTTACCGCCGCCGCGGAAATTGAGCGGATGTTGGCCAAACAACCGAAGCTGCAGAAATATTTCGATGAAGCCCATGGGTATGCAATCTTCCCGTCCGTCGGGCGCATCGCGGTCGGTTTCGGATTTGTCTACGGTAGCGGCTTCATCATCGAGCAGGGAGAATTAGTCGGCCGGACCAGCCAATTCAAGGGCGCTCTCGGCTTCGATTTCGGCGCACAGCTCCACAGCCAGATCATTTTCTTCCAGGATGCCGAGATCATGGATGAGTTCAAGACATTCGGCTGGGAATTCGAAGGCCGCGGCAGCGCGGTACTGATTGTCATCGGTGCCTCGGCAGATCCCGGCTATAAAAGCCGGGTCGCCATATTCAGCCGCACAAAAGGCGGCCTGATGGTCGAACTCGCGGCTCACCTGGCGAAATACACGTATCAGCCGCTATAGAAGGAAGAGTGCCGACAACCACGGTGATGTCGGCGAGACACTTGAAAAAATCGGGCACTTAATCTGAAGTGCCCGATATCTGATCCGGCGACTAATCCGTAACGGTCACCTTCGCCATCTGATCACCCTGCTCGATCGCATCGACAACATCGAGACCGGTTGTGACCTTGCCGAATACCGTGTGCCGGCCATCAAGGTGCGGACACGGCACATGCGTGATAAAAAACTGGCTGCCGTTCGTGTTTGGCCCCGCGTTCGCCATCGAAATGACGCCACGCTCGTGTTTCAGCGGATTGCCGTCTGTCTCGCAATCGAACCGGTATCCCGGACCACCTGCACCCGAACCGGTCGGGTCACCGCCCTGCACCATGAAATCGGGAATGACGCGATGAAACAAAATGCCATCATAGAACCCCTGCCCGACCAGGAAGACGAAGTTATTGACCGTCTGCGGGGCATGCTGTGGATACAGTTCCAGTTCGATCGTGCCGCGATTCGTTTCGATAGTGACGGTATAGGTGGCGGACTCGTCGATCTGCATTTCCGGCGCCGAATCCCACTGCTGATTACTCATGTATTTCTCCGCGATGTAGTTTAGTCATATTTGTAAACGCCGGGGTCACCGGCGGCCGCCGTCATGCGAACACTGATCATTCGGACTATCGACGAGGCTGGATTTGCGACAAGATAGCCGAAATCCTGCATTGAAACTACCAGCGGAGACTCTTAGATGACTCAGGAGGAAGGGATGACCCAGGAGGAAGGGATGACCCAGGAGGAACGCCTGATCGAACTCGAATCGAGAATCGCCCACCAAGACCACTCGATCCACACACTGGGCGAGGAAGTCTATGAACAACAGAAAAAACTTGATCATCTTGAATCAACATGCAATTTTCTTGTCGAACAACTCAAGGCACAGGCAGGTGCCGCGTCATCGGCGAATCCCGGCGATGAAAAGCCGCCTCATTATTAATGCGCCGGCACTCGAGCCATGCAGACGATCGAGGCAGAAATGTAAAGTGACTGACGAATGACGGATGAAACAAGCAACCACGAAGCACACAACACACTGACCACCGGTCAGCGTACGCTGCTGATCAAGTCGGCCAGCTACGCATCACTCGTTGTCGCCCTGTCGCTCGTGCTGCTCAAGGCATGGGGCTGGCAGGAAACCTCTTCGGTATCCTTGCTGAGTTCGCTGGCCGATTCTGTACTCGATGTGTTCGCATCGGCAATCACATTCTGGGCGGTGCGCTATTCACTGTCTCCGGCGGACTCCGAGCACCGCTTCGGACATGGAAAATCAGAGGGCCTTGCCGCACTCGTTCAGGCGTTGATCATCGCCGGCTCGGGTCTTTACGTCTGTTTCGAGGCAATCCGCCGGATTTTTTCGCCACGCGACATTGACGCGCCGGAAATCGGCCTCGGTGTCGTGATTGTCGCCAGTGCCGCGACGGTCCTTCTGGTCAGTTTTCAACGGTACGTAGGCAGGAAGACCGGCTCGGTAGCGATCAAGGCTGACGCGGCGCACTATCAAACAGACCTGATGATTAATCTCGGCGTCGGCCTCGCGATCGTCATGACGAGCTGGACCGGCTTCGCCATCATCGATCCGCTGGTCGGCATGATCATCGCACTCGTCGTTCTGAACAGCGTGCTCGACATCGCCAACAGATCGCTACAGATTCTGCTCGATCACGAAATTCCGTTCGAGGACCGACAGACTATCGAGGCAATAGCACGGGCGCATACAAATGTTCTCGGTTTTCACGACATGAAAACACGCTTCGGCGGCAATCACTTCATTGTCCAGTTTCACCTGGAAATGGACCCGGACATCACGCTGCTCCGAACCCACGAGATACTCGATGAAGTCGAAGCGGAGGTCGAGCAACGTTATCCTGGTATCGAGATCCTGATCCACGCGGATCCGCTTGGTCTCTACGAAAAACGCGATGACTTCGAACAGAGCTAACAGGATTCTACCGTGTCTGATCATGCTGATGGCGGCTATGCTTGGCGCCTGCGCGAAATCTATCGTCATCAAGACCGATTTCCCGGAACCGGTTGTGCAATCACTGCCGCTGCACATCGGCATACACTATGACGAGGCCTTCACAAATTTTACGTATACGGAAGACCTGCCCAACGACACCGAGTGGGCATTTGATCTCGGCACCGCAAACACCAGGCTGTTCGACAGTATTTTTTCAGCGCTGTTTGCCATAACGTCAGATGTCAAAAGTACCGGTGGCTCCGCCCCACCCTATACGGAGCTGGATGCCGTGATTGCACCCGCTATCGAGGCATTCGAGTTTTCCCTGCCCCGTCAGTCCCGCTCCGAACAATATTCTGTCTGGATCCGCTACAATCTGCATGTCTACTCGCCAACGGGCGAACTGATCACAAAATGGCCCGTCAGCGCTTACGGACAAAGTGACTCACGGAACTTTGGCGCAGGTACGGCGATGGAAGAAGCCGTGATCAGGGCGATGCGTGACGCCGCCGCAAGTATCATAATCGGCTTTGCGGAAGAACCGAAAATCAAGGAGACGCTGCTCAGCGACGACAACGACTCATGAAGCATCATCGACATGCGGACTTGCAGGCGGCGATCGTGCTGTCGATCATGCTCAGCGGCTGCATGACGACGCGTGTCGAGGAGTCAAAAAATACCGCGACAGGCATCCTGAGCACCGAAAGCATTGTCATTCTCGAAGCCAGCTATCATGCCGGCAACGAGACCGAAGATGAATTTGTCGACTGTGTCAGCGATAAAGTCCAGAAAGGCCGCGGGGGGCTAAACGTTTACCCCGATGAAAAGTTTGTCGATGCCATGTTTCCATGGTTCGAACCACGCACGATGCCGCGAGGTCCCGAAGCCCTGCCCGCCCTGTTTGAGCGCGACGGTCTGACGCAGCGGCTGGAGACCAGCGGCGTTCGTTACATCATCTGGGTTACAGGCGACACCGAGAAATCGGCCAGCGGCGGCAGCCTGTCGTGCGCGATTGCACCGGGTGGCGGTGGCTGTTTCGGGCTGGCCTGGTGGGAAGACGATTCACAATACAAAGCGGCAATCTGGGACATACGCGCAGGGAAATCCGCCGGAGTAGTCAGCGCCGACGTGCACGGCACATCCGTCATCCCGGCCCTGTTTATTCCGGTCCCAATGATTGCCCGAACCAAGGCAGCAGCCTGCAAAGGTCTGGCGAAAGAGTTGCGATCGTTTATTGCCGATGACGGACTGCTCTGATTAATTCCAGCACATTTTTTCTGCTGTTCCTGCTGACCGCAACAACGCCCTCCATGGCGATGGCTGAAGCGGATCATGAACAGCGCTATCAGCTTTCATTTGCGGCTGACCTGACGCGCACAGACGGTTATGCAAAGGCCCGAATCTCGGTCAAACAGACAACGAATTTACTACGCGAAGTACGTCTCAGGGCGCCGGCCAATCTATATACAGAGTTTTCCGGCGACGGATCAATCCACCGTGACGGCATGATCGTCACCTGGCAACCGCCACTGCAAGGTGGTGCCATAGAATACGTCGTGCTTATCGATCATCAGCGTACCAATGGCGGCTTTGACGCACTGGTCACCGAAGACTGGGCCGTGTTTCGCGGCGATGACCTGTTTCCGCCGGCATCGATCACCCAGCGTACAGGCACCCGGGCAAGCAGCGAATTCACTACTGATCTGCCGGACAACTGGTCAATTGTCACGCCGTTCGCCGAACACGCAGACGGCCGCTTGCTGATCCAGGACCCGGACCGGAACTTCGCTCGCCCTGTCGGCTGGATCATTACCGGCAGGCTCGGCGTTCGACGTGACATCGTCGCCGGCATGGAAGTCTCAGTTGCCGGGCCTGTCGGTGCAAATATCCAGCGGATCGGTATGCTCGCATTGCTGCGTTGGACACTGCCGTTTCTGGCAACGGAAATCGAGTCACTGCCACCGCGACTCAGTATTGTCTCCGCCGGTGAACCGATGTGGCGCGGTGGATTATCCGCATCCAACTCACTGTATATCCATGCCGACCGGCCGTTGCTGAGTGAAAATGCGACGAGCACGCTGCTGCATGAGATGGCCCATGTGCTGATGCCGATTCGAACCGCCGATCAACATGACTGGATTGACGAGGGTATTGCCGAGTACACAACACTTAAAATCTTGCACCGCAGCGGTACGATTTCCACTGATCGTTTTTTTGCATCGCTGGCGAAATTTGCGCAACGCGGGCAAGACATCGATAGCCTGTCCGCAACCAACGCCTCCGGTGCCATCACGGCCCGGGCCGTCGACATATTTTCTGCTGTCGATAACGAACTACAATCACGAACCGACGGACAGGTCGATATCTTTGACCTGATTCGTCACCTGATGACCAGCAGCACAGCAGTCGACCTGACCGATCTGCGCGTGATCACGGCCGAACTGACGGATGGCAGGCCGATGAAAGCACTCGACGACCGGCATGTACCAGGATTTTCCAAGCCGTAGACATTCCCTCTTTTTGCATGCTACTTAATGCTGTGAGCGATCTCACAGACATATCTGCCGTAGTACCGGACACTACCGGTCAGGCGACACGATGCAAAAACCCAGTACGATACGGACCACCCCGCCATGTGAGCACGAGGCGGCGAGCACGCGACTCCGGCGATTATTGCTGAAACGCGTCTGGTTGCCGCGCGCCATCTATGAGGCGTTGCCGGTGATCTATATTTGCTGCGGGCTCGTCGCGCTGACTGCAGCGCTGTATCAACCCGGCTGGACGTGGATCCTGCCATGGGCCCTGGTATTTGGCCTCGCTGCACTGCACCTTGGCATCGGTATCGCCGCACTACGACATAAACTTCGTCACCGCAAACCAGGGTCCGGGTCTGAAAAACTCGCGTCTGAAGACGATAATTCCCCCTAATTCGATGTCCTAAGGGTGTCTATCGTGCAAAAATAGCGCGTTTTCCAGCGCAATATCGTGAGCCTGACCGTGAACCCATCGTGGAAAAAGATCCTGATCAGAATTGCGGCGCTCCTTTTTGCCGGAGCCGTCATCATTCCCGTCATGGCTTACCTCGTCGGCGGCACCATCGTCGGGTCATACGAGGGTAATGGCGGACTGGCGGGCTACCTGGGGACAATTTATCTGTCCACATGGCACGGTGAGCGCGCCGCCCTGATGTTGATCCTGGCACCGCTGCTGATCGTTGTGATCTGGCTGACCGCTCTGCGGATATTCCGACACAGTCACTCCGGCCAGTAATACCAACCGGTGCCGATCAACCCGAACCACAGCAACGCGAGGCTAATATGGCGCCAAGCACTGTTTTTCAGTGTACCGACAAAGCTCACGGCCGCAATTGCGGCAAGAACAAAGAAAATGGCTGTACTACGCAACAATTCCGGCATTTCGGCGTCAAACCTCAGGCTCTCTTCGCGGAGAAACCAGAATACGAACAGGACGCCACCGAGACTGAAAGCGATAGAAACAAGGCTACCGAGGGTGATGCCGAGAATCACCGTAAAGGGATTCATTTATTGACTCCGTCAGGTCGTGCCGTTTCTGCGGCACAAGGCCTTGCTAGAACGGATCAGCCGTTCTAGCCTTGCCATAATAGAATTGAACCGAAGTTCGCGATGAAGCCTAAAGAATGTTGATTAATAAGTCTATTTCCATGAACTCTAGCCATACATCAGGCCGCAGATCTTGCGCCCGGCTTGCGACGATCCTGCTGGCCCTGCTGGCGTCACCGGGATTTGTTGCGGCTACCGCGCAAACCGATGCCGTACCAAAGATCCTGGAGTCCGACCAGCGCCATCGACAGGTTTCCAGAATGGTGACCCGTTTTGTCGAACGGGCTCACTACTCGAAGATCAGCATCGATGACGACCTCTCGTCGATCATCCTGGACAATTACATCGATGCACTGGATGTGAACAAGCACTATTTCCGCGCTTCCGACATCACCTATTTCAACCGTTACCGCAACTCTCTCGACAACGTTCTGCGATCCGGAGATTTCAATCCGATATTCGATATTTTTCGCTTGTACCGATTACGTGCCCAGCAAAATCTCGATTACGCAATATCACTGCTCGAAGAACCGCTGGACTTCAACAGCGACGAAGACTACGTGTTCAATCGCGAAGATCTGCCATGGCTGTCCTCACCGGAGGAAATGCAGCAACTTTGGCGCCAGCGTGTCACCAACGACGGGCTGGGCCTGACTCTCGCCGACAAAGAATGGGACGATACGGTTGAGGTTCTGACCAAGCGTTATTCACGAGTACTCAAACGCATTAATCAACTCGACAGTGACGATGTCGTCGAAACGTTCCTGAATTCATTTACCCGCACGCTGGATCCACATTCGAGTTACTTGTCTCCGCGCCAGTCGGAGGAATACAAGATCCAGATGAGCCTGTCGTACCAAGGGATCGGCGCATCGTTGCGCCTGGATGACGAACTTGTCGCGGTACTCAATATTATCGCCGGCGGGCCGGCTTCAATCGACGGCCGCCTGTTGCCGAATGACCGGATTACTGCCGTCGGTCAGGGCGCGTCCGGAGAAATGGTCGATGTCGTCGGCTGGGCACTCGATGATGTCGTTCAACTGATTCGCGGACCAAGCGGCACGACCGTGCGGCTACAGATCCTGCCGGCCGATGCAATGCCCGGTGCAGAACAAAATATACTCGACCTGGTCCGCGACAAGATCAAGCTCGAAGAGCAGGCGGCAAGCAGCAAGAAAATCACGATTGAAAGCAACGATCAAACGGGTATCGTCGGCGTCATCACCGTACCCAGTTTCTATCAGGATTACGATGCCCGCAGTAAAGGCGAACAGGACTATGTCAGCACGACACACGATGTCAGACGCCTGATCGAAGAACTGCAGGAAGATGGCCTCGATGGTCTCGTTATAGATCTGCGCAGCAACGGCGGCGGTCACTTGTCCGAAGCGACGGCGCTGACGGGTTTGTTCATCAGCGACGGGCCGGTCGTCCAGCTCAAGGATACTACCGGCCGAATTGAGGTGCTGGACGACCCGGAGCCGAATGCAGTGTACGACGGTCCCCTGGTCGTACTGGTCGACAGATTCAGCGCATCGGCGTCGGAGATTTTTGCTGCGGCGATTCAGGACTATCAACGTGGTGTGGTTATCGGCCAGCGCACTTTCGGCAAAGGCACGGTACAGAACCTGTATATCCTCGATCAGTATGCGCGCCGAGTCCCGGACCCGGGCCTCGGCCAGTTGACACTGACGATCGGTAAATACTACCGGGTCACCGGCGGTAGCACACAACACAGAGGTGTACTGCCGGACATTGATCTGCCGTCCGCAATAGACCCGGAAAAAAATGGTGAAAGCAGCCGCAAACGCGCCCTGCCCTGGGATCAAATCAAGGCCACGGGTTTCTCTGCACAGCAACCGCTCGACAGTGAAATTTCGTACCTGACCCAGGCCTACAACACGCGCATTCAGATGGATGCAAATATCGACTATCTTCTGTCGGACATCGCCGCCATGGAGGAACTGCGGGCGAAAAAATCAATTTCACTGAACAAGGAAAAGCGCCTCGCAGAACGCGAAGCGACACGTCAAAAACGCCTGGAACGCGAAAACCAGCGTCGTGCGGCTAACGGACTTGAGTCGATCGATTCGCTCGATGCCGTCAAGGATGAAGAGCAACCCGACATCCTGCTGGACCAGGCAACTGATATCCTCACTGATCTCGTCACGCTCGACAAGAAACATGACTCCGTCATGTCGAAGGCAAACAAACTCTGATCTAGATATCTCGGCGTGATTTTTTGTTGTGCGCAACTGTCAGGGCTATGACCCCTGCCAGGCAAATAAACCCGGCAAGCAGGCTTGCATATGCATTCCGCCTGACGAGATCGAGATCGGAACCCGGTTCACCGCCGATGCTGTTCCACTGGAAAAATAACCAGAAACTGTAGACACCGGTCAATGTAAACAGGGCCATTAACAGCCAATAGGTTTTAGTTCGCCGCAACATTGCCGTGCTCCCATGACAAATCACTGCCTAAACCGATCGGTAAACTATAGCAAATTGGAGACAACTTCCGGGTCAATTCTGATCAACCGGTTTAATGCAAGCGATTGCTATTCCTGCTGCTCGACAGCTTTTCGAGTCCTACCGCTACTATCGTCGCAGTGAGAGTCAATAATTCCTGCCACGGGGCTAAATTGCGACACTCGCGGTGGACTTGAGCCGAGCACATCAGCATTATCGGACTTTACCCTGTCCGGCACTGCAGCGCTTACACCCGGCTGTGGCATAGAAATTGAGAGCCGTGGATAACCGACGCAATTATTATCGAATTTTGCATGTTCAGCCGGACGCCCCGGCCGAAATCATCAAGTCCAGCTACCGGACATTGATGCAGCGGCTCAAACAACATCCGGACCTCGGTGGCAATCATTGGAATGCCGCACTGATCAACGAGGCCTACCGCATACTGACGAATCCGGAGAGCCGTGCGCGGTACGACCATGAGCGGCAACTGATTCGCCGCGGTTTATCTTCTTCCAAACCGGCCGAAGAAGCGGCAGATGAAACGGCAGACCAATCGGGAAATAATCCCGCAACCGACACCGCGTCAGAGCCGAATACGGCCTGCCTGTTTTGTCTGACGCCTCACGATCACAACACGACCGATGATCCCGACCTGGTTTGCCCGAAGTGTGAGAGCCCACTCTGCCCGGCTTCCGAATGGCGCCTCGAACACTCCGGTCAGCGTGCCGTCAACCGGATACCAACGCATCTCGATATCGCTTTTTATACGACCTGGCCGCAACCAACTCCCTGGGCCGGCCAAACTCTTGATGTGTCGCCGAACGGCATGCGGTTCATGTCGGAACGTCGCTTGGGAGAAGGTCGTCGCGTGAAAATCGCCAGCAGTTCCATAGATGCAGTTGCACTGGTAACACATTGCCAGCGCGACGACGATGCCGGCTGGATCGTCGGCGTCGTATTCGAAACCCTCCGACTTGTGCACTCACAAGGCACCTTTTTCTCTGCCGAGGTATAGCCCGTACCGGGCTGCCCTGGTAGCCATAGCTCCTCGTTGCCGGATCGGTCAATGGCGCAAAATTCTGGCCGTTATGTAAAGGCAAAATTACCCGATACCAATTTCTGTTTCTGTGACCGGTCTCGTCGCCATTTTCCCGTCCGTTCGCTAGCCTGATACCTGTTACCCATTCATCCAACCATTTTTCCGGATTGATGCTTGATTCGAGATTGGAAGCATGCGTAGCAAACTGATAATTTCTGTTGCGGTCTGGCTGTTTATCGTCGATGCGGCGGCCATGACAACAAGCGGCGATATTTCATTATTGGCCGTGCCGCCACCGGAGACCTCACCTCCAGCAATCATGCTTTCCTGTGGATGGAACAATACAATCTGCCGTTGCTCGAGCCACTACCGATCGACGTCATCCCGTTCCAGAACAATGCAACCGGCCTGTATACCAGCAGCTCTGGCGGAACCCAGTCAACCTGGTCCGGGTCTTTGGCACCGGGCAACTATGACAGCTTGATACTGCACGCGGAAACGCCAAGCAAAAAAATTGAGCTGTCCGGTTCAATAACATTCGACACGGATATAGTCGGCATCATATTTCAGGAGACAACCCTCGGCGAAACAGATTTGCTGCTCGGTACCGGCACTACGGTCTACGCCGGTGCCGGTGAGGCACGGGGTTACGAACTCAACGGCGCAAAAAACTGGTTCAGCTTTTCGCCCGACCGTCACACATTTGCATTTCAGACTGTCGCCAAAAATGACATCCATGAACTGCGTATCCTGATCGACCGGCCGCCACTTACTGCGGTCCCGCTACCGGCCTCGGTCTGGCTGCTCGGGTCGGCCTTGGGCCTGCTCGTCTGGATCAAGCGACGGGAATCAACAGGCAATTTAGCGTCACACTAACGATCGATCATTCGGCATCGCCACGTCGCCGGATCGCAATCCATCACCGCTTCGTCTGACATCTCTTCATCTTTTCCGTCATCTATCGCCGATACCGAGACCCGCTTACTTCGGTGATAGTCTGAACAATCTCCGTCGACTGCAAATAACCAACCACCGATATTCAGCGAACTGATGCGGTTATTGCCATCCGGACAGTTTTCGATTTCCGCCGTAACATCCACACCATAGGCGGGGTCATTGCCGTAATACGGTCGCAGCACTCCGAATCCTTCATAGGCCCGGATCGTCAGCGACGATTTGGGCCGGGGTATTTTGTCATGCGTGTCCTCCTGCCGGGTTGCTCCCTGCCAACCTGCTGGAGCCGAATGGGAATAGCTAGTGCCCGGGGTCACGGCAATGACCTCCGTATCGGGCTCATCGGCACCCGCAGAAATACCGACTGCGACCGTTTGAAAGAGAATCACTACAGTGCACAGACCGCGCGGCGGCAGACGTTTATATCGGCGTTCTGTCGATGGGCGAATGCGATTTTGCAGAATCCGATTAACCATACCCGAAGCCTAACACCCCGGTTGCCGGCAGCCAGCGACCCGAATCACGTTTGTAGCCACAAAGCCACAGAGTGACATTTTGTTGGCAGTCCGGGATGACGAGTTCAGTTCAAACTTTATTTATAATTGAGAAAACCGAGTCAGCTTATTGACCTGAAAGGAAAAATAAATAATCATCGAGGACAAGTTATGTTGTGTTGACGTGAATAATTCAGGTATCGCGCCGAATCTGACAGAATTTTGACGTTTCCGGCTGTCGTGAGCCGATCGGGCGCGCAAGGAGAAAAAGTATGAATCAAACCGCGGAATCACCGGTGAATCCAGCGCCTGCTGATTCAGGTATTAAATCACGACACGATGATCAGCCGGTAACCCGCAATGCCAGCGCAGTGCACATGGATCCGAATCGGGCGTATTTCCCGACCGGCACAAGTCATCGGATGATCGGCGTCAGGCGGCTGATCGAGCAGGTCGCAGAGTTTACGACGAACGTTCTGATAACCGGAGAATCCGGCACGGGCAAAGAGTGGGCCGCGCGCTATATGCATGAACTGTCCCCCCGGCAAAACAGGCCGTTCGTACCGGTGAATTGCGGCGCGATCCCCGCGGACCTGCTCGAAAGCGAGTTGTTCGGCCACGAGAAAGGCGCTTTTTCCGGCGCGATTGCGACCCGCCAGGGCCGTTTTGAAGTTGCCGAAGGCGGCACGCTATTCCTCGACGAGATCGGTGATATGAGCCTGAACATGCAGGTCAAACTTCTCCGTGTTCTGCAGGAACGTGTTTATGAGAGAGTCGGCAGCAACCGGAGCCGCTCTTGCGACGTGCGCATTGTTGCTGCGACTCACCGTAATCTGGAACAGGCGATTCTCGACGGACAATTTCGCGAAGACCTCTTCTACCGCCTGAATGTATTCCCAATAGAGTTACCGGCGCTGCGCGAACGCACGGACGATATCGACGTACTGACCGAAAATATCCTGAATCGCTGTGCTCAGTCGGGCATCCAGCCTGTCCAGATCACCCCCGGCGCAATCCGTATACTCAAGCAATACGACTGGCCCGGCAATATCCGCGAACTGGGCAACCTGATCGAGCGCTTGTGCGTACTACACCCGGGCAATGTGGTCGATATCGCACAACTGCCAACTCGCTATACGGCAAAAGCAGCCTTGCGCGAGTCGGACCTGAAAGATGTTGTGGCAACCCGGGCATCGGGCCCACAGCCAGAAGACTTCGAGTTGCCGGCCGAAGGCGTTCCGCTGAAAGCCTATCTCGAGAATGTCGAAATCTCACTCATTCGGCGTGCCCTGTACGAGGCGAACGGAGTAACAGCGAAGGCAGCACGGCAATTACAGATAGGCCGCACGACACTGGCCGAAAAAATGAAGCGCTACAAGATTACCGCCGGCCAATAAATCAGCCCCGCTAAGTCAGCCGATAGCAACGGCACCGCACATCTGTTCAGGCAACCTTGATCTGACCGTAACACGTGTGCCGGTTACGCCCTCCTTTCTTCGAGGTATAGAGGGCCTCATCAGCTGCGGCGAGCAGATCTTTCTGCGTCTCGAACTCGTTCATTGCATCCATCGTCACAACGCCCAGTGACAACGTCAGTTTGATCTCGCTATTTTCGATTGCCGAACCGCAACCTGCGGCCTCCGACACGATGCGATCCGCAACATTGCTGGCTGCCTCGGCGTCACTGCCCGGCAACAGTACAACGAACTCATCGCCGCCGTAACGGGCCGCGATATCCTCTGAACGAATCGTTGCGGTAATCATTCTCGCAATCCTGCGAAGAACCTCGTCACCGGCCGGATGTCCGTATGAGTCGTTAATTTCCTTGAAATAGTCAAGATCAACGAATATCAGGCTTAACGGCCACTCGTGCCGACTGGCGCTGTCAAATTCATTCGTGAGCGAGTCTTCGAAAAAGCGCCGATTACCGACCCCGGTCAGTCCATCCAGTGTCGTTTCCTGGCGCAGTACCAAATTTTCTGTTTGCAGTACCGATGCCTTCTTCTGGAGCTCGAAGGCATCTGACAATGCGTGCAAGTTGCGAATCATCAAAATCTCGCGTGCCGCATCGGTAATATCCGTAAGCTGCCCCTCTTCGAACAGGTCCATCTCGAACAGGTCTTCTGCAACCGGTAACTGCTCCCTGATGAGCTCAAACATTTCGGCCAGCCGGTTTGGAATGATGCCGAGATATTTCTCGACTGAAACGGCAGCGCGCTGTAGCGCAACTTCGTTGCCATCCGACAGCCACACATCGGCGAGTTGACCGGACATTGCAACGATACGGACATGCATGCGTCGCTCCGACTCGATATCCGCGGCCTCAACATCATGGCTGTGCGCAACGGCACGAACCAGTTGTTTCGGCATATTCCAGCTATCGAGCAACCAACCACCTATGGCTGCATGATCAGCACCGAGCTGGCTGACTTCATGCTGCAGTAATTTGGCGTGGTCGAGTTGCAATGGAGAAATATCCTGATAGGTCTCGGCTCCAATCCGGTCAATCGCCAGCATGCCGATATCCTGCAACAATGACGAGATAAAGACTTCTTCGGCAAACTGCTGGTTCAACTCCGTCGCGAGTAACTTGCCCCACGTCGCCGCGAGGATGGCGCGACGCCAGTAGCCAAGAAAATCGAATCCTTTCGGAGGATCGCGACGCAAGCTCGATACAAGCGTGAAACTCAGCGCCAGGGTCAGGGTCGCATTGAGACCGAGCACGATCAACGCCTGGCGTAGATTTGTGCTTTCCCGCCGGCTTGCATACAAAGCCGAGTTTGCGATTTTCATAACCTTGGCCGCGATAGCAGGATCCCCACTACACGTATCGGCAACGATGCGTAAATCCGTGTTCGGGTTCTGGGCGAGTTCGATCACTTTCAGCGCCACCGGCGGTGGCGAGGGAAAATTAGTGCACGTTTGCAAGCGTTCAATAATCTTGTCGGGAATAGATACCATCAGTCGGGCTCCAATCAGTACTGTTACATTTCTGGCCGATGTTTGGCCACTTCCAGATGCGTATCGACAAAAACGAACTTATTCGGTGCATTGAACTCATTTGTCGAGCCAGAAGACAGCGTCGACTTGTTTTTTCCATACAGTGTTTCGACGAGATGAGCCTCGGCGCGACTGATGCCGCATGTTTTGATCAATTGCTCGGCACTGGCGCCATGTTGAATCAGGGCTATCGCTTCACCAAAACCGTTGCTGCTCTCATTCGATGCCAGACGACCCTGATCGGCTGCCAGCCTGTCGACCTGCCCGGCCGTCTGCTTGCCGTCCTTCATCAGACGCAGGATTTGCGTCTCGATATCGTCGAGACGCTGATCGGCATCAATGATTAACAGTTCGAGATCGAGACAATGCGCACCTGCCAGGCGGGCCCGGCGTAGCGCAAGCATCGCAATGCCGGACATCCCTGCAGCCAATAGGCCGAGCATCAGGATCAGACTGTTCATACCAAAATCTCCATTAAGCTAATTCATCGACCTGGTGATCGCCGGAGGCCGGTTTATGTCGCTTTCGGCCCTGATTATCCTGCTTTTGCAGGCTTCCACCCGTATCTGGTTCACGTCTTTTTACTTTACCCTCAGGCGGTCTGACACGCGGACTCGGAAATGTGGGTTTGATCGGATTCAGAGGGTCCATCAGCTCAGTACCTCCGTGGCTTGGCGGGATTCCGGTGCCGGCTCAATTGCGTCAGAATCGGCCGATTCGTGGATGTGCGAACGAACCCTGATCAATGCCTGGCCATGCAGCTGGCAGACACGGGATTCGCTGACGCCAAGAACAGCGCCGATTTCCTTGAAATTCAGTTCGTCATCGTAATATAGGGACAACACCAGCGCATCGCGTTCCGGCAGGGATTTGATCGCCCTGATTATTTCCTCGCGAAACTCGACTGACTCGAGCTCTTTGCAGGGATCGGAACCGTCACCCGGTGATATTGGCGCGGCGATATCCAGGCCATCACCGCTCTGATCGAAACTGAACATGCGCGCCGTTGCGGTCGTCGACAACATTCGAAAGTATTCATCGATCGATACACCGAGCTCCTCCGCGATCGCTTCCGGCTTCGCGGCGGCGCCGGTCCGATTTTCGACGGCGCTGATCGCCGCTGTTATCTGGCGCTGCGTCCTGTAGACAGACCGCGGCGCCCAATCATTGCTTCTGACTTCATCCAACATCGCACCACGCACTCGTATACTCGCATATGTCTGAAAACTCGCGCCCTTGGAAGGCGAGTAATGCTTCGCGGCCTCGAGCAATGCCATCAAACCGACCTGAACGAGATCATCCAGTTCGATTGTGTCCGGCAACCGTCCAAGCAGATGCATGCCGATCCACTTAACCATCGGAGCATGCTGTTCGACCAGTACCTCGGGAGGCACCGATCCATTGGCTGCATAGACAGTCGTGGCCTTCATGCGACCGCCATCTCCTCTGAACCACGAAACTGGAGGAGTCGGTCGACGAAAAACTCGATGTTGCCGCGAGCTACCGAGGGTATATCCCATTTATCGGCAGTTACTGCGAGATTCTTGAGCGCCGAAGACGCCAGCGAGCCCGGGAATGCCGTGATGAACGGAACCTGCAGCTGCACGGAGCGCCAGACACGATCGTCATATGGCACCGAACCCGCATGATTCAATGTCACATCGAGGAAACGATCTGTGACGCGGAGTATTTTTTCGAATAAATTTCTGCCATCGCCTCCGCCGCGTGTCATATTCGTGACGATGCGAAAGCGGGATACACCGCGCTCAGTGCTCAGTATTTTTATGGTCGCATACGCGTCGGTAATCGATGTCGATTCATCACAGACGACTATCAGCACTTCTTGCGCCGCTTCGGCAAAGCGCAATACGCCGTCGGAAATGCCGGCCGCCGTGTCGACGAGCAATGTGTCGAAGTCCGCTGTCAGGCCGGAAAATGCGTTGACGATACCGACATGGTGAGCCGGTGACAGATTCGCCATTTCACTGAGGCCGGATGCACCCGGGATGATCGCAACACCTTCAGGCCCCGGGATGACGACGTCCGCAAGGGCATCATCGTTACGCAGCACATCAGCGAGCGTCAATTTCGGCTGCAGGCCGAACAAGACATCGATATTTGCCAGACCCAGGTCCCCGTCCAACAGCATGACCCGTCGTCCCAGCATCGACATCGCGACAGCCAGGTTCGCGCAGATGCTCGATTTACCGACTCCGCCCTTGCCGCCCGTAACCGTGATGACCTTGATGGGCTTTTGCTGCTGCAGACGACGCAAACCATCGGCCTGATCGCCTGAACAGCGGGGTTGTAACATGACTGTTTCAGGCGCATTCATGGGCAAGAACCTCCGCAAAATTCTGAGCCATGAATTCATCGGTGATGGGCCGTTCACGTCGATTCATCGACTCGACCGCGGATTTAACGAGCCAGGCCCGGCGTGGATGAGCAAAATGCAGATCTTCAGGGACACGCTGACCGTTGGTGACATAGGCCAACGATAGATCGGAGCGAATGATCGTCGACAGGGCGCCGCCCAGAGACGCCGCTTCATCTACCTTGGTCAGAATGCAGGCCACCGGATTGGCGGGCTGGAAAGCGGTGACAATTTCGTGCATCGATTCACTTTGCACATTGGCCGGAAGCGTCAACAGAACTTTAATATCCGCATCGGCGTGTGACAGGCAACCCAGTTGTTGCGCAAGACGCACATCCTTCTGGCCCATGCCGGCCGTATCGATCAGCACCAGGCCCTTGTCTGCAAGCCCGCGCAGTACTGCGCCGAGACTCTCGCTGTCCGTTGCCTCGTAGACCGGAGCACCGAGAATTTTGCCGAATGTCTCGAGTTGCTCGCGTGCGGCGATCTTATAGCCGTCCGTCGTGACGAACGCGATGTCGTCCGGGCCGTGGCTCATTGCGTAACGCGCGGCCAGCTTGGCAATCGTCGTTGTTTTACCGACGCCGGTCGGGCCAACCAGTGCAAATATACCGCCACGACAAATCAGGTCTTCTTCAGTCGTCGCGACGGCCTCGGCGAGATGCTTGAGCGATGCCGTCCAGCCGTTGTTCGTCATGTCATCAATGTCCATCCCGCGCAGCAATCCGGTCACGACATCCGGTGCGATACCGAGCTTGGCGAGATTACGCATAATGCCCGCCTCTTCCGGACTGCGTCGCGTGCTGTCGTCCCAGACCAGGCGTGCCAATTGCTCTTCGAGCAAGTAACGGATGTTTTCGACCTCCGCATTGAGTCGCTGGACTTCCGGCATTGTGACGGGTTTTTCATTTTCGGCGACATCATTCGAAGTTGTCGCGTCGACCTTCGAGCGATCAGAGAACTGCGGGATGTGCTGATCGGGTTCCTGCATCCGACTATATTCGACCGGATTGAAATCCACAGCTGCCGCAATCTCGACACCGTCTTCGTCACGATTTGTCTCGAGAATTACCGCGTCGGGACCGAGCGCATCACGCACCAGGCGCATCGTCTCGCTCATGTCCGCTCCCTTGAATCGATTGATCTTCATGACTCACTCTTCCTTATCGATAAATATCTTTAACCATGACCAGTCCGACTGACCTGACCTATGCTCCGACCGCCGTAACCAGCCTGATACGCTTGTTGTCCGGAACCTCGTTGTAGCCGAGCACCTTCAGGCTCGGCACCGAAAACCGCAGAAACCGTGCCAGCCACGAACGCAACCCCGGGGCGACGAGCAGGACGGCCGGCTCACCAGCCAGTTCCTGCTGTTGAGTCGTCGCCGACAGTTGTTCCTGTACGCGTTCGGCCAGCGTCGGTTCGAGTGCCGCACCCGATCCGGGGCCACCGTTTAATGCCTCTTGCAGGATATGTTCGAGTTGCGGCTCGAGTGTGATAACCGGCAATTCCGTCGCGTCACCGCTAACCTTCTGCACGATCGACCGACCCAGTGCGACACGGACGAAGCCAACCAGCACATCCGGGTCCTGCGTATTTCGTCCGTGCTCGGCCAGCGTCTGACCGATCGTGCGCATATTGCTGACCGGAATCTGCTCGCGCAGCAATTCCTGCAGGACCCTGACGACGCAACTGAGCGGTAGTGTCTTGGGCACCAACTCCTCGACGAGTTTCGGCGACTGCTTCTCGAGTCGATCGACCAGTTCCTGTGCCTCCTGGTGACCGAACAGCTCGTGTGCGTTTTCCTGCAGCAGCTTACTGATATGCGTCGCGATCACGGTCGGCACGTCGACGACCGTATATCCACGCGCCTGCGCGTCTTCACGCTGAACCGGTTCGATCCATGCCGCCTCGAGACCAAAAGCCGGATCCTGCGTCGCAATACCGTCTATCGTGTCCTCGATATGACCCGGATTAATCGCCAGATCCTTATCGATAAAAATTTCCCCGTTCGCAATCGGCGAACCGGTGAGGCTGACGCGATAACCATTGGCCGGCAGATCGAGATCGTCGCGAATACGCACGGGAGGAATCAAAAAACCGAGCTCTTCCGACAGGCGCTTGCGCACGCCCTTGATACGCCGCATTAATTCACCGTCCTGATTCTTATCGACAAGCGGTATCAGCCGGTAGCCGACATCGAGGGCGATCGCATCGGTCTCGCCCACATCGTCCCAGCTCAGCTCGCGGACGGCCTCGGTGTCTACCGGATCGGGTTCGAGGATTTCTTCGATGATTTCGTCCTTCGCCCCAGGAGTCCTGTCGCGATACCATGCGAATCCGGCACAGGCAGCGGCCATCAGTAAAAATGCAACATTCGGCATGCCCGGCACGATGCCGAGCAATCCGAGCAGGCCGGCCACCACGCGCAGGATGCGCCGGTCGCCGAGTAACTGGCCGATCATCTGCGTGCTCATGTCCTCGGCGCGCGACATGCGCGTGACGATCAACGCGACTGCAGTCGCGAGCAGCAGCGACGGAATCTGTGCGACCAAGCCGTCACCAATCGTCAGCAGCGCATAGGTCTCGGCAGCATCCGCTGCCGCCATGTCATGCTGGCCGACACCGATCAGCATGCCGCCGATCAGGTTGATAAACAGGATCAGCAAACCAGCGACGGCGTCGCCGCGCACAAATTTGCTCGCGCCATCCATCGCTCCGTAGAAATCGGCCTCGGAACGAATCTCACCGCGCCGCTCGACCGCTTCTTCCTGGGTAATCAGGCCGGCGTTGAGATCGGCATCGATCGCCATCTGCTTACCGGGTAATGCATCGAGGGTAAACCGGGCACTGACCTCAGACACGCGACCGGCACCCTTGGTCACGACGACGAAGTTAATGATGACCAGGATCGCAAAGATCACAATACCGACGGCATAATTACCGCCGACGACGAATTCACCGAAGGCCTCGATAACCTTGCCCGCAGCGCCGGTGCCGGTATGTCCATCCAGCAACACGACACGGGTCGATGCGACATTCAGCGCAAGACGCAGCAACGTCGCGATGAGCAAAACACTAGGGAATACGGCCAGATCGATGGGTCGCAACACGTACATGACGGCCAGAATAATCACAAGCGACAGGCAGATATTGAACGTAAACAATGTGTCGAGAAGCATCGGCGGCAGCGGCAACACAACCATGGCCAGCATCGCCAGCAGCACGAGCGGAACACCGGCGCCGTTTGTGACGATCGTTTTCAGTACTGATACCGCTTTTATTGCTTGTTCGCTCATCCGGACCTCAAGTTAATCTGTTCGCTGGTTCGTTGAACCGGGTTTCGGCCGTTCGGTCAGTTCCGCATCGACCTCGACGCGCGGACGATCCGGCCATTCGCCGTCGCCCGCCATCGCGCTCTGCAGGCGGAATACGTAAGTCAGAACCTGGGCAACAGCCAGGTACAGGCGCGCCGGTATCTCGGCGCCGATATCGGTCGTCCAGTACAGTGCGCGCGCCAGCGGCGGCGCTTCGAAGAATGCAATGCTGTTTTCTTCGGCGATCTCGCGAATGCGCTGTGCCATAAAGTCCGTGCCCTTGGCGAGCACGATCGGGGCACCCATGTTGCCGTCGTCGTACTTCAGCGCGACGGCAAAATGCGTCGGATTCGTCACGATGACATCGGCGTCGGGTACATCCTGCAGCATCCGCCGACTTGCGGCCTCCTGCTGCAGTGACCGGATCCGGCCCCGGACCTCGGGACGACCCTCGGTCTCCTTCATCTCGTCCTGAACTTCCTTGCGCGTCATGCGCAATTGCTTGGCGTGATTCCATATCTGGAATGGCACATCGATCAGCGCGATCAGGACCAGGGAACCGCTGCAAATGAGCAGAATTGTCGTGGTCAGAGAGCCGACGGTGCTGACAGCCGCATCGAACGGCGTCACGCTGAGATTCATGATGCTGTCACTCGCATAGGACAGGAACGCGACGGCACAACCGCCAACGACGAACGCCTTCGCGATAGCCTTGACCGTTTCGATGAGACCCCGCACACCGAAAACGCGCTTCAATCCCTTGATCGGATCCAGCTTGCTGAACTTTGGCGCCATCGGCGACATGCTGAACGACCAGCCGCCAAGCGCGACACCGCCGAGTATCGCGGCGATAACTGCCAGCAGCAGAAACGGAGCAAATGCGGTCAGCGCGGCCAGTCCGGCATCGGCGAATGCAACCATCATCATGTCGGGGTTGCGCAGCCACAAGGCATCGAAACTCAGCCGACTCGTCAGCAAGTCGACGAAAAACTCTCCGAGACCGGGCCCGCCGATCGCCAGGAATGCTGCTCCGGCGATCATGATAGCGGCCATGTTCAACTCTTTGGAGCGGGCAATCTGTCCCTTCTTGCGCGCCTCTTCGAGGCGCTTGGGAGTGGCCTGTTCGGTTTTTTCCTGAAATTGCTGGTCGTTGTCGGCCATGTTCAACCGCCTCCCAGCAACCGGCCGATTGCCGCAAAGGCAGCAGCAAACTGAGCGTCCCAGACGACACCATGATTACGGGTCGCCATGATCATGACGACGAAACCGGTCATCAGCGTGATCGGGAATCCGACTGCAAACAGGTTCAGAGTCGGCGCCGCACGACTTATGACGCCGAATGCAACATTGACCATCAGGATCGCGACGACGGCCGGCAATGCCAGCTGCATCGCACCGACAAACATCAGGGACGCAAATTGAACGATCTGCCATGCCTCGGGTGCCGAGATTCCACCCGTACCGATCGGCACCAGTGAAAAACTGTCGGCGACAATCTGAATCAGTGCGAGATGTGCATTCATGGCGAGCAACAGCAATGTCGCGACAATGATGTAGAACCGTCCGAGCAACGGTGTGCCTCCCTGCTGCGGATCTACAACCGTTGCGAAACTCAGGCCCATTCCAATCGAAATGACCTGACCGGCAAACACCGCGGCCTCGACCGCCAGTTTCAGAACAAAACCGATGGCAACGCCGATGATCAGTTCCTGTGCAATCGTATATAGACCAAGCATGCTCAGGGGAGAGAACACGGGCAGTTCACCGACCACCGGCAACATCGCGACAGCCAGAATGAGGCCGATCAGGACACGTACACGGGCCGGAACGAACACCGCGCCGAGCAACGGCGCAATCAGGACAACGCCGGAGATGCGCAGCATCGTCCACATCGTCGCCAGGAGCGTATCGGCTATTTGCAGGACCGTCAGCATCGTACTTTCTACTCGAATTACCGTCGCATTCAGCCGATCATCTGAGGGATCGACAAATACAGTGTCTTCGTATAATTGGTGATGACCTGCAGCATCCAGGGCCCGGCGATCAATAGCGCGACGACCAATATCAACAACTTGGGAATAAAGCTCAGCGTCATCTCATTGATCTGCGTTGCCGCCTGCAGAACACCGATCGATACACCGGTCGCCAGCGCGCTGAGCAACAGCGGTGCGGCCAGCATCGTCGCGACGGTCAACGAATCGGTAGCAATGGTCAAAACAATCTCGGGGGTCATATTCCTGGCGCTCCTACTAACTGCCAAAACTTGCCGCCAGTGTTCCTATCAGCAACGCCCAGCCGTCGACTAGAACAAACAACATGATCTTGAACGGCAATGAAATAAGCATCGGCGACAGCATCATCATGCCCATCGACATCAGCACGCTGGAGACGACAAGATCGATGATGAGGAACGGGATAAAAATCAGAAATCCGATCTGGAAGGCTGTCTTCAGTTCGCTGGTCAGAAAACTCGGCAGCAGTACGGTCAAAGGCACGTCCACGGTTGACTCATAGGTCTCGTCGCCGGCCAGGCCGGCAAACAGCGCCAGGTCCGGTTCCCGCGTCTGGCTCAGCATGAATTCCCGCATCGGGTTCTGGGCAGCCATTGCGGCGGCATCGAATTCGATCGTGCCTTCGAGATACGGCCCGACACTGTTGTCGTAAACTTCGTTGAGAACCGGGCTCATGACAAAGAAGCTCAGAAACAGCGCCAGGCCAATAAGGACCTGGTTCGGGGGTGTCTGCGGCATGCCGATCGCCTGGCGCAGAATTGCCAGAACGATGACGATACGCGTAAACGATGTCGCCGCCAGTACAACAGATGGCAGGAACGTCAGCGCCGTCATCAGCATCAGAATCTGGATACTGACGGACCACGTCTGGTTGCCGCTCGCGTCGTCGACGATGGACACGGCCGGAATGCCGACGTCCGCACCGGCGAGACCCGGCAGCAGCAACGCAACGGCGATGAGAAAAATCAGTTTCATGACTCAAGCGTTCCCATATAGGTGTCAAATTCGGCCGGCTCGGCGCGCCGTATGACGTGCAGGGGCCGCATGCCGCTCGGACTCATGCCGACCAGAATCTCATCACCGCCGACACGCAACAAAACAACTTTTTCCCGTCCGCCCAGCGATACACCGCTGACGATTTCGATCAGGCCGCTCTTGAATGCATTGCCCCGACGCAGACGCTGCGCGACAAAAGCGAGAGCTGCGAGCACGGCCAGCACGCCGCCAAGTCCCAGAATCATTCTCAGTGTCGGCGCCCACAGATCCGTACTGACAACACCGGTCGGCTGGACCGCCGTCTCGCTCGCGACGTCGGCGACCGCTTCAACGGCTACGGCATCATTCATGCCGAACAGAATCGGTATCAGCAGGAAGGCCAGCAGGACAGCAGCAACTCTGGATGTAGCGTGAAAATTCATTTCGTAACTCCCGACTAGACGCCCACGCGATCCAGCGGTGAAATAACGTCAATCAGTCGAATGCCGAACTTGTCGTTGATGACGACTATCTCGCCACGAGCAACGAGCTGCCCGTTAACGAGAACATCGAGCGGCTCACCGGCGAGGCGATCGAGCTCGACTACGCTGCCCTGTCGCAGGCGCAACAGGTTGCCCACCGTCATCTTGATGCGGCCGACCTCCAGTGAAAGCGTGACTGGCACATCCATGATGACGTCGATATTCGGCTGCCCATCGGCCGTGTCACCGCTCGCTGCCGGCTGCACTTCCTGGAAGGCCGCGGCTTTGAATCCATCGTCGCCACCAGGCGCAGCCTGCGCCTGTGCATTGTCATCGACCACCTGGTCAGTCGTGTTTACGTCGTCCATATTTCTCTCCTATCAAACGCTGATTGACAGGCTCGTCAATACACACAGCGTTCTGTCCTTTCGACACACCGAATGTGCCCTTCATTAATGGTTGTTGGTCGGCATATATCGTTACGGATGACGGGATATCCGTCGGAATCACGTCGCCGGGCTTGGCCATGACCATATCGCGCAGGTTGATCGGCATTTCCGTCAGCGTCGCGCGCAATACCATGTCCGCGTCCTGCATGTCTTCGCGAATGCGGCTCTGCCACTTCTCTGAATCAGCGGTTGTCCCCTCGAGGCCGGCTGAATCGCGCAGGAAACGAATCGGCTCGACAATCGTCGCAGGCAGCACGATCTCCATGCTGAGTTCCTTGTCACCCACCGCGAACTTGAATTTGGATACGCTGACCGGATCGGCTCCGGCTGCGACCGATGCGAATATTGGATTCGTTTCCGACGTTCCCACCTCGATATCCAGATCCATGAACGGACGCCACGCCTGTTTCATATCTTTCGTCACGGCCGCCACGAATTTCTGTACCAGCTGCGTTTCCATCGGCGTGAACTCGGCGTGGTCGAGTGATCGTGTCCCGGCGCCATCGCCACCGAAAAAGATATCGACAAACGTAAAGACGAAGTCCGCGTCGAAACAGATGACGCCCTTTAGATCCAGTGACTTGATGCGAATTACATTCAGACCGATCGGTACAGGCAGCTTCCGGGCATAGACCCCCCATCGCTGCGGGCGGCTACGCTCCGCTGACACTTCTACCGATTGCCGGAAGAACCGGCGGCCCGTAGTCTTGAGCAGGCTGACCATTCGTTCGCTGATCGACTCAAGCGCCGGAACCTGGTCGGAAATAATCTGCTCCCAATGATCGGCATGCAGATCCCTGACATCGCCCTCGGGTGCCGGACCGTCGTCACCCGCCCCGGTATCGCTCTCACGTAATGCAGCTGATTCCTCGTCCGAAAGAATATCGCGAGAGCCAGCCTCGCTGTCAGCCGCCGCGTCTCCGGCAGCCTCTGCACCACTCTCCGGCGGCACGTCGGTTTCTTTATCTGTATTTTCGTCGTTGGAAGTCATCGATCTACTGAATCTACTGCACGACAAAACTGGTGAAATACAACTCTTCGATACCGGGCGATTCGATACTCGTATTTGTCTCGACAATGCGCTGAACTTCGGCCAGCGCCTCGGCGCGCAGTGCTTCCTTGCCTTCACGACTCGTCAGATCAGCCAGGGTGCGCCCGCCCATCAGCAACAGGAGATTGTTGCGAATAACAGGCATATGCGTTTGCACCGCGTCGATGGATTCCTGATCCCGCGCCATGACCTCGAGCGTCAATTGCAGAAAACGAACCGCGGAACGATCCTCGAAAGTCGCAACTAACGGCGGATCGAGCGGCAGATAAATCGGCGGAGGGAGTTCTTCGGGAACTTCTTCCTCCAACTCACCCGACTCCGCGACAATAGCGCAGTTCGGCAACATGTCGGGTACAACTTTGCAGGCCAGTATCTCGAACAGAAACTGGCTCAGAATCATCAGGATAAACAGCCCGACGCCGAAGACGATCGTTTGCACAATCCCCCCGCCTTTCGAGGAATCTGTCGGAGCCTGGGCGACTTCACTTTCTTTGGCAGCCATATCATCACATCCAATGGGATAACTGACCATATAAATGCAAGGAGCGTGCCAATTTCAGCAGGCAATTTTTTTATTAATAATTACAGAAACTTACAAGGCCTATACCGTACCCCTGCCAATTTCATGACGCCTGTATTTGTGTTTCGCCAAGATTTTGGCCGCCCTCGCCGGGCTATTGGCAGCATGGGCAGGGACAGCAGATCCGTCAAACGTAAACGTCCAGTACACGCGCGGATACATAAGCGACAGCCGGGGGTCCAACCATCTCATTCACCATCCCGGGCTCACCATCGACGGGTCCCGGGAAATTGCCATCAGGATGTTCAAATGCCTCGTTTGCCTCGCGCCGTTCATTATCGGACCCGACGCCGGCTTCCAGCAATTCCATGCCCTGCTGAGCAAATAATTCCTTGAGTTTTGGCAGCGCAGCTTCGAGGGCATCACGAGCCTGGCCCGGCTGGGCATTAAACCAGACTCGCGCCGTATCGTCCTCGACCTGAATCCTGATGTCGAGTGATCCGAGATTCTCCGGGTACAGCTTCATGCGCGCCGATTGCACGCCTTGTTCGGTCATAACCATCAGCCGCTGACCGAGCCCCTCGGTGAAAGTCTGCGGATCTGCCATCGGCTGCAGCGGCCGCAAATTCTGAAATTGCGGCAACTCCATCATCTGATCAAATCCTGCCGGCGTCGGTGCCGCCGATGCCACTTGGGCAAAACCGGCCGATCCGGCATCGCTAATCATAGTCGCGAGATTTGCAACAGCTGCAGTCCGGCCCGGGATTGCAGATTCGGCCTGCATTATCCGAGACTCGAAACTGTTGCGGGCGTGTCCGGCACCAGGCAGGTTTGCCTCGAGTCCCGGATCCGGCGCTATGCCAGGCCGTGGCATCGGAGTAGCCGGTTCGTCGGCACTAGCGAGGGTCGGTGCATGCCCGGAGATATTCACATCCCGGCTTATCTGGTTGTCCGGCATAATCGATCGCGGCGCTACATTCGCCACCGCCGTTTGCATCGGATCGATTGCTGCCTGTTGCAGCGTGGCCGTACTCGCCGCTGTCGACGACCCGCCACTGCCATACGGAACCAGCGTCAGCACCTCTGATTGACCGGCAAACGACGGCAAGGTATTGCCGGTGTCAGCGTTAGGTTCCGGCAACGGCTTGCCGGTCAACCCGTCCGGATTCACGATCTGATCCGGCACACCCGTCAATAGCTGGCTGGAATCGACCGCTTCGCCGGCCATCAGGCCAGGCGTTGTTGCCGACGAGGACAGGGACAGACCCAGGACAGTGGTGGGCGCGGTGAAACCGGCCCCCGTGACGGTGAGTTCCACCGGCAGTTGCGGCTCCGAACCCTCGGCGCCATGCGGGTTTCCGGCCGTCTTCATCGCTGCGCTGAACGACTGCCGATTGCCTGACTGCCCGCTGACCGGGGGCCCCTGAAGGGACGATAATCCCGCACTCGTGGCCAGACCGGCCAGCTCCGCCGTCTCCGGCGTTGCGATCACATTAATAAGAGTAGCTGTCACGATACCTGGTTCAATAAATCTCCGCGTGTCCCTGTTAGTAAAGCAAGTATCGTGCCAAGGAACGGGGCCGCGGGGTCAGAGCTCTTTTTCCGTGAATGCTCGAAAGCTAAAGCCCAACCACGGCAGCTGATGAAAAAAGAGCTCTGACCCCACTACTTACCTTCCGATAACCAGACGCCCTACTTCGTCTAGCTCCGTCTGCTCCCTGCGCTCGATCCGGCGATCTTCCTGTGCGGCGATCCGATCGGCGAACTTCTGCAGCGACAGCGATTTTGCCCGTGCATTGCGCCAGTGCGTGGTATATGCATCGAGTTGCTCATACGCGCGAGACACAACCTGGTGCTGATTGTCGATCGCTTCGTTGAGTTTCTGAACGAAACCACGCCTGCCACGCACGAGATGAATACACACACTCTGCTCCGGACGACTGCCCATGTCCTGATATTCTTTGCGATACTGTTCGAGCTGCTCGAGTCGGTGCTCTTCTTCGCGCACTGCCGCACGCTGATCCGCTACGACCCGAGACTGCATCGTTTCAGTAGACTCGGCAAGAGTCTGAATGGTCTGCAATCCTTTCCTGCGTGTCATTTATATTCCTTGTTGCTGATGGTGCTGTTGATTCTCGACAGAAATCTGACCGGGACCCTCGGCATCGATGCCGGCCACCGGATCATCGTGACTCAGCAATTCATCGAGTTGTGCGATGCTCTGCTCGAGCGACACCGATTCACTCATCGGTTGAGCAAGAAATTTCTGAATCTCCGGCCAGAGTCGCACCGCCTGATCGAGTTGTTCGTCGCTACCCGGCTGATAGGCACCGACAGTCATCAGGTCACGATGCCTGACGTAATATGAATATAATTCCCGCATGCGTTGCGCTGTCTGTCGGTGGCACGCCGACGTTACGCGAATCATCGAACGACTGACCGACGCCTCGACATCGATCGGTGGATAGATGCCGCTCTCGGCAATAGGTCGCGACAACATGATATGGCCATCCAGCACGGCACGCGCCGCGTCGACGATCGGATCATTATCATCATCGCCTTCGACGAGCACCGTATAAAAAGCCGTAATCGATCCATTGCCTGCAATGCCCGTGCCGGCACGCTCGACGAGTTGCGGTAACTTGGCAAATACAGAAGGCGGGTAACCCTTGGTCGCGGGCGGCTCACCAATGGCGAGACCGATCTCGCGTTGCGCATGTGCGAACCTTGTCAACGAGTCCATCAACAACAACACACTCTTGCCACGGTCACGAAAATACTCCGCGATGCTGGTTGCAACGGATGCACCGTGGATGCGCATCAGCGGTGAACAATCCGCCGGTGTCGTGACCACGACCGAACGCGCCAGGCCTTCCGGACCGAGATTGTCCTCGACAAATTCCTTGACCTCCCGGCCACGCTCACCGATCAGACCGACGACCGTTACATCGGCCTTCGTAAACCGCGTCATCATGGCGAGCAGGCTGCTCTTGCCGACGCCACTGCCGGCAAACAGTCCAATGCGTTGGCCGCGCCCGACCGTCAACAGGGAGTTAATAGTGCGCACTCCAACATCGAGCGGCTCGGAAATCGGCTTGCGCGCCAACGGATTGATCGCTGCGGCATCGAGGCGAATATGATCCTCGCAGTGCAACGGACCGCGCCCGTCGAGCGGGTTGCCGGCCCCGTCAATGACGCGTCCGAGCAAGGCCTCACCGGCCAGAACTCGCGACCCCGTGCGCATCGGAATCACACGCGCATTCGGCATGATGCCACTCAGGTTGCTCGTCGGCATCAGAAACAGACGCTTATTGGCGAAGCCGACGACTTCGGCCTCGACCTGCACACCGTCGCTGCCTTCGATCAGGCAGCGCCCCCCGACTGCCGCTTCACAGCCGATCGCCTCGAGGGTCAACCCGGCGGCTCGAGACAACTTGCCTTCGACAATGGTACCGGGCTCCCGGACGCGGGCACGCAATCCGTTCAAATGACGAGACCAGCGCACGCCTCGGGTACTTACCGATTCGACCATTTCAAATTTATTCATCATCTGCTCTTTCGCCCTCGAACATCGTCGCAAGTACGCGACCCAATCGAGTCTCGAGACTACAGTCGACCTGTGAGTCGGCTGTTACGATCATGCAACCACCTCTTTGTATGATGGGATCAGCCTCGATCCGCCACGGGCGATTCGTTTCATCCGTCGCCAGGCATTGCCGGATAGCATCCGCATCCTGCGGGTGCATCCTTATTACCAGCTCCTCGGATGACGATGGCAGGGCCGACAGCCCCTCGCGAATGACGCCGACGATGTGTGTGGGATCCAGCTGCAGTTCACGCCGTACAAGCTGCCCGGAAACGACTTTAACGAGCGCAATGATTTCTTCCTCGACACACACGTCGAGTTCTTCGAGCGGGCGGGTCAGTGCGCCCAGCACGCATTCGAGAGCAGCCGTGGTTTCAGTCAACTCCTGTTGACCCGCCGCCAGACCGGCGGCGCGGCCCTCACCGAAACCCTTGTCCCAGGCCTGGCGATGGACTTCATCGAGATCGACCTGCTCGCCCTCGCCGTCGCGACGCGCCGCAACGATGTCTTCCACGACATCCGGCGCGCTCCAGGTCACGTAGTCGCTATTAAGTGCATCGGCCCGAATCAGTTTAGACGAAGTCATTGCCACCCGAACCTATCATCAGTTTCCCGTCATCGACGAGCTGGCGGGCAGCCGCCACGATCTGTTTCTGCGCATCCTCGACGTCCGTGATCCGGACCGGACCCTTCGCATCGAGATCGTCACGCAGCAATTCGGCGGCACGCTTCGACATGTTGCTGAAAATCTTTTCCTGGATGGCATCGTCTGCGCCTTTCAATGCCATGATCAGTACCTCCGAGGTCACCTCGCGCACGAGCGCCTGGATGCCGCGATCGTCGGCATCGAGCAGGTTGTCGAAAACGAACATACTGTCCTGGATTTCCTGGCTCAGCGGCGGATCCCTTTCGTCGAGCTCCTCGATAACCTTCGTCTCGACATCCTTCTCGAGAATATTCAGGATTTCTGCTGCATTGCGCACGCCACCGATCTCGGTGCTCTTGAAGCCGACACTCTGCGAGAAGCGATGCTGCATGACATTGTCGAGCTCGACGATCGCATGCGTCGGAATTTCCTGCATCTTGGCAATACGCTGCACGATATCGGTCGACATTTTGCGCGGCAGCTCAGTGATGACCTGCGCGGACTTGTGCGGATCGAGTCCGGCCAACACGATCGCGATGACCTGTGGATGCTCATGCAGAATGACTTCTGTAATCTCCTTTGGATCCATCATCTGCAAAGACTCGAGTCCTTTCGGCTGATCGTCGAAGCGGTCCATCAGAGATGTCGCTTTTTCCTCTCCAAGGCTTTTCGACAACAGGCGCTTCAGAGCCTGCGGTGACGCACCGGTCAGCGTTGCCTGCGTCTCGACGCTCGATGCAAAACCCTCGAGGACATTATCCGCCTGTGAGCGCGACACGTTTTTCAGCGTCGCCATCGCCTGGCCGATTTTCTGCACCTCTCTGACGGGCATATGCCGCATGATCTCCGCAGCTTCCGTCTCACTCAAAGACATCAGGAAGATAGCGGCACGTTCAGTGCCGGAAATTGTCGCTGCCTCAGCCATCGGACTGCACCCACGATCTCATGACTTGTGCGACACGTTCCGGATCCCTGTCGGCAGCCTGGCGCGCGACGGAGATCTTATCGTCATAACTCAGATTTGCGGCTTGTGGCGGCTCGGGGACATAACCGGCAACCCCCGGAACGGCGTCACCTCCGACCGCGGGCACCTGCTGAGGCGCTATCGAACCTCCCGCATTGAAACTACTGCTCAAACTACGCAATAGCGGCCGTACTACACCAAACCCGATCATCAGGACCAGTGCCGCGCCCAGAATCTGCTTCAGCAACCCGCGCAAATCGATACCCGACATGAACCCTGCTTCCTCAAGTGGCTCCGGATCCGGTTCGTCGAAGAAGGCGATGTTGCTGATGCTGACACTGTCACCGCGGGCCTCATCGTAGCCGACCGCATCCTTGACCAGCCTGTCGATGTTTTCCAATTCATCTGACATCAGCGGCTCACTCGTCATTTTGCCCTTAGAATCAAATACCCGCTTGTCATCAATGATTACGGCGACGGAAAGGCGGGAAACCCCACCTATTGACCTTCGCGTATGGCTCAGTGTTCTGTCGAGCTCAAAATTCCTGGTCCGTTTCATTGACTCGGTGATCGGCTTGTTCTCCTCGACTCCTTCGCCTGCCGCATCAGCAGAAGTGATTGCTGCCGCGGCGACCGGCGGTGGCTGATTACTAAGCGCACCTGGGATGCCGCCATCGGCAACCGGGGCCATCTGGCGATTCTCCGCAACCTGTTCGCTGCGAATCGCAGCATTGTCGCGATCGAAAGATTCTGTGGTCTCCTCGCGCACTGTAAAATCGACCTGCGCCGTCACCGTCGCGCGAACCCGGTCCTGACCCAGCATTGGCGCCAGCAGATCCTCGATACGCTGGACATAGGTGTTTTCAATTTCCCTAACCTGCTCGAGCTGTTGTGCGCTACGCGCAAACTCGGAGTCCTCTCCCGGCGAGTTCAACAACCGGCCGTGCTGGTCGACGACCGTAACGTTACCGGATTCGAGATTCGGCACACTCGATGCGACGAGATGTACGACCGACATGATCTGTGATTTTTCGAGCGTTCGGCCGGGAAACAGATACAGGAAGACAGAGGCGGTCGCTTGCTGATTCTTACGCAGGAAAACCGACTGTTTAGTATCGGCTAGATGAATGCGCGCATACTGGACCGGTCGCAGATTACCAATCGTCCGCGCCAGCTCGGTCTCGATAGCGTGGTGATACCGGACGTTCTCCATGAACTGACTTGTCGAAAATCCTGACTCACCTTCGATAATCTCGAGACCGAATCCGGTACCCCGTGGCAATCCTTGCGATGCGAGCTTCAGCCGTGCATCGTGAATACGGTCTTCGGCTACCAGGATCGCTCCGGACTTTCTATCAACCTCGTGAGGAATTTCCGAGCCACGCAGGACGTCGATGATTTCGCCGGCCTCGCGGTCGCTGACATTGCTATAAAGCAGGCTATAGTTCGGCTCGGCAAACCAGAAGGCCCCGGTTACTCCCAGGGCAATACTCAGTGCCAGGCCAACGAGCATGGCCAGTTGCCGGAAACCCGGAATACTGTCGAATGCGGCCAGCGGATTGGTCGATGATATGGTTGCTTCGGACATCTCTAATTCCTTTAATCAGGGCTCATTTATGCTTGGGCTAGATCGGCATATTCATGACTTCGTGGTACGCATCGATCAGTTTATTGCGCACCTCCGTCATCGCCTGGAAAGACAAACTCGCTTTCTGCATCGAAACCATTACTTCGGCGAGACTCGCGTCGCTGGTACCGTTTTCGAATCCGGTCATCATGTCGGACGCAACGCCCTGCTGTTCGCTGACTTTGTCGACCGCCTGCTTCATCACATCACCGAAATTTGCGCCGGCGACTTCCTCAGACTTCTGAGTCGGCTGCAGTTCACTGCTCAGCGTGCGCATCTGCGCCAGTACTCGATTAATTTCAAGGTTACTCATGATCTCGCCTCTCGATAATGAATTCAGGCTGTCGCAGCCATGTCCTCTTGACTCGCCGCGGTATCCCGACCCGGCACAGGCACACCTGCCTCGCGTAGTCTCGCGATCTTGTAACGCAGTGTGCGTGGACTGATGCCGAGAATTTCCGCCGCCTTCTTGCGGCTGCCATGTCCCGCCGTAAGTGCATCGACGACAAGCTGGTGCTCGATGACTTGCAGGTTGTCATGCAGATGCCGCTTGCTGACTTGCACAGCGACGGCCGACTGTGGCACTTCCATGCTCTCGACCGCTGATTCGAAGCGTAGATCACGCGCCTTGATGACACCGCCGCTACACAGGATCACGGCACGCTGCAGCGTATTGTGCAACTCGCGGACGTTGCCCGGCCACGAGTGGGCCTGCAAATGCTCCACGGCATCATCACTGAATCGAATCGGCAACTCATCAACACCGCGAGATTCGACAATAAAGTGCTGCGCCAACGGCTCGATGTCACGCGGCCGCTGGCGCAGGGGGGGCAGATCGATCGGGAAGATGCTGAGTCGATAATAGAGGTCTCCGCGAAACTTGCCCGCGTCGATCTGCTTCCGGAGGTTCCGATTGGTTGTAGCTATAACCCGAACGTCGAGCGGAATCGCTGCCTTGCCACCGATACGCTCGACTTCCTTTTCCTGCAGGACCCGCAGCAGCTTGGCCTGCAGGCCTGTATCCATTTCACTGATTTCGTCGAGCAAAAGGGTGCCACCCTGGGCCTGCTCGAACTTGCCGACCCGTACCTGGTGGGCGCCTGTGAAAGCGCCTTTCTCGTGTCCGAACAACACAGCCTCGAGCATACTTTCGGGGATCGCAGCACAATTGATTGCAACGAACGGACTGTCGGCACGCATCGACTGTTGATGAATGAATCGGGCAAAGACTTCCTTGCCGGTGCCGCTCTCGCCACTCAGCAGAACGGTCGTCTCGCTCGGTGCAACCTTCTGCGCCATATCGAGCACACACAGCGTCGCCGGATCTTCGGCAATCAAATCTGTTTTCGATAATTCATGTGGAATGATCTTATGCAGCTTCTCGATCAACAATTGAGCTGAGAACGGCTTGACCAGATAGTCCGTCGCGCCTTCGACCATCGACTGCACGGCATGCTGAATCGTACCGTGTGCCGTCATCAACAAGACCGGCAACTGTGGATGGTGTTCTCGCACACGGCGAAGCAATTCGTAGCCGTCCATCGGCTGCATCTGGTAATCCGTCACTACCGTCGAGACCGGGCTGGTTTCGAGAATCTGTAGCGCAGCTGTACCATCCTCGGCCGTCAGCACTTCATGGCCGGCGAGGCGCAATGTTTCGGTCAGCGCCTCACGAAGCGCCAGATCATCTTCGACCAACAGAACAGGACGTTCATTCATGCTGCCGCATCCTCTGAAAAAGTTTCTTCCGTATGGTTGCTACCCGGCACGGACTGATGGTCATCGACGTCGGCAATACCGATCGGTATTCGCAACACAAACGTTGCGCCGGGAACTCCCGCTTCTTCGAGGCTCACATCGCCACCGTGCGATTTGGCGACCGATTTGACGACGGCGAGGCCCAGGCCGGTGCCGTTGGGCCGTGAAGTATAAAATGGATCGAAGATTCTGGCGGCCTGATCGGGCGCAATGCCCGGACCGTTGTCGATGACACGAATTTCTGCGGATAAACCGACGACCGAGACCGTAATACTCACTTGGGCATCGTTTCCGGCTGATTGCAGCGCATTGTTGGCGAGATTAATAACTGCACCGACGAGTGCTTCGCAGTTACCATTCAGTTCGACGCACGAATCGGGAGGCACAATCTCAAGAGACTGGTCACCACGCAATACCGGGCGTAACGAACGATCGACGGCCCCAAGCAGATCGTCAACCGAGAATGAGCCTTCCGTATGGCCTGCGCCACGTGCAAACTGCAGCATGTCACTAATCAATTGTTCGAGGTCTGTCAGGCAGTCAGTAGCCTTATCGAGCAGGTTGCCGCGGTGCTCGGTAGTCAACTCCGGGCGCGAAGCATTGGATGTATACAACAGAGCAGCCGACAGCGGTGTCCGAATCTGGTGCGCCAGCGCCGCAGCCATTTCGCCCATCGCGGCCAACCGGCGATGCCGGTCGAGTAATTCCTGAAACTTGCGGTTCTCTGTGACATCGGTCAGTAAAAGGACACGGCCCGGTTCCGGGGTCATGTCTTTCTGTGCCAGGCTGATGCGTCGACCGTCGGTCAGTGTCAGGTCACCCTGTTCGCTGGCCTCGCCATGGAATGCGCGGTGGCAAACCGATCGCCACTCGATATCCTGCAACGGATTACCAAGCAAATCTGTCGCAGCCGAATTGATGGAACGCACGATGCCGCTGTCGTCGAGCATGATGACGCCACCGGGCAGAGCTTCGAGCAACGCCGTCAGTTGTCGGGCCAATTCGGCATTATGGCGCGCCTGCTCAGCGCGGCCGCGCTGAGCGACAGCCAGCTGGTCTTGCAGACCTGCCACCTGCTCCTGCAGTTCCCGGTACGAGGTCTGCAGTTCACTCGATGTGGAATTGAAGGACTCGAAGGCAGCCTTCAGTTCACTGAGTTTGCTGGTTTTGTCTTCGTTTTGTTCCATCGGCACAAGCAAAAAACTGTTCTTGCCCGTAGAAAAAGCAAGAAACGTGCCAATGATGATTATTAATTAAAGATCAATAACTTGTGAGGTCCACATATGCCCAGTGTCAGAAAATTGACGCCACAGATCCGATCGATGCGCCGGATCATTGACGCATCGGCATATCTTTGCCGCCAAGTGCCAGAAACCAGTTCAGTCAGGCAATGCTGGCGCCGTACGCTGCCCCCGCCCCCAGTGAGAGGCTCGCTCATTGCGATGATAAGCACTGACCGCACCTGCCGCAGTGGTTACGCGCCGTGTCGCTTCGCGCAAGTCCCCACGGTGAACCTGAACCGTCTCGATCATCCGCGCATTGCGAGCCAGCAGATCGCGAGCCAGTTGCTCACGCTCAGGCCCGAGTGCGGCCGCATCGTCCCGGGCAAACAGCTCAGTCAGCAATGCCAAACGCTCATTTTCAAGAGCGCGGGCCTCGGCCCACCGGCCTTCATCGACCTGCTGCTGCACCTGATCGGTCAGCGCGAGAATTCGATCCATCTGATTCATCGATGTGCCGTAATTACCCGCTGACCATCGGCTGTGCTGTTAAACGAACATCTTCCAATCGATGCTGAGCGGCCATCACTTCCCAGCCTGACTTAATCTCACCCAGCAAATCCGCCACTTCGGCAAGTGGCGCATCGTCATTCTTGAGGTTGGCATCCATGAGCCGGTTCAGCATATAGCGATACAGCGAATCCAGGTTTGCGGCAATGTCCTGTCCGCTTTCCGTGTCGAGGCACGTACGCAATCCGTCGACGAGGCCAATCGCGCTACCAATCTGCTCACCCTTCTCGGCTGTCTCCCCACGACGCATGTGTCCGCGCGCGGTGGCTATCCTGTCGAGTGCGCCCTGCATCATACGGTCAATCAGCTGCAGGCGATCGCCTGCAGCGGCGGCCCCGTAGGCGTCGGTAACCCGATACTGGCCGAGTGCTTTACCTTGTGTTGGCTGATTCATCATTGCTGTCCTGTAGTTCTGGTTCAATATTGCCGTGCGCTGCGCGTTGAGCCTACCTGGTCCGTAACTATGAGCTTTGTATCTTCGGCAGATTCGCGAGCTGCTGGGTCAGAAAGCTGCTCGTGGAGTTCAGTTGTGCGACGAGCCGGTCCATTGCATCGAACTGCCGACGGAGCCGCTCGCGAACAGCCTCCATACGACGATCCAGCACGCTATTCTGATCGTCAATTCGGTCGAGCCGCTCTTGCAGCGCTTCTTCGCGTGTCTCAAGCCGACCGTCATCGCCCAGGATCGTTTCCAGGATCGTATCCATGCGGACCGCGATGCCGGTGTCTGTGGCGCCGAATAACCGGCCGACCGCATCGAAATCTCCGGCTATCGCAACCGACAGTTTCTCGCTGTCGAGTTCAATCGTACCGCTGGCAGTCGTCGTGACGCCGATTTCGGCCAGAGTCGAAAATGTGGCGCCGAGATCCGGTACGACTGCAGTCAGCTCACGGCGCAGTGACGATTTGATACCGCGCGTCGCCACATCGCCGAGCAGCGGCCCGGCAATCTGGTTTTCTATGTCATATGCGGTCAATTCCGAGATCGTACCGATCACCTCGTTATACGCATCAACGAATTTATCGACCGATTTCTCCGCCGCGCTGGCATCGAGTCCAATCGACATGCGTATCGTCGAACCGGGATCGGTATCGACGAGATTCAGCGTCACGCCTTCGATGGCCCCTGAAATTGCGTTGTCCGCACTCGTGATGGCGAAACCGTCTACATTCAGTTGCGCGTCGGCGCCGGCCTGTATTTCGTTCATCGCGCCGGTACCGCTCACGGCATCCCAGTCGAATACCGCCAGACCACCGTCACCACCGCTGGCCGCGATGGAAATCTCCTGGCTCGCGCCCGTCTCGGTCGATGTGACGACCAGGTGTGCGCCGTCCTCCGCGTTGACGATCGTTGCAACGATGCCGGGGTTATCCTCCGCGTCATTGATCGCGGTGCGAATATCACTGAGCGTATTCTCGCCGTCGAGAATTTCTATATCGATGCTCTGGGCACCGGCCGTAATGGCCAGCGTGCCGGTACCAATCGGCGTAACCGTATCGGCGAATGCCTGCGACGCCAGCTTGTGACGCCGGGCCAGGGAAGTGACTTCTATGTCGTAGAAGCCCGGCACGGCTGCCGATGTCGTGGTCGCCGTGAAAATACCCTCGGTCTCGATCGACACCGTGCGCTGCTGGAATTCACCCGGATCGCTGAGCGTAGACAACGCATCGCGAAACTTTGCCAGCGAGGCCTTGAGCTTGCCGATTGCCGACAGCTCTTCATTCGCGCGCGCCGCATTCGCGGCGAGCCGGTTACCAACAGGCGCACGCTCGGCGGCGACGAGCTGGTCGACTATGCCCGTGACGTCCAGGCCGGATCCAATTCCTGTTGCACTGATTGCCATTTTGGTACTAATTCCTGACAGTCCGCAGCGATCGGCTGCTGATACCGTTCTAAGAGCAAGAACCGTGCCAATCAGGCCAGTTCATTGATAAGTTGCAGACCCTGCGACTTGATTCGGGCGGCCATCTCGAGAGCTTCTTCGGACGGTATCTGCCTGATAACCTCGTCGGTTTCAGGGTTGATAACGCGTACGATCGTGCGACCGCTGGCTTCGTGGGTCTGGAAATTCAGCGCCCGTTGCGAATCGACCAGGTAGCTGTTGATCTGCTTGACGGCGCGCTCGATGGACGCAACATCCGGCGCAGGCGGCATTTCCTTGCCGCTCGTCGGCGCCGGCTTGCCGTCCTTGTCTGCCGCTACCGGTGCCGGTGTTTTTTTCGGCGCGGGCGGCATCACGTTCTGGATTTTGATTACCGAATCCATGGCTCGCTCGTTTCTCAGATCCCTTGCTTGTCAGTAGTCGTCTGGTTCCCGGGTATTTCGTCCAAACAGCAACAATACCCGTCTGGCCTTCCCCCCATCGAGTATCTAAACGTCGCTACTTATTCTCGCCTTCGGCAAGAGCCGGACAGGTGGCTGATCAATGCCAGCCACCTGCCGGGTTTACCGTCTTGCTTACTGCAGGAGTCCGAGGACCGTCTGCGGCACGGCATTGGCTTGCGCCAGGATGGCCGTGCCGGCCTGCTGCAGGATCTGCGCCTTCGTCAGGTTGGCAGTTTCTGCGGCGAAGTCGGCATCCATGATCCGGCCGCGCGAAGCGGACAGATTCTCGGAGACCGTCTGCAGGTTTACGATGGTCGACTCGAAGCGGTTCTGAACCGCGCCGAGGTCGCCGCGCAGGCCGTTGACCGTGACAAGAGCCACATCGATCTTCGCCATCGCAAGGTTTGCGCCGTCGACCGTAGTGACCGCCAGGCTGTCGAGGCCCGTCGTGTCGGCGGCCGTAGTGGCAGCCACATGACCGATATTGGCAATGCCGGCACCGGCGAGGGTCAGGGCTTCATCAGCGACAAACTGAACCGTTCCGGCATCATCGACAAAGGCCGACAGGCCATCGATGTTCGCGGCGTTGACGTCGTCGACGACATCCTGACGCGTTGCGTCCTGCGCGAATGTCAATGACACGGTTGTATCCGTGCCGACCGTGAAGTCAACGACACTGGTGCCGCCACTCGTGTCGAAGGTACCTGCTTCAGCAATTGCTGCGGTGTAGCCGACCTGGCCTGATCGCGTGCCGACGCTGAGGCTGATCGAGATCGTGTCGCCGATGTTGGCACCGACCTGGAACGTGGCCGAACCAAACGTACCGTCGAGCACGTTGACGCCGTTAAAGCTCGTCTGCACCGCAATGCGGTCGACTTCAGCGATACGCTGCTGAACCTCGGCGTCGAGCGCCGCACGGTCAGAAGCGGAGTTCGTGACGTTGGCGGACTGAACGGCCAGCTCACGAATACGCTGCAGGTTGTTGGTCAGCTCGTCGAGCGCCGATTCCGCCGTCTGCGACAGCGAGATGCCGTCACTTGCGTTACGGACAGCCTGATCGAGGCCACGAATCTGCGTCGTGAAGCGCTGGGCGATGGCCATGCCGGCAGCATCGTCCTTGGCACTGTTGATGCGCAGACCTGAAGACAGCCGTTGCAGGGCAGTCTGAAGCATGCCGTCAGAGCGTGTCAGATTGCGCTGGGCATTCAACGACATTACGTTGGTGTTAACTGTAGTAGGCATGATAGCCCTCCTTACACTGTTTCTGAGTACTACGCTCTAATGGGCCCAAAGCAACAATCTGTGAAGATTTTTTCTGGTGCCTTTTAAGCATTCCACCAGTGTTATCGGCGGGTCATGCGGAATCTGTATTCGTTCAGCGTGAACCGCGTCACAAAATCGATCGATCGGTGTTATTGATTGTTGTGCGACTCGGAAAAAGTCACCGGAAAGAGAAGTTTCTCTTTATAGAATATCGAACAGCGAGAATGAGCGAGTGCTCTGGAATGTCTTCTGCGCCGCCTCGAGCCCGAATAGCCGCGCCTCGAGTTCGGAAATGGCGCTGGCATAGTCGACGTCGCGAACCGAACTCAATGACTCCGACAATTGCAGCGAAACATCGGCATTGGTAGACAATTGCTGGTCTATGATCGACAACCGGGAGCCGACCCGGCTGCGCACGACACCAATATGCTCCAGGGCCTGGTCCAGATCCAGCAGCGAGGAGTTCAGATCACTCTGACCCAGCGCGTGATCGGTCGGCGACTGGAGCTGACGCCCCATGCTCGTGATGAAATTCTGCACGGTCTGAAAAATATCCTGATTCTGACTGGCCGTGACATTGAACGTATCACCATTTGCAGGCTGTCCCTCGAATGTCACGGCCGCGCCCTGAAAGTTGATCGTATCGCCGGGCGTAAAGCCGCCACTGGCAACGACCGTACCAATGCTGTCCTGAACCTCATAGGTAAACGGACCGGTACCGTTGAACTGCACGGTATAGGTATCCGGAGTCCAGCTCGACGGATCGGATACAACGGCGGCGCTGTAATGCAATGTTCCGCTGTTGGCGCCGTTCGACTGTACCGAGAATGTCCCGTTGCCGTCACGAATCGCCTGGAAAACATCAACGCCCGAATCGCCTTCCTGAACCGTGCGGTTGTCGCCGATTCGTTGTGAACGGGTACCGTCATCGCCAAAATACGTTACGCTGCCGCCGGCCAGCGAGAATGGCTGGCTGTGGACCTGGTTGCCCGAAAACAGAAACCGTCCCTCGGCATCCTGCGTGTTGCCAAGATCCATCAGGCCGCTGAGAATCTGGCGCGCCTCATCGGCGATGGCTGCACGCGCATCCGACGTTTTGGCCGCACCGCCAGCCTGAATGGCGAGTTCGCGAACCCGATCTAGTGAATCGACGACTTTGTCCAGTGTGCTTTCTTCGAGATTAAGCCGACGCTGCGCCGTGTCGGCATTCATCGAGTAGTTCTCGAGCCGGTCCAGGCCGTGTTGCAGCCGAACCATCTGGGCGGCACCGAGCGGATCATCCGCCGATGAAGCAATGCGCTTGCCGCTGCTGATCTGGTGCTGAATCTGGGCGAGCGCGGACTGCTGGTCGTGAATCGCCGTCAGCCATTGCTGCTGAAACATCTGCGTCGAAATTCTCATACGCTTACCGTCCTACCGTAACGTCGCCAGCAGTGTCTGGAACAAATCATTGGCAACACCGATTATTTTGCTCGAAGCCATGTAGGCTTCCTGGAAACGCAACAGGTTCGCTGCCTCTTCTTCGAGATTGACGCCCGACACACTCTGCAAATCGGACTCCGCCTGGCCGAGCAACGAATTCTGCACGATCAGATCCTGACCCGAACGCGCGGCGGCCGACCCGATTGACGTCATCATCGCTGCACCGAGTCCTTCCACCGACAGCCGCCCATTGGAGAAATAACCCTGTGCCGGAATCGTCGCCATGGACAATCCGTTTGTGTTGTCACCACTGCCCGATCCGTTCGGCTTCACTGAAAACTGGTCACCTGCCTGCGGTGAGCCGCTGATCTGTACAGTCCAGCCGTTGAAGTCAATATTGGCACCACTGGAATAAGCCAGCGGCCCGCTAAGATCCGTGCCGATGCTATCGTAAACCCTGAAGGTTGTCGGATCATCGAAGTGAATATTTACAGATTGCAACAACCCGGGTGCGGACGGATCACTGACGGTGGCGCCCGACACCGATGCGTCACCCGTATTCGACAATGCCGAACGGGCACTCAGCATCGCGGCCACGGCAATCTTATTCGGATTGGTAAGCTGCATCGAGAAAGAGGCGGCAGCCTGTGCCGCGGGCTGCAGTAAAAATGAATCGCCGGTGACAGCGCCTGCACCGACGACGATCTCCATGCCCTCGGCGACAAACGGATCACCGGCGGTTCCGGAACCACTCATCGCGACCGGAGCACCCGTAACGGCGTCGGACAATTGCCAATTGCTACCGTCGTAAAGTAATTCATAGTCCTTGGCATTGACCGCCGAGACATCACCGTAGGCAAGGCTGACAACTGCGGTTCCGTTATTGCGTGAACTGGCGGTCGCAAACGGCGACAGATTTGTAAAGAAGTCCTCACCCGGCTGCCCGTTCAGGTCGTTACCCAGACGGTGCTGTACGTTGAATGTCTCCGTGAGCCCCAGCGCTAACTGGCCAAGTTCACGGGATACCGTAGCCAGCGTTTCGTTTCGAAACCCCAGCAAACCTGCAACTGCACCGCCCGAGATGCGGCTCGAAATGGGCTGAGGCCCGCCACCGTTGTCGTAGGCCAGTTCGAGTTTCGACGGGTCGAACTCATTTGGCGTGAGTGTCAGTTCGAATGACTTGGTACCGAGCACGAGTGGCTGACCGCTGCCGATCGTAACGGTCGTCATGCCGTTGGTTTGTTTAACCTGCGAAAAGTCTATCTGCTCTGCAAGCTGATTCAGCAAACGATCCTGCTGATCGAGCAAGTCGTTCGGTGCCCCGCCACCGGTCGAAGCAATACGGTTATTGACCTCAGCCAGGCTGGCTGCGATATCGTTAATCGAATTGACCGACTGCTGCAGCCGGTTATCGATCTCGTTGCCGAGGCCGGCGATCTGTCCGTCGATTTGCCGGAAACGGCTTTCCAGCGCTTCGCCCTCTGCCAGTAACTGCTCGCGATTGACGGTGGACGTCGGATCCCGATTGACCGCCTCGAGCTGATCGAAAAATTTCTGAATGCTGGTCGAGATATTGAGGTCAGGGTTACCCAGCAATCCATCCAGTCTCGTGGCCATGCTGTTGTAACTTTCCGCTCGCGACTGAGCCATCGTCGCGTTCTTTACCTCGCTGCCGAGAAACTGGTCATAGACGCGTTCTACACTGTCAACGTGCACGCCGGTCCCGATGCCGAAACCGCCCTGATACTGAACAGGGTTTGCCGCAAAGTTTGTCTGCTGACGCACATAGCCATCGGTGCTGGCATTAGCGACATTATTGGCAATAGTCTGCAATGCCCGCTGCGAGGCGAGCAATCCTGATAAACCGTTGTTAATGAATAGTGACATTGTTATTCGTCCTGCAGAATGCGTCGGGCTCTACCGACCCGTTCCATTACAAATATATCGGCCCGTCCTTCGAAAACTTGAGCTCGCCAACGAGATCATTCAACCGGGAACTGTTTACAATTCCCTTTATCTTGTCGGCATAATCCGGGTCCGTTGCGTAGCCTGCATCCTGCAAGGAACCGGCGTACTCTTCCGGGGTCAAACCACCTTTAGTCGCCGAGTCGTAGCGTGTGTTTCCTTTCAGGAAATTCACATAATCCTCGAAGCCCTCGCGCAAACTTGAATAGGCGCGAAAATCATCTCTTATCCGGCGCGGCATGCCGCCTTCATACTCCAGTGTGTTGACCGTAACGCGCTCGCCATCCCAGCGGTTGTCGGCCTTGATGCCAAATAGATTATTGCCACTGATGCCCGCACCGTCACGAATGAGGCTCTGGCCCCAGCCAGTCTCCAGCGCGGCCTGGGCAACCAGCGTTCGCGGATCAATGTCGAGATCGGCAGCGGCAGTTTTAGCCAGTGGCCAGATCTCCTGCACGAACTGCCTTTGTCCATCCGGACGCCAGTCCGCACGCTGTGCAACCGCCTCGATGGTCGGCACCCCGGATCGTGCGGAATCGATATCGAACGGCTTGATATGCCCCGTATCGGTACCTGCATCGGGCGCGAGCTGCCTGACGAGCATCTCGGCCATGCCGATGCCACGGTCGCGTGTCATTTCAATCGCAACCTGCTGATCGAACATTTCTTCGTACGTCGTATCGCGCTTTTCGCCGAGTACTGCGCCTGCCGAACGCATGCTTTTAAGCATCATCTGCACGAATAACGCCTCGAACTGCCGCGCCGCTTCGCGCGTCGCCTCGGGCGATTCCTTTGCCGCCTGCGCTTTCAGGCTGGCAAGGCCGGCAAAGTCGTTATAGATCGCGCCTGTCTGATTCATTGCTATAACCGTTTAGAAAATTCTTCGCCAAATATCAGATAACGAGAAGCTCGGCTCGCAGCGCGCCTGCCACTCGTAAAGCCTCCAGAATCGCAACGAGGTCACCTGGCGCCGCGCCGACATCATTGACCGCTCTGACGATCTCATTCAGATCGACACCGGGCTTGAACAGGAACATGCGGCTGTCTCCCTGCGTAACATCAATCGTCGAATCCGGAGTCACGACGGTTTCACCGCGTCGAGCAAATGGTTGTGGCTGACTGACATCGAAATCTTCGGTAATGCTGACAACGAGCGACCCGTGCGACACGGCTGCCGGCAGGACGCGCACATGCGAACTGATGACGACGGTCCCGGTGCGCGAATTGATGATCACGCGTGCCGGTGCATCGCCCGGGATGAATTCGATATTTTCGATGACGGAAACAAAGGAGATTCGATCCCCGACCGCAGTCGGCGCACTGATACGCACCGTCGTCGAGTCTATGGGCTGTGCCGTACCGTTACCGAGCATTTCATTGATGCGGCTCGACAGACGCGTGGCCGTAGTGAAATCAGAGCGGTTCAGGTTCAGCTGTAATGAATCGCCGTTGGCGAATGTATTGGGCACTTCTTTCTCGACGCTCGCACCGTTCGGAATACGCCCGACACTCGGCACGTTGATCGTGACGCTCGAGCCGTCCGAGCCGGACGTGCCGAGACCACCGACGACCAGGTTGCCCTGTGCAATCGCGTAAATCTGGCCATCGAGCCCCTTGAGCGGCGTCAACAGCAGTGTGCCGCCACGCAGGCTCGACGCGTTCGCGATCGACGACACGGTGACGTCGATCGTCTGGCCCGGTTTAGAGAAAGGCGGCAGGTCCGCATGCACCGTGACCGCGGCGATGTTCTTCAGCTGCAGGCTGATGCCTTTGGGTAACGTGATGCCGAGGCGCTCGAGCATATTAACGAGGGTCTGCGTCGTAAACGGTGCCTGTGTCGTACGATCGCCAGTTCCATCGAGGCCGACTACGAGGCCGTACCCGACGAGCTGATTCGTTCGAACGCCGCTGAACGTCGCCAGATCCTTGACGCGTTCGGCCCGTGCACTTTCGACAGATCCCGCGAAAACCAGCAGGAAGCCCAGCAAAAGCCAGATGATCTGGCTGCGATTGTTATGTTCTGTATTTCTCATAATCAATTTCCCCGGCTGGACCGTTGTTTACAACGGCCACAGCTTCATGAACAACCGAGCCACAACGCCGGGACGATTCGAGTCCGCAACGGCGCCATTGCCGCTGTAGGTAATTCGCGCGTCGGCGACTTTGAACGAAGGCAGTGAATTGTCCGTCGAAATATCGGCCGGGCGTACAATGCCCGAAACCTGCACAAATTCTTCGCCCTGATTCAGGGTCAGCCATTTCTCGCCGCGTATGAACAGATTGCCGTTCGGATAGACCTCGGCGACAGTCACCGTGATGCTGCCATCGAGTTGATTGCTCTGGCTGCTGGAACCCTTGCCGGCAAATGACTGCTCGGTTTCCCACTGGTTGCTGAGAATTTCCTTCCCATCACTCGTCACCGTCGTGCCGAACAGCAGTGGGTTGCCGGTATCGACGGTCGTATCCTTGCTGGCATCCGTGCTCGCACTCTTCGACGCCTGCATGCGTTCGTTCAGCAAAATCGTGATCGTGTCGCCAACCCGGCGCGCCTTCATGTCACTGAACAAGGCCAGGTTGTTGTCGATCATGTACAGCCCGCCGTCTTTTCCAACCGCGCCCCCTACCGGCTGTACCGGACTCGACGGCGGATAATCGCCGGGGCTCACGCCGACGATGCTCGTGCATCCCTGGAGAATCAGCAGCAGCCCCGGTAAAAACAGGGTCACCAGCCGGATGTTAGTCTCGAGTCGGTTCATGAACGTATTCCTCAATGCTCCATCAGTGATCGTTACAGGTTGTTGTTCAGGTACTGCAACATCTGATCACCGGTCGAAATAGCTTTCGAGTTCATCTCGTAGGCGCGCTGCGTCTCAATCATCGCGACGAGTTCCTCAACGACATTGACGTTCGATCCCTCGAGCGCACCCTGTCGCAGTGAGCCCATACCATCGAGCCCCGGCGTACCCACCTGTGGCGTGCCACTTGCTTGTGTTTCGAGGTACAGATTCTGACCGCGCGGCTGCAGGCCGGCCGGATTCAGGAAATCCGCGATCTGCAGAGTGCCGAGCGTGGCAGGTGTCGTCTGCCCGGGCAGCTTCGCCTGCACGATGCCGTCGGACGAGATCGTAATGCTCTCTACGCCGTCCGGAATCGTAATCGCCGGCTGAATCTGGTATCCGGCAGCCGTGACCAGTTGTCCATCGGAATCCATCTTGAAGGAGCCGTTGCGCGTATAGCCGTTCGAGCCATCCGGCATCAGCACCTGGAAGAAACCGCGGCCTTCGACGAGCGCGTCGAGCGGATTCCCGGTTTCAACATATGATCCTTGCGAGAAATTCTTCTCGGTGCCGACAATACGAACGCCGGTGCCGATATTCAGGCCGGACGGACTCTGGGTATCCTGCGAAGTCGCCGCACCTGCCTGCTGTACATTCTGATACAACAGGTCTTCAAAGACGGCGCGATCCCGCTTGAACCCCATCGTATTGACGTTTGCGAGATTATTCGACACTTGCGACATGCGGGTTTGCTGCGCGTCGAGACCGGTCTTGGCTATCCAGAGCGATTGCATGATTGTGTTCCTCTTTAGTTCATCCGTTTATTCAGGCGGGTTGCCGGCCGTTAGCCCATTCGCATCAGCCGTGCAGCAGCTTCATCATTTTCCTCGGCCGTGTGCATCGCCCGAATCTGCATTTCATAGTGGCGGGAAATTTCGATCATCTCGACGAGAGCGGCCGACGGGTTGACGTTCGAATCTTCGAGTTGACCCGTATTGACACGTACCGTCGGATCGGCGATCGCCGGTTGTTCGTCTTTTAAACGAAACAGTCCGTCACCGCCGGCGGTGAGTTCCTCGACCGGCGGATTGACGAGTTTCAGACGATCGACCTCGGCAATCGTGTCCGGGCCCTGGCCCTGCGGCACGATGGATATGAGCCCGTCGTAACCGATGTCCACCGACTGGTACGGCGGCAATGAAATCGGCCCACCGTTGCCCAGTATGAGTTGACCGCTCGCCGTTTCAAGCATCCTTGAGGCATTGACGCGCAAACTGCCGGCTCGCGTATAGGCCTCGCTACCGTCGGCCGTCTGCACTGCAAACCAACCCTCACCCTGGATCGCAACATCGAGCTCCTGACCGGTATTGATCATGCTGCCCGAAGCCGCGTTCCAGCCGTCCGGCCCGCTGACCGCGTTGATTCTCGACTCGAAGCCCTGGCCCGGGATCGGCGCGCTCTGCAGCGAGTGCTGCAGAGCACGGAATCCGGGTGTGCTAACGTTGGCGACGTTGTGACTGACGACATTCTGCGCACGCATCGTCTCGCGTGCACCGTTCATCGCCACATAGATCATCTTATCCATAACAGAGGTTCCGGCTTACCCGTACTAGCGGATATTGACCTAGCGAATATTAATGATCGTCTGCGTCACCGAATCCATCGTCGAGATGACCTGCGCATTCGACTGGAACAGCCGCTGTGCTGTGATCATATTGACGAGTTGTTCGGTCAGGTCGACGTTCGAAGACTCGAGCGAACCGGACTGAATCAGGCCGAAGTTAGATTCGGTGGCCTCACCCCGCTGCGGTACGCCGGACGAGAACGTTTCCTGGAAAGATGTGTCACTCGACTTCACGAGCCCTTCCGGATTCGAGAAGTTCGCTAGCGCAATCTTGCCCAGCGCCAGTGCCTGTCCATTGGAGAATCGGGCGAAGACGACGCCGTCCTGCTCGATGCCGATGTTACGCAGTCGCCCGGCGGCGCGGCCGTCGGGATTCATGCTGTTGACGACGAAGTTCGAACCGAACTGCGTCGTCGCGGACAGATCGAGATCCATCGTGATAGGGTCCCCGCCGTTGCCCGGATCAAAGGCCGGGTAAGACACGACACCGTTCGCCGGATTTGCGATCGTGCCATCGGACGCGAAATCAAATGGCTGCGCACCGCCAACGACGTTACCGTCGATGGTCTGGTTTACTTCCCAGCCACCTGCAGTCTTGGCAAAGTAATAGGTGCCCGTATGGGCGACACCGAGACTATCGAACAAAACGGTGGACGTGCTGTGGTTATACGTCTGCGGATCGTTTGGATCGAAGGCAGGCAACACAGGTGGTTGCGCGTCTGCCGGCAGGTTAATGTTCATGTCAACCTGGGTACTCGGCTGTGGCGGACTGGTATCGGTCGTGATCTGCAGATCCGTCAGCGTGCCGGTATTGAAACCGCCGTTCACCTGCGAAGGATAAATCTGCAGGCGCTCACCCTGGGCATTCTCGACGAAGCCGTCCTCATTCATGCCGAATGCGCCGACACGCGAGTACAGCAGGCTGCCGCCGTCATTGACGACAAAGAAACCGTTGCCGCTGATCGCCAGATCGAGTTCACGTGACGTAATTTCGACATTACCCTGTGTAAATCCCTGGCGAACGCTGGTCAGCCGAACGCCGTTGCCGATACCCGTCGAATCTCCCGAGAAAACGTCGGAAAACTCTGCACGCGAGGACTTGAAGCCGTTCGTGTTGGCATTGGCAATGTTGTTACTGGTGACCTGAAGGTCGGTTGATGCGGCGTTCAAGCCACTGAGTGCTACCTGGAATGACATGTTCTCTCTCCTTCAAAAACGTATACGTAAACTGGTCTATCAAAATATTTGTTGGACTACATGATGGCCTTGATTTGCGACAGGCGGACCTGTTGCCCATCCGCGGTCGTCACTTCCGCATTGGTGCCACCGGAGTTCAGCGTCACACTTGCAACCTGTGAAGCCATATAAGTCGGCAAGGCCTCTTCGGACTCACCGTTAACGAATCCGGCCGACACGAAGTACGTGCCCGGATCTGCGCTCGACCCGTCAGACCGGGTGCCGTCCCATTCAAAGTTCGCGACGCCCGCTCCCTGGGAGCCCAGTGGAAGTTCGCGGACAATCTGTCCTGCGGTATCAAAGACCCTGACAAAGGCATTAGAGAGCGGCGCAGGTAGTTCGACGCCGCCTTTCAGGGATTGGCCCTCGTTCAACAGGCCGGTGTCACCTTCGACGAGCACCGAACGTCCAACCATCGTCGATGCCTGCAAGGCTGTGGTTGCGGTCAGGGATTCGGCCAGGCTCTCGAGCGACCGGCTCATGCCGCCGATTTCCTCGACCGTGCTGAACTGCGCCATCTGGCTGATGAACTCACCGTCATCCATCGGCTTGGTAGGATCCTGGTTCTGCAACTGCGTGATCATCAGCGTCAGAAACTCTTCCTGACCAAGCTGATTGTTCGCCACTTCCTGCTGCAGATCCGGCAGGGCAAAACCACTGAAATCGGGTTCGACATTCGTTGGTGTAATCATTTTCTCAATGCTCCTGAACTAATCACTGGCCGATCGACAGGGTTCTGAGCAACAGGTCTTTCGACGTGTTGAGAACCTCGACGCTGTTCTGATATGAACGCGACGCGCTGATCATATTGACCATCTCATCAACGGGATTGACATTGGACATCCAGACGAAGCCGTCGGCATCCGCCTGCGGATGACCAGGCTGATGAACTTTCGTCGGCGGCGCATTACTCTCGACGACGCTCTTGACGCGAACGCCCGCGGATTCGGCGTCGGGTGACAATTCATTCAGCACCGTTTGGAAGACCGGCTGCCTGGAGCGATACGCTTCCTCGGCAGAACCGGCGGCAGTGCCCGCGTTGGCCAGGTTACTCGCCGTCGTGTTCAGCCGCAGCGACTGCGCGCTCATCGACGACCCGGCGATATCGAATACATTAAACAAGCCCATGGTCAGGACCTCCGTTCATCATTAGTACTCTTTTAAACATGTTCATCATTTGTCTATCGGCCGCCGGTTATCGCCATGCGCAGGCCGGTGATACGCTGATTCAGAAAGGTCAGCGTCGCCTGGTAACGCACTGCGGTCTCGGCAATAGCCGAACTCTCTTTCTGCGCATCAACCGTATTGCCATCAAGAGACGGTTGATCCGGGACTCTATATAAGGTCTCGGCTCGGTTCGGCCCGGCCGTCGATGCGATGTGCTGCGCATTGGTCGCCTGCATTTGCACGCTCTGCCGATCCGCTGTCTGCATCGCCGAAAGAAAATCGATATCTTTCGCCTTGTAATTAGGGGTATCGGCATTCGCGACGTTGTCCGCGAGTAACTGCAACCGCTGATTCGCGAGTCCCAGCACTCTGGCGTGACTATCAAGCGACTTGTTTACATCCAGTGGCATATCTGTATCCGTTTGTTTCCTGATCGGTATGTTGCAAGACCCATGCCAACATTCAGAAAATGTTGGAGCTGTATGGATTTATTCAGACAACGGCAAATTCGTGCCGGTTTTTCGGCAATACCCTGCATGAGGGGCAAACTCTTGCCGGAACATATGCATCGGCCATCATTTGCGAATCGCTGATAATTTCGGCACGGATCTTGCAATACCCATGGACCAGATATATCAGGGCATCTGCAAGAGACGGATAACCATGCGATTAAACGGATCGACAACACGCAAAATATCAGGACAGGCGGCATCAATCGTAGCGTCACTGATTTTTATTCTGCCATTTGGCAGCCTGACCGCTGCCGAGCCAGTAGCGATGCACGACCACGCAGATATACGGGCTGCAGCCGAAGCGCGGGCACGTACAGTCAACACGTCGCCGGACGGGCGTATCGATGTTGTCGCCAATACTATTGATACGCGATTACGCCTGGCCGCCTGCGACGAACCGCTGCAAACGGCTATTCCGTATGGCAAAAAGTCATCTGCACGCATGACAGTTGAAGTCAGGTGCGCAAGCCCGAAACCCTGGAAGATCTATGTACCGGTTCGTGCGGCAATTTTTCGCCAGGTCATCGTGGCGTCCCGACCTTTGACACGTGGCAGTATTCTGGCGCCTGGTGACATAATCTTGGCGGAATTCGACACGAGCCTGTTACCGAGAGGCTACATCGTGGCCAATGAGCACGCGGTTGGTGCCAGGCTGCGGCGGGCCATCAAGTCCGGCGACCCAATCACACCCGGACTGCTGGAAACACCGGCCCTGATTCACCGTGGACAAAGAGTCAGTCTGCAGGCGCGTTCCGGGGCACTGACAGTCAGAATGACTGGAATCGCGAAGTCCGACGGCATCCTCGGCCAGGTCATCGAGTTCGAGAATCAGAGCTCGAAACGCCCTGTCCAGGCGATTGTACGGTCCTCGCAATCCGCTGAAATCCTTATGAATTAGACAGAGGCAAAAAATAATGCGCTGCAAGCCTAAAGTTTTTACGGATTGCTGCCGATATCACTTAGGGACAGTGAAAATAGTGTCCGGAGAATGTGAGACATGACAGACAAAATCAGTACACAAGGCACGAGAAGCCTTGACATAACGCAGACCAGGGCCCGAGCCACGGATGCGACGCAACGCGGCAAGAAATCTGAATCTGCGCAGCAGACAGACGCCGCGCGCGACGATGTCAAGCTGACGAACACGGCAACAAACCTCAAGCGGATTGAGGCCAGGCTTGCCGAAATACCTGATGTAGACCAGTCCCGTGTCGACGAGGTTCGCCAGCGCCTGGAATCGGACTCCTACGAGATTGATCCGGAGCAACTGGCGCAGAAGATGCTGCGACTCGATCAGGATCTGAGTTAATTCGATGTCACGTTCCAGCAACAATGGGGCCACGATCAGCCTTTCCGATACGCTCGATCGACAGATCGCTGCCATGGAAACTCTGCGTGCATGCCTGGAGGATGAGCATCGGGCATTGCAGAACCGCGATCCGGAATACCTGTTGTCAGTGACCGAACGCAAAACTGCGTGCCTGACCGATGCCGGACGACTCAACCGACTGTGCCAGGAACTTGAGTCACATGACACGATACAGGCGCAGTCCGTATCCGACAGCGCCGTCAATCAGCAGCGCGAGCAACTCGATACATTGACACGCCTGTGCCGGGATCTGAACACTGCTAATGGTTCGCTGATCAGACGACAAAAGACCCGGGTCGAAAAAACGTTGCAGATCATGCGTGGGGAACCTGAACGGCCCGATGTCTACGGCCCGTCAGGCACCGCTGCAGGCCGAAGTTCCGCACGTCGGGTTCTGACCTCGATCTGAATAAAGAAAATAGGGGCAGAGTCCTAACTCGAAGCCCTAACCAATGGTATGCGAAATGTCGGCAATCCTGTCGCGGCCGCGCTCAAGCAATTCACTGAATGACTCGCCGTTCAGCCTGACATCGACAAGCAGTTCCTTCCAACCCGGCTGTGCGGTATCCGGCTCATTCTCCAGGATATCGTTGAGCTTCGCCGCCGATAACAGCCGGGTCATCAACGTCAGGTGCGATAAATCATTGGTACCGTCATCGACCACGCCATCCTGATTCTCAACCGCCACTGCAATCGGCTCGGGCATACCCCAGTTTTCGAGAATCGACCTGGCGATAGTCGGGTGCCAGCCGGACACCATCTCATCCCATTCCGGATTATTCGTAACCTGCAGACCGTCCTTGTGTCCACGCGCCAGCAGGTACAAATTTCCCATCTGGTGAAACAAACCGGCGGCAAGCGCTTCATCTGAACGTACTTCGGCGACAATATCCCCAAGGGCATAGCAGGTCGCCGCAATGGCATTACTGCGCCTCCAGATCATCGCAAGTTGCGGCCGCACGGGCATCAACCACTCCTGCTCCTGCAACTGCTTCACGGCAAACGTCGTCGCAGTACTGCGCACGACATTGAATCCCAGTCGCTGAATCGCCATGCGCGGGTCCGTGACCTCATTGCCATCGGCATTAAAAGCAGCCGAGTTCGCTAACTGAATCAGCCGTGCGGATAGTGAGGGCTCCGAACTGATCAGTTTGACGATATCCGCAGCCGAGCTATTCTCATCAGCCAGAGTTTTGTGCAAACGCATAACAACGTCAGGAAATCCCGGCAAATCGAACTCATCATTACTCAGGTCGACTGCCAATTGTTGTACAAATTCAAAGACGATCGCCTTGAAATCTTCGTTAGCTAACATCACAAGTCCTCAATGTCTCTTTACAATTCTGTATCACGTTCCGGTTCCTGAATGATTGCAATTTCAACACGCCGATTCCGGGCACGCTCCTCCGGTGTATCGTTCGTCGCGATCGGGCGCGTATCGGCATAGCCAACTGCCGTCAGGCGTTCCGACTCTATGTTGCCGATTTCCTCGAACAGTTGAATGACGGATATGGCACGATCCGTCGACAACCTCCAGTTCGACTGGTAGGTCGCTGAATTAATCGGGCGATCGTCCGTATGGCCAGAGATCATGATTGTGCCCGGCACGTTGGTCAGTGACTTGGACAGGCGCTGGATGATCGGAATGATCGCATCCGATATCTGGTCACTCGCCGGTGGGAACGCGATTTCCTCAGGAAAACGAATAACCACGGAATTACCAGTAGTCTCAACTGTAATAATTCCATCGCTAATCTCACTCTGCAGAGTTGCCTCGACCTGTTGCGCCACTGCGGTGTTCACGGACTGTTTGCCAGGCCCGGCATTCTGCATGGCCCGATCCATCGGTTGATTCATCGGCGACGGCATCATGCTCGGCGGACCGAGTGCCGGTGTCGGTGCAGACTTCGGCGATACGAGGACGGCGCCGAAACCCGATGCCATTGACTCCGCAATCAGCCGGTATTTCGTCTCATCGAGCGTGGAAAATGAGTACAGCAGTACAAAAAAGGTCATCATCAATGCCATCAGATCCGCGAAGGTCACCATCCATAATGGTGCTCCGCCGCCGCCGCTTTCTCCGCTCATGACAGCTTCTCAACCTCAGGTCGCGCCTTCCGCGACAGGTTCCTGGCCACCCGAATTATCACCACTATCAGTTAAATACGTGGTCAGAATCTCATCAATGACGTGTGGACTCTCACCTTGTGCGATGCCGATCACTCCTTCGATGATCAGCGACTTCGTCTTGCGATCATACTGGTAACGAAGCTGAAGCTTTTCAGCGATCGGAATGGCAAACAGATTGGCGATAAATGCTCCGTACAGCGTAGTCAGCAACGCCACGGCCATCGACGGTCCGATCGAACTCGGATCTGACATATTGGCCAACATTTGCACGAGACCGACAAGCGTACCGATCATGCCGAATGCCGGCGCCGCATCACCGATGCCCGAGTAAATCCGCGAACCAAGCTGCATACGTTGAATGGAGTTATCCATTTCCGTGCCGAGGATCTTCTGGACGACTTCAGGCTGCTGGCCATCCACGCACAGCTGGACGCCCTTCTGCAGGAATACATTGGTGAAATCTTCATCTTCGAGCGCCAGGAGTCCATCCTTGCGTGCCTTGTTGGCCATTGACTTGATCTGCTCGATGAGTTCCTGAGGATTTGACGATTCGTTGACTAAAGCCTGCTTCATGCCAACGGTCAGCGCAAAAATGCAATCCGAGAGCGAAAATTTGATCAGCGTCGCCGCGATGGTACCGCCGAACACGACGAGAAGACCGGGCACATTTACGAACGTTGAAAAATCACCGCCGGTCAGAATTGCCAACACGATAACGATCGTGCCAAAAATCATGCCTATAAGTGTTGCGAGATCCATGTATTTATCCGTTTCCTCTTGCTCTGCAGACGCCCTCGGTATGCAGATTCTGCCCCGTTAATAAATCCCGGGCAGCCCCGACTCTAGAAGGTTCGCTGCAGCCATACCGAGATATAGTTCACAGCTGTTACATAATCATTTCAGGAAAAGCGCGCTCGAACGCCATTCCCCCTAGTCGTTGGCGACTCGCTCCCCGCAATGCGGACAATATTGGTAACGCTCGGCCACTTCCCGCTGATGGGAGATGATCCGCTCGACAACCTCGCCGGATATCCCGAGTTCCTGTTGCAATTGTTCAATCGAGGCATGCTCGTCAGGATCCAGAAATCCGTCACGCAGGGCTTCCAGCACCCGTCGATTGATGTATTCCCGCCGGCTTTGCAGTTCTTCGGTAAAACGTGCGGCGAGAATACCGGCCGGTAATGCCATCGTGCCGACGCCGAGCAGCATAATCACGATTCCGAGCAGTTTTCCGCCGAATGTAATGGGTGTGATATCACCGTAACCGACCGTCGTCAGTGTTACGACCGCCCACCAGATCGCCTCTGTGATGCTTTCGAAGTGCCCCGGACTTGCCGCATTTTCAACTGTGAACATCAGGCAGGCCGATATGATGATCAATGTCAGCATCGTCAACAGAGCCCCCGCAATCGCGGCAGCCTCCCGCCGCAATACGGTGGAAAAGACCTGCAATCCATCGAAATAGTGTGAAAATTTGAGCAGGCGCAACAGCCGGAAGAACCGCAGATACCGCAGGTCGATCGGGATCAGCAGCGACAGGTAGAATGGCGCTACGGCCAGCAGATCGACGAGCGCCATAGGCGACAAGATGAATGCCAGCCTGGCACGCCAGGTTGGCAGGTGTGCATAGCATTGTTTATCAGCCGATACCCAGATACGACCCAGATATTCGACTGTGAATATCGTCACAGAAAACACTTCGAAAGCCACGAACCACTCACGATAAAGCGAAAAGAGCATGTGGTTCGATTCCAGGATGACCGCGATTCCATTCAATACGATCAACGTAATGATCACATTGCGGACCAGGCAGCTGCAATCACCGCCATCCTTATGCCCTTCCAGAAGGCCATAAACCGTACCGCGCCAGGTGTGCGTCATTTCAGTCATGTGCAGTTCATCCACAATTCTCGTTCACACTACGTGGCTGATCCCGGACATGAACGGAGCCCGAACATCATTTAACCCGCAGACAATAGTCCACAGAATCACGCAGCCTGTACGAGAAATATCGGCACGGCGGCACAGAACTTGAGGGGTTTTCCCTGAACTAATGAAGATTGGGTAGATTTTGTACCATCCCAAACCCGAGCCGACCGATTAGACAGGGCGAAGCGGGTCTCACGTCAACAATACGGAATAGAGCTCCCAATATTCATCGGCGAGTACATTGATATTGATGCTTGTTCGTTGCTCGCGAGCATCACTGTCATCGGCGAACTCCAATGGGATCTCGGCGAATGAACCGGCGACCGGAACCGTATCGGTATCGAGCCGATAGCCCGCACAGCGTTCCAGGTAGGCCACGCGCTGCAGGGCACTGGCAACGAGATCCTTTCCGGATGGCAAGCTGCGCAGGCACTTCTCAATAAAAATATTCATTTCACGGCATGCGGTAATGTCACCGTAGTTCACGTCGGTGATCTGGCGCACCGATGCCTCTCTGGCCAGAACACTGACATTTTGCTTGCTGAAATGCAGATAGAGTTCCTGAGCGACCGCGATCAGCATCAGATTGATCTTTCTGCGTCCTGCCACACTCAACCCATCGAATGCCGGCGGTGACTTAGCCTCTTTCACCCTCTTCTGCTCGAGACACTGCTTGAGGTGGGTCATCGCTGCCTGACATATTTCATCGGCATTTTCTATTTGTGCTGCAATCGTCCGGCGCTTGAAGTAATTCCAGAATCCGCGCAATGCCAGCCATTGTCGACGCAGTGACTCTAACTCTACACCGGCCGCCTCATGCTGCTTGCGGGCCTTTTGCTCATGCTGTTCAATGACGGCCAATGCTGCTTTTTTTACTGCATTGAATTTATCCAGATCGAGCTTCAGCTCCCGGTCACGCTGGTGCGCCAGCAAATTCTCGGCAAGTCGCGCCTGTTTGCGGCGGCAATGATGCCAAACCCCGCGCAATTGATAGAATACGGATGTGTTGGCAGCCTGGGCCGGATGCGCCAGCATACCTTCGAGTTGCTCAAGCTGTTGTTGCGCGTGAAGCGTCACGCCTTCCTGCTGCTGAAGTTGCTTTTGAAGCTGTTCTCCCTCCCGCCGCAGCTTCGAAAACTCCTTTTTGAGTGCCGTGCGATTGCGGAACAGCTTTAATAGCCGCTGCTCATCGGACTCGGTCTCCTGTTCGTGTCGTCGTAATACAATGCCGACCATATTTCTGCCTGACAACCCATCATGCAGCACCGGCAAACGCACGGGACCGCGTTGAATTGAGGCGAAATTAACGTAATCTGGCACCGTAAACCTTGATGCAATCTACAATTTTTGGCAAAAAAGCGCTGGCTCGAACGAATGCCCTCTCTCGAGCAGAAAATCCAGCCACTTGCTCAGGACCATATTCCTGCTCCAGCACTTGCTCACCTGTCGTGAAATACGGCTATGCAGATCGCGCAACACGGAATGCTGATGATACTCAGCCCAACTGACAACTTCAGTCATGCGGGCATCGAGGTACACACGAATACACAGGTCAGGATCCGCGACGGGACCCTCGGGCTCATCGAACAAATAGGTCAGACGCAGGACCTGGGTATACCTGGAAGAGGATTCGACAGTCAGAAACAGATCCTGATCATTATCTGAGAACGATCTCAGGTCCCCGGCATCGATTTGCGTTGCTCCAAGCAAATGAACGAGCCGCAGATAATTGCTCTCATACAACGCCATCAGCCCGCCAAAACTGCCCGGGCCGAAGTTGCATTGAGGAACGATGTAGCTATCTGCAAGCATGATTCGACTATATCACAGCGTTTTTTATCACTATCATCAACGACAGCAATCACAAAAAAAGCCTTGACAAGTAGCGACGCAGTCTACTGATCAGGAACGTACCCGACGTTCGACGTTTGTCTTGCTCAGGATCGTGCTGGCTATTTCTTCGATTGAGAAACGTGTCGTATCGACAAATGGGATTTGCCATCTCTTGAACATGCCTTCGGCGGCACGCAATTCAAAACCGACCTGCTGTGGACTCGCATACCGACCAACCGAGCGACGCTCTTTGCGGATTCGAACCAAACGCTCCGGTGCAATCGTCAACCCATACAGTTTATCCCGGTATGGCTGCAGTGCTTTAGGCAGTTCCCCCGATTCCAGGTCATCGCCGGCGAGCGGATAGTTCGCCGCAAACACGCTGTATGTCAATGCGAGATAAAGACAGGTCGGCGTCTTGCCGGATCTGGATACTCCAATTAACACCACATCGGCGCTCTCATAACCATGAATCTTGCCGCCATCATCATAATTAAGAGCAAAATTGGTTGCCGCGATCCTGCGATCGTATGCACCGGAGTCGAGCATCCCATGCGCCCGACCGACCGTATGTGATGACATCGTCTGTAATTCTTGCTCGAGCGGGCCAAGGAAAGTATTAAAAAAATCGAGAAACAGCCCCGAGGCCTGCAGGAAACGCTGACGCAGGTCTTCTTCCACAATGGTCGAGAAAATAATCGGCCGCACCGCCTGTTCAACAGCCACTGCATTGATTTGCCGTATCGCCGCCTCTGCCTTGTCAACGGTATCGATAAATGGCAAAGTGATTTGGTCAAATTGATGCTCGTCGAACTGAGTTAACAGGCTGTGACCAAGTGTTTCCGCCGTCACGCCGGTCTGGTCAGAAAGAAAAAACACTGTTCGGCGAACCATAGAATTTATCCACTAATTATAGTCAGGACACTGATTCTCCAGTTCTATAACTGACAAAACAAGGGAGCCTCCATTGAAAGACAAGCCGGAAGGCCATTCGGATACCTATGTAATCCCGTTGCACGACCTTGGAATGAACGATGTCGAGTACGTCGGCGGCAAAAACGCATCTCTCGGCGAGATGATCAGCAACCTGACGGACCTGGGCATCCGGGTCCCGGGTGGCTTCTCGACGACCGCCAAGGCCTATCGTGACTTCCTGGCACAGCAGAGTGACACTCAGACCCTCCGGGAACGAATCAGTACTACTCTGGCGTCTCTGGATGTCGACAATATCGAACAACTGGTAGCGACCGGTAAAAACATACGCGCATGGATCCGCGCAACACCCTTGCCGGAAAAGCTCACCACCGAAATCGCCACGGCATGGCAGGAAATGGAGTCGGCACACGACGGTGAGCTGTCCGTTGCGGTGCGCTCGTCAGCTACTGCCGAGGATCTGCCGGACGCATCGTTTGCCGGACAACAGGAGACTTATCTCAATATACGCGGCATCGAACAACTCACTGTCGCCTTGCACGATGTATTCGCATCGCTCTACAACGATCGCGCGATTGCCTACCGCGTCCATCATGGCTATGCGCATGACGATGTTGCCCTGGCTGTCGGCATCCAGCAAATGGTGCGCACCGACCTGGCGTGTAGCGGTGTCATGTTTACACTCGATACCGAATCAGGTTTTCGCGACGTCGTACTAATCACATCTTCTTACGGTCTCGGCGAAACCATCGTGCAGGGTGCCGTGAATCCGGATGAGTTTTACGTCTACAAACCGGCGCTACGTGCCAACAAACGCTCGGTGCTGCGCAAAACCCTGGGCAGCAAGGCCATCAAGATGATTTTTGCCGACGGCAATGAACTCGGCAAGACAGTAACGACTGTCGATGTCGACCCGGCGGATTCGGCACGCTTTTCGCTGACGGATGAAGAAACCGAGACACTGGCGCGCTATGCACTGACAATCGAGGATCACTACCAGCGACCGATGGACATCGAGTGGGGCAAGGATGGACTGGATGGACAACTCTACTTGTTGCAGGCGCGCCCGGAAACAGTACAGAGCCGAACCAGCCAGGTCATTCAGCGCTACACACTGAAAAACCCGTCACAGATCCTGGCGCAGGGGCGCAGCATCGGACAGCTGATCGGCTGCGGTCCGGCTAAAGTCATCCACAGTCCCAACGACATGACACATGTCCACGATGGCGACGTACTGGTTGCAGACATGACCGACCCTGACTGGGAGCCGATCATGAAGCGCGCGGCAGCAATCGTCACGAACCGCGGCGGTCGCACCTGCCATGCGGCGATTATTGCCCGTGAACTGGGCGTTCCGGCGGTGGTCGGTTGCGGTGATGCAACCGAAACGCTCGTCGACGGCGACGTCGTCACCGTCTCGTGCGCCGAAGGCGACGAGGGATACATCTACGCGGGCCGTCTGGATTACGATCAGCAGGAGATCGAAATCGATAACCTGCCCGCGATCGACGTCAAGATCATGATGAACGTCGGCAATCCCGATCGTGCATTCGATTTTGCCAACATTCCGAACCATGGTGTTGGTCTGGCCCGCCTGGAATTCATCATCAACCGCATGATCGGTGTGCATCCGAAAGCCCTGCTCGAATTTGACGCACTGCGCCCCGATCTCAAAGAAATGATCCGCGAACAAATGGCGGGCTATGATGACCCGATCGAATTTTTTATCAGCCGGCTCAGCGAGGGCATCAGCAGCATCGCGGCCGCATTCTCGCCGTCACCCGTCATCGTACGCCTGTCGGACTTCAAGTCGAATGAATACGCGAACCTGATCGGAGGCCAGCAGTACGAGCCGCAGGAAGAAAATCCGATGCTGGGCTTTCGCGGTGCATCGCGTTTCCGGGCGGAATCATTCCAGCAATGTTTCGAGCTGGAATGCCGTGCGCTCAAACGTGTCCGCGACGATATGGGCCTGACCAACGTGCAGGTCATGGTGCCGTTCGTACGCACCGTAGACGAAGCAGCTACGGTTGCGGGATTGCTGGCGAGTCACGGCTTGAAACGTGGTGAAAATGACCTGAAGCTGATCATGATGTGCGAATTACCGACCAACGCACTGCTCGCCGAAGATTACCTGGAGCACTTCGATGGCATGTCGATCGGCTCCAACGACATGACTCAGCTGACACTGGGCCTCGACCGGGATTCCGCACTGATCGCCGACCTGTTCGATGAACGTGACCCCGCCGTGCTGAGCCTGCTGAAGATGGCCATCGACGCCTGCAAGAAACAGGGCAAATATATCGGCATCTGCGGTCAGGGGCCGTCAGATCACCCCGACCTCGCCCGCTGGTTGCTCGAACAGGGCATCGACAGCCTGTCACTGAACCCCGATACGGTTCTAGAGACATGGTTGTTTCTTGCCGGGGAGAAAATAGCGTAGGAGCGGCTTCCAGCCGCGAATAAAATTAATCGCGGCTGGAAGCCGCTCCTACGCTACAAATCACCCCAAGAGGATTTCTTACGCCAACGAACCCGTGGCAGGATCAAGCCAATCAACATACCGACGATAATGACCAGCGCTCCGATAATGAACCACTCCCGATTCGCGCGACTCCCCAGGCGCTTGTTATCGGCCTGGAGCCTCTCAACGGTAGCCTGCGTTTCGGCCAATGTCTGACGCAGGCTCTTATTCTGGCTATCGATCTTAATGACATTTGCCGACAACCTGCGCACGTCATCCAGTTCCTTTTGCAGCCCCTGCCCGGATGCCTCGACGTTATTGAGTTGACGTTTGAACTGGTCACGGTCAAGACCCAAGGCTTTGAGCTCTGCAGACAATTTCTTGCGTTTGTCCTCACTGGCCCGCAACCGAGCTTCGATATCCGGCATCGTGACGCGCGCAGGCGGACGCTTCAGTAAATAACGATTCAACACCCAACCTTCGGCACCGCTGCCCGTCCTGACCCGGCTGTAACCGGCTTCTTCGTCAGACTCAAGCAATTGGATCTTCGTCCCGCTACGCAGCATCCGAATGATCGTCTGGCGGTTCCCTTTGCCATTGCGCATCGTAATCTCGAAACTGTCGGTGACCCAGCGATTCTCCCCACCTTCCGCCTGTGCCGACACAGGCGTGGTGACCAGCAACAGACAGGTAACAAGACACGTGAGGAAAAAAACACTTTGCCAGCGTGGCTGTGCCGAAAATACATTCACTTTTCTTAACTTCCTGATCATGATCGCAGACACAACAAACGCTCGTTTATTTCGGCATTGAACTCTAGCATATAGAAAACCCACGAAACCCGGGTAACTGTCATCATCGAGAGACACTCACTTAGTCATCCAGTCCAATCAGGACGCATCGATTCTCAGCAGATGTTGCCGGTAATGGCTCAATTCGGCAATCGAGTCACGAATATCAGCCAGCGCAAGATGCTGTGATTTCTTATCCACACCTGCGAGCACACTCGGCGCCCACAGCCCGGCAAGGATTTTCAGTGTGCTGACATCCAGGTTGCGATAGTGAAAAAAGGCCTCCAGTGCCGGCATCTCCCTGGCCATGAAGCGGCGATCCTGGCAGATACTATTACCGCACATCGGCGAACTGCTCGGCTCGACATGCCTGCCGAGAAATGCCAGTGTAGCCTGTTCGGCTTCGGCGGCCGACACGCTGCTGGCGCGGACACGCTCGACAAGCCCTGATTTCGTGTGTTGCCGCGTATTCCAGGCATCCATACCGTCGAGCATGGCATCGGGCTGCTGAATCGCCACCACCGGACCTTCGGCGACAACCTCGAGATTGGCATCCGTGACGATCGTCGCAATCTCGATGATAGAATCGGCCTGACAATCCAGACCCGTCATCTCCAAATCGATCCAGATCAACCGACCATTCCGAGCACTCATAAAATCTTCCCAATGTGAAACACTTGCGCACAAAACCTAATACTAACAAACGATCATCGAATGTCCGCACTTCAGACCATTATGGCTGAGTTGCCGGCAACAGATACCGGCCTGATCATCGCCGCACATGGCCGGCGCGGCAGGCTGGAGACAAAGTCGGGAGAGCGACTGCCGTACCTCGTTCAGGGTCGCCGTATGCGGGTCGTTTGCGGTGACCTTGTCGACTGGATCTTTGATGACCACGGTGCGCTCGCTGTCATCACTGGTATCGCAACCCGGACCAACGTACTAGAGCGTCAGCCGCCCGGCCGACCCGGCACCGAGGTCCTGGCGGCTAACCTGGACCTGATGATCGTCGTCTGCGCCCCAAAGCCCGAACCCGACTGGTTCCTGGTTGACCGCTACCTGTGCACCGGTGAATTGATGGGCTGCAGGTTGCTCCTGGCCGGCAACAAGTCCGACCTCAAGGAACATGAGCACAACCACGCAGCCATACTGCACGACTACGAACGTATCGGTTACCCGTGTTTGTCAGTTTCGGCGCAGAATAATCTTGGCATCGACGCGCTGCGCGACGTCCTGCGTGACCAGACCGGACTCTTCGTGGGCCAATCCGGGGTCGGCAAGTCGTCACTGATCAACTGTCTCGTCCCGGATGCCGACATCGCCGTTCGGGCCATATCGAAATCGACGCAGGAGGGAACGCACACGACCACCGCATCAGCGATGCATGACCTGCCGGGCGGCGGACGATTAATCGATACACCGGGTGTCAGGGATTTTGTTCCGGCAATTCCCGAACCGACGTCCGTGCAGGCCGGCTTTCCGGAGATTCTCGCGGCGGCCGGTCACTGTCGCTTCAACAACTGCCGTCACCTGCGTGAACCGGGTTGTGAGGTCAAAGCAGCGGTACAAAGCGGCACCATCACACCAAGACGCTACGAGTCCTACAAGCGACTGTTACGCGCCGTGACCGGATAATGCCTCGCACAGCCCTCCGATAAAACACAAGATCCGGTTAATCGGGCTCGAGATTCGCGCGCGCGGATAGCGCCAATGCCAGCGTACTACTGTCGACATACTCGAGTTCGCCACCCATCGGCACGCCATGCGCAATGCGTGTTGCCCGAATACCATGTTTTGCGGCAAGACCGGCTATGTATGATGCCGTCGCCTCGCCTTCGACTGTCGCGCTGGTTGCCAGCACCACCTCACTGATGGGCTCTTCAGCGAGCCTGCTGTCGAGTAAATCTATACCGAGTTCTTCCGGACCGATGCCATCCAGAGGTGAAAGTCGTCCCATCAGCACGAAATAACGACCGCGAAAAGAACCGGACTCATCAACCGCAATGACGTCCGCCGGCGTTTCGACAACACACAGGAGTCCGGCGTCACGCTTCAGATCGGCACAAATCGGGCATAACGCCTGTTCGGCAAACATCCGGCAACTCTCACAGTAACCGACTTCATCAAGCGCCGACTGTAGCGCGCAAGCCAGTTCACCGGCTCGATCACGATCCCGATCCAGCAAATGAAAGGCCATGCGCTGTGCCGACTTGGGCCCGACACCGGGCAGACAACGCAAGGCCGAAAGCAGCTGCTGAAGCCGTGGCGTAAAGTGCATTACGGTCGATCTGCCGGTCTGGAGATCAGAACGGGAGTTTCATGCCGGCCGGCAGACCAAGGCCTGCGCCCATACCGGCATATTTCTGCTCGACGGTCTTCTTGACTTTGCGCAGCGTATCGTTGACCGCAGCCGCAACGACATCCTCGAGCATATCCCGGTCCTCGGTCAGCAGTGCATCATCGATACGAATCCGGCGCACCTCGTTTTGCCCGGTCATCGTGACCTGCACCAGGCCGCCGCCGGCCTCGCCCTGCACTTCCAGCTCAGCCAGTTCTTCCTGAGCCTGCTGCATCTTTTCCTGCATCTTCTGTGCCTGCTGCATCAGCATGCCGAGATCCGGTTTCATCACACTCTTCCCTTACTGGTTATCAAAACTCGGGGCCGCCAAATTCGGTGCTACGAATAGCCTGAACTCTTGACGCCCAGCCTGCACACTCTATTTTTGCGGCGATTCACTATCAATCGATTGAACAGAGTCAGGCACGACCTCACCACCAAATACATCGACGAGTTGCTGGACATCGGGATCATTCTCGATCGCGTCTTCCGCCTCGCGCCTGGCCTGCACTCCATGGTCGACAGCACGCGCCGCGACCGTTTCGAGCGTCTTATCCGTGAGCGAAAAATGCACTGCAATGCCGCTACCGATATGCTGCTGAATCGCCGCAGTCAATCTGCCTTTTAAATTATCCGTTAACAGATGCTCGTTACACCGCTCGATGCACAGGCGAATCTCAAACGGTGAGGATGACTCGAGCGCACTGTGGGCAGCCAGTTGACGCGCCGCACCATCAAGCGACAATCCAGCCACGAATTCCGGCCAGTCCTGGATATCCTCGACTGCAACCCTGGCCAGTGCAGCCGGCTCCGTCGGCTGTTGCGGTGCCGATTGTGTTGCTTCGGGTTTCGGGGCAGGCGCAGCCGATGGCCGGGCCTGCCGGCGAGCGCTGCCGGCTTCCGGTGTGGTACGCCGGGCTGCAGGTGGTGCTATCGACCCTCCGCCCATATCCGTATCCGTGCCAGGTTGAAAAAAAGCCAGCATGCGCAGCAGAGCCATCTCGAAGCCGATGCGCGGATCCGGCGCCAGCTCGAGATCACGCCGACTCGTCACGGCTATCTGATAATACAATTGCACCCGTTCCGCTTCGATATCGCCGGCCAGGCGCACGAGGGATTCAAGCTCATCTTCGTCCTCGACGGCATCCGCCCCGGCGATCTGGATCACGGCAATGCGTTGCAAAGCCGTCGCAATCTCATCGAGTACGATTTCATAATCCGGCACGAGTTCATCGAGCTCGTGAATTGCTGCGATCAGGTCGGCGCCATTGCCGGCGACGAGTAAATCGAGCAACGCGACGATCCGATAACGGTCCATGCTACCGAGCATTTCCGCCACGTCGGCATCTGTCAGCAACTCCGCGCCATAGGCCAGCGCCTGATCCAACAGGCTCAAGCCATCGCGCATGCTGCCCGCCGCTGCCCGCCCGAGCCGATTGAGTGCCGCTGGTTCCGCCTCAAGTTGCTCGGCGGTACAAATCTCGCTCATACGCCCGACAATCTGGCTAGTCGTCAGGCGTTTCAGATTGAACTGCAGGCATCGTGACAGCACGGTGACCGGGAGTTTTTGCGGGTCGGTCGTCGCCAACAGGAATTTGACGTGTGGCGGCGGCTCTTCGAGCGTTTTCAGCAGTGCATTGAAGCTATGCCGCGACAGCATGTGCACTTCGTCGATCAGGTAAACCTTGAAGCGGCCAACGGTTGGCGTGTACTGAACGTTGTCGAGCAAATCACGGGTATCTTCGACCTTCGTATTCGACGCCGCATCGACCTCGATCAGATCGACGAAACGACCCTGATCCACCGCGAGGCAGGCACTGCATTTACCGCACGGATTGGCGCTGACGCCCGACTCGCAGTTCAATGCCTTGGCCAGAATTCTTGCGATCGTCGTCTTGCCGACGCCGCGGGTACCGGCAAACAGAAAGGCGTGATGAACACGTCCCGAGTTCAACGCATTTTCCAGTGCCTGCACGATATGCGCCTGACCGGTGACCTCGCTAAAGGTCTTCGGTCGCCACTTTCGCGCAAGTACGAGATAACTCATGAATTTGATCTTATACGGCTCTTCTAATGAGAGAAGAATCCGCGCCAGCCACACCCCGGCGCCCGGCATCACCGTTGCCGCTGCTCCCTTCCGGGCCTGACGGGGTTCGCGGATTGCCGCCGCGGGGGGACCAGCGCGGACCCAGATGAAAGGGTATGCGGAAGCGGCCCGTTCGGCAAGCCTTCCGGATAAAAACGGGCCCATTCGGGCCCGTTTTTATTATGGCGGAGAGAGCGGGATTCGAACCCGCGGTACGGGGTTACCGTACACTTGCTTTCCAAGCAAGCGCCTTCGACCACTCGGCCACCTCTCCTGACTGATGCATTGGTTTGTCGGGCTACCCCTGAGGGCGCAGAAGGTTAACCCAGCCCTTGCCGCCATTCAATCGGGCCCGGAAATTAACGCCCGAAGTAGTCCGGCGGCTCCTCCAGGCACGGACCGCCCTGCTCGCGTTTTTCCGCGTTCGGCGACAACTCGGGGATCACCAGTCCTGCCGTCCGGTCAGGCTGATCCAGATCGTCCGGCACGCGCAAGGGATCAAT
>CAZVQW010000002.1:71821-121771 GCA_964629475.1 uncultured Chromatiaceae bacterium | reverse complement strand
ACGTTGTACAGTATGAGCGGTTTCTCGACCGCGTCGGCAATGGCCCGAAAATGCTGAAACAGCCCTTCCTGGGTCGGCTTGTTGTAGTAAGGCGTCACCACCAGGTACCCATCGATGCCGAATGCACCCACTTCGAGCGACAGGTCGATCGTTTGCTGCGTCGAATTCGACCCGGTCCCGGCGATTATCGGTATCCGTCCGGCGGCGATTTCGGTTGACCGGCGAACCAGGTCGACATGCTCGGTTTTCGACAATGTGGCCGACTCACCCGTCGTACCGGCAATCACCAGTGCATCCGAGCCCTGCTCGACCTGCCAGTCGATCAGGCGTTCCAGGCACTCATAATCGATCCGACCGTCCATGGACATCGGGGTAACCAGGGCGACGAGACTTCCTTTGAGCATGATGGGCAGACCAGACAGGCCGGTGTACGAGTGGCTAGCAGAGCGGCGATGGTACTGACGCTCCGGCCAATTCGCAAGAATCGCTGCATTGCTTTGATCACGGTATAGTTACTGTCTGCCAACCCTTCAGCACAGCAAGAGAATCACTTCAGTGGAAAAACCCCCAGTGGAAAAGCCGTCCGTGGATAAGACTTCGTCAATTAAGCCCTCGCTGAATAAGCAACTGGCGATCACCGTAATCGGCCCCGATCGGGCCGGCCTCATTCGCGATCTGAGCAAGATTGTCACCGACGCCGCCGGGAACATTCTGGTGAGCCGAATGATCGCGCTGGGATCGGAGTTCGCGGTTTTGATGCTGGTTTCCGGCAACTGGCACTCGGTCGCAAAAATCCGCAAAAAACTCGATGCGCTGCAAAGTAGCGGCGAAATGACGGTCACGGTTCGCGACAGTGCGCCTCGCACCGATGTGGTGGCCGCACCCTACGTCATCGACGTCGTCAGCCTCGACCACGAAGGTATCGTGCTCGGGTTGTCGAACTTCTTTGCCGCCCGCGATCTGGAAATCGCCGAACTCAATACCCGTCGATACAATGCTCCACATACCGGCGCACCGATGTTCAGCATCCAGATGACCGTTAATATTCCCGCAGATATACAACTTTCCACCCTGCGCGAAGAATTTCTCGAATTCTGCGATACCGAGAACCTCGACGCGATCATGGAGCCAGCCGCTCGCTGAACCGGTGCGCCGCGCGCATCAATCAACAAGACCAGTCAAACAAGGACCTGAGACCATTGAGTAATGTACAGATCGGGCGCGTGGCGCCGAATATCAAACTTCCCGCGACAGGCGGGCAAGAGATCGCACTGAAAGACCTGCGCGGCAGCAATGTCGTGATTTATTTTTATCCGAAAGACAACACATCAGGCTGCACGAAAGAAAGTTGTGAATTCAAGGCTCAGCACCTCAAATTCAAACGCAGGAACACAATTGTGCTCGGCATCTCGCGCGATTCACTGGCTTCGCACGAACGATTTAAGGAAAAATACAGCTTTCCTTTTGACCTGCTATCCGATCCGGATGAGAAAGCCTGCAAAGCTTTCGACGTCATCAAGGAAAAGAATATGTACGGCCGCAAGTACATGGGTATCGAGCGCAGCACGTTTCTGATCGACGAACGGGGCAAACTGCGGAACGAATGGCGTAAGGTTAAAGTCAAAGGACATGTCGAGGCAGTACTCGACGCCGTGAAGGATTTGTAAACTTTGTCTGGCACGATCATACGCAACACCACGGTAATCGCCGTCCTGCTGGCACTGTTGTTCCAGCCGGCGCTGGCCGTGGACGACAATCTGCCGGATATCGGCAGTCCGGCTGATTCGGTCCTGTCGAAGGAGCAGGAAAAAATTATCGGTCGCTCGATTTACAAGAGCCTGCGTGATGCCGGCAACGTCGTGACGGATCCCGAGATCCAGGAATACATTCAGACCGTCGGCCAGCGCGTTGCGGCCAATGCCCGGGATGGAGACTTCCGGTTCCAGTTTTTCGTCATCGACGAACCGACTATCAATGCATTCGCATTGCCCGGTGGTTATATAGGCGTCCACAACGGGCTGCTGCTGGCAACGAGCAACGAAAGCGAACTGGCCGGAGTGCTGGCGCACGAGATCTCTCATGTCACCCAACGGCATATCTCGCGCGCGATATACGCTAATAAGCAAGCCGGTATTCTGAATATGGCTGCAATGCTCGGCGCAATTCTGCTTGGCGCCGTAACCGGCGAAGCCGATGTCATGGCCGGCGGTGTAGCCGGCGCGCAGAGCATGGCGATTCAGCAGCAAATCAATTTTACGCGCGAAAATGAATACGAAGCGGACCGGGTCGGCATCGGACTGCTCATCTCCTCCGGGTTTGATCCGTACGGAATGCCGGATTTCTTTTCCACTCTGGCCCGGCAGTCAGGTGCAGGCTACCAGGCACCCGAATTTCTGCGCACGCATCCGGTCACCATCAACCGAATTGCCGAAACGCGCTCGCGCCTGTCCGGCGTTGTTGTTGGCGACGTTCAGGATTCAATCGGCTATAGCCTGACCCGGGCCCGCATACGGTTTCTGAGTAGTTCGACACCGGAAAAAGCCCTGGCACATTTTCGCGCAAACGAGGACAGACCCGATGATGCCGGGAATATCGGTACTCAATACGGTATAGCACTGGCGCTCACCGAACTCGGACGCTACGAGGAAGCAAAACAGGCATTCGCCGCATTGATGTCAGGACACGAAGGTATTATTCATTTCCATACCGGATATGCCGCCGTACAGACTGCGAGCGGCGACAGTCAAGGCGCCATGGCGACGCTGGAGAAAGCCAACGAACTATTCCCCCGCAACATACCGCTCACAATCCGCTATGCCGAAGCGCTGATGCAAAATCATAAGAATAAAGAGGCACATCGCATCCTGCTGGATCTCTACAACCAGGTTCCACCAACCGCCGAACAAGTCCGGCAGATAGCGCTTGCGGCCAGCGCCGCCGGCGACACGGCCGACGCCCACTACTACATGGCCGAATACCATCTGCTCAGCGGCGACCTGGTCATGGCGTCGGATCAACTGGTGCTGGCGCTCAGCATCCCCGGGCTCGATCCTGTCCAGAAAGCACGTTTTCGCTCTCGCCTCGCCCAAATCCACGAATACATGCCGAAACGACAGGCCAAGGGCCGCAAGTAATGGCCATGATCGGCCCGGCAGCACTCAGACACCTTGCCGGGCTGACAGGTCTCGTTGCCTGCCTGATCGTCATGTCCGGTTGCGCATCGCAACAGACTGTCGAACAGGGCGACGTTATGGACCCGTTCGAACCGGTCAATCGATCAATATTCCGCTTCAATGAGCTTGCGGATAAATACGCCATACGCCCGGTGGCCAAGGGCTATCAGTTTGTTTTCCCGGCAGTCATTCGCACCGGTGTCACCAATTTTTTCGATAATCTCTCGTATCCGGTCGATATCATCAATGCAGCTTTACAGGGCAAATTCAAACAGGCCGGACTGGATACCGCGCGGCTCGCCATGAATACGACGATCGGCCTTCTCGGTTTCCTGGATCCGGCAACCGATGCCGGACTGGTCAAACACGATGAGGACTTCGGTCAGACACTCGGAGTCTGGGGCGTACCACAGGGCCCGTACATCATGGTGCCTATTTTCGGGCCGAAAACCATTCGCTCAGGCGCCGGCGACCTGGCCGGGCTCTACGTCAACCCGCAGTTCCAGATGTTTAGCAGCAGTGTGCAAACCAAACTCAATATCGTTTGGCTGATTAACAGGCGCTCTAACCTGATCGGTATCGATAAAGAAATTGAGCGTGCGTTTGACCGGTATGCATTTGTCCGCGACGCTTACATACAAAATCGCGAGTACCGTTTATATGACGGCAATCCACCTGAAGATGAGTTCGAATCCGATTTTGAGGACGAAGAGTTTACAGATGACTTCGATGACGGATAGCATTCCGCTAGGACTCTGTCGCTCCCACAGCCTTGATCGTTTCTGACTGCAGTCGTTCGATAACTGCCTCGATCCCCAACTCGCCGATCTCTGCATTAAACTGATTTCGGTAGTTCTGGATATACGACACACCTTCGATACGTACGTCGTACACACGCCATCCCGCTTTCGATTTACGCATGCTGTAGTTAATTGGTACCAGCGAACCATCATCCATGCGCATTTCCGTCTTGACGATTATGCGCTTGTCATCGTCGCCGGCTTCGACCGGATAGACGATGACCGAGTCTTCCTCCAGCCTCAGCACACCGTTGGCATAACTCTGTAGCAGAAACTCATAGAACACATCAATGAACCGGTTTCGCTGCTCCTTCGTCGCGGGCTTCCAGTGCTTGCCGAGCACGAGATAGCCGGCATAGCGAATATCAAAATGCGGCACCAGGATCTCGTTAATCAGCGCATAGAGTTCATCCCGATTCTCATCCAGATAGTCCTTACGGCCCTTCATTTGCTCAGCCATCGAGTGCGCGGCCGTCTCTATGATCTCGTGCGGCGACGACTCCTGCCCGGCCATGGCAAGCCACGACACAGAAAATGCCGCGAGAAACATCAGCAGGATCGAAATCCGTTTCAGCATATTTTTCAGACTCCAGGGCAAATTTCCAACCGGTGCCGGACACCGAATATACGTGTAATCCGAACTCCTGCGAAGCAACATTTGATTGTATCAAAGCATTGCAGCTATTCACTCGCGGGCCATACTGGACTAAAATAGTCCTAATTTCACCACGGACCCGAATGTGTTTCGAATCAGCAGATTGACCGATTATGGCACCCTGATCCTCGTCTTCCTGGCGAGCCAGGAGCGTCGCTTATGCTCGGCCTCGGAGATTGCCGCCGGCACCCATGTGTCCCAGCCAACCGCGCAGAAGTTGCTGAAGGTGCTTGCCAGGTCCGGTCTCGTCGATTCGGCCCGTGGCACGGATGGCGGCTACCGGCTGACTCGCAATCCCGAATCGATTACGACCGCGGAAATTCTCGATGCACTCGAAGGACCCGTGGCCATCACTGAATGCAGCACAGATGACGGTAGCTGCGAACTCGAACCAATGTGCCAGGTCGGCGGTGCATGGCAGAAAATCAACGGCGCGATCCGCATCGCACTGTCGGACATCACCCTGGCCGATCTCGGCCAGCCGCGCACGGATTTCCCTGCACTCAACCTGACGGGGAACGACGCAGAACACGGGACGCATTCAAGCTGACCGGCTTACGGGTTGGCGTACCAGACATGGAACAACACAATGTCCACGAAAAAGAGTGATGTAGAAAAACTCGTCGACAAGAAGTATCGACACGGGTTCGTGACCGACATCGAGAGCGATACGGTTCCGCCCGGACTCGACGAAGATGTTATTAGCCTGATCTCACGCAAGAAAGGCGAGCCGCAGTTCCTGCTCGACTGGAGGCTGAAGGCATACCGCTACTGGCTGACGTTACGCGAACCAAACTGGGCCAAACTGAACGTCGAGCCGATCGATTATCAGGATATTTCATACTATTCCGCGCCCAGGAAGAGCGATGACGGGCCCAAGAGCCTCGACGAGGTCGACCCGAAGCTCCTCGAGACCTACGACAAGCTCGGCATACCGTTACACGAGCGTGCCGCACTGGCCGGTGTCGCAGTCGATGCTGTATTTGACAGCGTTTCGGTGACGACGACATTCCGTGACAAGCTGGCCGATGCGGGCGTGATTTTCTGCCCGTTTTCCGATGCCGTCAAAGACTATCCGGAACTTGTCGAGCAATATCTCGGCACCGTCGTTCCCTATCGCGATAACTTCTTCGCAGCACTGAATTCGGCGGTATTCACGGACGGATCGTTCGTCTACATCCCGAAGGGTGTTCGCTGCCCGATGGAACTGTCGACCTATTTCCGTATCAACGAAGCCAAGACCGGCCAGTTCGAGCGTACGCTGATCATTGCCGATGAAGGCAGCCATGTCAGCTACCTGGAAGGCTGCACAGCGCCAATGCGCGACGAGAATCAACTGCATGCAGCCGTCGTCGAACTCATTACACTCAAAGATGCGGAAATCAAATACTCGACCGTGCAGAACTGGTATCCGGGTGACGAGGAAGGTCGTGGCGGCATCTACAACTTCGTCACGAAGCGTGCTGACTGCCGTGGTGCCAATTCGAAAGTCTCCTGGACCCAGGTCGAAGCGGGTTCGGCGATCACATGGAAATACCCGAGCTGCATCTTGCGCGGCAAAAACTCGGTCGGTGAATTTTACTCAGTCGCCGTAACCAATAATCTGCAACAGGCCGATACCGGGACAAAGATGATCCATATCGGCGCCAACTCACGCAGCACGATCGTCTCCAAAGGTATTTCAGCTGGCCGGGCGCAGCAATCATATCGCGGCCTCGTCAAGGTCGATTCGAGCGCGAAAAATGCCCGCAACCACACGCAGTGCGATTCTCTGCTGATGGGCAAGCAGTCGGGTGCGCACACTTTCCCGTATATGGAAATCAAGAATCCAACGGCAATCGTTGAGCATGAAGCGACAACATCAAAAATCTCCGATGACCAGCTTTTTTACTGCCGTCAACGCGGTCTTGCCGAAGAAGATGCCGTCAACATGATCGTCAACGGATTCTGCAAAGACGTTTTTCGCGAACTACCGATGGAATTTGCCGTCGAAGCACAGGCGCTGCTGAATGTCAGCCTCGAAGGCGCCGTAGGATAAACATGACTATGCTGAATATTAACAATCTGCATGCCAATGCAGGTGATACCGAAATCCTCAAGGGCCTGAACCTCTCGGTCGGCACAGGTGAGGTGCATGCCATCATGGGTCCGAACGGCTCGGGTAAAAGTACCCTCGCCCACATCCTGGCCGGTCGCGACGGATATGAAGTCACGAGCGGTTCGGTATCCTTCCTCGACGAGGATCTACTCGATATGGCACCAGAAGAGCGTGCCTGGCATGGCATATTCCTCGGCTTCCAATACCCGATTGAAATCCCGGGCGTTAACAATACATACCTGCTCAAGGCCGCTTTGAACGCACGGCAGAAATTTCGCGGCGAAACGGAGATCGATGCGGCAACGTTCCTGCGCCTGATCAAGGAAAAAGCCCGGCTGATGCAAATGGACCAGAGCTTCCTGAATCGCAGCGTCAATGAAGGCTTTTCGGGCGGTGAAAAGAAGCGTAACGAAGTCTTCCAGATGGCCGTACTCGAACCGAAACTCGCCATTCTCGACGAAACCGACTCCGGGCTGGACATAGACGCGCTGAAAGTCGTCGCAGCCGGCGTCAATGCGCTGCGCAGTGAAGACCGTTCATTTCTGCTCGTGACCCATTACCAGCGGTTGCTCGATTACATCCAGCCGGATTACGTTCACGTGCTGGCCGGCGGCCGCATCATCAAGTCCGGTGACAAGACGCTGGCTAATGAACTAGAGGCCCGCGGATACGACTGGGTTCTGGACGAAGCGGCGAATGTGGCATGACAACCTCCGCACAAGACCGTGACGCACGCACCGCGATGACGCTGAAGACCGTCGAAGGTGCCTTCGAGAAGCTGCTGGCGCAGCCCGCATCGACTGCACCGGCATGGCTGCAGCCCCTGCAAAAAAAGGCTTTCGGGGCTTTCCGCACGACCGGTTTCCCGCGCACGAGGGACGAGGACTGGAAATATACAAACCTGACCGGGTTCGCCGAACGCAGCGCCACATACTTGCGGAACCAGCCAACGAATGAGGGTAATAGTGAAGCCGCCGGCGCCATCAATACGTTACTCGACGACCTGCCGCGAACCAACGGCGGGATTCGGATCGTATTCATCAATGGGCTATACCGACGCGACCTGTCGATTACGGCAGAAATGAATCCCGGGGTTGAACTAACGCCCTACTCGGCCGTCGATGCAGCGACCGGAGAGCGAATCCTCCGCGATCAACCGATTGATCAAAATGCGATGATCGCGTTGAATACGGCATTCCTGAATGATGGCCTCGCAATCCAGGTAGCTGATGATAAAAAGATTGATGCGCCGATCCATATTGTTTTCGCATCTGACGGACAACCCGCCGCTGTACAGCCGCGACTGTCTATCGACATCGGCCACAATGCCGATGCGACTATCGTTCAACATCATGTCGGCATCGGCGAGAGCCTGACCAATGCCGTAACCAGCATCCACTGCGCCAAGCATGCACACCTGTTTTTTATCAGGCTGCAGGACGAAAGCCCTGCGTCCATGCATGTCGGCAATCAACTCGTTCGGGTGGCCGCGAATGGCCGCTTCGATAGCATCAGCATGGATTTCGGCAGCCAACTGGCCCGCAACGATCTTAAAGTTGACCTGTATGGTGAGCGCGCTCAGGCAAACCTCTATGGCCTGTTCATGGCAAATGGCAAGCGCCATACCGACAACCACCTGCGCGTCGATCATCGTGCGCCGCATACGACGAGCCTGGAAAATTACCGCGGCATACTCAACGACACGGCACGCGGCGTGTTCAATGGCAAAATCATCGTTCATTCAGGTGCCGACGGCACGGATGCGCAGATGAATAACCGCAATCTGCTGTTAAGTGAACAGGCCGAGGTCGATACAAAACCTGAACTCGAAATTTACACAGATGACGTCAAGTGCGCCCACGGCTCGACGACCGGACAACTCGACCGAAACTCCCTGTTTTATCTGCGTGCCCGCGGCCTGCCCGAAATAACCGCACGAATGATGCTGGTCAACGCCTTTGCACAGGAAATTATCGATCACGTTCGCTTAAAAGCACCGGATCTGGCCGATACCCTGGACCGGCTCCTCGGCAAGCAGTTACCGGGTAACGCCTGATCATGCCAACGCCGAAGCAGAAAACCACACCCGTAACAGATCGGGACTTTGACGCACTGCGTAGTGACTTCCCGATCCTCGCACAGAAAATCAACGGGCACCGGCTCGCTTTTCTCGACAGCGCCGCATCATCGCAACGCCCGCAATGTGTCATCGATGCCGTTCGCCACTATTACGAGCGCGATCATGCAAATGTTCATCGTGGTGTACATACGCTCAGTCACCGTGCAACCGAGGCCTATGAAGGCGCTCGCGAGAAAGTCCGGGGCTTTATCAACGCATCGTCCACGCGTGAGATCGTATTCACGCGTGGCACGACGGACTCGATCAATCTGCTTGCCGCCAGCTTCGGGCAGAGCATCGAGGCCGGCGATGAGATCGTCATCTCCTGCCTCGAACATCATTCGAATATCGTACCGTGGCAAATGCTGTGCGAGCGTAGCGGCGCGATACTCAGGGTCGTGCCGATCAACGAGCGTGGCGAAATCCGCATGGATGATTACCTGGAACTGCTCGGCCCGCGCACCCGGCTCGTCGCGATGTCGCATGTATCGAACGCGCTCGGCACGATTAATCCGGTCGAGCGAATCATCGCCGCGGCCCGGGAGCGTGACATTCCGGTACTGATCGATGGCGCCCAGGCTGTGCCGCATCAGCCTGTCGATGTGGCGGCGCTGGATTGCGATTTCTACGCATTTTCCGGGCACAAGATGTGCGGCCCGACCGGCATCGGCGTGTTCTATGCGCGGGAAAAATGGCTCGAACAGCTGCCCCCCTACCAGGGCGGCGGCGACATGATCCTGACGGTCAGTTTCAACGAGACAACCTACAACGACCTGCCCTATAAATTCGAGGCCGGCACACCAAATATCGCCGGCGCCATCGGGCTGGGTGCTGCCATCGACTACCTGCTCGCGATCGGCATGGGCAGGATACAGTCCCACGAAGCCGCCCTGCTCGATTACGCAACCAAGGCAATCAGCGAGATTGATGGAATACGGATCATCGGCACCGCCGAACATAAAGAGGGCGTCCTGTCATTTACCCTCGATGATATCCATCCACATGACTTGGGTACGGTACTGGATCAGCAGGGGGTTGCCATTCGCACGGGCCACCACTGTGCGATGCCCGTCATGGATTTCTTCGGTATCGCCGGCACGGCGCGAGCTTCACTGGCGTTCTACAATTGCCGGCAGGACATCGATCAACTGATCGACGGCATGCAGCTGGCCATCCGGATGTTTCGCTGATGAACGACACGCAAGACCTGCAGACACTCTATCGGCAGACCGTGCTCGACCATAGCCGGCACCCGCGTAATTTCCAGCGCCTCGAACCCGCGGATCGCGTCATCGTCGGGCATAACCCGTTATGCGGCGACAAAATCACACTCTATCTACGCCTTGACAACGACCGGATCGAAGACCTGACGTTCGAAGGCACCGGGTGTGCCATCTCGATGGCATCCGCATCGATCATGACTGAATCTATACAGCATCAGGATCTGGACCATGCACAGCAAGAAATAGACAAAATCATGCGGCAATTCGAATCTTCCGGCACGGAGGATCCAACGATTGAGGGTGACATGGCCGCACTTGGCGGCGTGCGTGCCTTCCCATCCAGAATCAAGTGCGCAACGCTGGCCTGGAAAACACTTGAATCGGTATTGCGAAACAATACTCAGACAATAACGACGGAAGAATAGGATATGTTTGGACCGAATTCGGAACCGGTAACCCTGAAACGGGACTGTGAAGTGATACTCGTCCCCGACGGCTTTCCGGTCACGCTGAACACGGACAGTCTCGTCTATATCACCCAGGCGATGGGCGGCTGTTATACGATTTATTTTGAGGGTAACCTGTTTCGCATCGGCGCGCTGGATGCCGACGCACTCGGCAAAGAACCTTTCGAACCACCGAAATTACCCGAGAATGCGACAGACGATGAATTTAACCAACTGGTCTGGGACCAGATGGGAACCGTTTACGACCCGGAAATCCCGATCAATGTCGTCGATCTTGGCCTGATCTACGAGTGCGGCATCTCAAAACTCCCGAACGGAGAACGCTACGTCTACGTCCAGATGACGCTGACGGCCCCCGGCTGTGGCATGGGTGACATCCTGGTTCAGGATGTTCGTGAAAAAATCGGCATGATCCCGACAGTCGGCAAGGTCGATGTCGAGCTCGTCCTCGACCCGCCCTGGAACCAGGGCATGATGAGCGAGGCAGCACAATTGGAAACCGGGCTGCTCTGACCCGGTGTTGGCACGATCGAGATGAAACGACTCACATTACTCAGACATGCCAAATCCAGCTGGAGCCAGCACGGTCTGGCCGATCATGACCGGCCTCTGAATCAGCGCGGTCAACGCGATGCACCGATCATGGGTCGCCGACTGATCACTCACGGTGTCCGCCCTTCGCTGATTATGACGAGCACGGCAAAACGCGCCCGACAGACGGCAGAGTTAGTGGCTCGCGAGATCGGCTACCCGATCGAATTTCTGCAGACCGAAGAGTCACTCTACCTGGCCGATCCAGCGACCATTCTCGAGACGATTGAATTGCAGGAAAACACGTTCAATGACATCGTCGTCTGCGTCCACAACCCCGGCATTACGGATCTGGCTAACCGGCTGAGCAGTCAATCAATCGACAACGTGCCCACCTGCGGCATGGTCATCATAGAGGCTGACGCCGACAACTGGATCGAACTTGCCGATTCACGGCCTGTTTTTATCGCATTCGATTATCCAAAGAAGCCAGGCGCTCCTACGATCGATATGATTTGAAAATAACGTCGGTCAGTCGCGTTTCCCCAACTCCAGAAATGCCTTACGGATGTGAGCCAGACCGGCGCCGAACTCATTTTCAAAATCACCGAGTCGCTCCCCGACTTCGTGCCCCGCATTCTTCAGCTTGTCGCGTAAATTATTCAGCGCTCCACGCAGGGCATCCTTGCCGGCCTCCACGTCTTCCCGGTGTTCGCCCTGAAACAGCGCAAACTGTAACTCCGCTGCTTCGAACTCGGCCCTGAGTTTGTTGGCAATACCGACAAAGGCAGAAGCCTGCTTGGCCAGGTTATCTTCCAGCCCCTCCTCCGCATGCTCGAGACGCTCTTCAACTGTTTGCACCGCGTCACGAATCTTGATTTCCTGTTCCTTGAGCAGGTCGGTAGTTTCCGCCTTGCCCAAAGTCAGTTGCACCCGCAGGTGATCAAAGGCCGCATGCAGGTCTGCGGATTTTTTGGCCACCGAACCCGATACCTTCTGCTCCATTCGGCTTAATGCCGTAACCAGGTTCTCTTTCTGCTGTTCGACGCGCTTCAATGCCTCGTCGCGAGTACCCTCCAGTTGCGCCTCAAGGGCTTCTGCCCGGGCATCCAGGTGATCGAGCCGGGTATCAATCGATTCACGAATATTCCTGATAATCGACATAATGAATACTCCTGTTCAAGGTTTCGCCTGCAGCCTGCCTGCAGATCAATCAGGGTAGCGCACAGAAACAATGGTAGTAGATGCCGCGTGGGTCATTCATTCCGGCAATCTGTCCAAGTTCACGCTCCAGGCGAAACACGAGACGCTCCGCCAATGAACCAGTCCAGACGGTATCGAGCCCGGTTCCAAGTGTACCGACAAGGCTCAGGATCTTGCCGGTAAATTGCAATGCAACACGCTCACTGAATGTCATTTCCGGTTCGATCTTGCGCACGCCATATTCATCTTCGCTGAGACCGGCGAGGGCCGCCGCCGATTCAATGGCATCATCCAGGCCACCTATCTCGTCGATGAGTCCGATAGATAACGCATCGCTGCCGATCCACACGCGCCCCTGTGCCAGATTATCGGCACGGTCGAATGACATCTCGCGCGCATCGGCTACTTTGCTGACAAAAATTCGATAGGCCTCATCGACGCTCAGCTGCAGATACTCACGCGCCTGCTCACCAAGTTCCCGGTCGGGACGGAACTGACCTGACAGCTGTGTCGTGCCAAATCCGTCAATACGAATACCGATACCGTCCAGACTGCGTTGGAACGTCGGCACGAGCGCCCCGACACCAATCGAACCGGTAATCGTCGTCTCACTCGCCCAGATCTGATCGGCAAGCATCGAGATGTAATAACCGCCCGATGCAGCAACCGTACTCATCGACACGACAATCGGTTTACCTTTCTGCTGCAACTTAGCGAGCCGATCGAAAACCACCTCGGATGCAAACATGCTGCCACCCGGACTATCGACCCGCAGGACGAGTGCCTTGATCTGGTCATCATCCGCGGCCTGGTCGATCAACGCCGCCAGCGAGTCGCCCCCGATCGTACCGCGCGGAGCCACACCATCGATGATCGGTCCCGCTGCGACGAGTACACCGACTTTTGACGCACCGGGTCTATCGATCTGTTTTGCACGCACTCTTGATATATAGGTTAGAAAATCTATGCTGCTAAAAGTACTGTCGTCATCATCACTCGGGCCCGCCAATTCCAATAGTCGCTTCTCGATCTCCTCGCGATCGCTCAAGCCATCGACGAGACCGGCATTGAGCGCCAGTTGTGCCGTATTGCCACCGGCTTCGCGCAGATTCTCGACAAATTGGTTCGCGTAGCTGTCAATTTGTTGCGGTTCCATTCCGCGAGCTGCGCCGACATCATTCGTATACGCAGCCCACAACGCATCGAGCCAGCGCCTGCTTGCCTCACGATCCGCCGCGGACATGTCATCACGGATGAACGGCTCTACAAAAGATTTGTACTTGCCGACCCGGAACACGTTCAGGTCTACTTTCAGTTTTTCGATAACACCTTTGAGATAGGTGCGGAAATATCCATAGCCATCAACGTATACGACACCGAGTTCGTGCAAATAGATCTCGTCGGCGAAAGCGGCAAGATAATATTGGTCCTGCGTAAAACTGTCGCCAACGGCAATGATCGGCTTGCCGGTTGCACTCACTTCACCAAGCGCAGCCGCAAATGCCTGCAATTTCGGTAACCCGCCGCCCGCGAGACCGTCCAGGTCAAGGGCAACTGCCTTGATCCGGTCATCGTCCGCCGCCGCGCGCAGACTGTCAGTGACATCCGTCAATAATGTCTGCTGGATTCCGGCGCCTTGCGCCTCTGCGACGGCACGCTCCAGTGGATTGCCCTCGAGCTGGTCGACAAGAAATCCGGTCGGTGCGACGACAAGTACCGCGGATGCCGGGATCTTGAATTCTGTCTCGGACAATCCGGCAAAAATCAGACCAAGAATAAATAGCATCAGGAGAATCTGAAAAACTCGTCTGAGATTATTCAAGAACCGCCAAACAAAACGCAGGATTCTCATCTGTTCAATTCACCCATGGTTCCCAGTTAGTTTCCGAGCAAAACCAATGACAAGCCCGACCAGAACGTAATTAATAATACTGCAAACAACAGCATCATCAAGAATGGAAATGTCGCCAGATATACTCTCACAATCGATTGCTCGAAACGATAGCTGGATATGAACAGGTTCAGTCCGACCGGTGGCGTCAGAAAACCCAGTTGCATCGTGGCAAGAAATACGATCCCCAGATGCACCGGATGAATTTCATAGAGCTGTGCAACAGGCAAAATCAGCGGAACGACCAGCACGAGCGCAGAAAAAATATCCAGGATCGCGCCGAGAATGAGCAGGAAGACAAATAACAACATCAGAAAACTCGTCGGTCCGCTGACAAAGCGCGTAACGAAACCGACGAGTTTCTCCGGCACCTGCGCATCGATCATGTAATTCGTCGAGGCAAGCGATACACCGAGAATCAGAAGAATACCGCCCACCAGGACCATCGACTCGCGAATGATCTGCGGCAAGCGGCGTAATTTTATATCGCGCAAAATCAATACTTCGACAATCAGTACGTAAACGGCCGTCACGGCAGCAGCCTCAGAAACGGCAAAATAACCGCTATAGATGCCTCCCAGGATGATGAAGGGCAATGGAAGCTCCCATGCCGTTGCCTTCAGCGCGGTGCCTAATTCACTTACCGAAAAGTGGCTCAATGGTGTTCGGTTGGCGCGATTAACCCACAGTGAATAGCCACCCATAAAAACCATCATGACGATACCCGGCAGTATGCCGGCAAGAAACAAATCATCGATTGGAACTTCGGCGACGATGCCATACAGAATCAACGGCAGTGACGGTGCAAACAATAAGCCGAGGCTTCCGGCTGATGTCACGAGCCCGAGACTGAACTTCTCGGTGTAACCGGCCTGACTCAGGGCTGGGTATAACAGCGCCCCGAGCGCGATAATCGTCACACCCGAGGCGCCGGTGAATGCCGTAAAAAAGGCACAAGCGGCAATCGACACCAATGCGAGCCCGCCGGGCATCCAGCCGAGCAACGCACCGGTCAGGCGCACGAGGCGTGCCGGCGCCTGGCTCTCACTGAGTAAATATCCGGAAAATGTAAATAACGGGATTGCGAGCAGAATCGACATCTCGGCAATACCGAAAATCTCGATCGGAACGACTGACAAGGGAATGTCGCTGCGGGCATAGCCGAGCATCGCGCTCGTCGCAATCACGATGAACAGCGGCGCCCCGAGCAATGCGAGCAACACAAGCGCCGCGATTATCATGACTGATTCGCCCTGCCGACCAGTTTGCGTAAATGTCGCACGCTCCATATCACATAGCGATAAGCAATAATCGTAAACCCAACCGGTAAAATGATCTGAAAAGGCCAGGCGGGCAAATCATTCAGGAGCAAATCGCCATACTCTTTCGAGTCTAAGACGAATACGGCTGCATGCCATGCCAGCACGCCGGCCACACCGGCCGAAAAGCCGTCAACGATAAACGCGGCCCAGACTTTCAGATGTTCGGACAGCATTCGCGATAACACATCGATAACGATGTGTCGTCGCTCGTGTGTCGCGGCAACGGCGCCGAGCATCGCGACCCAGAGCACCATCAAACGCAGGGCTTCGTCACCCCACGACAACCCGGTATCGAGCACATTGCGCATGACGATCTGTGCCGCGGCCAGGATAACCATGGCCAACAGCACGATGGCCAACGAAAAATTCTCGATAAAATGACCGAGTCTTTCGGCCTTGTCGAGCAGACTGGATTGTTCTTTCGAGATGGTCACTCGATCGGTTCTGGTACAGCCGGTTCTGTATCCGTAACTTCATGAAAATCAGCGATGTGACCGAGAAGCATGTCGAGCATTTCTACGGAAAACGTTCCCTGCTCCGCCATCTGCCGATTGGATATCGCTACTGTCTCCCGCCAGGCAGGCACCAGTTGCGGATCGACATCAACGAACGTCAGACCGCTATCGCGCAATGCTTCCTCGGCATCCAGGTTATCCTGACGATTGCTTTGCTCGAAATCCTCATAAACCCCGGTCAGCACTTCTCGCACGACAGCCTGATCAGCTGCGCTGATCCGGGTAAATGCTCGTTTGTCGATTGCCAGCACACCGACTGTATTGGCAAACGGTACCGTTGTCACATACTTGACCTTCGTGTACCACTGCAGCACCACGGCACCGACCGGTGGCGACGCAACAAATTCGAGCAATCCGGTCTGCAGCCCCGTCAACACGTCCGTCAGCGGCAGAACAACCGGCGAGAGCTGCATCGCCTCCATGGCCTTGTAACTGATCTGGTCGCCTTCCGGCACCCAGACCTTGCGGCCGCGCAGATCCTGAAGATCGACAATCGGCTCAGCGCCCATGAGCATTGCAAATCCGCCCCCGGCAAAACCGAAGCTGATGAAGCCCGCATCGTCGAGCCCTTTCATCAAGACCGGATCCATGTGCTGGCGCACGTAATCGACTTCGGCCTGTGACTCAAAAGCCATCGGCAAACCATAGATTACGATGTCGCGATAACGCTCGCTCAATCCGGTTGCCGTAAATGCCCCGCCGTGCAATTGACCGATACGGATTTTGCGCAATACCTTCTTGTCATTACCCATGACGCCACCGCCATAGAGCTTCAGCTTGACGCGGCCGGCGGTTTTTTCTTCTATCACTTTACCGGCGGCCTTGAGCTCCACCATCCAATGTGAGCCTTCAGGCGCTACCGTCGCCAGCTTGAAAGTTGTTGCCTGTGCCGGGTCAATCAACGCAAAAGACAGCACCAGAAACAGGATGCTCGAAGTGAACTCCGGAAGAAAACGCATGCATGAATCTCCTAGTATGTGCCGCGTTAAAAATAGTCGTCAGCCGAAGCTAACAAATCCTTTGCCTGCTGTTGTGCGAGTTGGTTAACCAGCGTAAAGCCTTGCTGTTGGACCTCAGCGGCGAGCACCTCGTTCAACAACCGGTCGTGTAATTCCCGGTCATACAGGAGCCGTGCATATCCCCGTGCATACTCGACTTTAACGCTCAAGTCTCGTTCACCGGTCAGTGCCAGTGCCGTCTCAAAGTACACCCGGGCCACTTCAGGTTTACCGCCAAGTGCGGGTGGGCGCAGGGTGTTGAGAATTCCCAGATACATATTTGCGGAAGCCGCATCGTCACCAGCTCCAATCACCAATAAGTGGTTGAGTGCGAGTTCGACTTCGGGCAAGCCGGTCAGTGCGGTGAAATCGGCACTATGCGCGCGGATATACGACAAATAGCCAACCGAATAACTGAACAACGCATCCGCATCACGCGGCCTGACCTGTTCGATCACGACCTCGTAAGCTTCGAAATCCAGTGAGTCAAGGCCACAGGCTCGGTCCTGCTGGGCGCAGAGCGCTCGAGAGCCATAATCATGGGCTCTCGCTGTCAGCGTCATGGCGCGATCCGGATCGTCAACGAATGCGATGCCATAAACTGCATAGAGCCGGGCAGCAGCGCCGAGGGTCTCGGGATCATCCGGCGACGAACGCACCATGCTGTCGAGAAGCAGCATGAAGGCCGGCATGCCTTCGCGAACGAGTTCCGGATCGTCCTGATCCAGGATCGATGCCGACAGGTTGTCGGCCATCCGGGTACCGGCCGATTGCACGAGGTTCGCACAACCGGACGGGGCGATCATGATCAGCGCAAGACATAAGGTGGTCAGGACTCGGCACCACGAGTGTCTCAGGGCGATAGCCAGAGCAACTGTGGGAGCGGCTTTAACCGCGATTACATCGGGTGGCAGGCTATTCGCGGCTAAAGCCGCTCCCACAACATGTGGCAGATCATCACACACTGAATTTTCTTTCTACCGCGAAAACCATGGTGTCTAACACCACATCTCTCCAGCAAGAAAAGTTCAGCCAATCTTCTCTTTGATGCGTGCCGACTTGCCACTGCGCTCACGCAGATAGTAGAGCTTGGCGCGCCGAACATCGCCGCGACGCTTGCGCTTGATACTGGCAATGCTCGGGCTGTGAGTCTGAAACACGCGCTCGACCCCTTCACCGTGTGAAATCTTGCGTACTGTGAAAGACGAATTCAAACCGCGATTGCGCTTCGCGATAACGACACCCTCATAAGCCTGCAACCGTTCACGGCTGCCTTCCTTGACGCGAACCTGCACAATGACTGTGTCACCCGGGGCAAAGTCCGGAATGTCAGTCTTCGCCTGTGCAGCTTCAAATTCTTCGATGATGTTGTTCATTTGTTCTATCCGCCTTGCAATCAAGAACCCAGTTCTGTCACTACTAATGCCGAACCGGCCCATCCTGGCCCGTCTCCGACTCTTGCTCCTCGATAAACTCACGCAGTAAGCGCTGTTCCTCTGTATTCAACTCGCGTCCGTCCAATAAATCCGGACGCCGCAGGTAAGTCCTGCCCAATGCCTGCTTCAGGCGCCAACACCGAATTTCCTCGTGGTTGCCGTTGAGCAACACTGCAGGAACAACCCGGTCGTCGATCGCCTCAGGACGCGTGTAATGCGGACAATCAAGCAGACCATCCATAAACGAATCCTGTTCCGCCGAAGCTTCGTCGCCCAGTACCTCGGGCAGCAATCTCGCCACCGCATCGATGACGGCCACCGCCGCGATTTCTCCACCACTCAGCACAAAGTCACCGAGCGAAATCTCATCATCCGCCTCCGCTTCGAGCAATCGCTCGTCGAAGCCCTCATACCGGCCCGCAACTAACACAATGCCCGGCAGCGTCGCCAACTGACGCGCCACGCCCTGATCAAACCTGCGCCCCTGGGGCGTCAGAAAGACCACCGGACTACCCTCCGGCATCGCAGCACGCGCCTCGCGTATTGCCGCGCGAACCGGCTCGACTTTCAACAACATCCCCGGGCCGCCGCCATACGGGCGGTCATCTACAGTCCGGTGCGCGTCGGTCGTAAACTCTCGCGGGTCGATCGACTCAATCCCAATCAACCCGCGCCGCACAGCACGTCCGCAAACGCCAATATTCGTTGCCGTTGCAACGAACTGCGGAAACAACGTCACAACGCGAAACTTCATGCCCGTTCACGATCCTTGCCGGATTATTAATCACGGTCGGCTGGAACCCGGCAACTAAAATTCCGGGTCCCAATCGACCGTAATCGTTCCCGCTGCCAGGTCAACACATTTGACGACGTCATCCGTAACAAACGGAATCAGCCGGCGACGGTTCCCGCTTACCACCAGGACGTCGTTCGCGCCTGTTTCCAGCAAACTGTCCACGACACCGAGAGTGACACCATCGGTTGTCATGACCCGCAATCCAATCAGATCGCTCCAGTAATATTCATCACTCCCGGTTTGCGCGAATAATTCACGATTCACGAGAATATTCGCACCGATCAAAGCGGCAGCCGCGTCGCGATCTTCGATTCCGCTAATCTGCGCGATCAGGCTTTTGCCCTGCTCGCGACCCGCAACCGGATCGACCTGTTCTACAGTACCGGCCCGATCCAGGTACCACGGCCGGTAATCAAGTATGTTCTGACGGGGCTCGGTATAGGCAACAACCTTGACCCAACCCCTTACGCCATGCAGCCCGACAATGCGGCCGACGACGATGAGTTTATCGTCCACACCGAAAGCGCAGACCCCGGCGCCGAATTACCCGGCAGCCGATTCGGTCGTAGCCCCGGCGGTCGACGATCCCTGCGTTTTGCGAAAATCCTTGAGCAACGTCGACACGCGTTCAGACGGCTGGGCGCCATGACCGATCCAGTGCTCGATGCGATCGATATCGACGCGCAGCTTTTCCTCGGCACCGCGTGCGACCGGATTGAAAAAACCTACTCGCTCGATATAACGGCCATCGCGTCGATTACGCTGGTCCGTCACAACGATGTGATAGAAGGGGCGCTTCTTTGCACCGCCGCGGGATAACCGGATGCTGACCATGGTTCGATTCTTTCCTCTCAAAAAAATAGGCCGGCGCACCGGGCAACCCCGATTCGGATCGGCATAATCGGTTAATTTTACTGGAATCTACGGGAATGTGAAGCCATTTCTCACATTCCAGTCAGGCCGCGCATCATGCGCTGCAAGTTCCCGCCCTTGCCCAGCTTGCCCATCATCTTCTGCATCTGCACGTGCTGCTTCAGTAACCGGTTCACATCCTGAATTGCTTGCCCCGAACCCAATGCAATCCGCCGTTTTCGTGAGCCCTTGATCGATTTCGGGAAACGCCGCTCGCCCGGAGTCATCGAATTGATGATCGCGATCTGCCGGCCTATAGCCCGCGAATCAACCTGCCCGGCGACCTGATCCGCATTGACTCCACCGGGCAAGGGCAGTTTGTCGAGCATCTTCTCGATGCCGCCCATGTTGGCCATCTGGCTGAGCTGGTCACGCAGGTCTTCGAGATCAAAGCCCTTGCCCTTCGTGACTTTTTTGGCCAGTTTCCGGGCCTTTTCCTCATCGACTTTATGCTGAGCCTCCTCGACAAGGCTCAGGACATCCCCCATGCCCAATATCCGCGACGCCATGCGGTCGGGATGGAAAGCCTCTAAACCCTCGATTTCCTCACCCGTGCCGATGAAGCGAATCGGTTTGCCCGTTACGGTCCGCACCGACAACGCCGCACCGCCGCGTGCATCGCCATCGGTCTTCGTCAGGATCACTCCGGACAATGGCACTGCGGCTGCGAACGCGGCCGCAACATTAACGGCATCCTGCCCGGCCATGCTGTCGACGACGAACAAGGTCTCCGGCGGGGATATTTGCTCATGAATCTGACCGAGTTCGTCGAGTAACTCCTGATCCAGCCGGGTTCGCCCTGCCGTATCGAGGATAAGCACATCAATTGCCCCGCGACGAGCCGTGTCAACGGCACGCTCGGCGATCGCCAGCGGCGTATCAGTCACAGCGGATGGGCAGAATGTCGCACCGATCTGCTCGGCCAGCCGTTCAAGCTGCAAAATCGCCGCCGGCCGTCGCGTATCGAGACTGGCCAGCATGACCTTTTTCGACTGGCGCTGGCCAAGATACAGGGCCAGCTTGGCCGCCGTCGTCGTCTTACCGACACCCTGCAGGCCGGCCAGCAGGATCACGATGGGCGGCTGATGGCGCAGATTAATACTGTCACCGTCAGCCTCCGCATGGCCGAGTGTCGCGGCAAGCTCATCATGCAGAATTTTGATGAATACCTGCCCCGGCGTCAGGCTGCGGCTGATTTCCGAGCCGATCGCGCGTTTGCGGACCCGGGCGATGAAATCCTTGACGACCGGCAGCGCAACATCGGCCTCGACCAACGCCCGGCGAACATCGCGGACAGCGTCGGTAATGTTGTCTTCGGTCAGCCTGCCCTTGCCCCGCACTCGTTCGGCAACGGTCTTGAGCCTGGAACTCAGATTGTCAAACATTAACCCACTCTCCCGCCTGATGGTCCGACGCGGCAAAAACCCGCATTTTAGCCCAAATAACTCATCATGGGTTCGTGCTGTCAGGCGATTCAATCGCTTGACAGCCTGCCTCGACGTTAGACAACATCATCATTCTGTAAGCAACGAAGGAGATTCACCCACGTGGGTGACGACATACCCCCGGGAGTTTTATACGGACTCCTGTTTTTTCTGCTGATCTGTTCGGCCTTTTTCTCGGGCACGGAAACGGCCCTGATGACCCTGAACCGGTATCGCCTGCGCCACAAGGCAAAGTCGGGGCACCGTGGCGCAATGCTCGCCGAAACACTGCTGCGCAAGCCCGACCGCCTGATCGGCCTGATCCTGCTCTGCAATAACCTGGTCAACGTACTCGCCGTACAGCTCGTGACGATTATTGCTTTGCGCCTCGGCAGCCCAGTCTGGCTGGCTGCAAGCGGTTTCATCTTCACGATCGTGCTGTTGATTTTCGCCGAAGTCACGCCAAAGACCCTGGCCGCGCTGCAGCCCGAACGGGTCGCGTTACCGGCGACTTTTATCTATTACCCGCTGGCCCGCTTGCTCGCACCATTCGTCTGGCTTATTAATATGTTCTCCAACGGCATCCTGCGCCTGCTCGGTGTCAATGTTCAGGACGGTGACACAGACAACCTGACCGTGGAAGAACTACGCACGCTCGTCACCGAGGCCGGTGCCCGATTGCCACGCAAGCGCCACCGCATGCTGGTCGGGATTCTCGAACTGCAGGACATCACCGTCGACGACATCATGGTGCCGCAAAACGAGATCGTTGGTATCGACCTGAATGATGACTGGCGCGAAATCCTTACCACGATCCGCAACAGCGCCTATACCCGCCTGCCCGTGTTCAAAGACAGCATCGACGATGTCATCGGTATCCTGCACATGAAGCGACTCGTGCGCGGCGCGGGGCTCGAAGAACTCAACAAAGCATTGCTACTTAAGCTGGTCGAGGATCCGTATTTCGTGCCCGAAGGCACACCGCTGAACAAGCAGCTCGTGCAATTTCAGCAGGCTCGTCAACGCACGGCATTCATCGTCGATGAATACGGCGACATCCAGGGCATCGTGACGATCGAGGATATTCTCGAAGAAATTGTCGGTGAATTCACCAGCGAACCTGCTCCCACGCACGCCGATGTGCGCAAGGACGACAAATCCGGCTACGTCGTCAAGGGCAGCGCCAATATCCGCGCACTGAACCGAATGATGAACTGGCGCCTGCCGACCGATGGCCCGAAAACCCTGAACGGCCTGATCATAGAAACGCTCGAGGCGATCCCGAAACAGGGTACCAACCTCATGCTGGCCGATTATCCGATCGAAATCCTGAACACAAGCGACAGCGTCGTCCAGTCCGTACGGATTAATCCACCGCTGCCGGTGGCCGATTCGAGCAAAGAGGTTACGCTGTAAAGGGGGCTTCCCGCTAAAGGCCCTCAAGCGCACCAAGCGCTTCACCGAGCGTCGCTACACCGATCGACGTCAGTCCTTCGATCTGTTTTTTCGGCACATTGGCCGCCGGCGCAATGGCGTGGCTGAAACCCAGTTTGGCAGATTCGCGCAGCCGTTCCTCACCAAACGGGACCGGCCTTATCTCGCCGGCCAGCCCGACCTCTCCGAAAATGACGACAGTTCTCGGCACCGGGGCATTATTCATACTCGAGGCCGTAGCAGCCAGCGTGGCAAGATCTGCTGACGTTTCGTTGATCCTGACACCACCGACGACATTCACGAATACATCTTCGTCATGTGCACGTACACCAGCGTAGCGATGCAAAGCCGCCAGTAACAATGCGAGACGGTTCTGGTCGATGCCAACCGCGACCCGTCGCGGCGGACCGCCACCGGACTGATCCGTCAGCACCTGTACTTCGACGAGTAAAGGCCGGCTCCCCTGGTGAATCGCAGTCACGACGCTGCCAACCACCGGTTCATCACGTGGCGTCAGAAAAATTGCCGATGGATTCCTGACCTCGCGCATACCCGATTCGGTCATCATGAAGATGCCGAGTTCGTTCGCCGCGCCGAAGCGGTTCTTCACCGTACGCAACACCCGGTAACGACTGCCGGCTTCATTCTCGAAGTACAGGACGGTATCGACCATATGCTCCAGCACGCGCGGCCCGGCAATATTGCCCTCTTTCGTCACATGCCCGACGAGAATTACCGGAATGCCGGTCACTTTGGCCATCCGCACAAGCCGCGCCGTGCATTCACGAAGCTGGTTAACGGAACCGGGTGCTGACGGCATGGCGGTCGAATAGATCGTCTGCACCGAATCTATGATCACTGCCGCAGGACGTTCCTGCTCGGCAAGCGCAATAATGCCGTCGATATCCGTTGCGGCGTACACGGTAATACCGGAAGAATCCAACCCGAGACGACGCGCGCGCAAGGCGATCTGTTGCAGCGATTCCTCGCCGCTGACATACAGCATCGTTGCCTCTGCCGAGAATGCGGCACAAGCCTGCAACAACAGTGTCGACTTGCCGATACCCGGATCGCCGCCAAGCAGCGTCACTGAACCGGCAACCAGCCCCCCGCCCAGTGCACGATCGAGTTCGGCCATGCCCGTCGTCCTGCGCATAATGGTCTCACTGCCGACAGCATCGAGTCGCTCAACCTGCAGGCTACCCGTCCAGTTTGCATGCCCACTGTTGCGCTGACCAGCTTGGCTGGCAGGCGGCCTGGACGGTTGCAAAGAGTTCCATTCGCCGCACACGGGGCACTGCCCCTGCCACTTAATCGTCGTCGAGCCACAGTCACCACACACATAGGATCGTTGAGATTTACTCAAAGTGTGATCTTCCTCCCAATCCAGCAGCTCCGCATTGAGCAAAAAGTCCAACGAGCATCACAAAAATGAAACCTGAGTCTCACCTTGAAACTCCCATTATCGCTACCATTCAGCACATGTTCTTACAAAATTCAGCGCCGCGTCAGCGCGGTAACCTGGCCGCGCCCGCAGCATTATTGGTGATCCTCGTGACCCTGATGGTGCTTGCCGGGGATCGCATGTCCGCGCTCGAATCGGCGTTTTACGATTTCCTGCAAAAACAGCACGCCGCGACCGCCAGCGAGCGCATCATCCTCGTCGATACCACGGCTGCGAATAGTAACAGCAGATTCTGGGATATCGGCCAATTTGAACCGGTGGTCGATGCATTGAATGCTGCCGGCGCTGCCTTGATTGTGCCGCTCCATGCACCTCCCGCCAATACCCAATTGCCGGACATCGGACAACTGACTGCACTGGCCGAACTTGAAAAACGTCAGCGCAAGGGCCGTGACAGCGCCAAGGATGAAGCGCTGGCGAAACAACTGGCCGGATTCCGGGAGCAGCACGTGGAGCGCGAAGCGATCGCTGCCACCGTTCGCAAGGCCGGCAACATCGTGCTGCCCATCATCACGCGGCCAACTCGCCAGGCTCTTGAAGACGCAAAAGACGAATGCCGACGCTTTACCGTATTGCCTGCCGGTGCATCCGGCGCCCAGTCGATCGGCAAAACCCCGTGGATCCGTGAAGCCGGCGGGACGCTGTCACTGCCAGATGTATTATGCACAGGCGTAGCAAATACCGGCTATGCCGAGTACTGGCCCGACACAGATGGTGTTGTACGGCGAAATCATTTGCTCATCCGGTCAGGACAACGTGTGTTCCCGTCGCTATCACTGGCCGTCGCGCAGGCCGATCGGGGCAATGCAAACCTGCAGTTCGCAGGCGCCTTTAACCTGTCGATTGATGAAGAAACCATCAATACCGGCCCCGAATTCACGAGCCTGATTCGCTACTATGCCGACAGCGATAAGCAGCAGACGTTTCGCTCTATCAGCGCACAAGAGATTCATTCAATTGAGGATGCCAGGACCCTGTTTGAAAACAAAATCGTCCTTGTCGGCGATCTGACGGGCGAGACGCTCCGATACCGGACGCCGTTCGGTAATTCAATGCCTATGCCGATACTTGTCGCCACGACATTATCCAACCTGCTGCAAATGGATTTTGTGTCACGACCAAATTGGCTGAAATCAGCGGAGCTCGCCATTCTGCTGGTGATCGGCGTCGTCATTCTGCTATCCGCTCCTGCCCTGAGCATCAATCGTGCATTCACCGTCACACTGGTACTCGCAGCAATTCTGCTTACCATCGAGGCCTATGTCCTGATGAAGCACGGCATCTGGCTGCAACTGGTGACGGTGACCTTGTTTTCCGTACTGAGTATCGGCTCGATCCAAACACTGGCATCTCTTCGGGAAGCGCGAGCTTATCCCGAGTTGGGCAGTTCGACATCCAATGTGCCCGCATCAAATCTCATAGAGGAAGATGAACTGGACCTTGAATTTTCCGTGCTTCGCCAGCAACAGCCAACGGAAGAAACAAAAAGGAGCCTGTACAACATCGCAATGACGCACGGCAAGCGACGTGAATATGCGAAAGCCGAGCGTGTTTTGTCGCACATCATCTCGATCGATACGGATTACCGTGACGTTCAGGAGAAACTCAAGACGCTGACCGGCGCACGCAAGAAAAAACAGAGCAGAGCATCAGAAACCGGCACTGCGACCGACCAATCGATCAAGCAACGCGTGCGAGCGGCAGCCAAACCGGACGAACAAACCCTCGGCCGGTATATTATCGAAAAAACACTTGGCCGCGGCGCGATGGCAACGGTATATCTCGGCCGCGATCCAAAGATCAATCGCAAGGTTGCCATCAAGACAATCGCACTCGCTGAAGAATTCAGCAGTGCCGATCTGGAAGCGGCCAAGTCTCAATTTATTCGTGAAGCCGAGTCGGCCGGGCGCCTGAACCACCCGAACATCATCACGATCTATGACACCGGAGAAGATGATGATGTCGCGTACCTGGCCATGGAGTATTTCAAGGGCAAGGCACTCAATGAATTTACGCAGCCGGACAGTCTGCCACCGCCCAAGTGGGTCATTGAACTGACCGCCCGGGCCGCAGAAGCCCTGCATTATGCGCACAGCCAGGGTGTCGTTCACCGCGATATCAAGCCGGCCAACCTGATGTATGACGCTGCCACCGATGAGTTGAAAATCACCAACTTCGGTATCGCCAGACTGACCGATACGAGCCGGACAAAAACCGGCATCATTCTCGGTACGCCGTCGTACATGTCGCCGGAGCAACTGGCTGCGAGCGACGTGACCGGGCTATCCGACCTGTATTCACTCGGCATCATGATGTACCAGCTCCTGACGGGTACGACCCCGTTTCGTTCGGACTCGATCCCCAAACTCATGGACAAGATCATCAATGAAAGCCACCCGCCGATCAGTGACATCCGCAGCGATCTACCGGCCGACATCGACGTTGTCCTAAGCAAGATAATTGCCAAGCGACCGGAAGACCGGTATCAGAATGGGCGGGCAATGGCGTTGGCGTTGCGGGACCTTTGTAGTACGTTAGACACTTGAGTTTTTACATAACCTCGCCCTTGCCATGAATCTGTCGAATAAATTTACCTGCGTTGAGCTGACCGATGTCGGCAGGGTCCGGGACCACAATGAAGACGCCATAGGCACCAACGAGGAAACCGGCCTCCTCGTGCTGGCGGATGGCATGGGTGGCTATAATGCCGGCGAAGTCGCCAGCGGAATCGCGGTAAAGACGGTGCTGGAACTCGTATCGGAGGCCTGCCTGCGCGAAAATCGCAACGCGCTGGAGCCGGAAACCGGCATGATGCGTCAAACCATCGTCCTGCGCGACGCTATCGCCCGCGCCAACAAGATTATTCACCAGACGGCCAAAAGCCAGTCGCAATGTGAAGGCATGGGCACAACATTCGTCGCCTGCCTGTTCTTCGACAATCGCGTGTCGATCGCCCATGTCGGTGATGCACGGCTATACCGCCAGAGAAAGAATAAACTGGAGCAGATCACACTGGACCATTCTCTGCTGCAGGAACTCGTCGATCGCGGCTTCTACTCGCAGGAGGAAGCGCAGCGCTCGACAAACCGGAACTACGTGACCCGGGCGTTGGGCGTAGAACCGGCCGTGGATGTCGAAATCCAGGAAATTGATGTCCAGCCCGATGATGTATTTCTGCTATGTTCCGATGGCCTGCCGGACATGGTCGAGGATGACGATATTCACTTAACTATCAGCACTTTTAGTGCTAATCTTGAAACAGTAGGTAAGCAATTGATCCAACTGAGCAATGATCAGGGCGGCAAGGACAATATTTCAGTTATTCTGGCCCATGTATTGGAGCCATTTCCGGCTAAAACTGGTGTTTTTTCGAAAATCAAGCAACTCTTTCAATAGACGGAATATACGATGGCACGATTAATACTGAGCATGAATGGCCAGACCATGGCCGAATACAACATGAGTAAAGAGCGGTATACGATTGGCCGACTCCCGGATAATGACGTCCGGATCGATAACGCGACCGTCAGCGGACACCACTCGCTGATCATTAACATTCTCAACGACTCATTCCTTGAAGACCTGAACAGCACAAACGGCACGTACGTTAACGGCAAGCTGATCAAAAAGCATGCCCTGCAGCACGGTGATGTCGTGACGGTCGGCAAACATCAGTTGCGCTACGTCTATGCGGTCAACGATGAGGAAGACGACGACGACGAATTTGCACGTACGATGGTCATTGACAGCTCTGAAATGGCGGCACGTGAGAGCAGCATGGGTGATGCTGCGGCAGCCGTTGCGACACCAGCGGTCGAACACGCAGCATCGCTAAAAAGAGCGACGGAGGCGGAAGAGACAATGGGTGCGGACACATCCGCCCAGCCGCAGCCGGTCGCCGTGGCCAAGATCCAGGTCCTGAATGGCACATTTGCCGGTCGGGAAGTCCTGCTGAACAAAGCCGTCACGACGCTGGGCCGGGCCGGCGCACAGGTCATTGCGATTACGCGCCGGGCAGACGGTTACCACATCATCAAGGTCGAAAATGAGCCTGGCCGTGAACCACCGAGCGTCAATGGCGAACCATTGCAAAACCAGGCTCGGACTCTCAACGATAATGACGTCATCCAGATTATCGGTATCAAGATGGGGTTCTTCGCAGACTGAGTCTGGTTACAACAAGGTTAACTAACTTACTGTGGGAGCGGCTTTAGCCGCGATTATCCTGGGTTGGCGTACGCATCGCGGCTAAAGCCGCTCCCACAGTCGTTCGTTCAGGACAACCGCTCAACTATATGGTCAGCAGTGGGCTTATCCCCAATCGTTCATTCGTAGCGGCGCACGACCCGCGATCCAACCCCGGTCAGCAATTCATAGGGACTGGTACCGGCCAGACCGGCCAGTTCCGTGACTGTTGGATCCAGCCCCCAGAGCACGACCGTAGCACCAGGCTCGACTTCCGGCATATTGGTCAGATCTATACTGATCATATCCATCGATACACGTCCGATGACCGGCACGGCAGATTCTGCCACATGTACCGTCGCCTGATTCGACAACCGCCATGGATAACCGTCTGCGTAGCCGACGTTGACGACACCAATGCGGCTGTCACGAGTAGCCTGCCAGTCGGCTCCATAACCGACGGAATCGCCTTTGCGAATATCACGCACGGCAAGCAGACGGCCCTCAAAGGACATTACCGACTCCAGACCGCATTGACTGGCGGTGCGGCCGACCAGCGGTGATACGCCATACAACATCAACCCTGGCCGTATCCAGTTTCGCCCCGAATAGCGCAGTGCCGGGCCTGGCGTCACGGATGCCGGCCAGCCAAGAATGCCGGCTGAATTTGCGATGCTGACATCGCCGCGCCAATCACCAATCACCTTCCCGAATAAGCGCAACTGCTCATCGGTCACGCCCCGGCTGGTTTCGTCAGCACAAGACAGATGCGTCATCAGGCACAGGTCCGGCACAACCGCGTCGCTGTTGCGCAGACGTTCGATCGTCGCCATGGCATTGTCCGGCGCAATACCCAGTCGGCCCATGCCGGTGTCAATTTTGAGCCAGACACGCACCGGCTTGCCCGCAGTGGCTGCCGCCAGCGTCGCGACCTGTACCTCGTCGTGAACGACGATCTGCAGGTCATGCTCACGCGCCATTGCGAGTGTTGCGGCATCAAGCCACGCACTCAGCACGACGATGTCCTTATCAACCCCGGCCTGACGCAGATCGAGTGCCGCCTCGAAGCGGGCTACGCCAAACGCATCGGCATCATCGAGTGCCCGGGCTGTTGCTACCAGACCGTGCCCATAGGCATTTGCCTTGACCACAGCCAGCACGGAACAACCCGGTGCTGCTTCACGGGCACGTTGCAAATTGTGTCGCAGCGCTGTCGAACGAACCCTGGCGACGGCGGCATGCGCCATCAAAAAACCTCGATTTCGGGCACGTAGTTTTCGAATTTTGTGTACTGGCCCAGGAACGTCAGCTGAAACTCGCCAACGGGACCGTTACGCTGCTTGGCAATGTTGATGTCCGCAATGCCTTTGCGCGGCGTATCCTTATCGTAAATTTCTTCACGGTAAATGAAGATAATCAGATCTGCGTCTTGCTCGATCGCGCCGGACTCGCGCAGGTCCGACATGATCGGCTTCTTCTCGGTGCGCTGTTCAACGCTGCGATTGAGCTGTGACAATGCGATAATCGGCACTTCCAGTTCGCGTGCAAGCGCCTTGAGTGAACGCGAGATCTCCGAGATCTCGGTCGCGCGATTTTCGGTGTTGCCGGTAACCTGCATCAACTGCAGGTAATCGACGACAATCAGCGACAATCCGTGTTGTCGTTTCAGACGCCGGGCACGCGCGCGAATTTCCGTTGGTGACAGGGACGGCGTGTCATCGATAAATAACGGCGCTTCCTGCATTAGCTGGATTGCACCGTTAATCCGCGGCCAGTCTTCATCATGCAAGCGGCCGTTTCGTAAACTCTGCTGATTGACACGGCCGAGCGAAGAGATCATGCGCAACGCCAGTTGTTCGGTTGACATCTCCATACTGAATACCGCGGTCGGCTGTCGCTGCGACTGGTTCAGCGCGGCGTTCTCGGCAATATTCAGTGCCAGCGTCGTCTTGCCCATTGACGGACGGCCAGCAACAATAATCAGATCGCCTTTCTGCAGCCCGGCCGTCTTCTCATCGAATTCACCGTACCCGGTAGACAGACCGGTCACAGCTTCCTGGTTCTGATAGCGCTCGTCGATCTGATCGATCGTTTTACTGAGCACCTGGCGCAGCTGTACAAAACCGGAGCCGCGCCGCTGCCCCTTCTCGGCAATCTCAAAGACCTTGCGCTCGGCCTCATCGACAAGCTCGGAAATTGGCCGGCCTTCCGTGTGATAGGCACTGCCCGCGATCTCATTACCCGCCTGTATCAGAGCTCTTAACAGACCGCGGTCATGGACAATTCGTGCATAGTCGGCAACGTTGGCTGCGCTCGGCGTGTCCTTGACGAGACTACCGAGGTAACCAAGCCCACCGGCATTGTTGAGTTCGCCGCGGCCGTCGAGATATTCGGACAACGTAACCGCATCACATGGTTCGTTACGTTCGGACAGCGTACGAATTGCAGAGAAAATCAGCCGGTGGTCGGGCCGATAGAAATCATCCTCGCCGACACGGTCGGCAACGCGGTCCCACGCGCTCTTGTCGAGCATGAGCCCGCCCAGCAGCGCTTGCTCGGCCTGAACTGAATTAGGCGGCAGATTCAGCCGATCCGTTTCGGTAAGAAACTGCTCCTGCTCTGGAATCGCGCTCACCATTCGAATCAATCAACCTCAATCAGAATCCGCGTCGTCCTGTGTCGACTCATCCGCTGCAGCTTCCTCATCGACCTCGGCATCGACCTCGGAATCGACAATAACCGGCGGTTCACCGTCCGAGATCACCTCAACCCGAATCATTACGTTGACGTCGGATTGCACATGAATTTCGATCTCGTGTTCGCCGAGCGTGCGGATCGGCCCATCCGGCAGGCGTACCTCGCTGCGTTCAACCGGCGTACCCGCCGCAGTGCAGGCATCGGCAATATCGATGGTTCCCAGCGAACCGAACAACTTGCCTTCGGGCCCGGCATTGGCCGTGAGTCGCAAGGCCAAACCTTTGATCTGCTCGGCACGTCCCTGGGCCGCGGCTATTTCCTCGGCCTGCTTACGCTCGAGTTCAGCACGGCGCGCCTCGAAGATTGCGATATTTTCCGGCGTCGCTAGTGTCGCCTTGCCCTTGGGCAGCAGAAAATTACGCCCGTAACCGGATCGCACCTTGACGCGATCGCCGATATTCCCGAGGTTTTCCACCTTCTCTAACAGGATGATGTCCATTGTTGTCGTTCTCCATCGACCGACTGATTATTAAACCATATTAATTAAATTGTTTTTGCCCGACGCAGCCCGTACCAATTGTCGATAAATCCGACTGCGGCAAATAAAAACAGCGCCATGACAAGCATTGACGCACCCATAAACAAAGGCAGGTACACCGGGATCAAAATGACCCACGGCAGCCCCCGCCGCGCGATGTGCCAGTGCACCACCGCAAGACCCTGAAACACGAACCCGACCCCGGCCACCAGCAGCAGATTCCCGGCCAGCGGTTGCATGCCCAGCAGAGAACCAGCTCCGGCTACCGCGGCAATACCACCGATGATATAGCCGAGCCGCAGACCGACAAACAACTCCTGAAACGCAACGCCCCGAGCACCACCGGCCCACCAGCAGCCAAGCAGCAGTGCAACGACCGAACTGGCAATTGTGCCGGCCACAAACAGTCCGCTCATGACGGGCGCCATATTCATGAGCGCCCCCGGATCCGCCAGTTCGACGCCGAATTGCTGCATTTGCTCGGCGATCACCCGCAGTATCGGCGCCCAGAATTCGCCCGGGTCTGCGACCACAACGGAAAAGCCGATGATCGCCACGCAACACAGCAGAACGAAGACCTGTATCGCCAGGGTCAACGAACCAAAAACACCGGTCAGTCCGCCGATCAGCAGCGCGATGCCCCAAGTCGACACACAGCTGTACAAGACCTGCAGGCCGCCTTCTCCGACCATGGACGTCAAGCCCAAAACAATAACCAGTGCGATCAGGCAGTCGACAAGGCTCTCACGCCAACCCTTGACGATGGCAACACACACCACGATGGCTGCACTGATGACGCCAAAGAACGGCAGCAACGCTGCGGCGAGTACTACCCGTGCCAGCCGGCGCTCGACCACCCAGGACCCGAAAGCTGAACGCACCGGCTCAACTCCGACCAGCGGGCAATCGAATTGGCCGCCTGTCAGTGCTTATCGGTGTAGGGCAACAAGGCAAGATAACGCGCCCGCTTGACGGCGGTAGCCAACTGTCGCTGGTAATGCGTTTTCGTACCCGTGATACGGCTCGGTACGATCTTCCCGGTCTCGGTGACGTAATTGCGCAGTGTTTCGAGATCCTTGTAATCGATCTCCGTTACACCATCCGCCGTGAAGCGGCAAAACTTGCGTCGTCTGAAATATCTGCTCATGACGAATAACCTCGTTAACTGTCGGTGTCTTTTTCTTCGGCGACCGGCTGCTCTGCATCATCCGCTGCGTCGCTGCCCGCAACCTCGGCTGGCGCGGTGGCAGCATCCTCATCGACGATCGGGATAACCTTGGGCTCGTCCTCATCGAATGCCTCCGACCCTGATTCTTCCGCCTTCGGTTCTTCCGCCTTTGACGCTTCAGACCTTGATTCTTCCGCCCTGGACTCTTCCGACTTGGCCAGGGGAGACGGTTCAGTAACCGCCTCATCGCGCTTGATAACCAGGTGGCGTAAAACCGCGTCACTGAATTTGAACGCACCCTGAATTTCCTCGAGCGCAGACTGCGGACACTCGACGTTCATCAGAACGTAATGCGCCTTGTGCAGCTTGGCAATGGAATGAGTGAGCTGGCGGCGGCCCCAGTCTTCGAGGCGATGCACCGTACCACCGCTTGACGTGACCATCTCGCTGTAACGATCGATCATCGCGGCAACTTGTTCACTCTGGTCCGGGTGAACCAGAAATACTATTTCATAGTGTCGCATAAATGCTCCCTTCGGATTAAAGCCACCCACTTCAGTGGTGCGGCAAGGAGGCCCGTTCTCACGGGATCGCGAATCCTACCGGACCGCACAGGCACAGGCAAGAGGAACCGGCGGCAAATACCCAGCTGATACCCCGATGCGGAATAAAAGGGGTCGGAATAAAAGGGGTCAGAGTAAAAAAGGGACGGGGTTTATTTTGGAAAAATAAACCCCGTCCCTTTTTTACTCTGACCCCTTTTATTCCGCCCGCTGACGAACCGCCTCATACAAACAAATTCCGGCCGCGACCGAAACATTCAGACTCTCGACAGTACCGAGCAGCGGCAAACTAACCAGCACATCACACCGCTCACGGGTCAGACGTCGCAACCCGCGTCCTTCCGCCCCCAGAACCAGCCCGACCGGCCCTGTCAGATCGGTACCGTACAGCGAGGAATCGGCGTTGCCATCAGTCCCGACCAGCCAGACCCCGGCATCACGCAGAAAATCCATGAAGCGCACCAGATTAGCGACCTGGGCGATTGGTTGAGTTTCTGCAGCGCCGGCGGCAACTTTGCTGACCACTGCCGTCATGCCGACGTTGCGGCTGCGGGCTGTCACAACGAGATCCGCGCCGGCGGCATCGGCCGAACGCAGGCAGGCGCCGAAGTTGCGTGGATCCTCGATGCCGTCGAGAACCAGCAGCAAAGGTCGCTCCAGTTGTTCGATACGATCGCGGGCTTCGGCTTCGCCGAGTACTGTCGACGGACTGACCAGCGCCGCGACGCCCTGGTGCTTTGACGTTCCGGCCAATTCATCGATCCGTGCCCCGGCGACCCGCTGCACATTTACGTGCGCCCGATCGATGTGCCTGCCGATACGCCCCAGCCTCTTGTGGCCGAGGTTGTCCTGCACATACAGCTTCAGCACACGCTCGGGGGAGCGATCGAGCAATGCCGCGACGGGATTGATGCCGCAGATAATATGCGGTTCGGTACCGGGACGTCCGCGTGTCATGAGCTTCGCCGCCGCTTTCCCCGGCCTTTGCCCCGTGCACTGTCGGGTGGATCCTGAACCAATTCAAAATCAATCTTCGCCTGCTCGACATCGACGCGCATGACCTGCACCGTCACGGCCTGACCGAGCCCGAAACTCGCGCCGGTACGTTCGCCAACCATCCTGGTACCGCCGGCTTCGCAATGATAGTAATCGTGTCCAATACTCGACACGTGCACCAGACCGTCAACATACAGATCGTCGAGCGTGACGAACAAACCAAAATGAGTGACGCCGCTGACGATGCCAGGCAAAACATCGCCGACCCGATCCTGCATGTACGCGCATTTAAGCCGCGCATCGACGTGGCGTGTAGCCTCCTCCGCCCGCCGCTCAAGCATGGAGGTCATGCGCCCGGCTTGTTCCATCGCCGAAATGTCGTAGTTAAATGCACCCGGCTTCTTACGATCGAGAACATGCCCGATACCACGGTGCACGAGCAGATCCGGGTAACGCCGGATTGGCGACGTGAAATGCGCATAGTTCGCGAGGCCAAGACCAAAATGACCGATGTTGGCCGGCTGATAGACAGCCTGGCTCAGGCTGCGCAGTACGGCTATCGCCAGGGCCGCATAGTCGGGTCGTTCGGCAATCCGTTGTAGCACGCGGTTCAGATGCTGCGGGTCGGTACGCGCCTGCTCGGGAATACTGATACCGAGTCCCTGAAGCATCAGTCGCAGCTCGTCGAAGCGATCAGGCTCGGGGCCATCGTGCACGCGAAACAGCGTCGCCAGACGGTGTTTGCGCAGGAACCGGGCAGCCTCGACATTGGCCGCGATCATGCACTCTTCGATCAACCGGTGTGCATCGTTGCGAACCCGTTGTACGAGACGCTCGATCTGACCGCCGGTATTCAACTCGATAATGACCTCGGGCAAATCCAGGTCGAGCGCGCCACGGCGTTGCCTCACTTTTTCTAAAGACCTGAAAACACCATATAAATTATTTATTTGTGAGCTATTCTTAAAGCCTTTTAACCCATCTGAATGGCCCTGTTTACGCTGCAGTCGATCGACCTCCTCGTACGTCAGGCGAGCGGCCGAACGCATGATGCCGCGATAAAAATTCGACTTCGTGACCTTGCCCTGCTCCGTGACGTGCATGTCGCAAACCATGCACAACCGATCGACGTTCGGCTTGAGCGAACAGAGTCCATTGGACAGCGATTCGGGCAACATCGGCACGACACGGTCGGCGAAATACACTGACGTCCCGCGCCGATACGCTTCTTTGTCGAGCGGGCTTTGCGGACTAACATAGTGAGACACATCGGCAATCGCGACGATCAGTCGCCAGCCGTCGCCGCTGCGCTCAGCATAGACGGCATCATCAAAATCACGCGCATCGGCGCCGTCGATCGTGACCAGCGGCATCTCGCGCAGGTCCACACGATCACGCTTGTCTGCTTCGCGAACCTCTTCACCGAGCGCCTGTGCGTCAGCCATGGTTGCCGGGTTCCATTCGGTTGGAATCTCAAATTGTTCGATCGCAACCTCAGTCAGCATGCCCGGATCCGCCGGATCGCCGAGAATCCGCACGACCTTGCCCTGCCCTTCGCGACGCTCCGATGGATACTCGGTAATCTCGATTTTCACGAGTTCGCCGGATTTTGCTTCACCACGGTGGTGGGCCGGTACAACGAAAGTATGTGGTATGCGCCCGCTCTCGATAACATAGCCGACACCATGTTCTCGCCGGTACTCACCGACGACGGTTTGCTTGCCGCGCTCGAGGATCTCAACCACGCTACCCGCGCGTTTGCCGTCTCGCCGGGGTGCGCCGACGCGTACTGCAATTCGGTCACCATGCAAAACTGCCCGCATTTCCTGGAACGGCAGGTAAACATCGGACGACCCGTCATCGGGCATCAGGAACCCGAAACCGTCCGGATGCGCCGACACCAGCCCGGTCACAGCATCAATCTTGTCGAGCAGGCAATACTCCGCCTTGCGATTGATCAACAGCTGCCCGCCGGACACGAGGCGCTGCAGGCGTCGCCGTAATGCCTTGCGCGGCTTGTCGCCCTCCACATCGAGCAATTTAGCCAACGCACCGAATGATAACGGGATGCCCTGTTGCTCAAGAACCTGCACGATCGCGCGCGGTTCCGGAACCGGATGCCGGTAATCGGAGGTTTCCTGTGGACGAGCATCGCTCGATCGCCGCGGCGGTGGTTTGCGCTTCGGCATTTAGTAAGTGTTTTGCTGATACATCGCGTTGACAAGGATACAGGCTGTCAGTACAGTCCCGCCACTCACCGATCCGCGATCATGTAAATCGCGATCAGTGCCCAGGTGGCGGAATTGGTAGACGCGCTGGCTTCAGGTGCCAGTGGGGGCAACCCCGTGGAGGTTCAAGTCCTCTCCTGGGCACCAAATCATTAAATCGTGTCAGACACCATTTAATGATTTAGTGTTCTTGGGCTTTTCTTAATTGGCGTAGCCTCGATTACGACAGCCTCATGTGAGGCGCGTTCGAGATCTTTCGTAACCAGAGATTTGTCTTTTTTGAGCCGAATATCGTGATATGCCGCATCTTGCGGGAACAACCCGAGATAGTCACGCAATGCAGCTTTTATAATTACCGGATCGTCGACTATGGCGACCGCACGATACGCCTCGTCCGCACCTTCGATACGCAATACTACATCAGCCCCGCCGCGAAGATTTCGCCACCACTGGTTTTCCGGTGACGTGAAGCATCTGACCGTTGTACCAATTCGGATATAACGTACTGGCGTCGTGTAACGCCTCCCGCTTTTACGCCCGGTGAAAGTAATCAGCATCAGGCTGCGACTCCACAGGCCGTGGACAGGCGAGAGCAGCAAGGCTCGCATCATGGGATTAATGACGGCGAATAATACTTCCGGGATTTTCATGGCATACCAACTTCGATGCCACTTCGCATCGAACCAGCAATATACCATCAGAAGGCGGGTGCGTGGGACAGCCCGGATCTGTACTTGCGCTTGTGGTTATCGCTCGGCGGCAACCCGGGCCCCGGATAATCGATGTCTGCGCCGGCCGTTACGACATCGCTCTTCACTACATCATGAAGAGGCGCGGTAATGATGTCATCGACGTTGTACAGAAAAAATCCGCCGGCCAGTGCCTCTACGCGCGCTGATGTGAACGCGGCCTGATCGTCGACGATACCCAGAAAGTAAACTCGCGAGCCGTCGGTCAGCGTTTCGTGAACATCTCCGACCACCAGATTGGCGGTCACATTCCCAACCCTGATCGATATATCACCGTCGAGCAACGGATCGGCCGAGATAAAGAACAGCCCGATAGCGCTACCTGGCGAGAATGACAACGTAAAATCATCGCCATCGTGGAACATACCGCCATCGCCGGTACCGAGAAAATTCGGCGCGGATGTTGTCGCATACAAATGAGTGACTTTCATCGCCGGGCCATCGAAATCGTATTCGAATGTAATGCCGCCGGCTGAAGCGGAAGCCTCGATGGTCATGCCGGCCGGCATGCGGTCAAAGTCAAGTACTGTCGGTTCGGTCGGTAATGCTGCCGCAAACTCGGCCAGGCCCGAATACACGGTAGGCTCGGCCGTGGCGGCACCGCCTGCAAGCAAGCTGATAACAGTACATATCCCCACTATCGAGGGTTTTATTCTTGTCATTATTGCGTCCCTGTTGATGGGATCTTGTAATTATTAACGGCTACCGATGTCGCAACATCTACTACCCTGATTCATACCATACGCAATCAGCCGCATGCTTTGCGCATGAATTGACATAAACATTTATGCCCGGCGTGGATTATGTCATGTTTCCTGTGCGGACAGAATTTCGAAGTTTCGGGCATGTTTCTTCAGGCGTTTACTGAAACGCCCCCGCTGCTTATCGGTCAACCCGGCGCTCAGCGCCACCATCATGGTCATCATCATCCGGCGGTTTTCGTCGACACGCTGCCGATACTCTGCCGTATCATCACGATTGGGTTCCAGCATCAGGGCCATCATCCGATCACTAAACTCCGGCTCGGGCGGGCGCTCTATGATCAGATCACGAAAATCCTGTTGCCATTGACGGCGACCGGCCATCCATTCGAGCGACACATCATGCAGACCGGACTGATAAGACCGAACCAGATCCTTTTGCTCATCCGATAAGCGGCCAAAAATCCGCTTGAGAGCCTTGATAGCTCCCTTCTGACGATTTTCCTGTCGCTCTTCAGGAGTCTTGCCGGCGTATTCTTCCCACATCTCCTGATTCGATTCCTCCAGGTTCTCGATAAATTCATCGACCTGCGCCTGGCTCAAGGTCAAAAAAAATGCTGTGCTATCCGGTGTTGTCTGCACGATGAACTCATCCCACAAGACGATAAACCGATCGTAGTGGTGAACCACCATATCGAGCGACATTACCCCGGCAGAGGTCTCACGTTCAATTTCATGCAGGAGCTGTGCATATTTCGGTAACTGCTCATGGCGATGCCATTCGAGGTTGCGCTTGACCGCCTCTTCGAGTTGGTCTTCCTGCTCATCATCCAGCGTGAAGAAATCACTGATATACCAGACGGCTATCCAGTCCATCTGGTTATAAACGACTCGCGTGGCCGAACAACCGGCCAGGAAAACACAGAGCAACAGGACCGACAAACGCCGTCTACCGGATGGTTTGTTTGCGACGCGGAAATAGTGCGCGAATCGTTCAGTCAAGGTCCAGCCCATGCCTGCGACTCCTTGTCGAACCTGCCTTGTCAAAATTGATCAGGCGATTGAATCGAACGGATGCCTGATAATAATGTTCTGGTCGCGATCCGCACCCGTCGAGACGAGATCTACGGGAATGCCGAGAATATTCTCGAGCCGATGCAAATATGCCCGCGCTTCATCGGGCAACTCATCCAATCGCTTTATACCCACGGTAGACACATGCCAACCAGGCAACTCTTCGTAGACCGGCTCACAGTCCGCATAGCGGCTGATCAGAAATGGCGGACAATCGATCTCTTTGCCATCCAGACGATAGCCGACGCATATCTTGATCGAGTCAAGCCCGTCCAGAACGTCGAGCTTTGTGACACACAGGCCCGAAACGCTGCTATTGATGATTGCACGACGCAACGCCACCGCGTCAAACCAGCCGCAACGCCGCGGCCGCCCGGTCGTCGCGCCGAACTCGGCGCCAACACTGGCGAGGTGCTTACCCATATCATCGAATAACTCGGTTGGAAATGGCCCCGCCCCGACGCGTGTTGTATAGGCTTTCACGATACCGAGGACGTAATCGATCGCCCCCGGACCAATACCGGTACCCGTCGCCGCCGCACCGGCTGTCGTATTAGACGACGTGACGAACGGATACGTGCCGTGATCGACATCGAGTAAAGTGCCCTGCGCTCCTTCAAACAACATATTTTTATTATCGTCGCGCAGGCGATGCAGATAATCGGGCACATCGACGACGAGCGGTTTGACACGCTCGGCCATCTCAAGCCACGCGTCACGCGTCTGCACGAAATCGACCGTGTCGGCTTCGTAATAGGTCTTGAGCATGAAGTTGTGCAGATCCATGGATGCTGCCAATCGTTCGGCGAAGGATTCGCTATCGAACAGGTCGGATATCCGCAGGGACCGTCGTGCGGCCTTATCCTCGTAGGCCGGCCCAATCCCGCGCCCGGTTGTACCAATCGCCTGCTGTCCGCGCGCCAACTCACGCGCGTGATCCAGTGCGATATGGGTCGGCAGAATAAGCGGGCACGCGGCGCTGATCTTCAGCCTGGATGCTACGGGCACGCCTTTGGCAACCAGTTCGTCGAATTCCTCGAACAGCGAGGGCAAATGAACGACAACACCGTTGCCGATGATGCAATCGACTCCGTCGCGCAGGATGCCGGACGGAATCAGGTGCAACACCGTCTTGTCGCCTTCGATCAGCAGTGTATGGCCCGCATTATGGCCACCCTGAAACCGAACCACGGCAGCGGCGCGGTCCGTCAGAAGATCGACGATCTTGCCCTTGCCTTCATCGCCCCACTGGGTGCCGACGATTACAATACTCTTAGCCATCTTTGAGAAACTCAATACTCGGCGGTTAACCGCCACCGCGAACAAATAACAACAGCGCCAACCCGGCGACTACACTGACCACACCGACCAGGCGCAACTGTTCATCCCGGAACTGCAACACCATTAACATGCTTTTGCGCCAACTGGCCGGACTGACAAATGGCATTAAGCCCTCGAATACGAGGTACAGCGCAAATGCCGCAAACAGATCACTCCAGATCATCGCGTCTCAGCAGATCCTTCCGGCACTAACGTAACGCTCATAAGCAGCGCTGCACTAATTACTTCCAGACTGATTCAAATACCGGAAGAAATCATTATTCGCGTCGAGCACGAGGATATCGTTGCCCTGACCGAACGCCTCTTTATACGCCTGAATACTGCGATAAAAACGATAGAATTCCTCGTTCTTCTGGTAGGCACTCGCGTAGGTGTCGGCTGAAATAGCATCGCCCTGGCCACGCACCTTCTCGGCATCCCGATAGGCTTCCGCGAGTATGACAGTGCGCTGACGATCGGCATCGGCACGAATCTGCTCGGCATTCTCGGCGCCTTCTGCACGCAGTTCCGCGGCGGTCCGGACACGCTCCTGGCGCATCCGGTTAAATACCGACTCGCTGACCTCATCGGAGAACTCGATACGCTTGACCCGCACGTCGATGACACTGATGCCGAGTTGCTTGGCATCATCACGAGCTTTTTTCAGCATCTCGTCCATCAACTCGCGGCGCTCGGCAGTCACGACCTCCGGCACGGTGCGCCTGGCGAATTCCGCGCGGATGCCATCCTTGACGATCTCAAGCAAGCGCTGCGCCGCCAGGACCTGTTCGCCACGTGTCGCGCGATAATAATCAGCAACATCGGCAATCTGCCACTTGATGAAGAAATCCACAAACAGATTCTTCTTCTCCTTGGTCAGGAACAGTTCCTGCGGATTATTGATCGTCAGTATGTGCTTGGGAAAATACTGAACGTTGTTGACGACCGGAATCTTGATATGCAATCCGGGTTCAAAACTTGAATCGCGGATCTCACCGAAACGGAACTTGACGGCGAGTTCACGCTCATCGACATAAAACAGCGACATCAGGACGACCACGACGACAATCAGGCCGCCGAATATAACGATACGGAAATTTTTCATTATCGACCCCTCCGCACTCGTGCGTCATTGTTCGAACGGCGCGCCGTGCTTGTCATATCCGGGCTGCTCGATTGCGGCACCAAACTGCCCGATGATGTCCTGCCAGGACTACGGCCCTGTTCGATCAGCTTATCGATCGGCAGGTAGAGCAGGTTTCCACTACCGGCAGCATCGAGCAATACCTTGCTCGAATTACCGTAGACCTCTTCAATCGCTTCGATATACAGGCGCTCACGAGTCACGGAAGGTGCCTTCTCATACTCAGCCAGCAACTGCTCGAAGCGTGAGGCTTCACCCTCGGCATCTGCGATAACCCGCGCCTTATAGGCCTCGGCATCCTGCGTTCGCCGTGCCGCTTCACCACGTGCCTTCGGCAAAATGTCATTCGAGTAGCTTTGCGCCTCGAATGACAAGCGCTCCTTGTCTTCTCGGGCCTTGATTGCATCCTGAACCGCCGCCTCGACCTGGCTCGGGAAATTGGTATCCTGAAGATTGACCTTGGTCACGTTAATGCCAACCCCGTATTCATCGAGCGTTTCCTGAATCTGCTCCTGAGTCGCAACAGCGATCTGCGCCCGGCCTTCGAGCAAGACGAAATCAATCGGATTCTTACCGACAACTTCACGAATGACGCTCTCACTGATATCAGACAGCGTCCCTTCCGGATCCCGGATGTTGAACAGATATGCCTGCGGGTCGGCATTCTGATACTGAACGACCAGATCGACGACAACGATATTCTCATCGGCCGTCAACATCCGGGTCTGCTGGCGTATCGTATGTACACTCGTGACGGCGACTTTTTCCACGGCCTCGATCGGCCATGGCAGGTGCCAGCGCAGGCCCGGAGGTGTCGCTGTGACGTAAGCGCCGAAACGCAGCACGACGCCACGCTCGTCGGCATTAACCCGGTACAGCCCTGTCGCCAGCCAGCCGATAATCACGATTACGGCGATGACGACTACCGCCGTACCGCTCGGCCCGCTATCACCGCCGGAACCCGTATCCGACCGGCCGCCACCGCCTTTGCCGCCAAACATCGAATTGAACCGTCGCTGCCAGTCGCGCACTATCTTATCGAGATCCGGCGGGCCTTCGTTGCCACCCCGGTCCCACGGATTTTTCCCGTTACCTGAATCATTCCAAGCCATATGCTTACGTTCTCGTTTTATACACTGTTTACGATCAATGCAGGGCGACCTGCCCATTGCCGTCGCCTGCTGAATAAATTTGCAAATCTTCTCGTTGCCTGAGGTCCTGGTACCCGCGGCGATCGATCTCTACATCCAGTTCCCAGCTACCGTCTTTCATGACCCGCTCATCGACGACAGTCGCCCGCTCGTAAAGCAGCGCGCGCAACCTTGCCTGAGACACGCCTAACCTGACAGTCCCGCTGATGATATCTCTATGCAATGCATCCGTTATGACATCCAACAGGATATCGATTCCCTGCCCGGTTGCGGCCGATAACCACACTCTCGCTGGCGCACCATCCTCGGCACGATCAACTCTTGGCGGGACGCCGAGTATATCAGTCTTATTGTAGACCTGAATGACCGGACGCTCCGTGGCGCCGATTTCCTCCAGAACCTCATCGACATCCTCGATTCGATCCCCATGGGCCGGATCGGCACAGTCGACGACATGCAGGATCAGGTCCGCGTCAGCGGTTTCCTCCAGTGTCGACTCGAACGCTGCGACCAGTTCGTGCGGAAGATCACGCACAAAACCGACCGTATCAGCAAGCACGCAAGGGCCGCCAACCGGCAGTTCTACGCGGCGCATCGTGGGATCCAGCGTCGCAAATAACTGGTCGGCAACATACACTTTTGCGCCGGTCAAGCGATTGAATAATGTCGATTTTCCGGCATTCGTGTAACCGACCAGCGATACGGTCGGTATCTCGCGCTTCAGACGTTGCTGGCGCGCCAGACCACGGCGTTTGGCCAGCCTGTTGAGACGCACCTGCAAATGACGGATCCGTTGACCGAGCAATCTGCGATCCGTCTCGAGCTGGGTTTCGCCCGGACCACGCAGGCCGATACCGCCTTTCTGCCGCTCGAGGTGAGTCCAGCCACGCACGAGTCGCGTCGACAGATGTTCGAGTTGCGCGAGTTCGACCTGCAGCTTACCCTCGAACGTGCGCGCCCGCAGCGCAAAAATATCGAGAATCAACCCGGTTCGATCAATAACCCGGCGTTTCAGCGCTGCTTCAAGATTTCTTTCCTGTGCCGGGGTCAGGGGATGATCGACGAGTACGACATCCGCATCGGCACCGTCAGACAGCGCCTTGATTTCGTCGAGCTTACCGACGCCGATGAGGTATTTCGGGTTGGCGGACCGAACTCGCACGGTCAGCTGAGCGGCGATTTCCGCACCCGCCGCCAGCGCCAATGAACGGAATTCGCCTTCATCCTCACGAAACGGCGGTGGATCGACTCGCACATGCACGAGGACGGCACGTTCTCCGCGCTGGGGCCGATCAAACAATCGGCAACCCCGGGAGAAATACCTCTGAATTCAAATACCCGACAAACTCATCCATGAATTATTCAAGCCTGGCGAAAGGTGTTCAACGCCGGGATCTATGCCTACTCCTCGTCATCGTCTCCGGTCGGCAGGCGAACATTGCGCGTCGGCACGATCGTAGAGATGGCATGCTTGTAAACCATCTGGTTCACGCTGTTCTTCAACAGCACGACGAATTGGTCGAAGGAATCGATAGTTCCCTGGAGCTTAATTCCATTCACAAGATAGATAGAGACAGGAACTTTCTCTTTGCGCAGCAGATTCAGAAACGGATCCTGCAGCATTTGCCCTTTGGTCATCTTCGACTCCTGTTGTTATTCATTGTTATTTCTTCGCCAGCACAGCGATTTTCTTCCCACAGATGAAATTCTAGCCCGCCATGGCGAATATTGCATCATAAGTCTGAGAGATTTTACCCGCTCTGAGCCACGCGCTCGGCGATAAAACGTTCGACCTGCACCCCGGCTTCGGGTTGCAGGCAATCAAATTCAACTTCTCCGGGCTCGGATCGCAGCCATGTCAGCTGGCGTTTCACGAGCCGCCGGGTCGCTACAACCGCACGTCGTGAGGCCTCCGACTGGTCGAATTCCCCATCCAGGTACGCCCAGATCTGCCGGTAACCCACAGCACGCATCGATGTACAGTCGGCGTTCATGCGCGGCATAGCCCGCAATCGCTCAACCTCCTCGATGAAACCATCATCCAGCATCGCGGCAAATCGCTGCGCGACCCGCTCGTGCAACACCTGCCGATCGGACGGTACGAGTGCCACGCGCAGAAACTCGAAATTGGCAGGTACGGCGGCGGCTTTGCTGTGCAAATCCGACAACCGCTCACCAGTCAACTCAATAACCTCAAGCGCGCGCTGGATACGCTGGCGATCGGTCGACTTGAGACGGGCCGCGGTCGGCGGATCCAGCTTCGCCAGCTCAGCATGCAGAGCCGGCCAACCGACCCGCTCTGCGCGAACATCGATACTCACGCGCACATCCTGATCGGCCGCTGGCAACGTGGCGAGCCCGTGTTCAAGCACACGGAAATACAGAAATGTTCCACCCACCAGCAGCGGCAACCGGCCGGCAGCAATAATTTGCTCGATTTCGCGCAAGGCATCTTCACGAAATCGGCCGGCGGAATAGGTTTCCCAGGGATCGAGGATATCGATGAGCCGATGCGGCGCCCTGCTCAGGACGTCGGCGGATGGTTTTGCCGTACCGATATCCATATCTTTATAGACCATCGCCGAGTCAACGCTGACGATTTCGAATGGCAAGCGCTCGACCAGGTGAGTGGCAACCGCCGTCTTGCCTGCCGCAGTCGGACCGACAAGACAGACAACAACGGGTTTCCTGCCGTCGGATATTTTGGGCGTTTTCTTATCAGGCATGGGGCAGCGTATTCACCGGCCCCGGGAAAACAATCGGTCCAGTTCCTGCTTCGTCAGCACGGTCCAGGTCGGACGGCCATGATTGCACTGATCACTGCGCTCGGTGGCCTCCATCTCACGCAACAGGGCATTCATCTCGTCGACAGACAAGGGACGATTGGCCCGCACCGATCCATGACAGGCCATATCGGCAAGAGCGTCGTCGACCCAGTTCCCGATACGCTCACTGGCGCCATGCTCGCGAATGTCACTGAGCATGTCACGCAAGAGCTGCTCCGGATCGGTACCGGCCAATAGCACCGGCACCGAACGAATAGTTAATTGCGCCGGCCCGCTGCGATCGACCTTCAGGCCAAGTTGTTCGAGAACCTCGTGATGTTGCTCGGCAACGTCAGCCTCATTGTCTGCAACGTTGACAACCAGCGGTACGAGCAGCGGCTGTATTTGCAAACCGGAACCGTGCACCGCGGTCTTGAGCTTTTCGTAGGTCACCCGTTCATGCGCCGCATGAGCGTCGACAATCACCAGGCCCTCATTGTTCTGCGCCAGGATGAAGGCGCCATGAATATGTGCCAGCGCATAACCCAGCGGCGGCACGTCATCGGATTCGCGCACCTGCCCGGGCGCATTGCGATCCGCCGCTACGGAAACCAGGCCAGCATAAGCATCGAGTGCGTCACGCCCGGCGCCCAGCGGTAAACCGGTCTGGCTGCGCAGTTGATGTTCATGTCTGCGCTCATCGGTCCGTGTCGTCGGCACCGCCGGTAACACTGTCGGTGCTGCGTCACTGGTTACCGATTCAGACAACGCCGACTCGATGGTGCGACGAATAAAGTCGTGCACGGATCGGCTGTCGCGAAAACGCACCTCCTGCTTGGTCGGATGCGCGTTGACATCGACCAGTACCGGATCCATATCGAGATACAGGACGAAAGCCGGATGCCGTCCATGAAACAGGACATCACGATAACCGGCACGCACAGCATGTGTGATGACACGATCACGAACCGACCGACCGTTCAAAAAGAAATGCTGCAAATCGGGTTGTGCGCGTGAAAAAGTCGGTCGGGCAATCCACCCGGACAAACGCAGCGGACCGATCTCGCGCTCAACAAACAGGGCATGATTAACAAATTCCTGCCCGCAAATTCGCGCGAGTCGTTGCTCTTGCTCGGCAAGAGTGACGGCAACCGGAACATCAAGAATTACCTTTCGATTATGCGTCAGCTTCAAAGCTGCGGAAAAACGGCTCAGTGCAATTTTTTCGGAAACTTTTTGAATATGCCCGAATTCAGTTCGCTCGGTCTTGAGGAATCGCCGCCGCGCCGGTGTGTTGTAAAACAGGTCACGAACCTCGATTGACGTACCGACCGGATGGGCGGCCGGTTTCGCTGCCTGCGGTTCACCGCTATCGGTTTCGACAGACCAGGCCGAATCGGCATCCGGCTGACACGACACGAGGCGCAGACGCGATACTGACGCAATACTCGGCAATGCCTCACCACGAAAACCCAGTGACGCAATCGTCTCCAGATCCTCGAGACTCGAAATCTTACTCGTCGCGTGACGCGCAAGTGCCAGCGACAACTCATCGCGCGCAATCCCACTGCCATTGTCGCGAACCCGGCACAATTTCGTGCCACCCTGCTCGATATCGAGTTCTATCCGACTCGCCCCGGCATCGAGACTATTCTCGAGCAACTCTTTGACGACCGAAGCCGGCCGCTCGACAACCTCGCCGGCGGCGATCTGATTAATCAGCTGGGGTGGCAGTTGATGAATGGGCATAGTGGGATTCTTTCAGAATCCCACGTGAAAATGAATCTTTGCACACCACTTGACTCGAACAACTCTGCAACCGCCCGCAGGAGTGGCTTTTAAATGACACCGGCCTTCCAGATGGTGGATAGCTGCCTGGATGGGAGATCAGCCGTGATTCGGTCTTTCTCTCAGGGTCTTTCCCTGGGCCGGTTTTTTCCGTCGGGTACCCCTCTGCGCCCGAAGGAAGTGCCCTTGGGGTGAAACGCCGCTATCCCTGTTTATCCCCGATTCAGGGGACCCGATTCAGGGGACAGTTTACTTATTTATATGTCTTGGGAAATTCTCTGGACGGAGCTTCGTTTACAGATAAGTAAACTGTCCCCGGAATTCCCGGAATTCCCCGGAATTCGTCCCCGGAATTCGTCCCCGGAATTCATCTAATCGTTCTGAAGGTATTCCTCAGCCAGCAGGCTCTCCACTGAATTAAATATGGCGCCTGGAATACCGACGTTTGCCGTAAATGCCCGATAGCCGGAATCCCAGAAATAAAGTTGCATACGCCACATCTGACCGTATTGGAATACGCGAGTTGCCCTGTCTTCCTTTATGACGACGACCTCTATCGGCAAAGCGGCTACATGATCCACTCCGGGGTATGGTGCATCCTCGGACTTCCCGTCTTTTCGAAAACGTGAATTGATGCCAATCATCTTGCCCTCGACATACGGATTGCTCAGCCCGAAGAAAACCGCGTCATCGCCAACCGGGATACGTGCCAGGCGTTCCCAGCCTGTAGTCTCAGAACTGTCTGATTCCTCTGAGCTATCCAGCGCCGCAGCAATCGTATCGACGGTTTGCTCGAACTCGTCTTCTGTCGCCTCGGTGATCGGACGCTGGCTTTTCCTGTACGTCCTGAATTTCGCCATCATCCTTGCTGGTCCGTCACCCTTGAATTTCTTGTAATGATTTTCCGAACGCAGCGGTGACTGTTGAACGCTGACAGACTCGCCCGGTAAATCAGCCAGTGCACCGCGAATTTCATCTGCTGCCAGTTTCGCCGCAGCCGTCAGCTTGTCGTAGTTGTCAGACCGGGCATAGAAAACCATGGCGTGCGCCACAGGGTTTGCCATGTTGACCAGTGTTTGCTGGTTTTCGCCCCAGGTATAAACCGCCACTCGCAGAATTTGCGCAGAAATGGTTCTCGGCGACTCGGCAACCGCCGCCGCCAAGTATGCCGGCGAAGTCAGCACGAACACATGCGCCTGTTGCATCTGATCAGGCACTCGCACCTCATGCACTGTATGCACGGTCAGTCCGGACGCGCTCAATCCCTTCTCAACCGCAGCCAGTGTTTCGTCATAAGGCACTGATGATTGATGGATCAACTCGAAAATGCCGATCTTGTCGGCTGCGTTTGCAGGTACCTGTGTGAACAACGCAAAGATCATCAAGATACCCATCCACAGGCTACGTAGTTGAACTGCGCTCATGGTCATTTCTCCCGGATAAATACTCGAAATTTTGCAACATGTTGAGAATAGGGAATCATACTCCGGTCAGCGATAAGTAAGGGCATGGAGCCGGCGTGCACTGCCGCCATCGACAATTCCGGGGACAGTTTACTTATCTGGAATTCCCCGCTTACTCTTTCCGCGCTATTTAGAGCAAATACTATTGTTCCGATTCCCATAAACTACGTGGCAGACTGAAGCACGTTTCCGGCTTCAAACGAAACAATGACATTATGGCCAGAATGGCACGACTGGTTGTTCCCCATCACCCACACCATGTGACTCAGCGAGGGAATCGGCGCCAGAAAACATTTTTCTGTGCCGCTGACTACGAGGCTTACATCGACCTTCTTACCAACGCTAAAACTGACGCGGGTGTGGATATTTGGGCCTATTGCCTGATGCCCAATCATGTACATCTGATTGTCGTGCCCGAGCAGGCAGGCGGCCTGTCCGCATTATTCAGGGATGCACATCGTCGCTATACCCGGCGCATCAACTTCCGTGAAAATTGGCGCGGGCATCTGTGGCAGGAGCGATTTCATTCCTGCGTGATGGACGAAAACCATCTTCTGGCCGCGGTTCGATACACAGAGCTCAATCCTGTACGTGCAGGACTTTGCCCTCGACCGGCCGATTGGGCCTGGTCCAGTGCCGGTGCCCACCTTCAGGGTGATGACGATGCGCTTGTCAGTGTGACGCCGATGCTGGAACGGATAAAAGACTGGAAAAAATACCTCGCGGCAAGAGACTCAACAACGCGTTTGGATACGATTCGAGAGCATTCTCGGACAGGACGCCCGATGGGCGATGAGGCATTTATTGAACAATTGGAATACTTGACGGGACGGTGTTTGCAAAAACAAAAACCAGGGCCAAAGCGTTAATCCCGGGGATAGCTTACTTATTTATATGCCCCGGGAGATCCTCTGTACAGAGCTTCGTTTACAGATATGTAAACTGTCCCCGGAATTGT
>CAZVQW010000002.1:67563-71721 GCA_964629475.1 uncultured Chromatiaceae bacterium | reverse complement strand
TGTACAGAGCTTCGTTTACAGATATGTAAACTGTCCCCGGAATTGTCAGGATTCCAGTCAGTTCCTCGTCTGTGACGTCCGCACTCGGCTTGGTCAGCCGGGCCTGCACTTTTTCCCGTAGCGCAGGCAGCTGTTGTTCGATCATCTCTTCCATATATCTTGCTCCAGATTCTCGGTTCGGCATTTACGATCGACATGCACCTGCCTGCAGCAGGCTGGGTTTATCCGATCTATCCGCAGCCGATATTAGTTTTTGCCGAAACACTGTCTATAAATAGATGTACGTACTGCCCGGATACGCTACGAGGCGCAGGGCGAGTGAGATAACCCGGCCGATATGGCGCAGGCTAAATATCGTGTGTACCGGGAATCCGCAGAACGCGACCGACGATGATTCTGTCGTCGCGCAAATTATTCACCGACCGAATACGCCGCATCGGCACACGGTACCGATCAGCAATTCCACTGAGCGTATCACCACGACGAATCACGTGCTCGACCGTCCGCACCGGCTTCTCATGCACAACCTGAGCCATTCGCGAACCCGGCGGTGGATTCTTGCGAAAGTAATCGTGAATACCCTCATACATTGCAAGAGCAAGCTTCTCGCGATAGTTGCGGCTACCCAGGTTGCTTTCATCACGTGGATTGGAAATAAATGCCGTTTCTACCAACACGGACGGAACGTCCGGTGATTTCAGGACCAGAAACGGTGCCTGCTGCACCTTGCGCTTGCGTATCGTCGTGACCTGCGCAATTTCCTCGAGCATCTCGGCGCCAATATCGAAGCTCGCACTCAACGAAGCATTCTGCGACAGATCGAGTAATACGGAAGCCAGTGTCCGGTCTCGTCCACCGAGATCGACCCCGCCGATCAGGTCTGCCGCATTTTCGCGCTCGGCCAGCCGTTTCGACGCCTCATCCGAGGCTCCCTTGGATGACAGAACATAGACGGTCGCACCGCGCACGCGACGATCCTTAAACGCATCGGCGTGAATCGATATGAACAGATCGGCCTCGGCGGCACGTGCAGACTCCATGCGCTGACGCAACTGCACGAACCGGTCGCCGTTGCGGGTCATGTAGGCGCGCATATTCGGATCGGCATCGATCTTTGCGGCGAGTTGCTGGCTGATACGCAGCACAACGTCCTTTTCCCGAACGCCGGTTGGCCCGTGTGCGCCAGGATCTTTGCCACCGTGACCCGCATCGATCGCGATGACGATTGGCCTGCCGGTCGGGCGAACTGCTTTAGGTCCACTTGCGGGTGACTGCACCTGTAACGGTGCCTTCTTGATGGTTCGCGGCGAATCAAGCGGCATCAAATCGACGACGAGCCGGTCGCCCTGCTTCCCGTTAGGCGCCAGCAGGAAACTGCGTGGTTTTGCCAGCGTAGCCATATCCAGAACGATGCGGACCGTACCATCGTCACGGTTGGCGCCGCGAATCTGCCGCACGGCTCCGGACCCGGCCGGCAACGGCAACGCGGATCTTTCGAGTCGCCCTGGCATAATGTCGATGACGACACGGTGCGGATTGGAAAGAGTGAAAATCTTGTGCTCGACGCGCCGGTTCAGATCAATCGCGACGCGGGTCTTGCCGCCTTGCGCGGCGATTCGAACGTCTTTGATATGCACCGGCTCGGCAGCCACCGGCATCGCAACCACCGCTGCAAGCCCCATGGCAACGAGAATCCAGGACAGCCAGCACCTGACGATCAATAACGAGGTCCGCCAAAGCATCTGCGGTTGACTTCCCGTCAACAGGCGAAATTCAGACATTGTCACGTCGCCCCCCGGCAACTGCTCAATACTCTACAGCTTGCAAGCACTTTTCCTATTAAAAATTATAAGGATACAAATACTTTCTACAACCCTTTTTATCATGTTTTTTCACCATCGACCTGACTGTCTCCGGGTAATACAGTGTCTGACAGCTTTTTTCCGGCTGCCGACAATCCGGCCAGCCGCAAGGCCCGCCCCTGGCCGTCGATGACAAGCTCGATCCGCAAGTCGGCCGGCGGAACACCGGCGCCGCCATTTTCAGGCCACTCGATCAGCATGATCGTCGCATCGCCGCTCAACTCTGCGAGCGCCAGCGCGTCGACTTCATCCGGGGACCGCAGCCGATACAAGTCGATATGCGAGACGGCATAACCTGCGATGTCGTAAGGCTCGATCAGCGTATAAGTCGGACTCGGCACACGCCCCGTATGTCCGAGGCCGCGCAGAAAACCGCGCGCAAACGTCGTCTTGCCGGCACCGAGATCACCGACCAGGTAAATGACGAGCGAATTGATTTCACCAGCACAGATGGACCTCGCCAGCGACCCACCGGCCGCCATCGTCGCTTCCATCGAATCGAGATGAATTACCGTGCTCATCCTGTTGATATTTCCAAATGATAGAGCCATTCGACAGACCCTTTTAACAGGCCACTTGAACCGTCAATCGAGCGGATTCAGCACCGCACGTAACTCGGCGAACAAGTCACCGGCAATTAATCCGCGCTGTCCGCGCGCGGCTGCCCGGTCACCTGCGACAGCATGCACGAATGCCGCGGCAGCAGCCGCAACCTGGAGTCGCTCGGGACGCTGGGCGAGGATTCCAGCGACGAGCCCGGTCAACACATCGCCCATACCGGCCGTCGCCATGCCCGGATTACCGCAGTCGACGAGGAACGGACATTCGCCCGCCAGTCCGATCAGCGACCCGTGGCCCTTGAGAACCGTGACCCCGCCGTAGCGCTCGTTAAGGTCTCGCAAGGCGCCGAGCCGGTCGCCCTGCACGTCCGCTGTAGAGCGACCGAGTAATGTCGCGGCCTCACCGGGGTGCGGCGTCAGTATCCAGTCGTCACGGTGCATCGGTGACGCAGCCAGCAGGTTCAACGCATCGGCATCGAGCACCTTTGGCTGTGGCGCGGTAAGCACGCGTTTCAGCAAACCGCGCGACCATTCGTCCTGACCGAGACCCGGGCCCAACGCAATAACAGTCGCACGTTCGAGCAATCCGTCGAGACCGGCCGGCGAGTCTATTCCACGCACCATCAACTCCGGGCGGCCCGCACTGACACCGGCAACGACCGCAGGGTGCAGCGCGACGCTGACCAGCCCGGCGCCACAACGCAATGCTGCTTCACCGGCCAGCCTTGCGGCGCCGCCCATACCACGATTTCCACCGACAATCAGGACATGACCGAAACGCCCCTTGTGATCGGTAGAGTGACGTGGCGGCAACAATGCAGCCAGGTCCCCGGCCGTGAAGCGGCGCAGTGTCGGCTCGATGTGCGCGACAGCGATGGCCGGAATGGCAAGATCGTGGAAGCAGATCGTACCGACATGATCGGGGCCGGCACCGAGGTAAAACCCCTGTTTCAGGCCGACAAAAGTCACGGTCAGAGCGGCGTTAATCGCGCAGCCCATCACGGCACCGGTTTCTCCATTCAGACCCGACGGCACGTCGATCGCAACCACCGGCCGTGATGCCTGACCGATCGCCTCGATCGCATCAGCGTAGGTGCCGCTGACCGGCCGGTCGATGCCGGTACCGAGCAATGCATCGACAATGACATCGGCGGTGGCCGGCAAACTCGCATCAAACGGTATGACAGAGCCACCCGCAGCGTTAAATTCCTGCCAGGCCCGCTGTGCATCGCCGTGCAATTTCTGCGCTGCCGTCAGCGCGACCGTCGTCACGTCGAGTTCGGCTTCGAGCGCAAGCCGTGCAATCACATAGCCGTCACCGGCGTTATTGCCGGCGCCACACGCGATGAGCCACCGCCGGGCGCGTGGAAACCGCTCACGAATATCGGCAAAGGCTGCCGCCCCGGCGCGACACATCAGCGTATAGCCTTCAATACCCTGATCCTCAATAGCGACGCGATCCATTTCGCGCACATTGGCCGGCGTATAAATTCGTTTATCGATGTTCAGCATGACGCTGATTATACTGGGAAGATGCCACAGTCACCCAATAGTCATAACTAGCCTGCCAAGCCGTCTAAGATGAACGATATAAAGCAGCTTCCGGCAGACCTGAACGAGCAAATCGTCTCTTGGGGTCATGAGCTTGGATTTCAGCAAATCGGCATTGCCGGCGTCGATCTGTCGCGGGCCGAAACACGACTCGAACAGTGGCTGGCGGCCGGCTACCACGGTGA
>CAZVQW010000002.1:43036-67463 GCA_964629475.1 uncultured Chromatiaceae bacterium | reverse complement strand
GAAAAACCGCTGGCCGAGAAAGCCGGCCTGGGCTGGATCGGCAAGCATACGAATATCATTAACAAGACAGCCGGTTCATGGTTTCTGCTCGGTGAAATCTACACAGACTTGCCACTCAAACCGGCAATCCCGGCCACCAATCACTGCGGCACCTGCCGCGCCTGCATCGACGTTTGCCCGACCGATGCCATCATCGCGCCCTACCGACTCGATGCCCGTCGTTGCATCTCCTACCTGACGATCGAATTGACCGGCCCGATCCCCGTCGAATTCCGCCGCGCGATCGGCAACCGTATCTTCGGTTGCGACGACTGCCAGCTGTGTTGCCCGTGGAACAAATTCGCACAACTGACGACTGAACCCGACTTCGCACCACGCCACGGCCTCGACGCCGGGCACCTCGTCTCACTATTCGCCTGGACCCGGGAAGAATGGGAAACCAGGACGCTCGGCAGCCCGCTGCGTCGCCCCGGCTACAGCGGCTGGCTACGCAACATCGCCGTCGCACTCGGTAACGCCACAACAAATCCCGCCGTCATCGCCGCACTTAAAGACCGCAACGACGACCCGTCAGAACTTGTCCGGGAACACGTCGAATGGGCGCTGGAACAACACGGCGTATAGCTTCGAAATGAGAGCTGGAATCCGCCCCTACGCCCCGCCAATTTCAAACATCACGTTATCAATCAACCGCGTCTCCCCCAACCGTGCCGCCGCCAACACAACAAGAAACCGACTGTCTTCATCCGGCAACGAAAGATCCCCGGACTTCCTGACAGTCAAATACTCCATCTCAAAACCGGCGGCAACGAGTCGCTTAATCCCACCTTTCTCCAACGCAGCAAAGTCCCGCATACCGGCCAGAACCTGGTCGCGGCAACCACAAATTGTTGCGTACAGTTCCCCTGCCTGCGCACGCTCATCATCGGTCAGATAACGATTACGCGAACTCAATGCCAGACCGGTCTTGTCACGATACGTCGGGCTGGCCATGATTTTAATTGGCATATGCAGATCGGCCACCATGCGCCGGATGATGACAAGCTGCTGATAATCCTTCTGCCCGAAGACAGCGACATCCGGGGCGACGATGTTAAAAAAACGATTGACGACGGACGTAACACCTTCGAAATGACCGGGCCGGTGCTCGCCGCACAATATCGTTGTTATCCCGGGCACCGAAACCGTGGTCATGTTTTCCAACCCGAACGGATAGAGCTCATCATGGGTTGGCGCGAACATGATATCGACACCGGCACGGGACAATCTACGCCGATCGGTATCGAAAGTTCGTGGATAGTTTTCGAAATCCTCGCGCGGACCAAACTGCGTCGGATTAACGAACACACTCGTCACTACACGTTCGGCGTACTCGCTTGCAAGACGCACGAGCCCCATATGCCCCTGATGCAAACTACCCATCGTCGGCACAAAAGCGACTGTTTCATCGTCGTGCCTGAAGCCTTGCAAAACTTCAGACAGCGCTTTGATGTCACGGATTGTTTTCACCAGCGACTCAACTTATAGTCCATCTCATCAACACACTGCTAGCGGAGAATCGTTAAGAAAAACAATGCTCAGGTGCCGGGTAACTACGATCTTTGACCGCCCCGACGAAGTGCTTGAGGGCGTCCAGTACGGAATCGGAACCGGGCATGAAGTCCCTGACAAATCGCGGCACTCGTCCCTGCGTGATCCCGAGCACGTCGTATAAAACGAGAATCTGCCCGTCGACTCCGGGACCGGCGCCGATGCCGATGACCGGAACGCTGACGGCCTCGGTCACTGCCTTGCCGAGTTCGTTAGGCACACATTCAAGTAATACGATATCCGCGCCGGCTTCTTCCAGCGCCACCGCATCGTCGACCATCTGCCGCGCCTTGCCCGAATCGCGGCCCTGAACTTTGAAGCCACCGATCTTGTGTACCGATTGCGGCTTGAGCCCGATATGCGCACACACGGGGATGTCGTGACGGGCCAGGTTCTCGACAATACCAATCTGCCCGGCGCCGCCCTCAAGTTTGACCATCATCGCGCCCCCTTCCTGCATCATCCGCACGGCATTTTCGAGTGCCTGCTGTTCGCTCGAGTAACTCATGAACGGCATATCGGCGACGAGAAATGCTCTTTGCAACCCGCGTGCGGCAACCCGCGTGTGATAAATGACATCGTCAACCGTAACCGGAACAGTCGTGTCATAACCCTGAATCACCATACCGAGAGAATCGCCGACAAGTACCAGATCCGTCCCGGCCTGATCAACGAGCGCCGCAAAACTGGCATCGTAAGCAGTCAGGCACGCGATCGGCACATCCTCGTTCTTCATCTTGATGAGTGTCGATATATTGACCGGCGGCTCAGCCATGCCGCGCTGTTCAAGCTGCGAATACATATTGCACTCCTGATCTATTACGCCAAAGCTGAGACGATCGGGTTAAAAAAGTGACGGCCGCTTTGAATGCGGCAAATTTCTTCCAGCAATACATTGTAATGTTCGTCATTGTGGATCGGGTCGATTGTAGCCGCATTGACGATCAGCAGCGGAGCATCGTCATAGTCGTGGAAAAACTTCGCATAGGCCTCGTTCAACCGCTCCAGGTAATTTCGCCCGATGCGCTGCTCGTATTCGATGCCGCGATGTGCAACACGAAACAGCAATGTATCGACCGGTGCCTGCAGATACACGACGAGATCAGGACTCGGCGGATCGATCTCCATTGACCCGAACACCTGATCGTAGAGATCCAGTTCATGACGATCCAGATTGATCTGCGCAAACAGGCGATCCTTTTCGATCAGAAAATCGGCGATTCGCGTATCGCTGAATATATCGGCCTGACGCAACTCTGCAATCTGGCGCACACGCTGAAACAGGAAAAACAATTGTGTCGGTAACGCCGTCTCGCGCGGATTTTGGTAGAACCGTTCGAGAAACGGATTCGCCTCGGCCTGTTCGAGCAGCAATTCACTGTCCAGGCTTTCGGCAAGCCGTCTCGCCAGGCTGGTTTTGCCTACACCGATCGGTCCTTCAATCACGATATAACGGGACTCAGTCATTTTTATTAATTCTTCGTAGTCTTGTTGTTATGAACGAATGCAGGATTTCGGTCCAGCACCCGCATTAGTCAGTGGCCCGTCATGGCGCCGATATCTTCTCTAGCGTCGTTCCGTCGATGGCGGCAGCCAGACTGCCGACCGATCCCCGTCCCGGAATCGGCAGGTACGGACAGATCTCCAGTAACGGCAACAATACAAAATTTCGCTCAGAAATTCCCGGGTGCGGTATGACGAGGTCCGGCTCGTCGATCTGCCGGCACCCGTAAGTCAGAATATCAAGGTCTATGCGCCGCGGACCCCACCGTGGGCCGTCATCGCGCAGGCGACCCTGTTCGAGTTCCAGCGCCTGCAGGCCGGTGAATAAATCGCGCGCCGACAACTGCGTCAGGATGACGGCAACGGCATTGACGTAATCCGGCTGTTCAATCGACCCCATTGGTGGATTGCGATACAGACCAGACTTATAAAGTAACCGCGTTTTCGGTAACGCTGCCAGAGCCTGCAGTGCGATGTTGGCCTGGACAACCGGTCCATCCTGGTTGCTGCCAATCCCGATACTCGCCGGAATCCAGGTGTCGGTAGCCGCGTTCCGCATGCCCGTATTAGTTCGATGACTTGGGCTTGGGCTTGGGCTTGGACCGGCGCCGGCGTTTCGCGGGCTGGCGTCGCCGGCCATCGAGCCCGAGCGTCTTGCGCTGCTCTTCGGCCGATTGTTCCTGAATATCGGTCCAGAAATCTGCGATCTCCTGATCAACTTCACCAACCGACGCACGCAGCAGCATTACATCGTAAGCCGCGCGGAAACGCCGATGACTGAGCAAATTCAGAGCTCTGCGGCCGCGGCGACTATTGAAACGCGGCTGCAATTCCAGCATCTCGCGCATCGGAAAACCGAAGCGCCGCGGCAACGCGATGCGTTGCGCCTGACGAGTACTGATTTCGGCGGTTGCCGCGATCAAGGCCTGCATTTCGGAGACCTCATCATCCGCTCGAATCTGCTCCGCCCGCACGCGTATGGCTCTCCACAGGAATACACCAAACAGAAACATCGGCGTGACCGGCTTGCCGCTGGCGACGCGCCCATCAGTATTTTCCAACGCCCGTTCGATCAATTGCGCATCGGCGGCCAGTTCCGGATCATCCAGCCAGCAATCGGTATCGGGAAACAGATGACAAAACAGCCCGAGTTCGCGTAAATGCCGATAGCTGGCCTGCGCGTGCCCCGACTGGAACATCTTCAGGAATTCATCGAACAGGCGTGCCGACGGCACATCGTCGAGTAACGCCGCCATATCCGCTATCGGCGCGCTGGTATCGGGATGCAAATCAAAACCAAGCTTCGCGGCAAACCGTGCCGCGCGCAACATACGCACCGGGTCTTCGGTATAACGTTGGGCCGGGTCGCCGATCATCCTGAGTTTCCGGGCCTTGAGATCGGTGAGGCCATCGGCAAATGCCCAGATCGAATAATCCGCAATGTTGTAATACAGGGCGTTGATGGTGAAATCACGCCGCCAGGCATCTTCCTCGATCGTGCCGTACACGTTGTCGGAGATAATTCGCCCGGACTCATGAAACACCTGCGCCTCATCGCCGCCTTCTGCCGGAGTCGTACCGCGAAACGTTGCCACTTCGATGATCTCGCGCCCGAAGCGAATATGCGCAAGACGAAAACGCCGACCGATCAACCTGCTGTTGCTGAACAGCGCGCGCACTTGCTCGGGGCGCGCATCCGTCGCCACATCGAAGTCCTTCGGACGCCGGCCCAGCAACAGGTCACGCACACCACCGCCGACGAGGAAAGCCTGGTGACCGGCATCTTTAAGCCGGTACAGAACTTTCACAGCGCCTCTTGAGATATTGGTTCTGGAGACCGAATGATCGGCTCGCGGCACAATCACGGGTGCCTGCCGGTCAGATGTCCTTATCGCAGTCAAAAACTATCCAGTGTGGGGGATTATTCGAGCGGCGTATCATAACAGGCTGAAGCGGTGTCGATGTATTTTGGCTTTTCTTGTATTGGTGAAGTGCATTAACATATGGGGAATCAATGGTGTCAGGCACCACATCTGGATTGATGCCAGTTAATATTGGCTTAGGCGGATGATGTGGTGGCTGACACCATTTTGCCTATGTTCGATTCTTTCTAGGAATGATGCGTAGCTTTCTGAAATATATTGATTTTGCTCCCTTCGTCTAGCGGTTAGGACGCGGCCCTCTCAAGGCTGAAACACGAGTTCGATTCTCGTAGGGAGCGCCACCCTTACTGCCCGTGCCGCGAGACGAGCAGGAAAAAGAAGAGTCAGCGCGTACGCCATATTGCAACCAGGGTCGCGACAGTCAGCGCGACGGTCGGAAACCACGCAATCAGCAACGGATCGAGCTCATAAACCTGACCGCCATCCGCGAGTCCGCGACTCACGAGAAAATAGGCGAGTCCGATAATCAGGCCGACCACCATTCTCGCACCGGATCCGGAAGTGCGCATGCGACCGAACACGAACGGTAATGCGAGTACGCACATCGGCGCAACGGCAACCGCGGCGGCGATCCGACTCCAGAAGGCTACTTCATAGCGCTGCGTATCCAGCCCATTGCGTTTCAGGTATTGCACGTACTTGAGCAGTTCGGCGCCGGTCAGACTGTCGGGCCTGACGACAGTCAGCCCGATCAGGTCAGGGCTCAGGTTATTCGACTGAGTCAGCCGACGCACCTTACTCGTCTTCACCCCACTATCAACAAAGCGTGTCTCTTCAAAGTTGCTCAGCACCCACTGGTTCGCAGCATCGACGCTGGCCGAGTCGGCCCGACCGATGCCGGCGAGCCGGCGATCAGAATCCAGGCGATACAGGTAGATGCCGCCGAGGCGAAAGTCATCGGAAAGCCGGCTGACATTCAGGAACGTGTCGCCGTCACGGATCCACGCGCTCTTTCCGGTCGAAACGGCCTCGCCGGCATGTTTTTCCTGAGCGCGGTATTGCCGCGCATAATTGTCGAGCGGTGGACCGACATATTCGCCAAGAATCAATGTAATCAGGCTCAGAGCCAGGCCGGTCCATGTGATCGAACGAGCCAGGCGAAATATCGACACGCCGGATGCGCGCAGAATGACAAGTTCGCCGTGATTCGCGAGCCCGCCGAGACCGAGCAAAGCACCAAGCAATACTGCCATCGGCAACATCTGATAGGCCAGATTCGGCAGCTTGAACATTGTGTAGATGAAGGCCTGGAAAATACCGTAATTGCCTATACCGATATCATCGAGCTGGGTTACAAACTCGATAAATGCCGCAAGACCGAGCAATACAGCGAGAACCAGCATGATCGTGCCGATAATCGAGCGAAACAGGTAGCGCCTGATAACCTTCATGCGCGCGCCCTCACCCTGCGCCGCAGAGACAACACGTTCATGTAGCCAAACTGCCGGGCAAGCAGGATGGCGCCGGCCGCAATAAATATGACGTGAACCCACCACAAACCAAGATACTCGGGCGACTGCCCCTGCTCGACCCAAACTTTCGCAGCGCCGAGCATGTCGACATAGATAATGTAGACAAGCACACCGGCAGCCACCCCGCCATAACGTCCCTGGCGCGGCGCACTGCGACTCAGCGGCACGGCAAGAAACGTCAGTACAAGCAGCGCGAGTGGCACGGACAGGCGCCACTGCACCTCGGCAAGATCGACCGGATCGTCGGTACCAAGCAGATCCAGCAACGCCCTGGATTCCGGTTTCAGCTTCGGCGGCCCGGCGGCCGGCAGCGCGAACGGCATGCCATATTCCTGAAACGATACGATCTGGAAGGCCGGGCGGCCCGGCTGACCCTCGTAACGGCGACCATCGGCGAACTTGAGTATCTTGACGGATTCAACCGCCGAGCTGATCTGCCAGGCGCGCCGCGCAACAATGACCTCGATGTCGTCACCCTTGTGACGCTGGACAAAAACATTCTCAAGCACGCCATCGGCGGTGATCGACTCGGCATACATAACCGCATCCGCATCTGCGAATGTAATGAATCGCCCGGCCTCCAGAAAACGCAGGTCAACCCGCTGCTTGGCCTCCTCAACGATAACCTGAACCTGCCGGATAGCGCCGGGCGTTACGCTAAGTGAGAGCCAGCCAACCAGGAGCGCAAGAATGGTCGCGAGCAGCGTAAGTGGGCGGTATAGCGATGCCGGTCCGACACCGCAAGCCATCAGTGCAGCCATCTCACTGTCCCGGTATAACCGCCCCAGGGCCAGCAAAATAGACAGGAACAAACCAATCGGAATTAAAATCGTCAGGTATTGCAGCGATGTCAGGCCCATGACCTTGAACACCATTTCCTTCGGCAATTTATCGGCAGCCGCATCGCCCAGAACCGTGGCGAATTGGTTCGTCAGCAGGATCAACAACAGGACCATCGTCACGACGATCCAGGTTTGCGCTGTTTCCTTCAGGATATAACGACTGAGAATACTCGACATATGATCTATTATCGCCCGGCAAGGGCGCCATTTTATCCTTTCGCGCAGAATTCCGGAATCAAGTACACTGTGCGCACTCCAGCCCACGCGGACGTTCTGGCTATCATCAGGTGAGATAAACTCGCTAGTCAAGTGGACTAGTCAAGTGGGACAGTAATCAGCTATTGGCGCTTACGCCATAAGAATGAAAGTCGCGAGCATGAATCTTTGGAGATCAATATGCGATTCGAAGCCAAAACCGGTGACATCACAAAACAGAAAACAGCTTGCCTGATCCTGCCCGTATACGCATCTGGCACCCTGCCGGCATCGACAAAAAGCATGAATGCTGCTACGGACGGCTTGATCGCCGGCCTGCTCAAGGATGGCGATATTGAGGGCAAGGTCGGCGATGCACTGCTCATCAAACCGCCACAGAAGCTTTCCGCAGACCGAATCCTGTTGATTGGTTGTGGTGACCGTGAAAAATTCGACCGCAAACAATATCGCAAGGCGGTGCGTGTCGCTTTTGGCTCACTGCGCAAGACAAAATTCAAGAATGCCGTGTGTACACTGAATGCCGAAGCTGTGCGCGGTGCCGATGTTTATCGCCGTGCGCGTATCGCTATCGAAGTCTGGCATCACGGCGCATATCGCTATACGACAACGAAATCTGTAGATAAACCCGCGCCGATCACGCAAAAATCTATCGGACTCACGGCAAAACCGGCCCAGGCCGCACAGGTCCGCAAGGGCATCAAACACGGCGATGCCACCGGTCAGGGCATGGCCGTATCACGCGAACTCGGCAATCTACCGGCAAATGTATGTACGCCAAGCCATCTCGTGACTGAAGCAAAACGGATTGCCAAAGGTCATACCAAATTGCAGGTCGAGATTCTGACCGAAGCGGACATGAAGAAACTCGACATGGGTTCTTTACTGTCGGTCACGGCGGGCACGGCCGAACCCGCCAAACTCATCGTGCTGCGATATAACGGCGCGGCCAAGAGCCGCAAACCGGTCGCACTGGTCGGCAAAGGCGTTACATTCGATTCGGGCGGCATCTCGCTGAAACCCGGCCCCGCCATGGACGAAATGAAATTCGATATGTGTGGCGCTGCCACGGTTCTCGGCGTATTTGCGGCAATTGCCCAATTGAAACCAAAGCTGAACCTCGTCGGCGTCATCCCGGCCTGCGAAAATCTGCCTGGCAGCAAGGCCACGAAACCGGGCGATATCGTGACCGCGATGTCCGGCAAAACCATCGAGGTTCTGAATACCGATGCCGAGGGTCGCCTGATCCTGGCCGATGCGCTGACTTACGTGCAGAAGTTCAAACCCGAACTGATCATAGACATGGCGACTCTGACCGGTGCCTGCCTCGTCGCGTTGGGGCGCTATCGCAGCGGCCTGCTGTCGAATTCCAACAAGCTGGCCAACCAGCTGCTCAAGGCCGGCGAAGCAGCCGACGATCCGGCCTGGCGATTGCCGCTCGATGATGAGTACAAGACACTGCTTAAAAGCAACTTTGCCGACCTGCAAAACATCGGCGGACGCGATGCCGGGACGATTACAGCCGGCGCATTCCTGTCTGAATTCGTCGGTGAACATGACTGGGCCCACCTCGATATCGCCGGCACGGCATGGTTGTCCGGCCACCGCAAAGGCAGCACCGGCCGGCCGGTGCCCCTGCTAATTGAATATTTGTTGAATCGCCATTGAACGCAACAACGCCTCGTGTCGACTTCTATGTATTGCCTGATACCAACACGGGGGCACGGCTTCATTTCGCCTGTCGGCTGACGGAAAAAGCCTACAAACTCGACAACAAAACACATACTCATGTCACCGGAGCTGCGCAGGCACGCCAACTCGACGAATTATTATGGACGTTCCGCCCGGGCAGTTTCATCCCGCACGAAATGAACGGCCAGGCACCGAAACCAAATGCGCCGGTTACCATCGGCCACGACTGCGACGTTGTGCCCAGCGGTGATTTGCTGATTAACCTGGCCGATACGATCCCGCCATTCTTTGATCAATTTGCACGGATTGCAGAAATCATCGACTCGAGTGCCGAATGCCGGCAGCGCGGTCGCGAGCGTTTTATTTTTTACCGCGACAACGGTTACAAACCCGACACACATAATTTATAGGCCTTTCTTAACCAGGCTCCTTCCGGCCTGTAACTTCTCTTATGGACAAGACTTATCAACCAGCCGCAATCGAACGGCGCTGGTACGAGCACTGGGAACAAGCCGGCTATTTTTCAGCTGCCGGCAACGGTGCGCCCTACTGCATCATGATCCCGCCGCCGAATGTCACCGGCACGCTACACATGGGCCATGCGTTCCAGGACACGATCATGGATGCACTAACCCGCTTTCACCGCATGCGCGGCTGTCGAGCGCTGTGGCAAGCGGGCACCGACCATGCAGGCATCGCGACACAAATGGTCGTCGAGCGCCAGCTGGCAGCCGAAGGACAATCGCGCCTCGAACTTGGCCGCGAGGCATTTCTCGACAAAGTCTGGGAATGGAAAGAACAATCCGGTAATACGATCCAGCAGCAATTGCGTCGCATGGGCAGTTCGCTCGACTGGTCCCGTGAACGCTTTACGATGGACGAGGGCCTGTCGAAGGCTGTCGTCGAAGCGTTCGTACGGCTGCATGCCGAAGGCCTGATTTACCGCGGCAAGCGTCTCGTCAACTGGGACCCCGTCCTGCACACGGCAGTCTCCGACCTCGAAGTGTTGTCGGCGGATGAAGACGGCCACATGTGGCATTTCCGCTACCCACTGGCCGACGACAGCAGCGCACATCTTGTCGTTGCCACGACGCGGCCCGAAACGATGCTCGGCGATACAGCCGTGGCAGTGCATCCGGACGACAGCCGCTACACACACCTGATCGGCAAGCGAGTGCGCCTGCCATTGACTGATCGTGACATACCCATCATCGCGGATGATTATGTCGATCCGGAATTCGGCACCGGATGCGTCAAGATCACGCCGGCACATGACTTTAATGACTACGACATCGGTGCCCGCCATGACCTGCCGCTGATCAATATCTTCACGATCGATGCGGCGATCAACGACAACGCACCGGAACAATATCAGGGGCTGGATCGCTACGCGGCACGCAAGCAAATTGTCACGGATCTGGACGCTGCAGGCCTGCTCGAACGCATCGACGATCACAAGCTCGTGGTGCCGCGTGGTGACCGCAGCGGCGCAGTCGTCGAACCATTCCTGACAGATCAGTGGTTCGTGCGTGCCGAGCCGCTCGCCAAACCGGCGATCGAGGCCGTCGACTCCGGTCGGATTCGCTTCATCCCGGAAAACTGGGACAAGACATACTACGAATGGATGAACAACATCCAGGACTGGTGCATCAGCCGTCAGCTATGGTGGGGACACCGGATTCCGGCCTGGTACGACGACGATGCGAACGTCTACGTCGGGCACAGTGAGACCGAAGTCCGTGAGCAACACAACCTCGGCCCGGACATTTCTCTGCGTCAGGACGAAGACGTTCTGGACACATGGTTTTCATCGGCGCTGTGGCCGTTCTCGACGCTCGGCTGGCCCGAATCGACGCCCGAATTGAAAACCTTCTACCCGACGAGCGTGCTCGTCACCGGGTTCGACATTATCTTCTTCTGGGTTGCCAGAATGATCATGATGGGCATCAAGTTCATGGGTGACGTGCCGTTCCGCGAGGTCTATATCCACGGGCTGATTCGTGATCAGGACGGCCAGAAAATGTCCAAGTCAAAAGGTAATGTCCTGGATCCGCTCGACCTGATCGATGGCACGGACCTCGAATCGCTCGTTACCAAACGCACAACCGGTCTCATGCAGCCACAGATGAAGCCAAAAATCGAGAAGGCGACACGCAAGCACTTCCCGGATGGCATACCGGAATTTGGTACCGATGCACTGCGCTTCACATTCGGCGCGCTGGCCAGCACCGGCCGCGATATTCGTTTCGACCTGCAACGCATCGAAGGCTATCGAAACTTTTGCAACAAGCTTTGGAACGCTGCACGTTACGTCCTGCTGAATGTCGAAGGAAAACCGCTCGCCGATGATGCGACCGGAAACCTGAGCCTGCCGGACCGCTGGATTCGCTCGCGCCTGGGCCAGACCATTCGGGAAGTGAGTGAACATTTTGCACACTATCGACTCGATCTTGCGACCAAAGCGCTATACGAGTTCACCTGGAATGAATACTGCGACTGGTATCTCGAGTTAACCAAACCCATTCTGACCGACACCGGCAACGAGGCCGAACAGGCCGCTACGCGCGCGACGCTGACCACAGTACTCGAAGGCTTGTTGCGTTGCCTGCATCCGATCGTACCGTTCATCACGGAAGAAATCTGGCAACGCACCGCGCCGTTCGCCGGTAAAGCAACTGAAGATACATCGATAATGCTTCAGCCTTTTCCGGAACAGGCCGACTTCCCCGTCGATGATGAGGCCGTAGCGGAACTGGACTGGATCCGGCAGTTCGTACTCGGTATTCGCCAGATTCGCGGCGAAATGGATATCGCGCCTGGCAAACCGCTGAGCGTATTTCTGCAGGATACGAATGACGAGGACCTGCACCTGCTCGGCGTACATGAACGCTACCTGACGAAACTGGCGCGACTGGAAAAAATCTCGGTGCTGCCGGCCGGCGAAGAACCGCCACCCTCGGCCACTGCGCTGCTCGGCCGGATGAAAATCCTCGTACCGATGGCCGGGCTCATCGATGTTGCGGCCGAACGCGCTCGCCTGACAAAAAATCGTGGCCGTGTCTCGAACGGGCTACAGCGTGTCGAAGGCAAACTCGCAAACGAAAAATTTCGCGCCAATGCACCCGCCGCCGTCATCGAAAAAGAACAGCAGAAGTGCTCAGCCATGCAGCAGGAAATCAGCCAGATCGATGAACAGCTGGCTCGTCTCGATGCCCTGAACTAGTAAAATCACCCGACAGTCACCTGGAGACAATATCCACGTTACCGATTACGGTAGCGGTACAGTCGGAAACCGGCCATTACGTCACATTCGGGCAAAAACTGCGGCGCAGTTCACACATTCACGAGCCGCTTAGGGCAAGATGCCCGGAGACGTCACGGGTCCGAAAAATCCGAGGCGCAGCTGATGGGTTTTAACAGGGCATAACGGGCTTATGACTGACGGACTGGCAGTGGTACCCGAACGGGACCGGCGCGATCAGGCCAGGCAACTGGCTGACCAGGTCACGGCGACGATCGGGCAAATCATTCTCGGCAAGGATCGCGAAATCCGGCTGGCATTGACATGCCTGCTTGCACGCGGACACCTGCTTATCGAAGACGTGCCGGGTGTCGGCAAGACTCTGCTCGCCAGGGCGATCGCGATTGCACTCGGACTCGAATACCGGCGCATACAGTTCACCAGCGACATGCTGCCGGCCGATATCATCGGTGTCTCCGTGTTCGAACAAAGCGAGGCAGCTTTCCGTTTTCACGAGGGTCCGCTGTTTGCCGAACTGGTGCTCGCCGACGAGATCAACCGCGCAACACCGAAAGCGCAAAGCGCCCTTCTCGAGGCCATGGAAGAGCAGCAGGTGACCGCTGACGGCAATACCTATGATCTGCCTGAACCGTTTTTCGTCATCGCCACACAAAACCCGATGCATCAGATCGGTACCTTTCCACTACCAGAGTCCCAGCTCGATCGGTTCCTGATGCGTATCGGCCTCGGTTATCCCGAGGAGCGTCTCGAAAGACAATTACTGGTCGGCGCTGACCGTCGTTCATTACTCGATGCACTCGAATCCTCACTGACGAAACACGATATCGTCGAAATGCAAAAGGCGGCGCATGGTGTACACGTTTCTGAAACGATACTCGACTACACTCAGGCGCTGGTTCGCTTCACCCGCGAAGCGCCGGAAATAGAACTCGGGCTCTCGCCGCGCGGCACTCAGGATCTCGTAAATGCCGCCAGGTGCTGGGCAATGATCAGCGGTCATTCCGGCGTCCATCCCGAAGACATCAAGGCGGTCTTCACGTCTGTTGCCGGACACCGGCTGCGTACGCGTAACGACGCGAGTCATCCAGACCCGGATATCGCGGCCTTTGTCCTCGAGTCCGTACCGGTGCCTTGAACGCAATTGCACAACGGCTCAACGATACATTCGGCCGCAAAGCTCAGGATTGGGCGCGTCGCCGGCAGGGCATAGATCCCCACTCCGGCTGTCTCACCAGCCGCCGAATTTACATACTGCCGACCCGCGCCGGTGTGATTTACGCCGCCGTTGTCTTCACGATGCTGATCGGCTCGATGAACTACAACAATAATATGGGTTTTGCGCTGACATTCCTGCTCGTGGGCATCGGTATCACCAGCATTTACCATTGCCATCGAAATATCGCTGACGTGTACCTGCATTTTGCGGGGAGCCAACCTGCATTTGCCGGGGAATTCGTGCGTTTCAACTTCGTCATCGAAAATCAAAGTACTTTTCCCCGCACACAACTGCGTTTCGGACACGACGGTTGCCAGGAGATCAGTGGCACGCTGCCACCAGGCGAACGGCAACAAGTCAGCTTGCGTGTCAAGACGACCCGACGTGGTCGACTCACCCTGCCCAGACTGCTGCTATCCACTCGTTATCCACTCGGATTATTTCGCGCATGGACATGGATCAACATGGACATCGACGAAGTCATCTATCCGCAACCCGTTCCGTTTGCCCCGATGTCGATGGTCAATCATGACGGCACAACGACCGCCGGACGACGATCTGCCGGCGATGACGATTTCTCGGGACTAAGAACGTATCGTGTCGGTGATCCGCCGAAACGAATCGCATGGAAGGTACTCGCGCGTACCGGCGAAACACTGGTGACCGAGTACCATGGCGGCGCTCATGACCTGGTCTGGATCGACTGGCAGGATTTCCCGGTACGCGATCTCGAGGAACGACTCTCGTTGCTGACCAGACGGGTTCTCGATGCGGAGACAAGCGGCGAGGCATGGGGCCTGCGAATCCCCGGCCGGACCATCGCACCGGACCGCGGCACAGTCCATCGACATCGATGCCTGCAAGCGCTTGCACTTTATGATGCAGGTACCGAACGCGGGTAGCCATGATGCTATGGCGGCAGAAAAAACCGGTAACCCGGGAGCGGCGAAGCGAAACTCCGAACGTATCGGCTGGACAACTCATATGGCTGGTCGTCGCGATACTGCTGACGGGTGCGCCACATTTGCTGCACGTCCATCCCTGGGTGCCGGTCGTCGTTGTCACCCTGCTACTTTGGCGCATCATCGCTGCACTCAGGCGCCAGCCGCTGCCGAGCATCTGGATTCGCGTGCCGCTGACGGTACTTGGCTTTCTCGGCGTGTTATTCAGCTATCGGCAGGTATCCGGACTCAGCGCTGGTTCCGCACTACTACTGATCATGGCGGCCATGAAATTGCTCGAAACACGTGGCCATCGCGATCGGGCAATCGTGATTTTCATCTGTTACTTCCTGTTATTCGCAACATTCCTGCGCGAACAGGCAATCTGGTCAGCCGCATATCTCATCATCAGCGTACTCATCACAACAGCGGCATTAGCCCAGATCGCCAGAATCGGTCCGGTCGTGTCGGCACCGCACGCCATGGCTCACGCAACGCGCCTGGTGCTCCAGTCACTACCGGTCGCATTGCTGCTTTTTCTGTTATTCCCGCGGATTCCCGGGCCATTCTGGTCGTTGCCGAGTGGCGGCAATCAGGCAATCACCGGTCTATCCGGTGAGTTAAATCCGGGTGACATCAGCGAACTGGCAATGTCCGACAAGGTCGCGTTTCGCGTACGCTTCGACACAGCGCCACCCAGGACCTCCGCATTATATTGGCGTGGACCGGTCATGAACGAGTTCGATGGCCGAAAATGGCTGCAACGACCCGTAGGACGATCGAGTGCGGCAAACCCGGCAGACTCGGATTGGCCGGGACCAACAATTGGCTACGAAGTCACGCTCGAGCCACATGGGCAGCGCTGGTTGCTCGCGCTGGAGACACCGTTTACGTGGGATGCACACGACGCGCATCTCAGCGGAGCAGGACAGTTACTCCGTAACATGCCAGTCGAGCAACGCACTTCCTACCGCGGCACTTCTGTTCTCGGCGGAAGCCGGATTCAGGACGTTAATTCAACCATGCTCGACTGGGATAGGGCATTACCTAATCCTGCAAACCCGCGCAGCCTCGCATTTGCTCGACAACTCCGTGACACGGCAGCGAGTGATGCCGATTACCTGCAAGAGCTCCTGAAATATTTCGCCGCAGAACCTTTTTACTACACGCTGCGACCACCATCGCTCGGCGACGATCCGGTCGATGAATTTCTGTTCGACACCCGGCGCGGGTTCTGTGGTCATTTCGCCTCTGCATTCACACTGCTTGCCCGTGCCGGTGGCATTCCCGCACGCGTCGTGACCGGGTATCAAGGTGCCGAGCGGAATCCGCTGGGCAATTACTGGATCATCCGGCAATCCGATGCCCATGCGTGGGCTGAAGCCTGGATTGACGGCCGCTGGGTGCGTTACGACCCGACGGCAATGGTTGCACCCGATCGTATCGAATACGGCTTCGACGCAGCGATGAACCGCAGGGACGAAATCAGCGGCAACATGCTCGCGGATAGCCGGCTATTTGTGCAGATTGCCATGAGCTGGGATGCGTTGAACGCCGGCTGGAACCGCTGGGTTTTAAGTTTCGGCCCGCAAACCCAGGCAACGATGATGAGCCTGGTCGGTATTCGTCATCCATCTGTCGAACACCTCGTGATGGTGATGGCTGTATCGATCACGGGATTGCTGATCTTGATCGGCATCGTGCAGCGAGTTCGGATGAAGCCCAGGCTCGACGACCTGCTCATAGCTTACGAGCGCCTGTGTCAGCGTACCGGCAAAGTCGCACGCTACCGGCGACCATCGGAAGGTCCGCACGAATATCTCGCCGCCCTGTGCGCTCAACGACCGGACCTGAGTACGGAACTGTGCGCGCTGTTCGATATGTATATCCGGCTACGCTACGACGGAATCGAAGACGACAGGCAGCAACTGCGGCGCAGATTTCTCGCGGCCGTGCGAGCGTTCAGGCCGACTGCTCTGCCGACCGCGGGTTGACTCGAATCAGCAAGACGAGTCCGGTACCGAGCAATAAGATAATCGACAAGATGCCGAGTCGCTGACTGCCAAATGTCAGTGCGACGAAACCGGTCAGAACCGGCCCGAGAACAGCTGAAAATTTCCCAAGCATATTGTAGAAACCGAAAAATGCGGCGCTGCGATCAGCTGGAATCAGATGAGCAAACAGTGAACGACTCAGGCTCTGCACGCCGCCCTGCACAAGGCCGATACAGGCAGCGAGTAAATAAAACTCAACAGCCGTTGTAATCAGTGCCGCAGCGGCCGTAACGAGAACATAAACACCGAGCCCGATATACAGGCCGACCTTGGCACCGATCGATCGCCCGAGCCGACCGAACAACAAGGCTGAGGGAAATCCGATGAGATTGGTCAGGAGAATTGCACGAATCAGATCCTGCATCGACAAACCCTGCGACAATCCGAAGTCGACCGCCATTTTGATTATGGTGTAAACACCATCGATGTATAACCAATAGGCGAGAAGAAAACGCACAAGGTTCCTGTCATGTCCGATCTGTCGCATCGTATCGACGAGTAACACGAGGCTATCCAGGACCAAGCGACGTTCGTGCAGTTCCACACGATCATGCACCCATAACAACAACGGGAGAGAAAAAATGGTCCACCAAATTGCGACCAACACGAAGGCGAGACGAATGGCTTCGATCTCCGAATCCAGGCCGAATGTCGTTGGGCTAGAGACCATCCAGATATTCAACACAAACAGCAGTGAACCGCCGAGATAGCCGAGACCAAAGCCGAGCGCCGAAACCTGGTGAAATGTATCGGCCGAGGTGATATCCACGAGCAACGCGTCATACAATGAGTTACCGCCGGCGAAACCAACTGATGCCAGCACGTAACAAGCGACGGCAAGCGGCCACTGCCCCTGACTCACGAAAAACAGCGAACCGGTCATGACGATACCGAGTGCTGCCAGCATGCACAGCAGACCCTTCCGTCGACCCAGCCGGTCGGCGATTGCGCCGAGCAGCGGCGCGGACACGGCGACGATCAGGCTGGCAGCACCATTGGCCATGCCGAGCCGAAAGGTCGTTACCGTCGAATCGACACCTTCACTCCAGTACTCTGCCAGCAACACCGGAAAGAAAACGGTTATAACGGTCAACGCGAACGCCGAATTTGCCCAATCGTATAACGCCCAGCCGATCACCGAACGATGCGACCAATAACGTGTCAAGTAATGGCTCCGTGCATTCAGCTGCCAGCATCGACATTGTCGGCGTCAGTAAAATGGTACACAAGGACAACTGCATCTTCCTTGCCATCCTGTGCCTTGTAATAATTCTCACGTACGCCGAGTGTCTCGAAACCGGCCGAATCATAGAGACGAAGTGCCAGCTTGTTTGACGGTCTGACCTCAAGATAAATCCGTTCTACAGATGCTGCTTCTGCCAGTCGCATCATATGCCGCAGCAATCGGCCACCGAGCCCTTGATTGTACAGCTGGCTAATTACGCAGATATTAAGCAAGTGTGCCTCGCCGGCGGCAACCGACATGATCCCATAGCCGATGACTTCGCCGTCACTGTCCAGTACGAGGTTCGTATAGCCGGCCAGCAAACAATCGCGAAAAATTCCGGCGCTCCACGGAAAATCGTAGGTTTCACTTTCAATCGCGGTGACGACGCGGATATCCGACTGGTGCATGGTACGAATGACCGGCGGCAAATCTTTGGCAACGGCGATCATGTGACGGGCGCCTCGACAACGCTGCGTGCGAGGCACAGATCTTCCCAGGCCTTGCGTTTTTGCCCCGGACTCCGCAGCAAATACGCTGGATGGTAAGTCACGACGACCGGAACTGAATTTCCCTGCTCACCAAAACTGTGCACTCGTCCCCGCAAATGACCGACAGGCTGATCTTCGTCGAGCAGGTTCCGGGCGGCAATTCGCCCGACTGCAATAATCAGACGAGGTTGCACAAGCGCCACCTGCTGCCGCAGGAATTCAATGCATGCAGCGACCTCATCAACATGCGGATCACGGTTATTTGGCGGACGACATTTCAAAATATTGGCAATAAAAACGCGCTCGCGACTCAATCCGACCGCGCGCAACATCTCGTTCAGCAACTGTCCGGCCTTGCCGACAAATGGCTCACCCTGGCGATCTTCATCAGCGCCCGGCGCTTCACCGACGATCATCCATTGCGCATTCGGATCACCGGCACCAAAAACAGTTTGCGTGCGCGTTCGATGTAATGAACATTGCGCACAAGCCGACACAGTGGATTTGAGCGCCGACCAATCCGGGTTGTCGGTCGATACCTCACGCGGCAGCCAGACATCAATATCCATCGCGCGGAGTATGCGGCGTTGTTCGACGCCCGGAAATTCAGCCATTGGACCGTCTTTCAGGTTCGCCCTTAAGTATGCGATTCACCCTCATCCCCGTCCCGCTTGTCATCTGCCTGTTGACGCCAAATACGCCAGGACACGATGGGACCGGAAATCGCATAACCGGCCGCCATCGTAAATAACACCGTCGGCGGATTAAGAAAAATCAACACGAGCGTCAGCGGAATCGCGAGCATATAGGTGAATGAGATGCGGCGGTCCGGGCTGGCTTCCTTGAAGCTATAGAAATGCAGATGAGAAACCATTAACCCGCCGGCAATTACCGTAATCGCGGTAGCAAAAGCAAGTGCGCCGCCTCCGGACCAGCCCAGCTCGGTGCCGAGCCAGACCATGAAAGTCACGAGCGCCGCTGCCGAAGGACTCGGCAGTCCTTCGAAAAAACGTTTGTCGTCGCTTTCGGGCATGATGTTGAATCGCGCAAGCCGCAGAGCGGCCGATACGGCGTACAGGAATGCGGCGAGCCAGCCCAGCTTGCCCCACAACCAGCCATATTCCACGAGCCCGTTCAGGCCCCACTGGTAGACGATGATTGCAGGCGCGACGCCGAATGCAACGAGGTCCGACAGGCTGTCGAATTCCTTGCCAAAATCCGATTGGGTGCCGGTCATCCGGGCCAGCCGGCCATCGAGCCCATCAAGCACCATGGCAATAAACAGCGCCACAGCGCTGCGCGGGAAATTTCCGTCAATCGCGGCCACGATGCCGTAAAAGCCGGCGAACAGGACACCGGTCGTCACAAGATTGGGGAACAGGTAGATTCCTTTATGGCCCGCGACGCGAAATTTGCTTTGTGAGTCTTCTGTCGACACTTTATTTCTTTCCGTTGCAGCCGACAGTGTGCCACGGTAAGCCACTGAAAACACGCGCCAGGCGCGCGACAGATCGTTTATTTTTGCGCCTTTGCGGGGCTTATTCAGGTGTTAATTCAGCCAGAACGGCAGTTCCCGCCTGGACACGATCGCCCTCTCGCATACTGATGCTGGCGGTCGGCGGCAGATAGACTTCAGCACGCGTGGCAAGGCGCAGGTAGGCAAATCTTTGCCCCTGCCCGACTCGCTCCCCGTAACGGACGAAAGCCCGTGGCGCGAACCCGAAGCCACGGCTCGGAAACAACAGCACGACATCGTCCTGTTCCTCGCTGCGTACCCACAGTCCACGCAGTGTGCTCACCTGGTTTGAATTTTTCAGTTCGTCGCGAACGTCAAGAATAGTCCCTTCGATCGGTGACCTGACGGTATAGGCACCAAAGGGATTGGTCTTGATCGAAATCTTCTGCCACTCACCCGGGAGCGCGTCGCCAATATGACGCGTCACTTCCGTAATACGCCCGTCGACCGGCGCGACGACTGCAAGCGGCAGCGGCGGTATGTTGCGGGCGGGATCACGAAACAGCAGAAACGATAAAAGACACAGCACGGCGACCGGACCTGCCCACAGCCACCCCCAATACCAGGCGACCAGAACTCCGCAGATCGCCAGCCCGGTCAGCCATGGCCATCCTTCACGTGCAAGCATAGATCGTCGATGCGCAACCACGCGGGAAAACTAACCCTCACGGGTTATATCGTCAACCTGACCCGGCCTGACAAACTGGATAGAATGAGCACGGTTTCGGCCTGCGACCCACACTGACAGAACATCGACGGAAAAATAAATACCCATGCGACTCAGCCAACTACCCCTGACTACTTTCAAAGAAACGCCCGCCGAGGCAGAAATCATCAGCCACCAGCTGATGCTGCGCGCCAGCTTGATACGCCGCCTCGCATCGGGCCTGTTTACATGGCTACCGATCGGATTACGCGTACTGCGTAAAGTCGAAACGGTCATCCGCGAGGAAATGGATCGTGCCGGTGCATTCGAACTACTGATGCCCACAGTACAACCGGCGGAACTGTGGCAGGAGTCCGGCCGCTGGGATCGCTACGGGAACCTGCTGCTGCGAATGCATGACCGACACGATCGCGCATTCTGTTATGGCCCGACACACGAAGAAGTCATCACCGATATCGCCCGCCGCGAGCTCAGAAGCTATCGCCAGCTACCGGTGAATTATTATCAGATTCAGACAAAATTCCGTGACGAAATTCGCCCCAGGTTCGGCGTCATGCGCGCACGCGAGTTCATCATGAAAGATGCGTACTCGTTCCATATCGACGAGGCTTCACTCGAAGAAACTTATGCGCGCATGGCTGATGCTTATTCGCGCATCTTCACTCGACTCGGATTGCACTTTCGCCCGGTCGAAGCCGACAGTGGCGAAATCGGTGGTGCGCGATCACAGGAGTTTCATGTACTCGCCGATTCGGGTGAAGATGCCATTGCCTATTGTGAAGCCGATGGATTTGCCGCGAATGTCGAACTCGCGCCGGCGCTTGAACCCGCGGAACCACGACCGACCGCAACAGCCGATCTCACCACGGTGCAGACACCGTCGATGCGAACTATCGATGAGATTGCCGGTTTTCTGTCAATCGAGCCTGCTCAATGCCTGAAAACACTGATCGTCGAGGGTAACGACGGCGGGCTCGTCGCTCTCGTTGTGCGCGGTGATCACGAATTGAACGCAATCAAAGCGGAAAAGCTCAGCGGTGTTGCGGCGCCGCTGCAAATGGCGACACCTGAACGTGTCGAGGCCGCCGCCGGCTGCCCACCGGGCTTCGTCGGACCGCTCGGCCTGACGATTCCGGTGTATGCCGATTACAGCGCTGCTCACGCTGCAGACTTCGTCTGTGGCGCAAACCAGGTCGACGAACACCTGACCGGCGTCAATTGGGGTCGCGACCTTCCCGAGCCGCAGAGAGTCGATATCCGCAATGTCGTTGCCGATGACCCGAGCCCGGATGGTGGCGGGTTGCTATCGATTGTCCGGGGAGTTGAAGTCGGTCACATTTTTCAACTGGGTGATAAGTACAGTCGGAGTATGAATGCCAACGTACTCGATAGTAACGGACGCGAAGTCAACATGCTGATGGGCTGCTACGGCATCGGTGTCACCCGCATCGTTGCCGCAGCCATCGAACAGAATTACGACGAAAACGGCATTATCTGGCCCGAACCGATGAGTCCGTTCGATGTCACGATATTGATCCTGAATCCAAAAAAAGCACCCGCGGTCAGTGCAGCAGCCGAAACCCTGTTGACGGAACTGGAAGCGGCGAATATCGAAGTTTTATTCGATGACCGTGACGCACGACCGGGCGTGAAATTTGCCGATGCCGACCTGCTCGGCATCCCACACCGGATCGTTATCGGTGAACGCGGCCTGCGTGACGGCAACATCGAGTATCGACATCGTAAAACCGGCGAAGAAACAAAGCTGGCCATCGGTGACATCGTTGGTTTTCTGCAGGAAAGACTCGCGCGAGGCTGATGATGCATCGGCTCACTGTGCATCGTTACTTGCCGGCAATCATTATTGCGTTACCCGGTTTGTTGGCCGGTGTACTGACGATGCCGGCAACTGGCGCAGTGAACTCCCCCGACCCGATACTGCGCGAACGGCTGCGCGATGCGATGCAGGATACAACGAGTTTTCCTGACCAGTTTGATGCCCAGGTATGGCTGACGGACATGGCGATACGCCTCGGCAACCAGGTTGCCGATCCCCAGGAGAGAGTCCTGATTCTCAAACGCGCACATCAGGAAGCGAGTCGCGTGGACCTCCCCCCGGAGATGGTGCTGGCCGTCATCGATATAGAAAGCGCATTCGACGCTTATGCCGTATCCAGCGCCGGCGCCCAGGGCCTGATGCAGGTCATGCCATTCTGGCTCGATGAAATCGGCCAGCCGGGTGACCGGCTCATCGAGGTCGGCACAAATCTGCGCATGGGCTGCACAATCCTGAAGTATTACTTCGATATGGAAAGTGGCGACTGGACACGTGCACTGGCTCGCTACAACGGCAGTCTCGGCAGCAGGAAATACCCCGAGAAAGTCCTGAACCGACTACGTTCACGCTGGTTTAAGCAGTAACACCACGCCGGGAACTCTGCCGAAGGAGTGGCTCCCAGCCACGATGAATCTCTGGTGGCTTGCTATCGCGGCTGGAAGCCGCTCCTGCGAATGACGTCGTGCCACACTAGCCAATATCGAATCCGCCACCTTCGGGCCAGTCATCCGGGTCCGTATTCTGCACAGCGACACCGGTAACCCGGGCCATCCGCGGCCCGGAGGCAAGCCAGCGAGCAAGCTCATCGAGCTTGCTGTCCATGCCACTGGCTACGACTTCTACCCGACCGTCCGGCAGGTTCGTTGCCGAACCGGACAAACCTAGACGTCCTGCCTCGCGAGCCGTACTGGCGCGAAAAAATACACCCTGCACACGACCGGAAACGATGAAGCGTTTGCAAACAATATCGGTGGGCATGAATTCAATTATAAGAATCTGTCAATTGTTGTGGGAGCGGCTTTAGCCGCGATTGAATTCAGTAGTGTGGCCAATCGCGGCTAAAGCCGCTCCCACAGGCAAGTCATTCAAGCGGCGGGGTTTTGGTGTTGCGACTCGTCAACAGTGCCTCGAAAGCCATTTCTTTCGCACCTACCGCCGCTTTCTTTGCCTGCCAGTAGGCATTCGATGTGCCGACGACGAGAAATTCTTCGGCATCCTGCAGCAGGCCTTCGGCCAGGCCCAGTTGATCGACAGCCAGTTGCTCTGCACCCGCTTCCTTCGCCGCAGCGATTGCCTGACGGGCATCGCTCATTTCCTGTACCGGCGGCGCCGTTGCACAACCAGCCAGAACCCCGATGAGCATCGTCAGGCAGAGCCACTTGGCAGTTGCGGAAAGAATCGAAAAATTCATGCTGCGTTTGACCGAGGTCTCCGGAAAGTCCTCAATATCATCAATAGTCGAGCCACAAACAACAAGTCTGCGACCAGTCGCTGCCGGCGTCAAGATCGGCATACAATGTAAGTGTATTCAGTGAGAATGGACCGATAAGCCATGACCCTTTCCATCTACCACAATCCGCGCTGCTCAAAATCCAGGCAAACCCTTGAAATATTGACTTCCAGGGGCCTGGAACCAGAAATTATCGACTATCTGGAGAACTCGCCCGACGCTGCCACGCTCGAAAATATCACCAGCAAGCTGGGCGCAGAACCCGTCGGGATCATGCGTACAAATGAAGACGTATACAAAACCGCCCGGACTGAAATCGATGGCATGGATAAAACCGAGCAATTTAAGTGGCTTGCGGCAAACATTTGCGTGCTGCAAAGACCGATTGTCATTAACGGCGAGCAGGCGCGTATCGGCCGACCGCCAGAGTCCGTTCTGGAAATTCTCGACTAACGGCCCCGAACTAATAGGCTCGAACTAATAGCCCCATACTGATGGCCCCAAACTAATGGC
>CAZVQW010000002.1:0-42936 GCA_964629475.1 uncultured Chromatiaceae bacterium | reverse complement strand
ATGGCCCCAAACTAATGGCAGAGATACTCGTCCTGTATTACTCGCGGTACGGCTCGACAGCCAATCTCGCGGCTCAGGTTGCGCGTGGCATCAATTCGGTGGCCGACGCAAAAGCACGCGTTCGCACCGTACCTGCGGTATCGGCCGAGACCGAGGCTGTCGGTAGTGCCGTACCCGACCAGGGCCCCCCCTACGCGAGCCATGCCGATCTGCGCGAATGTGACGGCCTGATACTCGGCAGCCCGACGCGTTTCGGCAACATGGCGGCGGCATTGAAGTATTTTCTTGATGGCTCTGCCGGCGCATGGGCCGGCGGGCATCTCGAGGACAAGCCGGCCGGATTGTTCACGTCGACGAGCAGCCTGCACGGCGGACAGGAAACCACGCTGCTATCGATGTCTCTGCCGCTGATTCACCATGGCATGTTGCTGGTCGGCGTACCGTACTCCGAACCGGCTTTGCACGAGACGCGCAGCGGCGGGACACCCTACGGCGCAACGCATATTGCCCGGGAGCAATCGGCAACCGATCTGACGGCTGAGGAAGCAGCAATTGCCCAAACCCTGGGGCGACGGGTGGCCGAAATCGCAGTTCGTTTGAGCGGGTGACTCAGGAACCGGCAAGAAATGACCTGACAAACGGAATAGTCAATTTTTTCTGCTCGGCCAATGCTTTCCTGTCCAACCGATCAAGCATATCGAACAGGAAGCGATTACCCCGAGCGACACGGGCAAACAGAAAACGTGCCACCTCATCCGGCAGTTCCAGCCCGCGCCAGTGGGCACGAAGCTGCATGGCTTTAATCTTGTCATCATCACACAACGGGTGAAGCCGAAACGTCGCACCGGAAGAAAATCGCGAGACGAGATCCGGTAACGCAAATGCACAGTGCAACGGTGGCTTGTCGGCTGACATGACCAATCGCGAGCCACGCTGCCGCACACCTTCGAATAACCCAAACATAGCCCGCTCCCACTCATCATTCCCTGCAACTGTATCAATCTCATCGATACAAACGACATCGAGGTCCCCCATGTTCTCAATGACGGCGGGTTCGAGGTCGCTGCCGGGCCCGACCGGCAGATATGCCGTGCGATAACCCTGTCGATGCGCTTCATTAACACAGGCCTGCAACAAATGAGTCTTGCCGGTCTCCGCAGCGCCCCACAACCAGAGCACAGTGAACGTCTGTACCGTGGCCACCTCTCGCAGCGCATGAATCAACTCGCCATTATCACCTGCCAGCCAGGTATCAAACACGGCATGGTCGGCGAGCTGAACGTCAAGCGGTATTTGTTCCATGCGCTGAAAACGCGTCAGGTTCGTGGTGCAGACATGGCCTTGCGACTCCACTGCATCACGTAATCCATGCCACTGACGGCACTCGTACAGAACACGCCTGTTCCGGCCAGAATAACCACCATTGACGGCGGCCAGCCGAATGCCTGGCGAGCAATGACGCACACGATGTACAACAACTGCAACGTCGTGTTGATCTTGCTGATCATCGTCGGTGCGGGCCTGACCGGACCGATCAGCAGGTTGTATGCACTGGCGCCGCTAATAATCACGATATCACGCCCGATGACGACGCAGGTCAGCCACAGCGGAACCAGATCCAGAGAGGTCAGTGTCAGCATCGCGGTCACGAGAAGCAGTTTGTCCGCCAGAGGATCGAGTAATCCACCGAGACGCGTGCGCCAATCAAATTGCCTGGCCAGAAAGCCATCAAGACCGTCGGAAAATCCGGCTATAAAAATAAGCATCAGAGCCATTGTGAAATCGCCGGCAAGCAATGTCAGCACAATCGGCACCACAAGCAGGATGCGCAAGATGCAAATCATGTTCGGAATGTGTGAAGCTCGCAGCATGTTAAGGACCGGCTCCGCCCCGACTCAGGGGGCGACAATTAACGTGTAATGCAAACCCGATGATGCACTATCGAACGAATCAATCGACGGCACACCCGGGCTCACGCTGCCCTGCAGATCGTCACCCGGGGAGGGCCGCCCGGGCTCTTCAATAGGTTGCAGTATGCGCCGCAATGCGATGCTGCGCATCAGTCGATCGGCATCGCCACGAACGAGTAAAGAAAAAACGGCAGTCTGACCAGCCACACGATCGATCGAATATTCTTCTATAACATCCAGTGTCGACAGATATTGACTGAGGCGACCATAATCATCGAGTGTATTAACACCATCTACGCGTAACTGCATCCGGCCCAATGCACTACTCGAAGTTGCCAGCCGGACGGCAAAAAAATCGGCGAGTCGATCGGGACCGCTGGCAACATCGCCATCCCAGTCGAATTGCTCATCACCCAGCATCAGAGTCCAGCGCACCCGGGTGTTTTCCACCGAGAGCACGCGCGCGCGTCCGACGAGAATCGCATTGACTCCGTAGCGCTGGGTGGCGAGAACCAGCGATTCGGTGAAACCGCCCCAGACATCGGAAACCGACACGATGTCGAGTTCTTCGGAATCGACAAGTGGCAGGATCAGCGGCAGGCCACGTTCGCCGGCAGTGGTTTGCAAAATGTCACGTACTGCCATTTGTCGTTCAGGGTCGCCCACAGGCGGCGGCTCCGCGAACAATTCCGACTCGCGTTCGACATCGGCCTCGGCTGCGAGAATATCGCGACTGCCGGCGCCATAGTCCATCACGAGCCAGACCAGCGTAACCGGTCGCTCCTCGCCCCAGACCGGCTGGCCGATGCTATCCAGCGCCCGGCGCAGTGCGATCTGGTCGAACAGAACCCAAACTGTGCCATCCGGGTTTGTCCGGTATTGCTGAACATAGGATTCCGCCGCGGCAAACTGGCTCATAACGGCCAAATCCTCCGTGATGTCCCGACGTCCGGTCACCTTGATCAGTACCGTATGCAACGCCGTGTCAAATGAGTCGCGGGCAGCACCTCCTTCGGCGGGGACCTGCGCGGCATACAGGTCTGTGACACGAGCAGCATCGGCACCGGGAATTTGCCCGGCGAACCACAGGCAAATCAGGACACGCAAGGTTAGATGAAACGAGTTCATATGCATTATTATAGCGCCCGCATCTGGCTCCACGGACATCAGACATGAATGACGCTAAACATTTAACTTACAAAGATGCCGGTGTCGACATCGATGCCGGCAACACGCTTGTCGAGCGAATCAAACCAATCGTTAAAACGACACAGCGCCCGGGCGTACTCGGCGGCATCGGCGGATTTGGCGGCTTGTTCGAACTCGACCTGGAAAAATACCGCCGACCGGTGCTCGTGTCCGGAACGGATGGCGTCGGCACGAAGCTCAAACTCGCGATCGAACTGAACCGCTACGACACAATCGGTATAGATCTTGTCGCGATGTGTGCGAACGACATCATCGTTCTCGGTGCTGAGCCATTGTTTTTCCTGGATTATTACGCCACCGGTGCACTGGATGTCGAGACCGGCACAGCGATTGTCTCCGGCATTGCGGAAGGTTGCCGCCAGTCCGGGGCAGCTTTGCTCGGCGGCGAAACTGCAGAATTACCCGGCCTGTATGCCGAGGGTGACTTCGACCTGGCCGGCTTCTGTGTTGGTGCCGTCGATCACGACAGCATCATCGACGGTTCACAACTCCGCGCCGGCGACACCCTGCTCGGCCTCGCCTCATCCGGCCCGCATTCAAACGGCTACTCACTGATTCGCCGTGTGCTCGACCTGCACCCGGACGGTGCCGGGTTCATGTGCGGAGGCACGCCGGCGGATAAATTACTGCTCGAACCAACACGGATTTACGTCAAGGCAATCCTGGCACTGGCGGCGGCTTGCCCAATCGGCGCAATGGCACATATTACTGGTGGTGGCCTGCCCGAAAATGTCGTCCGGGTACTGCCCGACAACCTCGACGCCCGCATAGAGCTAAGCACATGGACACGCCCACCGATCTTCAACTGGCTCCAGGAACAGGGTCGAATCGAAGAATCCGAGTTGTTGCGTACCTTTAATTGCGGCGTCGGCATGGTCATTGCCGTGCGGTCCGCCGACGTGGCAACCGCCCGCGCAACGCTCGAAGCCGCAGGCGAAATTGTCTTCGAAATCGGCTCGGTCACGGCCGGCTCTGGCCAGGTGCTGATCGAGCGATGACAGCACCGGCAAGCGCAGGCATCGGATCCGGCATGCGTACAATTGTCCTGGTATCGGGAGGCGGCACCAACCTGCAGGCGATCATCAACGAGATCCGATCCGGCGAACTCAAAATTAACCTGTGTGCCGTCATCAGTGACCGGCCCGGTGTCCTCGGGCTGGAGCGCGCCGACAAGGCAGGTATTCCGACCAGCGTCATAGACTACTCTGACCATGACGAACGTACCGACGCCGACACCGCGCTGGCCGCACAAATCGCAACCTTCTCACCCGAGCTGATCGTACTGGCCGGCTTCATGCGCATCCTGCCCACCGAACTGGTGCAGCGATATGAGGGCCGAATGTTGAATATCCACCCGTCGCTGCTGCCAAAATACCGTGGTTTGCATACGTATCGTCGGGCGATCGAGGCCGGCGACAGTCACCATGGCTCGACCGTGCATTTCGTCACGCCGGAACTCGATGCCGGACCGTCGATTATTCAGTATCGCGTGCCGATCCACGCCGACGAAACAGAGACCAGCCTGGCCGCCCGCGTGCAGCAAGGTGAATACCTGATCTATCCGCGGGCAATCCGCTGGTGTGCCGATGGTCGGCTGCGTCTCGACAAGGGTAAAGTCTGGCTGGACGGCCTGCCGCTGGATGAACCCATTATCTCGAATAAAACTTAGAATTATTATTTAATATATTGTTTTTACTATGCTTTTGGAAGCGTTACACCAGTCTGCCCCTGGTACTTCCCGGCACGATCCTTATACGACACCTCACATTCTTCATCCGACTCGAAGAACAACATCTGCGCAACGCCCTCGTTTGCGTAGATCTTCGCCGGTAGCGGCGTCGTATTCGAAAACTCCAGCGTCACATGCCCCTCCCACTCCGGCTCGAGCGGCGTCACGTTGACGATGATGCCGCAGCGGGCATACGTTGACTTGCCAAGGCAGATGGTCAGCACGTTTCGCGGAATGCGGAAAAATTCAACTGTCCTCGCCAGTGCGAACGAGTTTGGTGGAATGATGCAAACATCGCCCTGCTTGTCGACAAAGCTGCTCTCATCGAATGCCTTCGGATCGACAACCGCCGAATTGATATTTGTAAAGATCTTGAAGTCGGCCGCGCAACGAACGTCATAGCCGTAACTCGATGTACCAAAGGAGATAATCCGGCCACCGCCGTTCTGACGAACCTGCCCGGATTCGAACGGTTCGATCATGCCGTGCTGTTCGGCCATGCGACGAATCCAGAGATCGGATTTGATACTCAACACTGACTCCTCGTCATTCGACAACGATTTTCGGAAACATGCCTTTTCGGTCGCGCGGCGCCGCCGCGAGCTGCGCGGCAGTCTTCCGGGCAATCTCGAGATATTTTGCAGCGATCGGCCCGTCCGGATCGCTGACGACCGTCGGCGAGCCAGTATCAGCCTCACGCTGAATGCGCGCATCGAGTGGCAATTGCCCGAGCAACGGAACCCCGCTCTCATCACTGAGACGTTCCCCACCACCGGCGCCGAATAACGCCTCCTCGTGACCGCAGGCCGTGCAGATGTGTACGCTCATGTTCTCGATGATACCCAGCACGCGCACACTGACCTTCTCAAACATTTTCAAGCCACGGCGCGCATCGAGTAATGCGATATCCTGCGGCGTCGTAATGATGACGACACCGGCCAGCGGCACCGTCTGTGTCAGCGTCAATTGCGTATCACCGGTACCCGGTGGCAGGTCGACGATCAGGTAATCGAGGTCTTGCCAGTTGGTCGTAAATGCAAGCTGGCTCAGCGCCTGGGTTACCATCGGTCCACGCCAGACTACCGGCGTCGCCTCATCGATCATAAAACCGATCGAATTGGTCTGCAGCCCATGCGCTTCGAGCGGTTCGACCGTCTTACCGTCCTTGCTGACCGGCTGCTGACCGTCCAGGCCGAGCATCTTCGGCTGGCTCGGTCCGTAGACATCCGCATCGAGCACACCGACTCGGGCACCCTGACGGGACAGGGCAAGCGCCAGGTTAGCCGTCGTGGTCGACTTACCGACGCCACCCTTGCCGGAGGCAACGGCGATGACATTCCTGACACCGGGCAATGGCGTCAGGGTGCCCTGAACGGCATGCGCCCGGATCCGCGAGACGATCTCGACGCTTACTGACGTCACGCCAGTTGCCGAACAAATGACGTTACTGAGAAACTCGGCAAGCGGTACGACGATGTCCGCGACCGGAAACCCCAGGGTTACGCTCACCCGGGCAGCCGTTTCGTCGCCCGCAGGCTCCACGGTGACTTCGGCGGAGCGCAGATCCACACCCACAAATGGGACAGTTGCAGCCTGAAATGCTGCTTCTATACTTTTAACAGTTACTTCTGACATGATTCGTGACGGGTTTAACAGTATCCGGACCCCTGAAAGCGCGACATTCTACCTGAAGATTTCACCACTCTGGCAGGATTTGCTCAGGGATGCTCCGGATCATATGGCATAATGCCGTAATCGCCGGCCAGCCGGTGATTTGTCAGAATTTAGCTTGGGGTTTGGCTGCTCTGACAGGAGCAATAGCGCGTTGCTTTAGTTGTGTGTTTTTGGGGTTAAATTGCTGGTTGTATGAAATTTATCAGCTCAATGCGGGCCGAGCGGTCGATTGCCCAGTTCCTGGGTGAAAGTGATGTCGATGCTCCGGCTGCGCGCAAGGCAACCGAGTCTCTGCGCAAGCTTGGCGGCGATGCCGTTCCCAACGTCATCGCCGCGCTCTCGACGGCGGACAAGACTCAGTCAACGGTCCTGATCGAAACACTGAGCAGTCAGCTCGATGACAAGACATTTCGCCAGTTTGCGGCTGGCCTCGGGCATCCTGATCAACGCTGCGTTTCCGGTGTAGCGACTGCACTTGCGACCGGTACGCACTATAACGCGAACAACCTCATCGACCTGCTTGGCCACGACGGCATCTCCAAATCGGCATTGATCGATGTCATGCGGTCGAAGAAAGACCGCCTGAATGTTGACCAGTTGCTGCGCCGTGCCTATGACCTCGAACCACGAGAAAAGGCAGCACTGTTCAAAATTATTGGCGAGACAGCAACTGACGCGACCGTGCCGGAATTGTTGGCGCGGGTTTCTGGCAAAGACTATGCCGTGCGTATCCACATTATTAATATTCTGTCGCGCTTCAATCGCCCGGATGTTGCCAGCGCGCTTGAGAAGCAGCTCGATGACCCGCACAAATCGGTTCGCCAGGCCGCGATCGGTGCACTATCGCAGATGGAAGGCGACCTTGGCCTCGATGCCGAACGTATCTGCGGGATGCTCCTCGACCCGGACATGGCGGTACAGAACAAGACCGTTGATCTGCTCGTCAAGATGCGTCATCCGGACACGATGCAACACCTGGTCACCGTGCTCAAGGATGAATCCGAGTATGCGCGTCGCTCTGCCGTCGAGGTACTTAACGAGATCGCCGAGCCGTCATCGATCAGACATCTGCTGACGGCAATCGAAGACGAGGATTGGTGGGTACGGTCACGGGCATCAGACGCCCTGGCGGCAATCGGCGGGCCAAAAGTCATGGACGCGGTGCTCGAACTGATTCGTGATGAAAACGAGAACGTTCGCCGCTCGGCCATCGAAATCCTGAACCAGACCAAGGACGAACGCGCCGTCAAACACCTGATGGAAGCCGTCAACGACGAAGATTGGTGGGTACGCGAACGGGCCGCCGATGCACTCGGCGAGATCGGCGACCGTGAGGCCGTTGCCACTCTGGTGGCGATGCTGAACGGCGACGTGCGCTCGATACCGGCGGCGATACGCGCGCTCGGCAAACTCGGTGGCGACGATGTTGCGACAAAGCTGCTGCCGATGCTCGAGCATGCCGAGAAGAGCATTCGTGTCGAGGCGGTCAACGCACTGGCGAAACTCGCCGACCAGAGTATGGCCACGGAAATCAAGACCAGGCTCCAACCGCTGATGTCCGCTGCGGACGATACGATCGCCAAGATGGCGGCAGACGCCGTCGTGCGCATCGACAACCGATTCTCGACGACTGCCGTGCAGGCCGACGAGATTGCAGACCGGGTAGCCGCCGAACCGGCAAAAACATTACTGATCGACAAAGAAGAAGTTGAGCAAATCGCTGCAGATCAACAACCGGCCGGCGCCACACTCGATATCACGACACTCAAGGCCGGCGACATCATCGAGGGCCGCTACAAATACATCGACAAGATCGGCAAGGGTGCATTCGGCACCGTCATCCTCGTCGAGGATACGGTTGTCGATGAACGGCTGATTCTTAAATTCCTGAATGCAAATGTCAGTTCCGATGAAGAGATGCTGCAACGCTTTGTCCATGAGCTTAGATATTCACGCAAGATCACGCACAAGAACGTTATCCGCATCTATGATTTCGTCAGCCTCGGCGGCAACTATGCGATTTCGATGGAGTATTTCCCGTCGCACACGCTCGGTGCCGAGATCGCCCGTGAAAAACCGATGCCAACCGAAAAGGCCATCAGCTGGAGCCAGGATATCGCGACCGGCATGGCCGTGGCTCACCAGGTCGGCATCGTGCACCGTGACCTGAAACCGGCCAACATCCTGATCGATGACGACGGACTTTTGAAGATCGTGGATTTCGGCGTAGCTGCAGCTGCGTCATCCGGCGACACACAATTGACCAAAACCGGCTATGTCATCGGTTCACCGAAATACATGGCGCCGGAACAAATCCTCGGCAAGAAGGTCGACGTACGGGCCGATATCTACAGCCTCGGCGTCATGACCTACGAGATGCTGACCGGCACACCGCCCTACACGGAGGGCGATCACATGTCCGTCATGTATCAGCACGTTCAGGGCAAGGCCAAGATGTGCGAAGAACTGAACCCGAATATCCCGCCGGCGCTCGCCGCGATCATCAAGAAGACCATGGAAGTCGACAAACTCAAACGGTATAGTTCGATGGATGATCTGCGTCAGGCACTTGCCGACGTAGCGTAGATTTCCGTCGCAGCTTCTGTGGACCGGCAAATGGCCGGCTGAGCATTGGAATCCGGGGCACTATCCTTTAAATGTCGAGAATCGATGCTTTTTTGAAGCTTGGGCTGGCCCAGGGATGCTCGGACGTTCACCTGGCCGTTGCCGTTCCGCCCATGTTACGCATGCACGGGGATTTGATGCCCATCAAATTCCGCGAACTCGGCGATGCGGAGCTCGAAAGCTATATCAGCGAGATCCTGTCAAAAAAACTTCAGGACAAATTCGCCGATGGTCAGGATATCGATTTCTCGTATGTGTCCGAGGACGGTGGACGGTTTCGCGTCAATGTCTTCCGCAAGGCGACCGGTGTCGGCGCGACATTTCGCTTCATTCCACAGAACATCCCTACACTCGACGATCTTCAGTTACCGGGTATCCTGGCCAGGCTTTGCGACCATCATCAGGGCATGGTTCTTGTCACCGGGTCAACGGGCACCGGCAAGTCGACAACACTCGCTGCCATGGTCGACCACATTAACCGAACCCGCAATCAGAACATCATCAGCCTGGAAGACCCGATCGAATTCGTTCACGAGAGCAAACGTTCACAAATCATTCAGCGCGAACTCGGCACACACCTGCCTTCTTTCGCAGAAGGAATTCGAGCCGCACTACGCGAAGATCCCGATGTCATTCTCGTTGGCGAGATGCGCGATGCGGAAACCATTTCAATGGCAATGACCGCTGCCGAGACCGGCCACATGGTCTTGGGTACGCTGCATACGACCGGCGCGGCAAAAACAATCGATCGCATGATCGATGCCCTGCCCGGCGAGATGCGCGAACAGACCAAGAGTTTTCTCGGCCAGGGCCTGAATGCCGTGGTCACGCAAAACCTTGTCAAGACGCCGGACGGCAAGGGACGCCGGGCTGCGCTGGAGATCATGGTCATGACACGCGCAATCGCCAAGATGGTTGCAACGGATCAGAGCCACCAGATTCCCGCACAGTTACAGACCGGTCGCGATCTCGGTATGCAGACGATGGATTTTGCTCTGCTCGAAGGCATCAAGGCCAAGCAACTCGATCCGGATGACGCATATCGATTCGCGACGGACAAAAATGCATTCCAGAAATTTGTCACCGACACCAGCATGTTGCCGCAGCTGGACATTACCGACTGAAATGTGACATGAACCAGATCGACGATTTCCTGCGCCAGCTGATCACCCGTAACGGCTCGGACCTGCATCTCGTGGCCGGTCAACCGCCGCGCATGCGCATCTATGGCGAACTCAATCCACTGCGCTCCGAACCACTGACCAGGGACGAAGCGGAAGAATTGCTTATCCCGATCATGTCGGCGCAGGCGCGCAAGCATCTTGATGAACACGATTCGTCAGATTTTGCCTATTCGCTGCAGGATGTCGCCCGCTTTCGCGTTAACGTGTTCCAGCACCTCGGTGGCATGGGCAGCGTCATGCGAGCAATCCCGTCACAGGCCAAATCGCTTAACGAACTGAAAATGCCGGGCGTGATCAGGAAGCTGTGTCGTCATACCCAGGGCATGATTCTTGTTACCGGCAAGACCGGCTCGGGCAAGTCGACGACACTGGCGGCGATGATCGATGAGATCAACAAGACACTCAACGGCCATATCCTGACTATCGAGGATCCGATCGAATTCGTTCATGAACGCAAGCAATGCCTGATCAGCCAACGCGAACTCGGCGTTCACACGCCGAGCTTTGCCGATGCGCTCCATTCGGGTTTGCGCGAGGATCCCGACGTCATCCTCGTCGGCGAAATGCGCGATCTGGAAACGATCAGTATTGCCGTGACGGCCGCCGAGATGGGTATCCTCGTGCTGGGCACATTACATACGAACGGTGCCGGCGCTACCGTCGACCGGATCGTCAACACGTTTCCAAGTGCCAAACAAACCCACGTGCGCACGATGTTATCGACATCGCTGCGTGGTGTCGTCTCTCAGCAACTCGTCCCGCGTGCCGGCGGCGAAGGCCTCGTGGCGGCACTCGAAATCATGGTCAATACATCTGCCGTCGCAAATATCATCCGCCAGGGCAAACTCGACCAGCTCGCAAACACGATGCAGGGCGGCCGCAAAGACGGCATGATCACAATGGATTCCGCGCTCAAGGACCTGATGAACAAAGGCACGATTACAGGTAAAGCCGCCTATGAGTCGGCCATCGAGAAGCGTGGCTTCGAAGACGTCAAAGACCTGAACGCATGACTGCCAGAAAGATGCTGGTAACGAGCGCGCTGCCGTATGCGAGTGGCCCGATTCACATGGGGCATCTCGTCGAGTACATCCAGACCGATATCTGGGTGCGCTTCCAGCGTCTGGTCGGCAATGAGTGTACTTATGTCTGTGCGAGCGATGCGCATGGCACACCGATCATGCTCAGAGCACGCAAGGAAGGTATCAGCCCCGAGGAGCTCGTTGCCCGCTATCGCGTCGAACAAGAACGCGATCTGTCCGCCTTTTTTGTCGAGTTCGACAATTTCTACACGACACATTCGGAAGAAAACCGTGAGATCGTCGAACGCATCTTCGCTCGGCTCGACGCCAAGGGTCTGATAACAAGGCGCACCATCGAACAAGCCTACGATGAGCAGGCCGGCATGTTTCTGCCGGATCGTTTTGTTCGCGGCACGTGTCCAAACTGTGGCGCAGAAGATCAGGCGGGCGATAACTGTGAAGTTTGCAGCCGCACCTACTCACCGAGTGACCTTGTCAATCCAAAATCGGTCGTGTCCGGCGCGGCACCGATACAGAAAGAATCCGAGCATTATTTTTTTCGCCTTGGCGAATTTGAAGACTCGCTGCAAAAGTGGATGTCTGCCGGCCACGTCGATCAGGGAGTTGCACGGAAGCTGGACGACTGGTTCGAAGCCGGACTACAGGATTGGGACATTTCGCGTGATGCTCCTTATTTCGGCTTCAAGATTCCGGGTACAGAGGACAAGTTCTTCTACGTCTGGCTCGATGCCCCGATCGGCTATATGGCCAGCCTCGTGAATCTGGGCCGACAGAATGACGGCGTACCCGATCTGGACACGTATTTCGCTGTCGACAGTGATGCCGAGCTGTATCACTTCATCGGCAAGGACATCGTCTATTTCCATACGCTGTTCTGGCCGGCTGTACTCGAGGGCGCGGGCTACCGCAAACCGACCGGTATCTTTGCGCACGGCTTCCTGACGGTCAACGGGCAGAAAATGTCGAAATCACGCGGCACATTTATCTCGGCCGCAACCTATCTCGAGGAACTGAACCCGGAACACCTGCGTTACTACTATGCGTTCAAACTCGGATCGGGTATCGATGACCTCGACCTGAACCTCGAAGACTTCGTCGCCCGCATCAATTCGGACCTGGTCGGCAAGTTCGTCAACATCGCCAGTCGTTGCGCAGGATTTATCACCCGGCAATTCGACGGTCATCTGGCCGATGAATTTGATGACCCGGCATTATTTGACGAATTCATTGCAGCCGGCGATTCAATCGCAGCGGCCTACGAAGCGCGGGAGTATTCCCGGGCCATGCGCATCATCATGAAACTCGCCGACCGTGCAAATCAGTACATCGACGAGCACAAACCATGGCAACTGGCCAGGAATGAAGCAGAGTTGCCGCGCGTACAGGCAGTCTGTACACAGGGGCTCAACCTGTTCCGTGTCCTGATGACCTACCTGAAACCGGCCTTGCCGGGTGTCGCCGTGGCAGCCGAGGCCTTTCTGAACGCAGGCCCACTGACGTGGGACAATCGTCGCGATCCCCTCCTCGGCACAGACATTAATAAGTTCAAACCCCTGATCACAAGACTCGACGAAAAGGCCGTTGCACGCATGGTAGAGAAATCCACAGAGATCACAGCCGTAAAAGAGCCGGCGGCACAAGCCGGCACCGAAGCAGCAACGATCTCGATCGACGATTTTCTGAATATCGACCTGCGGATCGCGGAGGTCATCGCAGCCGAAGCCGTGGACGGAGCCGACAAACTGATTCGGGTCACCGTCTCGCTCGGCGATGAACGCCGCACGGTTCTGGCCGGTATCCGCTCAGCATACGACCCGGCGACGCTGGTCGGTCGGCACGTCATCATCGTCGCCAATCTCGAACCGCGCAAGATGCGCTTCGGCACATCCGAAGGCATGTTGCTGGCCGCCGGCCCCGGCGGCGAAGATATTTTTCTTGTCAGTCCGGACACTGGTGCAAAGCCCGGCATGCGGGTACGTTAGCCGGGATAAAGTCCGAAACTGATTCATGAACGCAGACAAACGCGCGGCGATTTACCGTCGTCTCAAAGAAGCGAATCCGGACCCGACAACCGAGCTGAACTACAAAAGTTCATTCGAATTACTGATCGCTGTCATCCTGTCCGCGCAAGCTACCGACATCAGCGTCAACAAGGCCACGGACAAGCTGTACCCGGTTGCCAATACGCCGGAAGGCATCCTGGCGCTCGGCGAAGATGGCCTGAAGCGCTACATCAAGACGATTGGCCTGTACAACAGCAAGGCCAAAAACATTATCGAGACGTGCCGCATGCTGATCGCCGGGCATGACGGCCGCGTGCCCGAGACGCGCAACGAACTGGAGTCACTGGCCGGCGTCGGCCGCAAAACGGCCAATGTCATCCTGAACACGGCATTCGGCGAACCGACGATCGCTGTCGACACACATATATTTCGCGTCAGCAACCGCACACGGCTGGCACCGGGAAAAACCCCGCTCGAAGTGGAGAAAAAGCTGCTCAAATTTACGCCTGACGAATTCAAACATGACGCGCATCACTGGCTGATCCTGCACGGACGCTATGTCTGCAAAGCGCGCAAACCCGAATGCGGGCATTGCGTTATCGCCGATCTCTGCGAATATAAGCACAAGATCGGCGGTGCCTGATACTCTCCACTCGCAGGAATGGCTTTTATGGGAGCTACTATTGTGGGAGCGGCTTCAGCCGCGATTGACACGCCACCCAGGATAATCGCGGCTAAAGCCGCTCCCACAGTCATTGCTGTCACTCGGAATTAACAACAACTATGCGCCACGGAAATTTCGAAGAAGAACCAGCCGGCGCTATCAACTGGCGAATTGTCACATCATTGTGGCCGTACCTGATGCGTTTCAAGCTTCGCGTTCTGTTCGCACTCGCCTGCCTCATCATCTCCAAGGCCGCCCTGCTCATCATTCCGTTCCTGCTCAAGGCGATTGTTGACGGGCTCACTCTACCCGATGGCACGTCCATTGCAGCGATGCTGCTGTTCGGACTCGTGCTGGCTTACGGCGTGTCTCGCTTCTCGAACGTACTATTCGGTGAAATCCGCGATACGGTATTCGGCCGGGTCACTGAACGCGCGATGCGGTTTCTCGGTCTGCAGGTCTTTCGACACCTGCATCGCCTGGATCTTGATTTTCACCTGAACCGCGGCACCGGCGGACTGGCTCGCGACGTCGAACGTGGCACAACGGGAATAAGTTTTCTGATGCGGTTCTTTGTCTTCAATATCGTGCCGACATTTTTCGAGATCGCGATGGTCATCGGCATCCTGCTGGTAAATTACGGCCCGACCTACGCCCTAATCACGTTCGCCTCGATTGCTACATACATCGCCTACTCTGTTGTTGCTACAGAAAGGCGGACTAAATTCGTACGCGAGACCAATGCAGCCGACTCGTCGAGCAATACACGAGCCATCGACAGCCTGATGAACTTCGAGACGGTCAAATATTTCACAAACGAGGAGTTCGAAGCACAACGCTACGACAATGAATTGGATGCGCTCGAAGTTGCGCGTCGCAAGAACAGGCTGGCGGTATTTGCTCTGAACGGCGGGCAGTCTCTGATTATCGCCATTGCTCAGACGAGCATGATCGGTATTGCGGCATTCCAGGTGCGGGCTGGAAACATGACAATCGGCGACTTCACGCTGATTAATGCATTCATGATGCAATTGTTCATGCCGCTCGGCTTTCTCGGTTTCATCTATCGCGAAATCAAGGGTTCATTGGCGAACATCGAACGCCTGTTTGCCCTCCTTGACGTTAAGCCCACCATAGTCGATGCACCGGACGCGACGGATCTCAGGGCGACTCAGGGCGGAATCGATTTTGACGGCGTCAGCTTCAGTTATCGCTCCGACCGACCGATTCTGCACGACATCAGTTTTTCGATACCGCCGGGACAAAAGATTGCCGTCGTCGGTTCGAGCGGCGCTGGCAAGTCGACGCTCGTCAAACTACTCTTCCGCTTTTACGACACGACCGACGGAACCATCCGGATTGATGGACAGGACATCAGCAAGGCCACGCTCAAATCGTTACGACATTCAATCGGTATCGTCCCGCAGGACACTGTGTTGTTCAACGACACAATCTACGAAAACATTCGTTACGGGCGGCCTGATGCGAGCGATGCCGATGTCGACAATGCTATTCGCCTGGCACACCTGTCCATGTTTATCGCCGACCTGCCGCAGGGTTCAGCGACGATCGTCGGCGAGCGCGGACTCAAACTATCCGGTGGCGAGAAACAACGGGTCTCCATCGCACGCACCATCCTCAAACGACCTCCGATTCTTGTCTTCGATGAAGCGACATCGTCCCTCGACAGCAAGTCCGAACAAGCGATTCTTGGCGCTCTGCGGGAAATTGCAGAAAAACACACGAGCCTGGTGATCGCCCACCGCCTGTCGACGATCATCGACGCGGACCGCATCATCGTGCTGGACCATGGCCGGATCGTCGAACAGGGCTCACATGAAGAATTACTGGCACGAAATAACCACTATGCCGATTTATGGCAAGCCCAGCAGAAAGAGCGGTTGTCCGTGCCCGGCGTCAATACTGATGTTGAATAACGCTTTCAATTCCTCGCTGGAGTTATAGCTGGAATGAAACAGGCTAATCAGAAGCGTTACGGGAAAGTTATTCGGGTCCAAAAAACTCGATGACATCGAGCAACTCATTTGCCGGCAGTCGCTGAGGTATCCGGCCAGCCAACGGGTGATTACGAATCTTATCGCCTCTTTCGGCGGCCGACAGAGCCTTAATTTCAGCCAGCGACGGGCCGCCGCCACCAGGCCCATGGCAAGGCCCGCAGTTGACGATGAATACCTGCTCACCACGTTCCGCTGCCTGCGGTTTGCTGTCCTGACCACCGCCGTCGGAACCACAGGCAGACAACAGCAGAACTGCGCAAGTCCAGACACCGAGTACTGCCGTTTTACTCGAACGACGACTGCGATCAAATCGAATCATAGCTTGCCCCTGTCACTACCTTATTCATGTGTTATGTAAGTCTGGATCATTTCCATAATATTGTCGAGATTGACAATGCCGGCCAACCGGTTACCGGGATTTCTTTTGACCACGGGAATGGCACATGTATCGGCAGCAATTTCACTCATGTCTCGACCTCGACACTTTTCAGTAACAATGATTGGGCATTAGGGTCGCTGCTGTCCGTCGACACCTCGATGTTCAGCGCCGCCCCATCTGCTATCGTGCCACGCGACGCCCGTATGAAATGCTCACGGAAATGGTCTGCCGACATATGGCTGAGAGCGCCAAGCCAGACACCGACACCCACAATACGCTGTGCGCGCTCATCAGCGGCCAGCGCATCGATCTTCTGCATCAGGTCCCGTATGAGCGAGGCTTCATGCATTCTCCTGTCCTATGTTTTTTGCATATGTGCAATTTCCTGTACCAGCTTTTCGACGACCTTCTGCGCAGACACTGTGACCTCGCTCGACAATCCTGCACCAGCCTGAAAACCAGCGGCTTCAATCGCATAAATAATGAGTCGTTGCGGCAGCCGCCCCAGGGTCTTCGCCAATTCAACTGCCTCTGCCAGACCCAGGCCATGGCTCGAACACCGCGCCAGATCTTTCGGTAGCGGGCCGTCACCCGACTCGATGCGATGGATCGTTCCCGGCGGCGACCCGGATACGGCGGCATCGAGCACGATGGCAACCGGAAAGCCCTCCCATGCATTCAGCAAGGCCAGTGAATCCTCCAGTCCGGCCCTGATATGGCATCCGGGCATGCGATTTCGCAGTCGCTGCGCAATCTCCTTACCGACACCATCGTCACCGCGAAAAGGGCTCCCCAGCACGATAATGACCAGCTCATCCAATCCATGCAAAATCGCACACATCGCCCTAGTTGCGCTCAACCGTTAGCTTGAGGAAGTGCGTGGCACAGGAAATGCAGGGGTCATAATTACGAATCGACTGTTCGCATTGCCACTGCAATTCGTCATCAGGCAGGTCCATATGGTGCGTCACGAAATTGCGCAGATCCGCTTCGATCATCGACTGGTTCTGCGAGGTCGGCGGCACGATCTTCGCAGTGAGGATCGTGCCTGTGTCATCGATCTGGAAACGGTGGTACAGGAGGCCACGTGGCGCTTCAGTACAACCGAATCCTGTACCGGCACGCGGCTCGAGTGAAACCGCCGGGCTTGCCGGTCGCTCATAAGTCTCGATGAGTTCCAGCGCTTCATCGACCGCATGCAGTACTTCGATGGCCCGCACGATGATGCTCTGAAACGGGTTACGGCATGGCGTCTTGAGTCCGGCTTCATCCGCCAGCTCACGGGCAATGGGAGCAAGCAGCGCTGTATTCAGATTAAAGCGGGCCATCGGGCCGACAAGATAGGGTCCACGATCCCTGATTGCCGAATGCAGTGCGGTCGAATGCGGCACCTGACGTTCTTCAAAATGAGTCTCATAGTCTGCGATCCCGATGTCGAGGCCAGCGCTGGAGACGATCCGTCCTTCGTTCATCGGGTACTCTTCGCCGTGTCGCAGGGCGACGAACTCATAATCACGCTCGAAGTCGGGGAAATCGAAGCCGGCCACCCAGCGAACGGTATCAATTGCGGCTTCCCGCGCGCGCTTCAGAGTCTCACCCAGCGCGCCCAGTTCGCGCCGGGTCGGTACTTTATAGAAACCGCCGACCTTGACATTGATCGGGTGAATCTCCCGACCGCCCAGAACACGAACGATGTCATTACCCGCTTTCTTGAGTTGCAGGCCGCGCTCGACAATGGCGGGATAATCCTTCGCCATCTCTATAGCGCCCGGGTAACCGAGAAAGTCCGGCGCATGCAGCATGTAAATGTGCAATACGTGACTTTCGATCCACTCACCGCAATACAACAGGCGGCGCAGATTGCGTAGCGCACCCGACACACGCAGACCCAGAATCTGCTCGAATGCGTGTACGGCGCTCATCTGGTAAGCAACCGGACAAATGCCGCAAATTCTTGCAACGATATCGGGAGTCTCAGTGAAGGCGCGCCCGCGCAACAAGGCTTCGAAGAAGCGTGGCGGCTCGAAGATCTCAAGCCGCACATCCTCAACCCGCGAGTCCTTGATGCTGATGTGCAGGGCGCCTTCGCCCTCAACGCGGGCGAGGTAGTCAACTTTTATGGTTTTACGAGTCATGGGACTCGCTTCCACCAGGCTGACTTTCTTTGGGCTGACCTTCTTCACGGAATGGTTCAGCCCATGCGTTGAAGCTACGGTAGACGCGTTGCAGGTCTTTGATATCTACGCCGAGGCGCAGCCACTCCCTGCTCAGGGAGTGTGTATTAGGACTTTCCATCGGACCGAAGCAGCCGTAGCAGCCGCGGTCATAGGCCGGACAAATCGCCCCGCAACCTGCATGTGTCACCGGACCAAGACAGGGTGTACCGTGTGTAACCATCACACAGACATTACTGCGCAACTTGCACTCCACACAAACACTGTGTGCGGGTGTATTGGGGCTGCGCCGATGCAGGAAAGCCGAAATAACTTCGAGCAATTGCGGCTTGCTGACCGGGCAACCACGCAATTCGAAATCAACCGGCACATGCTCGGAAATCGGTGTCGAAGTAGCCAACGCGTCTATATAGCCAGGCTCGGCATAGACCGCGGCCATGAATTCCCCCAGGCCCCTGAAATTTCGCAGCGCCTGGATCCCGCCCGACGTCGCACAGGCGCCGATGGTGACAAGGAACCGCGAATCACGGCGAACCTGCTTGATTCGCTCGACATCGTGCGGGGTGGTAATCGAGCCTTCGACCAAAGACAGGTCATAAGGCCCTTTCATGACGGCGCGTGACGCCTCGGCGAATTGTGCGATCTCCACGGCTTCCGCAACGGCGAGAAGTTCGTCCTCGCAGTCGAGCAGACTCAGCTGACAGCCGTCACAGGATGCGAATTTCCACACAGCGAGTTTGGGACGATGCCTTTGTTGCACCTTAAATCTCCCGCAACCCAAGGATTGCACTGATCCGGTCGAAGCGGAAGACCGGGCCATCCTTACAAAGAAAATGCGGCCCGAACTGGCAATGACCACATGAGCCGATGGCGCATTGCATATTTCGCTCCAGGGAAATGAAGATACGTTCATCCGGCACGCCCATGTCCCTGAGTGCGGCTGCCGTTTGTCGAATCATAATCTCCGGGCCGCAGACCATCGCGACGGTGGCATGAGGATCGACTCTCACCTTGGGCAGCTGCTTCGTCACGACGCCAACGTCACCGGCCCATTCGGGGCCGGCATAATCTACCGCCACACGAACCTGCAAGTCCGGTGTGCGCCGCCAGCCATCAAGCTCGGTGCGATACAGAAGATGATCCGGGCTGCGCGCGCCATAAACAAGCGCCATGCGTCCGTAACGTTCGCGCTTTCTGATAAGATCGTACATAGCAGACCGCAACGGCGCGAGCCCGATGCCCCCGGCGATGACGAGTACATCGCAACCGGCCGCTTCATCGACCGGCCAGCTGCTGCCGAACGGACCGCGAACACCAACCTGATCGCGGTGCTCCAGCCGGGCCAGCGCTTCGCTGACCGGTCCGACGGCACGAATCGTGTGTGCGATATGCTCTGTCACAGCCGGGTCACTACTGATGCTGATCGGGATTTCCCCGACACCAAACGCATACAACATATTGAACTGGCCGGGTTGAAAGCCCGCTGCTTGCCCATTGGCACCGCCGGATGGAATTTCGAGCGTGATCACATCATCGGTCTCACGCACGCAACGCTTCACGGCCACAAACCGCGGCGTCATCGGGTTCGGATTCACCGTGGCACGAATCATGTCTGTGCAGACTCACCATCGCCGTAAATATCCGCACACTGCAGCCAGGCAGCCTGCAGCCGCTCCTTCAGCGGCGGCACAAATCGCTTCATCAATTCGTACCCCACATGATGATCGGACTCACTCTTTTGCCGCAGGCATTCGGCATTGAATGCGATGGCCCGGGTTAGTTCAACGGCTCGCGCATCATAAGACCATCGATAGGGTGGAATCAGCCAGGTCAAGCCGACGACCTCGCCGCTCTTGAGCGTAAGGCAAGTAAATGTCCCCCGTCCGGGAGCAAACATTTCCAGTGCAATCGTGCCATGCCGGATCAGGTAAAAATAATCGGCGTTTGCTCCCTCTCGGAAGACATAGTCCTGCGCCTGAAAAACAACGTTCTTCGCACACCCCGCAATGAACGTAATAACCTCTTCATTCAGCCCCTTTGTAAAGGGGTGCTCGTGAAGTAGTTCGCTGATCTCTTTCATATCCCGCTCTCCCGAGTGGCGTCGTTCGCACGAATGGCCGCCACTTCTTCCGTAATATCGATACCCACCGGGCACCAGGTAATACAGCGCCCGCACCCGACGCAGCCCGAAGTCCCGAATTGATCGATCCAGTGGGCTAGCTTGTGTGTCATCCATTGGCGATAGCGCGACTTCGACGAACTTCGCACGCTACCGCCGTGAAGATAGGAAAAATCCTTCGTGAAACAGGAGTCCCAGCGTCGCCACCGTTCGGCGTGATCGCCGGCAAGGTCGGTCGCATCGTCGACGGTCGTGCAGAAACAGGTCGGGCAGACCAGCGTGCAATTGGCGCAACTCAGACACCGTGATGCCACTTCATCCCAGCGGGGATGCTCGAGATTGCCTTGCAGGAGTTCCTTGATGTCGCTTGTCTCCATGGCCCGGCCCATCTGACTCCGAGCCTTCGCGACGGCTGCGCTGGCCGCCTCATGATCTGCTTCGGCGGCCTCTTTACAGGATATTTCATCCAGCAGATCCGCGCCGATTGTGCTCCCGGCTTCGATGAGAAACCGATGCGGCCCTTCATCCAGGATCTCGGTCAGAACGAGATCAAAGCCAGAGGTTACTTCCGGGCCCGTCTTCATCGAGACACAAAAACAGGTCCCGCCGGCCTGGCCGCAGTTGACCGCAATGATCAAAGTATTCTCCCGGCGCGATGCATAGTCTTCGTCGCGATGGCCGGATTCCAGCAAGACTTTGTCCTGAATGGCAATCGCATGCAGGTCGCAACTCCTGACACCGAAAAAAGCGAACCTGGGCGGGCTCTCCTGTTCCCCGACCATGACGACGCGATCATTCTCACGTTTCGCCTGCCAGAGGCGCAGACGAGAAGGATGCAGAAACTTCCGCCAGGAATGCGGACCCACTACATAACCGAACAATGCCTCGTCATCCCGACGGTGAAGCCGATAGGCGCCACCATCCTGCTCATCGGTCCAGCCAATTGGCAGGTCATCCATGCACGAAAGCTCGTCATAAACGATCGTGCCATCCGACACGGTCGGACCGACGATAGCGTAGCCTCGCCCGCCGATGAGCCGAATCAGATCCTGAATCTGCCCTGCCGTAATGACGTTTTTTGCATCGGCACTCAACATCAGCTGCCACCTCTGAACCAATAATTCATGTTTTTATGTCAGGATCAATCCGTGATTACCGGGGTTTCCTTATTTCCGGGGCAACTGTCGGGGATAGTGTAGCCTCTTTCGTCAATTCACTCTAAAATCAACAAGATGACGTTCGGCGAGCGCAGACCGCTGACACCCATGCTTATGTCCCCCGACCTGTTCACTGAAACAACCGTCGTACTGGTAGTGGCCGCAGTCGTCAGCGCTATCGGTGCCTTGCTGCGCCAGCCATTGATCGTTGCCTATATCATCACCGGCGTGCTGCTTGGACCCACTGGTTTTAACTGGGTGCAGGCTGAAGATGCCATGGATCTACTGGCGCAGATGGGAATTGCGCTGTTGTTGTTTGTCGTTGGCCTCAAGCTCGATCCACGTCTGATCCGGACCCTCGGCAAGGTCGTCCTGGGCCTGGGCCTGATCCAGGTCACCGTCACCAGCGCATTGGGTTACGGCCTGGCCCTGTGGTTTGGCCTGTCCACGATCACGGCGCTGTATGTCGGGCTTGGCCTGGCATTCTCCAGTACCGTGGTCATCGTCAAGATGCTGTCTGATTCACAGGAAATTGATGCCCTGCACGGGCGCATCGCGCTGGGCATCCTGATTGTGCAGGATCTGGTCGTGGTCATCGCCATGATTCTGTTGACCGCCTTTGACGCGGGCAACGACAGCACGCTCTGGCGAGACCTGATCCTCGTGCCAATCAAGGGCGCTGCCTTTCTTGGCGCCGTAGCATTGATCATGCGTTATGCCCTGCCACGGCTATTGCAGGCCTTTGCCCGTTCGACGGAACTGCTGATGCTGGTTGCCATAGCCTGGGCCATAGCGCTGGCCGCCGTTGGCCACGCACTCGGTTTCAGTCATGAGGTCGGCGCATTTGTTGCCGGAGTTTCACTGGCAGCAACCCCCTATCACGATGCCATTGGCGCCCGACTCTCCGCATTGCGAGATTTCCTGTTGTTGTTCTTTTTTATCGATCTCGGTGCACATGTAGACCTTGGGCATTTGGAATTCATACTGATCCCCGCATTAGTTCTTTCTGCATTTGCGTTACTCGTCAAACCACTCATCATCGTCTCGTTGCTGGGCGGTGCCGGTTACCGTCGCCGCACTGCCGGGCTAACGGCGTTAACCATGGGCCAGATCAGTGAATTTTCACTGATTCTTGCCGCCATGGGTTTTCGTTTTGGCCACCTGGACAGCACTACGGTCAGTCTCATGACCCTCGTTGCATTGACCACGATCCTGATCTCCGGCTATGTCATCGGCTTTGTTCATCCCATTTATGCCCGACTGGCGCCCTGGCTGAGTTTTTTCGAGCGTCGCACCGCCGAACAGGAATCTGCCCTGTCAGACGTACCAATCACGACGGCCGCAGTGATCGTGCTGGGGCTGGGCCGTTTCGGAAAGGACATCGCATCGGCATTCCAGGCACGTGGCCTTTCAGTTCTGGCGCTGGACTTCGACCCGGAATTGATTCGCAACAGCCACACGCTCGGAATACCAACACGCTATGGCGATGTAGCGGATGCCGATATGCTGGCCGCACTACCATTGGATGAAACCCACTGGGTGGTAAGCACTATCCGTGATCCACAAATCAATCTTGCGCTGTTGCACACGCTCAGGCAATTGGGTTACCGCGGCCAGGTCATCGTATCGGCCTACCACCGCGATGCTGACAAATTATTCCAGGCTGCCGGTGCCGATCTCATCCTGCACCCCTATACCGACGCAGCCGAGCAGGCTGTCGACTTGCTCACCGGAAGCAACCAACACCAACTCACCGCCGACTCAGAGCAAGTCGAACAAAGCGACCCATCATGAATTCAATACCACCCGGGAACACCCCCGCCTGGCACACACTGACACCTGAGGCTGTGGCGAACCGGTTCGATACCGATGTCGCCTCCGGACTGAGCCAGGCTGAAGCAGCAGCCCGTCTGCAACGCTGCGGACGCAATGCTCTGCCAACAGCTAAATCACCAGGTATTGCCCGCATCTTCCTCCATCAGTTCGCCAGCCCGTTAATATACGTGCTGGTGTTTGCTGCACTGGTGTCGATGGCAATCGGAGAGTGGTCCGATGCCGGGTTCATCGGCGCGGTCCTGTTGCTGAATGCCGTTATCGGCACCGCTCAGGAATACTCCGCTCAGCGTGCCGCAACGGCCCTGCAGCAATTGGTCACCACACGGAGCAGGGTCTTGCGCGACGGCGACACCCACGAGCTCGACGCGGAAGAACTGGTACCCGGAGATATCGTACTGCTGGAATCGGGAGAGCGTATCCCGGCTGATATGCGCCTGCTTGCCGGTCATGACCTGGAAGTGGATGAGTCTTTGCTGACCGGCGAATCAACCGCGGTGTTCAAGCATGCGGACAAACGGCTACCAGCAGACAGCCCAACCGCCGACCGGATTAATATGGCATTTGCCGGTACGCTCGTGAACCGGGGACGTGCCCGTGGCGTTGTGACAGACACGGCGCTGCAGACAGAACTCGGGAATATTGCATCCGCCGTGCTCGGCAAACCGCCCACCAAGGCACCGTTGCTGGTGCGGATGGAACGGTTTACCCGCCACGTAGCCATTCTTATCGGCGTGGCCGCCCTACTGATGGCCGGTGTCACGCTGAGTCGCGGAATGCCACTGGATGAAATTTTCCTGCTGACCGTGGCGCTGGCCGTATCGGCCATTCCGGAGGGCTTGCCGGTAGCACTCACAGTGGCGCTGGCTATCAGCATGCGACGCATGGCCCGACGGCATGTCATCGTCCGGCGACTGCTGGCGGTGGAGGCGCTCGGTTCCTGTACCTGTATCGCCACCGACAAGACAGGTACCCTGACGGTCAACCAGCTCACGGCGCACCGGATTGTTTTTCCCGGCCACGAACCCTGGGAGGTAACTGGCGACAGCCTTGAACCGGATGGGTCCATCCTCACACCACGGGGCCCCCCGTCGCAGGAGGAGGCAAGCATGCTGAACTGGTTGTGTCAGGCGGCAGTACTGACCAACGAGGGATTTCTTGCACAGCGTGATGACGGCTGGGCCCGGCACGGCGATGCCGTCGATGTGGCCTTGCTGGTGATGGCCCGCAAAGCCGGTGTGACGCAGGTGAAGACCGTCAATGCCATGCCCGAGATTGCGACCATTCCGTTTGAATCGGAGCGCCTGTTTTCGGCCAGTCTGAACCAGAAGGATGGCGGGCAGCATGTCTTTGCCAAGGGGGCACTGGAACGTCTGCTGCCGATGTGCAGCACGATGACTACACCCGGAGGCCCGGTGGCGCTTGACTGTTCTTTGGTGGAAAGACAGGCACAGTCGCTGGCCGTTCAGGGTTATCGTGTCATTGCACTGGTAGCCGGTGGTATCGAACTTGAGCCGCACGAGGTGTTCTCCGAGGAGCATCTCGGGCACCTGACATTTATCGGACTAATTGGCCTGATCGACCCGCTGCGACCCGAGGCGAAGGAAGCCGTGGCGGCCTGCCGGGCGGCCGGCATCCGGGTGGCGATGCTGACCGGCGACCACCCAACAACGGCCTATGCCATTGCCAGTGAACTGGAGTTGGTGACCGCGTCGACGGAGGTTATCACCGGGCCGGAACTGAAACAGGCGGAAGATACTGCCGCCATCGACCGGTTAACCGAACGGGCACGGGTATTTGCCCGTGTGGAACCACAGCAGAAACTCGACATCGTCCACTCCCTGCAGCGCAACGGACACTTCGTTGCTGTCAGCGGCGACGGCGCCAACGATGCACCGGCATTGCGTGCGGGCCAGGTCGGTGTGGCGATGGGCCGAAGTGGTACCGATGTGGCCCGGGAAACCGCTGACCTGATCATCACCGACGATAATTTTTCCTCGATTGTGGCCGGTGTCGAGGAAGGGCGAATTGCCTACGCCAATGTACGCAAAGTAATTTTCCTGTTGATTTCGACCGGGGCCGCAGAATTGGTGTTGTTTACCCTGGCGCTACTGACCGGTCTTCCGCTGCCGCTACTGGCGGTACAGCTGCTGTGGCTGAACCTGGTAACCAATGGCATACAGGATGTCGCGCTGGCATTCGAACCGGGTGAGGGTGATGAACTGCGATGTTCACCGCGATCGCCACGGGAATCAATTTTCAACCGGCTGATGATCGAACGCGTCATCCTGTCGGCACTCGTGATCGGCAGCGTGGCCTTTGTGCTGTTCCAGTTGCTGCTGGAACGCGGCTTTTCACTGGACGAGGCACGCAACGGAACCCTGATGCTGATGGTGTTGTTCGAAAATATTCATGTCTTTAACAGTCGCTCGGAAAGCTTATCAACTTTCCGGCACAATCCGTTGCGCAACCCGGTGCTGCTGTTCGGGACCGTGGCGGCACAGCTGATTCACATCGCTGCCATGTACACCCCGTGGATCAGCGACGTCCTGCATATCCAGCCGATCTCGCCGCAGCGCTGGCTGGAATTACTGGGCCTGGCGCTGACGGTGCTGGTCGTCATGGAACTGCACAAAGCTTTTCGGCAGTGGTTTGCGGTGCGCTAGAGATTTAAGGGGCTACTTCTTCCCTACCGCCCGGCAGATATCCTCCAGGGCCTTCGCCACACAGTCCTCACCTTCACTGATCGCTTCGGCAGCCCGATGAAACTCGAGCATACCGATATGAGCAAGCCGCGGTGCAAGCAGGATCTCCGCCGGGTCACCGGCGAGTCGGCTGCGCGTGATCCTGTCCTGAACAATATTGATGGATTTGGCGACCGCATAGAACGTGCCTGGCGTCTCTTCCTTTTCATCGCGATTGGGGAAAATTGAATTGGAATACTCTTTCGCCTGCTGCTTGAAGCTGCTCAACAGGCCTGCAGTTTCAGTGGGTTCATCTTTTTTTGTATTATCGCGCTTGCTGATAACGCCTGAATTCAGACTCACAGCGATCACAATATCTGCGCCCAGTGCCCGGCAGGTCGACACAGGCACAGGATTGACCAGACCGCCATCCACCAGCCACTGCTGATCATTGCGAACCGGAGAGAACAAACCCGGCATCGCCATCGATGCTCTGACCGCATCCGCAAGTATGCCTTCCATGAACCAGACTTCACGGCCGGTGTTGAGGTCAGTAGACACAGCCGCATATTTTCTGGTCAGATTCTCAATACAAATACTCTCGTCAGCGACATAGTGATGCAGAAACCAGCCTAACTTCTGCTCATCGACGAAACCGGTTTGCCAGAAATTGATGCCTAAAAACCGCAACACATCGCTGCGTGTCGAACCGAGAATCCACTCTTCCAGCTTGTCCAGATTTCCGGACACGTATGATCCACCGACGATCGCGCCAACCGACGTGCCGCAAACGATATCGGGTTCGATGCCTGCCGCTAGCAGTGCATTAAGAACACCGATGTGTGACCAGCCGCGTGAGGCGCCGGAACCCAGGGCAAGGCCAATCCTCGGGGATGTAGTTGAGTTGTCCAAACATCACGTCCTGAATATAGCAGGTTGTGATTATAGACGAACCGGATAGACCCGCACCGACGATGGGGTTCGCCGTGGGCACATAATCTTCGAGAGATATTTATAGCTCGTCTGCGCCAAAATGCGAGACGCCCTCGCCTTCTATTCCAAAACTGCGGTCACCTCAACTTCGCACATGAAATGCGGCAGCGCCAGCGCCTGCACGCCGATCAGCGTGGCGACCGGTAGATTGTCACCGAAGAACGCGTTCATGCCGGAGTTAATCGTATCCAGATAGTCCGGGGTATAGTCGACTATGTACGTCCGAATCGATACGACATCACTCGGCGCGGCGCCCGCCGCCGCCAGCGCGATCCGCACGTTTTCGAGGGTTGCCTCGAACTGCGCCTTGAAATCGCCGGCGCCGATAAAGTTCATATCCTTGTCATTGGCTGTCTGCCCGGCGCAATACACTAGTCGTTGCCCGCTGCAGGCCACGACCTGTGAGAAACCGTAAGGAGCGCTTACGAAAAGGTTATCCGGTTGTATCGATTGACGTGACATCCTTGACCTCACTACTGCTCATATTTTCATTTCTTCTATTCAGACCGCTCGGCGCATCTTAATCTAACAGATCCTCGATACAGCGAAGCGACATCCCATGGCCAGACAGACGATCGTACTCGCAACGGCAGCGATCTGCCTGGCCAACGCAACCGCGCTGGTCACCGGAAACACAGCCCGCTGATCGTCGCCGGACCCGGGTTCGGCGAGTCGGATGCGGGACTCGTGAGATCAGCCCTGCTCCGCCCGATCGTAATGCGGTTTCCACAACGTGATCGTGATCGGCACCGCGACATTGAGCCAGAATGCCGAGAACATCAGGGTGTAGAAAGCTTCGGTACTCAGGATGTTATTTTGCACGTAAGCGATATCCATGACGACGAAAGCCAGCTCTGCACGGCCGAGCATACCGAAACCGATCATCATGCTCTCGTGAAACGAGAACCTGCCCGTGTAGCGCGCGGCGAGTCCTGCCGATGTAATTTGCGCAACGAACAAGCCTGTTGTCAGGAAGAAAGTCTGCGGAATAACAGATACGAAAATATCCCAGTCGAAAACGATTTTGGTACCGAGATCCACGAAGAAAATCGGCCCGATCCACGAAAATGCCGCATTATCGATAACCGTTTTGGTACGCCGGTAGGAGCCAAACGACGATTTTCCTTCGAGCAAGAAATACTCCTCGTGCAAAATCAAACCGGCCATATAGGCGCCGACAGCCGGGTGAAACCCGAACTCATGGGCGAGCAGTCCCACAATCAGCGCCATCAGCAACACGGTCAACGTCGAATGTTCTCCGCGCCCTGTCGACAGCAAATCGCGGACACCGTATCGCCCGATCAGCGGCACCCGCGACATCCAGCCGGTCAGGTCGTGTGGCAACAGGTAAGCTCCGACCAACGCTATACCACCGAAAAAAAGCAGGGCCTTGCCGACGATCCACGCGATTGCGGGAATACTGACAATGGTCTGCCCGGTCGCGATCGGCACGAGGATCGCAACCAGCGCGAGTGATGCAATGTCGTCGAGCACGGCTGACGTCATGATCCCGGTTGCGGCCTTCGACTTCTGCAAACCAAGGCTCTTGAGCGAAACCATCGTCAACGACACTGCCGTCGCCATCATCGTCAGCCCGCACATGATCGATACATTCGTGTCAGCCCAATAATGGTCTGCTACGGTATAAGCCGTCATGAACGGGGCTACAGCGCCGAAGAATGCGATACCCCAGGTTCGCTTGATGCTGCGCAGAAAATTCTGGGTATTTTCCTCGAACCCGAGGGCAAACATGATCAGTATGATGCCGATCTCGGCAAAACCGCGAATAAACGGCGTACTTTCGGTCGGCAGGATTCCGACATTGACCATCAGGGAACCAAATGCCAGGAAATACAGAACCGACGTCAGCTTTGTTTTTGCCGCCAGAACGCTGGCGACAAAAACACCAGCCCACATAACCGCAAGTTGAACGAGTGGGTCCACGCACTACCCTGTCAATTCAAAACCAATGCAATAACATACTGCATAACAGCGCCCGTTGGATAGCGAACCGGCCAATTCCTGGTGCCTTTGGAAGGATTGATCAGGGTTATGGTTGGCGGAGTGGTTTTGGCTGCGGTTCTTTGAGTATTTCTCTCTGGATCTTTCCCTGGACCGGTTTTTCCGTCGGGTACCCCTCTGAAACATTCAGGCGCGACACATGGTCCTTTGAATCATGAATAATCAGGGATAGCGGCGTTTCCGAGAGATAGATGACGCCCAAAAGCCGGCCCAGGGAAAGACCAGGAGAGACACAAAGTACCGAAGCTGAAATCTACGCCTAAGATTTCTTCGGAATATAAAGATCCGTCAACGTCCCATCGAACGCCTCGGCCGCCATGGCCACAGTCTCCGACAACGTCGGATGCGGATGAATCGTCAAGCCGATGTCCTCGGCATCACACCCCATCTCGATCGCGAGCGCCACTTCGGCAATCAGGTCGCCGGCATTCGGCCCGACGATGCCGGCGCCGAGGACATAATGGGTCTCGGGATCAAACAGGATCTTCGTCATGCCCTCATCCCGATTCAGCGACAACGAGCGACCGCTGGCCGCCCACGGGAACTTGCCGGTCTCGAAAGGAACACCCTGCGCCCTTGCCTCCGTCTCGGTCAACCCGACCCAGGCCACCTCGGGATCGGTATATGCAACCGACGGGATGACGCGTGCATCAAATGCACGTTTCCGACCGGCGGCAACCTCGGCGGCAACTTTCGCCTCGTGCGTCGCCTTGTGCGCGAGCATGGGCTGACCGACGATGTCACCAATCGCAAAAATATGTTCTACGTTTGTACGCATTTGTTTATCAACAGCGATAAAACCATGCTCGTCGACAACTACACCGGCTTTGTCGGCCGCAATCTTGCCACCGTTCGATGCACGGCCGACGGCAACGAGTACCAAGCCATACGTATCACTGCCAGGTGCATTCTTACCCTCGAAAGCAACCTCAATACCCGCATCAGTCGCCGTCATACCGACAACTTTCGTACTCGTCATGATCTTGCCGTACCGCGACTTGATACGCTTGACGAGTGGCCGCAATAAATCCTTGTCACAACCCGGCATGAGTTGATCCATTAACTCGACAACCGACACCTCAACACCAAGTGCCGCATAAACGGTTGCCATTTCAAGTCCGATGATGCCGCCGCCAACGACCAGCATACGCTCGGGTATCGTCGCGAGTTCCAGTGCGCCGGTTGAGTCGATAATCCGCGGGTCTTCGGGCCAACCCGGAATCTGTACCGATTCCGATCCCGCCGCAATAATGCATGTCTCGAATGCAACAACCTGCTTCGTTTCACCTTCCGTTACTTCAATCTGATGCGGGGACAGGAATGCACCGGTACCGCGCACTACATTGACCTTGCGTTGTTTCGCCAGGCCTTCGAGCCCGCCGGTCAACCGGCCGACAACCTTGTTCTTCCAGTCGCGCAAGGCGCTGATATCAATATCGGGTTTACCGAAGCGAATCCCGCAGGCGGCCATCTCCTCTGCCTCGTCGATCACCTTTGCTGCATGCAGCAATGCCTTGGACGGGATGCAGCCGACGTTCAGGCACACGCCACCGAGTGTCGGCCAGCGCTCGATCAAGGTGACATTCAGACCGAGATCAGCCGCACGAAACGCCGCCGTGTAACCGCCGGGGCCGGCGCCGAGCACGACAACCTGCGCCTCGATGATTTCGCCGTTGGCAAGCCCGCCGCTATCCGGCGCTGTGTCTTCGTGCGTCTGACCCATAACCGTTCCTGTTAACCGAGCAGGAGCCGATCGACATCGGCCAGTAAATTTGCCAGATAAGTCGTAAAGCGAACGCCGGTTGCACCGTCAATAACACGATGATCGTACGACAATGACATCGGCAGGATCAGTCGCGGTACGAACTCGCCATCCTGCCAGACCGGCTTGTGCGCAGAACGGCCGACACCGAGGATCGCGACCTCGGGTGGATTGATGATCGGCGTGAAATGCGTACCGCCGATACCGCCAAGGCTCGACACGGTAAACGTACCGCCCTGCATCTGTTCTGCTGTCAGTTTGCCTTCGCGCCCTTTCGCACTGAGTTCGCCGAGTTCCATCGCGATACTCATGACGTCTTTCTGATCGACATCGCGAATGACCGGCACGAGCAAACCATTCGGTGTATCGGCTGCGAAGCCGATATGAATATATTTCTTATGGACCAGGCTTTTACCATCGGCCGACATCGAGGTATTGAACAGCGGAAACTCGCCGATGGCTATTGCGACCGCCTGCATAATGAATGCCAGTGGTGTCAACGAAACCCCCTTCTCCTTCGCCGGTCCCTTGAGTCGCTGGCGACGCTCCTCGAGATCCGTAATGTCAGCCTCGTCCTGTTGCGTGACATGCGGGATATTGACCCAGCTTGCATGCAACCTGGGGCCGGAGATTTTCTGGATGCGCGAGAGCGGTTTGACTTCGATCTCACCAAACTTTGCGAAATCCACCTCGGGCAGGCCTGGCAGTCCCGATCCGGCAGCAGTAATTCCTGTCTGCCCCGACATCACGGCCTTGACGAAGGCCTTGATGTCATCCTTGAGAACGCGCGCTTTACTGCCGGTACCGGTCACCTGCGCAAGGTTGACACCGAGTTCGCGGGCAAGCTTACGCACGGACGGGCTGGCATGTGCCTTGCTGAAAGCTGCCTCATTGATAGGCGGTAACGATGCAGGCGTTTTGGCCGGCGGAACCGAACGGGAAGCCGGCGCCGTGGACGGCGTTGCATTCGCCTGAGTCGGCGCCTGCTGTTGCGCTGCCACTACCGGCGCCGCCCTCGGTGCCGGGGCAGGCGCAGCGGCGGCCGGATCCGCCTCAACCTCGAGGATCAATGCACCCTGACCTACCGACTGACCGACTTCGACGGCGACACTGACAATCTTGCCGGCAATCGTCGTCGGCACATCCATGGCCGCCTTGTCCGTTTCAAGCGTGATGACCGAATCGTCCACGGCGATGACGTCACCGACCCTGGCCTGAACTTCGATGATCTCGGCCTGTGGGAAATCACCCAGATCCGGCACAAAGACCTGTACCGGTTCAGCGCTAACCGCTGCGACGCCTGATGCAGCTACTTCTTCCTGAACTGATGGCATGTCATCCGCTGTCTCTTCGCCCAAAGGTTCTTCACCCGGCTGGGGCGCAGCGGCCACCGCGTCGATGACGACAATGAGATCACCCTGCGAGACCCGCATACCGGTTGCAACCGGCAATTCCGCAATCGTTCCTTCGGCTGTCGATGGAACTTCCATCGCGGCCTTGTCTGTCTCCAGTGTAATCAGCGGATCTTCTGCGGATACATGATCGCCAACGGCGACCAGCACCTCGACAATCTCGACATCATCGAAATCACCGAGATCCGGAACCCGAACTTCGTGACGACTCGCCATTATTCGCTCTTGTTCATCCTTAATAATTCAGAAATATTCTGCACCCGGTTTGCCTAACAGGTTACCGGGTTCGGTTTATCAATATCGATATTCAATGTCTCGAGCGCGGCCTCTATGTCGGGCGCCCCGATCTCTCCTTCGTCTTTCAATGCTTTTAATGATGCCAGAACAATATGGCGTGCATCGACCTCAAAGAAATCACGCAAAGCACGGCGTGAATCGCTGCGACCGTAACCGTCCGTGCCGAGCACGGCATAGTGACCGGGAATCCACGGTCGGATCTGGTCGGCGACAATACGCATATAATCTGTTGCCGCGATAAACGGCCCGGATCGTGCAACCAGGCACTGCGTCACATAGGAATTGCGGGGCGTTTCGCCCGGATGGCGCATATTCCAGCGATCACAATCCATGCCATCGCGACGCAGTTCGCTGAAACTCGTAATACTCCAGACATCCGCCTGCACGTTAAAGTCCTGCTCGAGCATCTCGGCCGCACGCAGAACCTCGCGCAAAATCGTGCCGGAGCCGAACAGCTGAACTCGCAGCTTGCCCTGCCCGCCGACGCGTAACTGGTACATGCCGCGCAGGATACCGTCCTTGACGCCCGGGGGCATCGCAGGCTGAACGTAATTCTCATTCATGCACGTGATGTAGTAGAAAACACGTTCATCTTCCTGGTACATGCGCCGCATGCCGTCCTGGATGATGACCGCCAGTTCGTAGGCATATGCCGGATCGTACGCCAGACAATTCGGAATCGTCGATGCAGCCAATAAGCTATGGCCGTCCTGATGCTGCAGGCCTTCGCCGGCCAGCGTCGTCCTGCCGGCCGTACCGCCAATCATAAAGCCACGCGCCTGCATGTCTCCCGCAGCCCAGATGAAATCACCGATCCGCTGGAAACCGAACATCGAGTAATAAATAAAGAATGGAATCGAGTGCACACCATGATTTGCATAACTCGTCGCGGCCGCCGTCCACGAACAGAACGCGCCGCCCTCGTTGATGCCTTCCTGCAGGATTTGTCCCTGCTTGTCCTCGCGGTAGTACATCAACTGCTCGGAATCCTGAGGTGTATACAGCTGGCCCATCGATGAATAAATACCGATCTGCCGGAACATACCTTCCATGCCGAAGGTCCGTGCCTCATCCGGCACGATCGGCACGATATGCTTGCCGATGTTCTCGTCGCGAACCAGCGTCGTCAGGATTCGCACGAGCGCCATCGTGGTCGAAATCTCGCGATCGTCTGTTCCGTCGAGTTGCTTCTGGAAAGCGTCGAGCGACGGCACCTTGAGCCGCTCTGCCTTGATGACCCGCGCCGGCAAGTATCCACCGAGTGCGGCGCGCCGCTCGTGCAGGTAACGAAGCTCCGAACTGTCCTCGGCCGGTCGGCAGAACGGCACGTCTTCGATGTCCGCATCGGAAACCGGTATATCGAAGCGGTCACGAAATAACTTGAGGTCGTCGATGGTCAGTTTTTTTGTCTGATGCGCCGTCATCTTACCTTCGGCGGCAGCACCCATGCCGAAACCCTTGACGGTCTTGGCCAGAATCACGACTGGTCGGCCTTCGTGCCGGGCGGCCCGATCATAAGCCGCATACACCTTCAGGGCATCCTGCCCGCCGCGTTTGAGCCGCCATATGTCATCGTCCGACATGTTTGCAACCATCTCCGCCAATTCGGGATAGCGGCCGAAAAAATGTTCGCGAACGTAGGCACCGTCGCGCGACTTAAAGGTCTGGTAATCACCGTCGACACACTCTTCCATGAGTTGCTGCAACAGGCCTTTTTCATCGCGAGCCAGCAATCGATCCCAGCGCGATCCCCAGACCACCTTGATGACGGCCCAGCCCGCTCCACGGAACGCAGCCTCGAGTTCCTGCATGATCTTGCCGTTACCGCGAACCGGCCCGTCGAGTCGTTGCAGATTGCAGTTGATGACGAAGACGAGGTTATCGAGCTTCTCGCGAACGGGCACCGTGATCGCACCCATCGACTCGGGTTCATCCATCTCGCCGTCACCGAGAAAGGCCCAGACCTTGCGACCTTTCGTATCGGCCAGCCCGCGATGCTCCAGATAACGCATATAGCGCGCCTGGTAGATCGCGAACATCGGCCCGAGACCCATCGATACGGTCGGGAACTGCCAGAAATCCGGCATCAGCCAGGGATGCGGGTACGATGAAAGACCTTTGCCACCGACCTCGCGCCGGAAGTGCGTCAGCTGGTCTTCGCTTAATCGTCCTTCGAGGAAAGCACGTGCGTAGATGCCCGGCGACGCATGGCCCTGAAAATAAACGAGATCGTCGCCGCCATTGTCACCCTGGCCACGCCAGAAGTGATTAAACCCTACTTCGTACAGGGTCGCCGACGATGCATAGGTCGCAATGTGACCACCGTATTCGGGGCTGCGTCGATTTGCCTGCACGACCATCGCCATCGCATTCCAGCGGATATACGCCTCGATACGCCTCTCGATGGCCCGGTCGCCCGGATACTCGGGCTGCTGGGCAATGGGAATCGTGTTCAGGTAAGCCGTCGTCGCGCTATAAGGCAAATAGGCGCCGGATCGACGTGCATGGTCAATCATGCTGTTGAGTAGAAAATGTGCGCGATCCGGGCCATGGGCCTGCAACACAGAATCGATGGACTCCAGCCACTCCTGTGTTTCTTCGGGATCTACATCATCGAAGCGGTTAAAGTCGACCACTGAACCTCTGCATAAGCCAATTAACGGGCAAGTTGCGTGTACGGACTGTCAGTTATTTTATAATCTTTGTCAGAGTCGGGCTGCACTCGTGCGGTCCGGTCTGAAAAGCCCCGGTATGATCGGGGTTTAACTCTTTATGGTCAAGCGAAGCGGCAATGTCCGATCTATTACCAAATAACAAGAAATTCCCCGTCATTCAGATGGTTGGGCACGTCACGACCGCCGCACTCGACAAACTGGACGGACTAATCGTTATTACTCCGGACAAGATTCCGGCGTTGTTGTGGCGCCAGGTTCCCGGTGCCGATGCACTGCGCACAATCAACCTGCGCTGCAGGACCGGCGAACGAATATTTTCACGCTTGCCGAATCAACGCGCCACGGGCGTATGGTTGCATAAACTGCCGGGCAAGAATGCCGACGGGATGAACGCCGAGCCCTATGGCATGCTGCGATGGGCGGCGAAAGCCGCTGCCGCCGCTCTCGCCGAGCACCCGCGTCAACTCGGCGTGCTGGCGCTCGGCCTCGAGCCGCAGCAGACCGAAGAGGTGCTGCGAGCCATTATCCTGGCAGTTTCGGCACACGCATTCCGCATGCCCGATTTTCACAGCAAACCAACCCGGCACCAGGCGCTCAAAAAAATACGCCTGCTCGGTCTGGACAAACGCATCGACCTGACGAGAACGATGGCCGAGGCCGATGCGATCAATCTCGCCCGGTGGCTGACCGCCCTGCCCGCAAACAAGCTGACAGCCGGCGCTTATTGCACCGCACTCGGCGAACTGGCTGATGATTACGGCTGGAAAGTACAATTCTACGATCTGAATCGGCTCAGGAAGCTCGGCGCCGGCGCTTTTCTGGCTGTTGCACAGGGCAACGCGGACAACGATGCCGGTATCCTGCACCTGCAATATCGTCCCGGAACAGAAAACCCCAATAAAGGAAAAACCGGAAAAGCAAACAAGGCACCGCGACTAGCACTCGTCGGCAAGGCCATCATCTTCGATACCGGCGGCAACAATCTGAAGTCGTTCAAATCGATGCTCGACATGCACGAGGACATGGGCGGCAGCGCGGTTGCGGTTGCGACCCTCAAGTCGCTGACCGAACTCGGTTTCCCGTACCCCGTCGATTGCTGGCTGGCGATCACCGAAAACCGCATCGGTCCGCAAGCCTATAAATCGCGTGACGTCGTCACGGCCATGAACGGCACGACGATCGAGGTCATTCATACGGATGCCGAAGGACGCATGGTCCTGGCCGATACACTCGCATTGGCAGGCAGCAAGGGCACCGAGTTGATCATCGATTATGCAACGCTGACCGGTGCCTGTTTTCATTCGCTGACCGACCGCTACAGCGGTGTCTTTTCGAACCGTACGGCGCTCAACAGCTTGTTAACCGATGCCGGCTTACAATCCGGCGAGCGGGTCTGGCCGTTCCCGATGGATGCCGACTACGACGATGACCTGAAATCGAATGTTGCCGATGTCCTGCAGTGCTCAACAGGCAACGAAGCCGACCAGATTCTTGCAGCCCGTTTCCTGCAACGCTTCATACCGAAAGAGTCGCCTTGGGTGCATATCGATCTCAGTGCCGTCACTCGCAAGGATGGACTCGGACAGGTGCCGTCCGGCTTCACCGGCTTTGGCGTTCGCTATACATTAAATTTACTCTATGAACAGGCCGACACGATGATGCAAATTCTTGGCGATGCCATACCGGTCACCAGGCCATGATGATCGAACCGCACATGATCGCCACGCGTTTTCGTGGCTTCCTCCCCGTGGTCGTCGATGTCGAAACCGGCGGCTTTAATCCGATCACCGACGCACTGCTCGAGATCGCGGCCGTCATGCTGGATTTCAACGCGAGTGGCGAACTCAGGCGTGGCGAAACAACCCGCTTCCATGTTCTGCCATTCGAGAATGCAAACATGGAAGTCGCATCACTCGAGGTCAATCGCATCGACCCGCACCATCCGCTGCGTCCGGCGATACCCGAACGCGATGCGTTGCAGAGAGTATTCCGCGACGTACGCGCCGCATTGCGTGAGAGCGAATGTACGCGCGCCATTCTGGTCGGGCACAATGCTCACTTCGATCTGAACTTCCTGAACGAGGCCGTCAAACGCACCGGCATCAAACGCAACCCGTTTCATCCATTCAGCGTTTTTGATACGGCGACGATGAGCGGCGTGGCCCTGGGCCAAACTGTACTGGCGCGTGCGGTCAGGGCCGCCGGCCTGACCTGGGATCCCGATGCCGCACATTCGGCGGCATACGATGCCGAACTCACCGCCGACCTGTTTTGCACTATCGTCAATCGTTTCCGGCCGATCTATGAAAACGGTCGACAGACTACAAATGATAATGATTCTCGTTGAATTATCCCAAGACCTCACTTATCCTTCGAAACTGCACAACGCGACTCTTAGCGAGCGCTATTGAAACCACTTACAGGGGAGCCAACGCGCCATGAACCCATTGAATTCTATCTCGGGAACACTAATTTCCGGTTTAGTGCTGTCGGTCCTGATCGCTGCACTTACATCGCTGGCCGGGCCGGCACCGATCGATTCCATAACGATATGGACACACGTAGCCGCCGGTGTGACGTGGATCGGACTGCTGTATTACTTCAACTTCGTCCAGGTTCCCGGCCTTGCCGAGGCTTTAGGCGATGAAGGCGGCCCGGGCGGCGCCGGCATCTCGAAATACATCGCGCCGCGCGCCCTGTTGTGGTTCCGCTGGGCCGCTCTTTTGACGTGGCTGTCGGGCGCATTCTATCTGATGATCAAAAGCAACCTGATCGGCGCTTTCACGATGGGAATGATTCCAGGCAAGGGCGATGCGATTTATCAACTGACCATCGGTTTCGGCGCCTGGGCCGGAACGATCATGCTGTTCAACGTCTGGATCCTGATCTGGCCCAATCAGAAGAAAGTGCTCGGTATCGTCGAGGCCGGCGCCGATGAAATTGCCAGGGCCAAGCGAATTGCATTTCTGGCTTCCCGGACCAATACCCTGCTGTCGATTCCGATGCTGATGAGCATGATCGGCGCCCATCACGGGTATTTCATGTAGGAGCGCTGTATTACCAATTTGAAAGGGCCGGCTTGATGCCGGCCTTTTTCTTTTGCGCATTATTAACTGCGGTTTGGGCCTTGCTGTGGGAGCGGTTTTTGTGGGAGCGGCTTTAGCCGCGAACAGCAAACCACCGCAGCCGAATCGCGGCTAAAGCCGCTCCCACAGTCGCCCATACAGGTGAACCGCTGATATTGATAGGACAGCAATTCCTCCAGCCGTTATCATTACCCCTCCAACAACGGCAGATCGAAATGACTCCACAAAATCAGGATGGATTCGCGGACTATATCGCCAGCTCGGTCAACGTCGCACTCGCCGAGGATGTCGGTCCGGGAGATCTGACGGCGCCACTGGTTCCCGCAGACCAACGGGCACAAGCCAGAGTCTTTGCACGCGAATCCTGCACCCTGTGCGGTCGACCTTGGTTCGACGAAGTCTTTCGGCAACTCGACGAATCGATCACGATCAACTGGTCTGTCGATGAAGGCAGTCGTGCCGATGCAGATCAACTTATCTGCACAATAAACGGGTCGGCACGCAGTGTCCTGACTGGTGAACGCACGGCGCTGAATTTTCTGCAACTCCTGTCGGCAAACGCAACGACCACCCACTCATATGTCGATGCAATATCCGGCACCCGGGCAACAATTCTGGATACAAGAAAAACACTTCCGGGCCAGCGTCTCGCGCAAAAATATGCCGTGCAGATCGGCGGTGCGCAAAATCATCGCATGGGACTGCACGATGCCATATTGATCAAGGAAAACCACATCGCATCGGGCGGCGGCATACGCAAAACACTCGAAACCGCATTAGGCATCACTGAAAACGTGTTGGTTGAAATCGAGGTCGAAACACTCGATGAAACACGTGAGGCACTCGAAGCCGGGGCTCACCGGGTGCTGCTCGATAATTTCTCAATCGACGGACTTGCCGCGGCCGTACAGCTACGTGACGATATTGCGCCTGATATCACACTGGAAGCTTCAGGCGGCATCACACTCGACAACATACGTGCCATTGCCAAGACTGGCATTGACTACATTTCGATCGGTGCGCTAACCAAGGACGTCAAGGCAATCGACTTGTCGATGCAATTCAACTTGCAGGATGAGTAAGAGCGTGCCAGCCGTACAGTCGTAGCTGGCGAAAAGATTCAGGCGTTAACGACCATCTGTATCCGCTGTGGCTCGGATACGCCGTAGCCCTGGGCATAGTCAATGCCCATGCCCTTCAGCATCGTGATGATTTCCGAATTCTCGGCAAACTCCGCAATCGTTTGCTTGCCGGTCAGGTGCCCGATCTCGTTAATCGACCGGACCATTTCGCGATCGATCGGATCATGCAGTATTTCTTTGACGAAACTACCGTCGATCTTCAGATAGTCCACCGGGAAGTGCTTCAGATAACCGAACGATGACAGGCCGGTGCCAAAATCATCGAGCGCAAATTTACACCCGAGTTCCTTAAGGGCATTGATAAACCGGCTCGCCTGCGCATAACTTCCGATTGCCGCAGTCTCGGTGATTTCGAAACAGATTTTCTCCGCATCGATACCGCTGTGCTGAAACTGCTGGATCACAAACGGCAGGAACCCGTCGTCGGTCAAACTCTGGCCGGACAGGTTGATCGAACACATCGTCAGACGGTCCCGTTCATCCGCCTCGGATACGAGCCAACGCAGCGCGTGCTCGACAACCCAGCGATCAATATTGGGCGTAATGCCGTAACGTTCGGCCGCAGCGATAAACAGGTCGGGCGACACGAGCGCGCCATTCTCATCGCGCATCCGCAGCAGCAACTCATAATGCGCGCCGGTCTCCTGTTGCTGCAACGGCTGAATTGTCTGCCGGAATAACTCGAACCGTGAATCCTCGAGCGCATTATTAATGCGTGCCGCCCATTGCATTTCCCGGCGCCGGCGCATCAGGTCGATGTCGTGTTCCTGATAACTGTAGACCCGATTGCGACCGGCCTCTTTCGCCGCCTGTGCCGCACTGTCTGCCGCGGTCAGCAATGCGGCTACATCCTGATTCGAGGCCGTGATCGGTACGACGCCGATGCTGACGCCGAGACTGAAAATACGCTCATCCCACATGAACTTATGCTCACGTATTGCCTCGCGCAATGTATCGGCGGTGCGCATCGCTTCCTCCAGCGAGCAACTTTCCAGCAGCAGGCCGAACTCATCACCACCGAGACGCGCCAGGGTATCCCGCCAGCGAATCTTGGATTTCAACAATGCACCGAGTTGACTCAACAACGCATCGCCGGCGTTGTGACCACAGCTGTCATTAATAATCTTGAACTGATCTAGATCGAGGTAACACAATGCGTAGGAGGTCTCACGGGCTTTCGCGCTCTTCAGTGCCCGTTCGAGACAGTTTTCAAACTCACGCCGGTTAACCAGCCCGGTCAGGATATCGTGACTCGCGTGATAACTAAGACGTCGATTCAGTTCCCGTGCCTCGCTGACATCGTGGAATACCAGGGCCCCGCCCGACACATCGCCACGGTCATTACGAATAGGCGACGCCGTGCTCTCGATATAAAGCTCGTTGCCATCCCTGCGAATCAGCAGCGTCGGGCGCACCGACTTGATTGCCCGGTTGCGACGAATGGCCACGGCCAAAGGATTTTCCAGCGGTTCGCAGGTCTCCTCGTGGAAGCCGCGAAATATCTCATCGATCGGACGACCGGTTGCATCGTCAACCGACCAGCCGGTAAGTTCTTCCGCTACAGGGTTCATATACTCGATATTAGATTCCGCATCCGTCGTCACGACACCGTCACCGATCGACTGCAACGTGATCTGGGCACTCTCTTTTTCCCGAAACAGCGCCTCCTCGTATACCTTCTGTTCGGTGATGTCGGTTTCGACGCCGACCAGTCGGCGCAACCGTCCCTTATCATCGAGTAAACCCTTTGCATGGCACTGCACCCAGCGCCATTGACCGTCACGACGCCGCATGCGGTGCACGCTCTCAAACAATTCGCTCTTGCCGGCCAGATGTTCGCGTAATTTTATTTGCACCCGCGCGAGATCGTCCATATGCACTAGTTTTTGCCAATCGGGCGCATCGCGTTCGATATCTTCTTCCGTGTACCCCATGATCGCCCGCCAGCGCGGCGAATAATGCATGACGTTGTTGATCGCATCGAAATCCCAGGTGCCATCGTTGGCCGTGCAGACCAGCAGCGCATCGCGCTCCTCGACATTGGCAAGACTCGCGGCCGTACGTAACTGCGCCAGACCCGAGGCAAAACTGGTGCTGAGTAACTTGATCAGTAACTGATGTTCGACACTCCATTCAGTCTGCGGCTGCCCATAGAAAAACGCCATAAAACCGGCTCTTCGCCCACGCACATCGAAACCGACGAGCAACATTGCACCGATATGCAGATTCGCGAAGATCTCCGCGTCGTTTTCCTGGTCCGGATCCGGTGCAGACGTATCCGCAATGCTGAATAGGCGCAAGTGTTCCAGGCAACTGCCAAGCCATGGCAGATCGTCGAGTGACATGCCCTGCAGAACTTCAGGATTGCACGCAGAAAATGTCGAGCGAACCGAGAACACGCGTTCCAGGGTCGAGACATCCTGATCGAACAAGCCGATACAGACGGCGTCGCATTCGATGGATTCACACAGTGTCTCGAGATGCGCGAGGATCGTAGCCTCAGCTGTCTCTTCGCTGAGCGTCTGCAGATCGATGGCCAGTTTCGTGAATATGACATCGACCGAGCCGCTCTTGCGGCTGCTCTTCAATGCCTTCTGGAGGCCGGTCAAAGTCGACATGTGATTCAAGTCAATATCGCCTCCCACTGCGATAACGGCTTGTGGCCGGGAACGCGGATTTTGCGCTGAGCCGGCATCCCCTGCATATTTGGGTGCAACGGCCCATATTCTGCCATGAATCGTACGTTACGTGCAGGGGTCTGACACACTACTTGCCATAGGCCCGGTAAAGGATGAGAGGGTCTGGAGCGGTATCTTGCCGTAATTCATGCTGTTTCCCCGACCGGCCTTTTGTGCCGGGTATATCCCTCGGAAACGCCGCTATCCTTGTATCTTTCTGAGTCAAAGGACCATGTGTCGCGCCTGAATGTTTCCGAGGGATATACCCGGCCCAAAAGGCCTTCGACACGGTAGTGGAACGATGGCGGATGCTTGGTGTGCGTACCACGGGCGTGTCCCGGTTTTTTTCTTCGTTGACCCCTCTGCGCCCGAAGGAAGTGCCCTTGGGGTGAAACATTCAGTCGCGACACAGAGCCCTATAAGCTGGTACCAGTTTATGGCAGCGGCGTTTCAGAGGGGTCAAC
>CAZVQW010000001.1:438113-439332 GCA_964629475.1 uncultured Chromatiaceae bacterium | reverse complement strand
TGGGATCGGGATCGACGATGGGATCGGGATCGACGATGGGATCGGGGTCGACGATGGGATCGGGATCGACGATGGGATCAGGATCGACGATGGGGTCAGGATCGACGATGGGATCGACCGTATTGTAGCTATCCGGCGACGGGATTGCGGCGCGCGACACGATGATCTCGTCGTACCAGATCGATGCGTCTGCGTGGCTCTCGCTCGAATTCTTGGCGGTATTGAAGGGCGTCAGCCAGATCTTGCCGTATTTCGCATCCGGGTGAGCATCACCAGGGTAGTAGCCGCCACTGTAGCCCGGATCGTTGTTGTTATCCGGGTTGCTGCCGACGCTGGCGTTGTAGTGCTGGCCGTGCGGTACGACGACATCGGTCTGGCGATGCACCAGTTCCAGTGTGCCGCCTTCGCGTGCCACGTAGTATTCGATCGTACTGTTGATGAATCCCTTCTTGGTCGAACCTGCAGTACTGCTATAAGCCTGACCGACGGGGCCGAGCTGCACATGTACCATGAACGTCATCCATTCATCCGGGTGGTAGCGCATGCAGCCGCTGGAATTACCGATCGGAAACCATTCGCAATTATCGCGCTGATTTTGCCGCGTGATATTACCGTTCGGCAGTACGCTCTGCAGGCCGTAGTAGCCGCCGCACTCATGGTAAAGGGCAGGGTGATCGCGCGAGCCGTCCCGTGACGCGACGAGTTCAAGTTCGGTGCATGATCCGGCTACGATGACGCCGGTGCCGTCAGTGCGGTTTCGATCGCCCTGGCCGATGATGACCTGTTTCCAGTCGCCGTTGCCACTGGTATTGCTGTAGTTGTGTTCGATGACGAACGGATCGAACCGCTGGCGCCACTGCACCCAGAACTCTTCATTCTCGCCGAATTGTTCCGAGTAGTCCGCCGAGAAATTGATCGCGAGGTTACCGGCTGCCGAGGCATGAGAGTTGGTCAGGATGTCGAAGCGTACCGAACCGTTTCCCGAGCTCTTGATGTTCTGGTCCCAGGCATTCGTGCGACAGCCCGGTGCGTAAGCGGCGTCGCAACCGGTATTGTCCCAGACGTGATCCAGCCATTCGCTTTGATTATCGAAGTTCATGGCCATGATGACGTTCGGGTCGGTTGAGCGCGCCAGCCAGTCGGCTTCGGCCGAACTGCTACCTGTATCACCGGTGTCTCCGGTATCTCCGGTATCTCCGGTATCTCCGGTGTCTCCGGT
>CAZVQW010000001.1:308167-438013 GCA_964629475.1 uncultured Chromatiaceae bacterium | reverse complement strand
TATCACCGGTGTCTCCGGTATCTCCGGTATCTCCGGTATCTCCGGTGTCTCCGGTGTCTCCGGTGTCTCCGGTATCGCCGGTATCGCCGCTGCTTGAGGTTACGGTGACCGTGACGGACTGTGTGTCACTTCCGCCCGAGCCGCTACAGGTCATGGTGTAGGTCCCGGTCGAGCTCAGCGGACCGATGCTCTGCGAACCGCTCGTCGACTTCGAACCGCTCCAGCTGCCGGAGGCTGTACAGGAGCTGATGTTCGTGCCGGACCAGCTCAGTGTCGCCGAACTACCGGCTGCGACCGTCAACGGTGACGCGCTCAGGGACACCGTCGGGTTGGCCGGTGCCGTACCGCTGCCGTCCGTCAGCTTATAGACATAGACGTTCTTGTTCGTGTTCGTGGCGAGAATAAATGCGTTGTACTCGGGCATATACCGCCACCGGCCGAATGTTCCCGAATATGAAATACCGCTGGCCGGGTTACCGGGCGATACGCTGTTTGTGGCGTTGTGCTTCGTCCAGACCCGATTGTCTAGATTCAGCGAATAGACGGCGCTACCCGAGCACCAGGCGACGAGGCGATCGCTGGTCGGATCAAATACGATACCCGGAGCATTACAGGATTGAATCTCGGTGGCGCCCGAAGCGTTCAGAGACTGACGCGAGCCGAGATGGCCCTGTGCGTCGACATCAAATATATAAGCGGTGCCGCGACCGATAGCGACGTACTTGCGACGATTTGCATCAAGCGCGGCCGTATGGCCAAGGTCGCGTTGAATATTATTGCCGTGCAGTGTCCAGGTGTTGCTGGCCGGATTATAGCTGCCGGATTCGGAGTAGCCCGCCATAATGACTTCGTCATTGGCAGGATCATAGTCCGTCGTCATGTTGTACTCGAAAAACTCGTACGGCCCGCCGGGCATCCTGGCGCCCAGTACCCACGAGTTGGTGGCAAAATCGAACAGCCAGGTGTTCGGTGTAGCCTGGCCCGAACCCCATATGGAACCGCCCGCTGCGAACAGCCTGTCCTGGTTCGGCAGATATTCGAGCTGATCGTACGTGTGCACGGACCACGGTTGGGTGCTCGACGGAGACGTGGGATCGGTCAGGCGTATCCATTGACCGCTCGGTACGTCGAAGACATAAAGTTCATTCCCGGCATAGGCTGCGTGACCGCCGCCCCAGACGATCAGCCTGTGACGCTTGGAGTCCCAGGCGCCGCCGCTGTAACCGCCGCCCATGATCCCTGTTGGATCTCCCAGGGGCAGGGGGTTCGGTAGGACCGTGTCAAGGCGCGAGTTTGGGAACTCGTACCATTGGCCCGGTTGCAGATCATCGATAGGCCCGGCGAGGGCTGCTGTGGTCAGCGCTCCCGCACTAAGGAAGGCCAGCACTGAGAACGTCCATGTCTTAACAATGCGCATATCACCAAATACCTTGTCAGTTAGGAAAACAGCCGTGACGCAAAACTAATGACGGGTCGATCCTTGACCCGGCGTTCCGGCATGTCCCCTAATGGGTATTGGAGTCGCTCGCAGAGAATGGAGATGACAGGTTTACGCGCGGTGGATTCGCTGTGCGATCCATCGAAACAACTGGCAACCCCGCTATCTAATAGAGACTTCTTTAGACCGGAAGCTTTGCGTCCCCACCTTGCGATGGGTTTGCCTTTTCAACGGTCGCGAGAATGCAGAAGGCAAATTTGCAAAAATGCGACGCAGTTCTCGGGTTGGTGTTTTGCCTGTGTGACATAAACATTTGTTAACACGAAGCGGATAAATAATTTAATGCAGTCAATAAATTAGAAATGTCGGCGGAAGAAAATTTTTCGCGGAAGTCGATAAAATCACCGCCTGAACACCGCATTAGGTCAACTCGTAACGCGGTTGGCATTACCATAACGTTTAGAACTCGCAGATATCTGGCGTTTTACCTGCCAACGAAAGATTTAGTATTTCTCGATCGATCGACAGGCTGTAACAGTCGGCTGATTTTCGCGCTGTTGGAATCGTTTTTTTATCGAGCGGACGTGCGGACCCTGGCGGCAGCGTAGGCTTCTTCGTAGCGCTCGATAGAAGCCGGCCAGTTGCGAGCATCCTCGACAAATTGCCTGCCCGAGGTGCGAAGTTGTTGTGCGAATGTGTCATCACGCAACAGTTTAATTACGGCTTCGGCTAGTGCGCCCGGATTGTTGGCCTCGAAGAGCAGGCCGGTTTCGCCGTCGCGGATCAGTTCGAGATGACCGCCGACATCCGATGCCACGAGTGCGCGCCCCTGGGCCATTGCCTCAAGAGGTTTGAGTGGCGTGACCAGATCGGTCAGCCGCGTTGCCAGGCGTGGATAAACCAGTATGTCGATGAGACTGTAGTAGCGGTCAACCTGATCGTGCGGCACGCGCCCGGTGAAAATTACCTGATGGTCAATGCCGAGCGTTTTCACTTGCTGATGCAGTGCTTCCGCTTCCATGCCACCACCGACCAATAGTATGCGCACGTCCGGGCTGGCCTGAACAATTTGCGGTACCGAGTCCAGCAGGGTGGACAATCCCTCGTATCGGTAAAATGAACCAATGAATCCAAGTACAGGTTTGTCTGTCAGGTCAAGTTCCTCGTTGAGTTGCGGATCCCGGGATTCATGTACAGTGAAGCGGTGTACGTCGACGGCATTCGGAATCACCGTCACCTTGTCCGCGTTGATTCCGCGCCCTGTGATTTCCTTTTGCAAGCCGTTGCAAATGGTCGTGATCGCGTCGGCGCGTTTCAATACATAGGTCTCCAGGGCGCGGGACATTCGGTAGCGCAGGCTGTTCGGCGTAGTGGTGCCGTGGTCGACAGCGCCGTCTTCCCATAACGCGCGGAGTTCGTAAACCAGCGGCAGATGTCGGCGACGAGCTACTCGAAGAGCCGCCAGCCCGTTCAGACAGGGTGAATGAGCATGCAGGATATCGGGTTTGATCTCATCGACAATCATCGCCAGGCGGCGTGCGAGCGACCTGACGACAGCTAGCTGATCGACAATCGGTAGCGCGTCGAAGAGGCCGTGGCCGGGTAGAGTACGGTAAAAATGCAAACCATCCACCGTTTCCTCTGCGTCACTTTCCGCCGTGTGTTTCGTGCTCGTGACATGTGCCGTTTCCCAGCCCCGGGCGCGTTGGTGCCTGATAATTTCGCGCGTTCTAAACGAATAGCCGCTGTGGAGCGGAATCGAGTGATCGAGAATATGCAGAATGCGCATCGTGGCGGGCAGTCGTGTGTTCAGGTTCAGGTGCGGCGTATGCCGACCACTACTGTATAGGAAGTTGCTATATGTGCGAAGAATCGCAGTGGCGGTAAATAACGAATGGCCGCGACGAGTTGCCGGGCGAGACGGCCTTTGTCGCTCAGGTCCATGACATCGAATCGATCGAATGCATTGAATCCGCGACGCCTGAGGTAGTCCTTGAGCTGGTAAGGCGTGAACCAGTTTACCGCGGGGAACTTCGCATGATTGACCCATTCCGGATGAGTCGTTACCGACAGTTTTTCGCAATAGCGTTTTAGCGGGCCCGGATACCAGCTATACAAGGGTAATTCGAATTCCATCTGTTTCGGACACAGGCGATTTGTCGTACTGAGATAAAGCACACCACCCGTGCGCAATACCCGGCAAGCTTCCTCGAGACAGGGCTCCCAGTCGGCAACATGCTCGAGCAGTTCCGGTAGCAGGCAGACATCGAGCGATGCAGTTTCCCATGGCAAGTTCGCTGCCGAGCCGAGCGTGAAATCAATATCGAGATGACGTTCTTTGCTGCGCTGTCGAGCAACCTCGAGCAGCCCCTCGTTGATATCCAGACCGCGCACGGTATGTCCGGCTTCTGCCCACATCATGGATTGGGTTCCGGCGTTGCAGCCGACGTCTCCTATGGACAAGCGCTCGATGCCGAGGTCTGCATTCCTGCGTGTGCGTTGCACGAGAGCCATGATCGATTTGAACCGCTCGATGGTCGCGGCCGACAGGCTCTGTTGCTTGTAGTAATCGACGAACGGATCGGCAATCGTTGATCCTCGCTCAATTTCGGTGTTCGTCTGTGGCATGTCGGTTGATTGAGTCATTTCGCGTTCCGCAGGCATAATTTTGAGGTCAATTTTGTTGCGTGCCGCACGCTGCGAGGTGACCTGTCACGCTAGTATACTGAGTTGGCGTCGAATTCCACCACGGACCGCGTCTGATTTTGAGTTTATGAATTGGCATCCGGCCCGCAGGGCGTTACGATGGCAGTGGTGGTGGCACCGGCAGAGCTTGTATTGGTGAGCCGGGGTGTTGCATGATTTTCGGGAATCATCACGGATACGGCCGAATGAACGCTTCTTCTTACATAATCGTTTCGGAACATGCGTGATTGCGAAACGTGTCGTTGTAACGGATATCCAAGTGTGGCAAATATTGCAGGAAATAATACGAAACCTGCGCTGCCATTTAAGCCGGGGCGGAAACAGGATTCAGCCGTTGCCTCTTTGCAGAGAATTTCGAGCCTGGTCACATCAGCACCGACCGGGTACAAGTTGCCTGCATCATGAAAATGTCTCTGGTGGAGTGGCTGCCGGATGGTCTGTATGACAGTGGTAGTAGTCAGGTAATTCTTAAGAGGAGAGTAACCATGCTTAGGAGGTTCAGAGGTGCCAATATCGTGGCGTTATTGGTCGTGATGCTGTTGTCGGCTTGCGGTGGCACATCCGGAACATCCAAAGATATTGCCGATACATCTCAGATGGAGTCGGTGGAATATATGATCGGCCCCGGTGATGTGCTGCAGATATTCGTCTGGCGCAATCCAGACTTGTCTGTGACCATTCCGGTACGTCCGGACGGCAAGATTTCTACGCCGCTGGTCGAAGACATGCAGGCGGTTGGCAAGTCACCGTCGCAGCTGGCTCGAGATATGGAAACCGAGTTGGCGGAAATCATCAAGTCGCCGAAGGTGAATATCATCATCGAACAATTCGTCGGAACATTCTCTAATCAGATTCGCGTTGTCGGCAAAGCCTCGCAACCCCGGGCGTTGTCGTATCGTCAGGATATGACGCTGTTGGACGTGATCATCGAAGTGGGCGGTCTGGCTGATGGAGCAGCGGGAAATCGTGCCAAGATTATTCGACGCTACGGCGGTAGTTCGCGCGAGATCGAAGTGCGCATCAATGACCTGATCGAGAAAGGCAAGATTTCAGCCAACGTGAAGATGATGCCGGGTGATGTTCTGATTATTCCGGAATCCCGACTCTAGTAACTGAATATGGTGGCAGTTCTGCAAAAGTCACAGGGCCCGGGGAGTATCAGCGAGCTCGGCGAATATATTCGTGGAATGTATCTCGGCTGCATGCGCTATGGTTGGCATGCACTGGGCCTGGCATGGGCCCTGTGTATCCTGGGTTGGATCATGACCTTCTCGCTGCCGGATGTGTACAAATCATCGACGCGTCTGTATGTCGATACGGCGAATACGTTGCGGCCACTGCTAAAAGGGCTGGCTGTCGAGTCCGATGTCATGAGCGAAGTGCGCCTGATGATGAGTTCGATCGTGAGCAAGCCCAGCCTGGAAAAAATTGCCCAGCAGACCGGGCTGGATCTGCAGGAGCGCGCCACGGATCAGGCCGGCATGGACGGGCTTGTCAACCGGATGGCTGCGAGCATCGAGGTGACGATTGATCGAGGCAACGTGCTTGAGATCAGTTACACCCACCGAGATCCACAGACAACCTACAGGATTGTGTCGGCATTATCCGACACCTATATCGAAGGTTCCGCCGGGGCAAACCGCGTCGAGTCGGCCAGCGCCCAATTATTTCTCGAGGGGAAGATTGAGGAGTATGAGGAACGATTAAATGCAGCAGAGACAAAGTTGGCGGATTTTAAACGGCAAAATGTCGGTTTGATGCCGGGTGATGGTGGTGATTACTACAGTCGTCTCGAAGGTGAAATCCAGTATCTCGGATCGCTGGAATCGAAGATCAAGATTGCGACCAGTCGGCGCGATGAAATATTACGCCAGCTCGAAGGCGAGGAGCCTGTGTTCGGTATGGTTACAACCGAAGACCCATTGGATGTCAGCGTGCCGAATATCGATCGGCAGATTGAGCAATTCAAGGATCAGTTGACCGAGTTGCGTTTGCGATTTACGGATAATCACCCGGATATCGTTCAGATCAATAGCATTATTGCGGATCTCGAAGAGGAGAAAGCCGTCCTCATCGCTGAAAAGATGCCGGGTGTGCGCCGCGATTACTCTGCCGTCGAGCAGAATCCGGTCTATCAGAAGATGCAGATACAACTTAGCGGTATCGAAGTGGAGCTGGTTGAACTGCGAGCCCAGCGGCGTGAGCAATCACGAGCCGTGACGGACCTGCGCGAGAAGGTTGATACGATTCCACAGGTAGAAGCCGAATTGACCCGGTTGAATCGTGACTATGCCGTCGTCAACGGTCAGTATGAGCAATTCCTGCAGCGCCTCGAGGCGGCAAAGCTCTCGGAAGATGCCGGGAAGAGCAAGTACGAAATCCAGTTTCGCACCATCAACCCGCCGACCATTCCAAGGTCTGCTGATGGCCCGAACCGCGGCCTGATCGCTACAGTCGTATTACTGTTCGGTATTATCGGGGGCGTTGGATTGTCGGTACTGCTGAATATTTCGAATCCTGTTTTCTATACTGCGAATGACCTGGAGCGTCGTTTTGGTATCCCGGTACTTGGGTCCATTCGTAACATACGTTCGCCAGCCGAAGTGTCCGCCGAAAAAATTCGTTGGGTATGGTTATCAGTGTGTTTCACCGGGTTAATTATTGTGTTTGGCCTGATGGTAGTGCTGGGGCGAACGCATGGTCAGGTGTTCGGCGCCAATCTTCCAGGGATTATTCCGGGGCTATGAGCATTATCGAAAAAGCGGTCCGCAGCGCTCGTTCTGGTCGCGAGAAGCGAAAGCAACCGGGAGATGCCCTGCCGTCGGATCAAGTTGACCGGCCGGCAGAAGAGTCAATACCGCTGATTGTGGATACCAGACGGGCTGCCGAGCAAGGCATGATTACCCTCGATGCACACCCGCAACTGGCCAAAGACTTTCGTTTTCTAAAAAGGCCGATCCTGGCGCGCGTATTCGGAATGACGCCAAAAAGTGCTGATTCGGGCAAGCTTGTCATGATCACGAGTCATTCACCTCAGGTAGGTAAGTCATTCGTTGCCTACAATCTGGCAGTCAGCATGGCATTCGAGCAAATGACGCATGTCCTGTTGATTGATGCCGATCCGTTCCGTCAAACGTTGACACAGGTGTTGGGCCTGGGTGAACAGATCGGTCTTCAGGAAGTACTAAGTGACCGAACACTGAGTATCAAGGACGCCATCGTACCGACGGACATGCCGGCACTGCAGATTCTTCCGGCTGGAAAGCTGCGGCCGGATTCGACCGAGTTGTTCGCGAGCCGGAGAATGTCTGAATTGCTCGACTCGCTGCATGATCCGGATCTTGTGGTTTTGCTTGATGTGCCGCCACTCCGGGAAACGAGCGAGGGCAGGGCGCTGGTCGAAAAGGCGGATCACTCCCTGGTTGTGGTAGGCGCCGGGCGTACGACAGCAAATCAGATCAGTAGTGTTCTGAAAATGTTCGAGTCTTCACAGTCATCGGTGAGTTTCGTGCTGAATCAGGCGGCCGAGGTCAAAGAGGCTCTGGACGATGCCTACTATCCTTATTATTCAGAGGTTGGTATGCGCGAGGCCGATGACTCGCCGCCCGTCACAGATGAGGCTTGATCTGGTGCTTGAATCAATAATGAGATCGCACGGTATTGGCATCCTGTTTTTGTTCCTGGCTGTCGGAGCGCCCTCCGTGAGCATAGCCGTCGAATGGCGAGGCGCCGTCGATGCCGCACAGATCTATACCGATAACCTGACATTGGCACCGGATGGCTTTAAAGAAGATGCATGGGTGACACGCATCGAACCCAGTATCGGTGTGAGTATCGACGCCGAGCGACTCGAACTTGACTTCGATTACGCGCTGGAGACTTTGATTTACGCCGATGATTCTGACCGGAATGGCGTGTTTAGCAATCTGTCGACATACGGAATCTTTAACCTGATCAACGATGAGTTGTGGCTGAGAGGGTCGGGCGCCATTGACCAGGTGAACGTCGACCCGGCCAAACGGCTGACTCACTCTAATATTAATGTTACGGGAAACCGGTCGGATTCTGCGATATGGAACATCGGACCGGTCTGGCAGCGACCGTTGTTCAGCAAGGCCGAACTCGATGCGTCTTTCATGGCGGGCCGGGTCAGCTACGACAAGGCGGAGGCACAGGATGTGAAGACCCTTGCCGGTCAGGCTGCAATTCGTCGCGCGACGACCAATCCGGGTGACGTTGGCTACGAACTCATGTATGAGTTCAGCAAGCTCGATTATGATATCTCCGGTGATGTTGAAGTGCAGTCGCTGTATCTGCAGCTTGGTTACCAGGTGAACGAGGCCTTCCAGTTAAACGGTTTGATCGGAATCGACAGTGATTTTAGAGATCTGGACGATTCGTCATTGTCTGAGTCGCGCTGGGAGGTGGGTTTCTCACGTGCGATCGGCAAGAACGAGTTCACCTTATCGGTAGGCGAACGCTTCTGGGGTTCGACATACTTTTTTGAATGGAATCGGCAGCAAAGTGATAATTTTCACATGCGCGTGGCGTACAACGAAACACCCTCTACCGCCGATATAGTCGCATTGAACCAGGTGCCGACCGGCGATGAAGACACGGGCTTCGATTCACCCGATTCCGACCTCAACCGGCCTGGTACGGCGCGTCGTTTTATCCGCAAACGAGGTGACGCGGGTGTCGATTGGACCTATCCTAAAACCACCTTCTACCTGGGCTTGTTCTGGGAGCAGCGCGACAATATCGAGGCAGCAACCGATACAACCCCGGTGCCGGACGAAGACTCCTTTGGTGCGACGGCAAGCTTCTCCTGGGATCTCGGCTACAAGACAATGTTCAGCATGTCACTGACAAGCACGCAGCGGGAGATAGTCGTCGATTCGCCATTGCCAGGAGGTGGGATTACGCTCGAAGATGACACTCTATTGCAGGGTACTGCCGGCTTCGATTATGAGTGGGGTCAGCGCACGTTCTTATTCCTGGAAGCACGTTACAATGACCGCACCGGGGCCACGACCGGCGTTGGTAACTATAAGGAGTTCTCGGCGGAACTCGGCCTGACGCGAGAATTCTGAGATCCGCCAGCTTCGGCGGGAGTCCATGTCCAGTATTATTCCCCAAGTCATCAATCTCGATGGGATCGGTGCTTCGGCTGAAAATGTCATGACCGTGGATGTTGAGGATTATTTTCAGGTCTCTGCATTCGAATCGTCTGTCAGTCGGGATCGGTGGGTCGATTTCGAGTGTCGCCTGCCGCGAACGATGGACCTTATATTGCAAATATTTGCGGATGCCAATGTGCGGAGTACGTTCTTCTGCCTGGGATGGGTTGCCGAACACTACCCTGACATCATTCGCCGGGTTGTGGCGCAGGGACACGAGATTGCCAGTCATGGCTATCACCATGCTCGGGTCTACGAACAAAGCGAAAAACAGTTTCGCGAAGATGTTAGCAAGACCAAAACAATATTGGAGGATGTGTCGGGCGGTCCCGTTAATGGTTATCGTGCGGCCAGCTATTCGATCGATGACCGGTCACCCTGGGCATTCGACATACTGGGTGATGCCGGCTATCGATACAGTTCGAGCATCTATCCGATCCGGCACGATCATTACGGTATGCGTGATGCGCCCCGGTTTGCGTTCCGACCGGGGCAAGCCGAACTGATGGAGATTCCCGTAACAACGGTCGAGGTATCGAAAATGCGCCTGCCGTGTGGTGGAGGCGGTTACTTTCGTTTGTTGCCGTATGCGTGGAGCAAGTGGTGTATCCGGCGGGTCAACCGTGCCGATCGCCGTCCGGCCATGTTCTATTTTCATCCATGGGAGCTCGATCCGGATCAACCGAAGATACCGGGTCTGGATGCGCGTACCCGCTTCCGTCATTACGTGAATCTGAATAGCTTCGAACTCAAGCTGCGACGCCTGATCGAGGATTTCAAATGGGTGACGATGATGGAACGATACGCAGGTTACCTCGAGACGATCACCTGAGCATGCCGGGGCTCCGGCGCAAAGCAGCGGATGCAAAAAAGAATAAAAATAGTACATATAATTTTTCGCCTGGATTTCGGCGGTCTAGAGAACGGGCTGGTCAACCTGATCAACCGTTTGCCGGGCGATGTTTATGAGCATCTGGTCATAGCGCTGACAGAGGCTACGGAGTTTCGCCAACGCTTGCCGAATGGCGTACACGTTATCGCACTCGGCAAACGACCGGGTAAGAATCCGGGCTACCTGTTGCGCCTTTGGCGAATTCTCGCCACGGAGAAGCCGGACATCGTGCATACGCGGAACCTGCCGTGCCTGGAGTCGCAACTGGCCGCATTCCTGGCCCGCATTCCGGTGCGTATTCACAGCGAGCATGGATTCGATATTTATGATTCGGGTGGCAGCAACCGGCGGTATCGGCGTCTGCGACGGTTCATGCGCCGTTTCGTCACGCGTTATATCGCCCTGTCGAATGATCTGGAGCAATATCTTGTCAAGCAGATCGGTATCGCCCCGGAGCGAGTGGTGCGTATCTGCAATGGTGTCGATACCGAGCGGTTTGCACCGCTTGGGCAGCCGGCTGCACCGGCATCGGAAGCAGCGGTCGTCGTGATCGGTGCGGTCGGCCGGATGGAGCAAATCAAGGACCACCTGACGCTCGTCAGGGCATACGCGAGTGTCGCCGGGGAGGCTGCCGGCAAGTCGCGCCTGATTATCGTCGGCGATGGTTCTTGCCGGGAAAGGCTGGCGGCGTACCTGGACGAGCAGGGATTGGCAGGTTGCTACGAGTTTCCGGGATTCTGTGATGATGTGCCTGCCTTGCTGCGGACGTTCGACATCTTCGTATTGCCGTCGTTGTCGGAAGGCATTTCCAACACCATACTGGAGGCCATGGCCACCGGAATTCCGGTTATTGCGACGGAAGTCGGCGGCAACCTTGAATTAGTACGCGACAATGAGACGGGATTTCTCGTCCCGCCGGCTGATCCGCCGGCCATGGCGCGAAAAATTCATGACTATATTCTCGACAGCGACTTGCGGCGACGGCACGGTGCGGCGGGACGACAGCGGACCCTGGATAATTTCAGTCTCGACGGCATGGTCGAGCAATACCGGGCTGTGTATGAGCAGTTTCGGGAAGTGACCTGATTGAGGTTTATGGCGTGTGTGGATTGGTTGGAATCATTGATCTTCGCGAGCGTTGCGACATAGACGAGCCGATTTTGCGGGCCATGAATGATTCACAGATCCACCGGGGGCCCGACGACGGCGGTTATCACCTAGAACCGGGCGTGGGGCTGGGGCATCGGCGCCTCTCCATCATTGATCTGTCGGCCGGAAAACAGCCGTTGTATAACGAAGACGAGTCGGTGGTCGTCGTGTACAACGGGGAAATTTACAATTTTCAAGCCTTGCGCATTGAGTTGGAGGCAGCCGGTCACCGGTTTCGTACACGTACCGATACCGAGGTTATCGTCCATGCCTGGGAGGAGTGGGGAAGACATTGTGTAGAACGATTCCGCGGCATGTTTGCATTCGCGCTATGGGATCGGAACAGTCAGTCGTTGTTGTTGGCACGCGACCGACTCGGCATCAAGCCACTTTACTATTCGGTATTGTCTTCCGGACAGCTATTGGTTGCATCCGAACTGAAAGCGCTGCTCGCGCATCCCGGGGTCGAACGGACAATCGACCCGCTGGCGGTCGAGGATTATTTTGCTTACGGCTATGTGCCGGAGCCGCGCTCCATTCTGTCCACGGTCAGGAAAATGCCGCCGGGGCATATTTTACTGGCAGTCCGTGGCCGGCCGGTGCCCGAGCCGGATCGATACTGGCAGGTCAACTTCGCTGCAGCCGCATCGATGCAAGAGGGCGAGGCGATCGATGCATTGCGAGAAAAAATGCAGGAGGCAGTCCGTATTCGCATGATCGCCGACGTGCCTGTCGGCGCATTTCTGTCGGGCGGTGTGGATTCCAGCGGCGTGGTCACGATGATGGCGCGAGCTTCGGACAGCCCGATCAATACCTGCTCCATTTCATTCGGCGATCCGGCCTTTAATGAATCAACCTATGCACAACAAATGGCCGACAGGCTGGCAACGAACCATTTTGTCTCGCAGGTCGATCCGGATGATTTCAGCCTGATCGATCAATTGGCGGGAATCTATGATGAACCGTTTGCCGATAGTTCGGCGTTACCGACCTACCGTGTCTGTGAACTGGCGCGCCGACACGTCAAGGTCGCTTTGTCCGGCGATGGGGGCGATGAGGTATTCGCCGGCTATTCGCGTTATCGCTGGCATGCATCCGAGGAGCGTTTCCGCCGACTGTTGCCGGATGGTTTTCGGCGTTCCGTATTCGCGGCACTGGCGAGGATGTATCCGCGCGCTGATTGGGCGCCGCGTATTCTCCGCGCCAAGGCGACACTCGAGGCGGTTGCGCGCGATAGTCTCGATGCCTACTTTGACAGTGTGTCCCTGGCCCCGGCGGACACGCGGCGCCGTTTGTTTTCACCGCAGTTCAACAGCCGCTTGCAAGGCTACGATGCCAGGGAGGTGTTACGCGGCTATAGTGAGGATGTCCGTGATGCGGACCCGGTGACCACAGTTCAATACCTCGACATGAAGACATACATGGTTGGCGACATTCTAACCAAGGTCGACCGCGCGAGCATGGCCAACTCCCTCGAAGTGCGCGTGCCGTTGCTCGATCATGAGCTTGTCGAGTGGGCGGCAACGCTGCCCGCAAACCTGAAGTTGCGCCAACGTGACGGAAAATACGTGCTGAAAAAGGCTTTGTCGCCCGACGTGCCGGACGACATTCTGTATCGGCCCAAAATGGGTTTTGCGGTCCCGATGGGCAAATGGTTCCGCTCGAGCCTGCGCGAAGACCTGCGCCGGAGGTTGTTGCATGGCACGCTGGGCGATACCGGGATGTTCGATATGACGGTCATTCGCGATCTCGTCGATCAGCACCAGGCCGGCGATCGGGACAACAGCGCGATGCTGTGGTCGCTGATGATCTATGAATCATTTAACCGTCAGGTTCAGGGTTAGCATCGTGCCGGCAGTTTACGGTAACGGGTTTGTGAGTTAATCATGTGCGGTATACACGGCATCGTTGCACTGCATGCTGATTACCGGCCCCGTCCGGAGTGGGTCGAACGCATGGGGCAGGTAAGCATGCACCGCGGACCGGATGATGCCGGCGGCTACGATGCTGCCGGAATTGCATTCGGCATGCGGCGGTTATCGATCATCGATCCGGCCGGTGGGCATCAGCCGCTGGCCAGCCCGGATGGCTCGGTGCAGGTCGTGTGCAACGGTGAGATCTATAATTTTCGTCAGTTGCGGGAACAGCTTGCGGAACGGGGCTACCGTTTTTCCACCGGCAGTGACAGCGAGGTACTCGTCCATCTATACGCAGAGTATGGAGATGATCTGGTCGATCACCTCGACGGGATGTTCGCATTTGCGGTCTGGGATCAGCGGCGTAGCAGGCTGCTGATCGGTCGTGATCGGCTCGGTATCAAACCGCTGTATTACCTTACCGACCAGCGACGCCTCGTATTCGCTTCCGAAATCAAATCGATCCTGGAAGTACCGGACGTGTCAGCCTCCCTCGACCGCGAGGGGTTGGACGAACTGCTATACCTCGGCTACATAGCCGCGCCGCGAACGGCCTTCCTCGGCATCAAAAAGTTACCTGCTGGTGCTTTATTAATTTGTGAGAATAGTTCTGTAACTATAAGAAAATACTGGAGTTATTCTTCTAATGTCGATGCAAATCCAGGCAGCGAGGCCGACTACAGCCAGGAACTGCTGGCGACCATGGAAAAGTCGGTCGTCGACCAGATGGTGTCTGATGTACCCCTCGGTGCGTTCCTGAGCGGCGGCATCGACTCCAGTGCCGTTGTCGGCCTGATGGCCAGGAACAGTTCGCGGCCGGTCAATACGTATTCGATTGGCTTCGATACCGGTCCGGAAGGCGCCTATTACAACGAGCTACCCTATGCCCGGCAGGTTGCGGAGTGCTTCGGTACGAATCATAAGGAGATTCTGGTTCGTCCCGATGTGGCACGGCTGTTGCCGAAGCTGATCTGGCACCTCGATGAGCCGATGGCTGACTCCGCTTTGATGACGACGTTTCTCGTTGCCGAGTTTGCGCGTCGCGATGTGACGGTCATCCTGTCCGGCGTCGGTGGCGATGAGTTGTTCGGCGGCTATCGTCGTTACCTTGGCGCTTACTATACGCGGCTGTTTAACCGGATCCCGGGTTGGATTCGTAGCGCTATACTCAAACCCGGTGCATCGTTGCTGCCCAGTGATCGACACGGACGAGTCAGCAATTTATTGCGCTATTTACGCCAGTTCGTTTTGACCGCCGACCTGGATCCGCAGCAGCAATATGCGTCCTACCTGCAGCTGTTCGATGCCGCGGCCAGGCAGGCGATATTGGTCGAGCCGGGCGGGGCGGTCGCCGGCTCGCTACAGGCTGCATTCGACCGCGTGTCGACAGACGATGCAATCAACGGATTGATGCAGGTGGACCTCGACACGCAGTTGCCCGACGATCTGCTGCTGCTGACCGACAAGATGACGATGGCGGCCTCGATAGAATGCCGCGTGCCACTGTTGAGCCAGGATCTCGTCGATTTGTCGGCACGCATGCCGTCGGACCTGAAAGTTCGTGGCCGGACGCTAAAGTATATTCTGAAGGATGCGGTGAAGGATTTGCTGCCGAATTCCATTATCCACCGCTCGAAGCGCGGTTTCGGCGCCCCGATGGGCGCCTGGCTGAAGAAAGAATTGCGTCCGCTCATGCACGTCATTTTGGCCGAATCAGCGCTTACACGCCGTGGGCTCTTGAATCCCGCGGCGGTGTCGAAAACCATTGCGCTGCATGAGTCGGGTCAGGAAGATTATAGTGACCATTTGCAGTGTCTCGTGAATCTGGAGCTCTGGTGCCGCATCTATCTTGACGGCGAGACACCCGGCGATATCGGCGATGAGCTGACCGAGCGTATCGGTTGCGGAGCCGTTGAATGAAAGTACTGTTCGTCTGTCATCGCTTCCCGTATCCGCCAAAACGTGGTGGCAAGATCCGGCCGTTCAATATCATCAGGCACCTCGGTGGCTTCGCCAAAGTGACGGTCGCATCCATGGCGCGTGACCGGGCCGAACAGGATGAGGCGCAGGGTATTGCTGACTACTGTCACAGGTTTCATTGCGTGCGGATTCCGACGCCGGTCGCAGTGGGCCGTATGCTGATGAACGTGCCGACACCCGTACCCTCGTCGTTCGGATACTTCTATTCGCCGGCATTAAAGCAGTTCATCGATAATGAATGTGCGACCGGCGATTATGATTTTGTGTTCGTGCATTGTTCGTCGGCCGCGCAATATGTCGATGGGTTCGGCGACTTGCCGAAGATTCTCGACTTCGGCGATATGGATTCGGAAAAATGGTTCGAGTATCGGCGCCGGCGTGGATTTCCCATGAACATGGTCTATGGATTAGAGGGCATGAAATTACGGCAGACGGAGAAACGTCTGGCCGGCCGGTTCGATCTGAGTACCTGCACGACACGCGCCGAACTGCAGACACTTCGCGAGCTGGGTACCGCACGCAACACCGACTGGTTTCCCAATGGTGTCGACAGCGAATTCTTTCATCCGGACGACACGCCCTACGATTCCGACACGCTGTGTTTCACCGGTCGCATGGATTACTTTCCGAATCAGCAGGCGGTGCTGTACTTGTGCGGCGACGTGTTTCCACGCATTCGGGCGCAGGTCCCCGGTGCGAAACTGCTGATCATCGGCGCTGAGCCGTCGAAGGAAATCAGGCAACTGGGCGAACGTCCGGGCATCACCGTAACCGGGACGGTGCCGGATGTCCGCTCCTACGTGCGATCGGCGGCAGTCAGTGTTGCACCGTTGGAGATTGCGCGAGGAACGCAGAACAAGATTCTCGAGGCAATGGCTATGGGCGTGCCGGTTGTCTCCAGCGTTGTCGCTGCGGGCGGCGTGGATGCCGTACCCGGCGAGCATTTTTTGACTGCCGGTGATGCGGATACCCTGGCCGAGCAAGTGATCGGTCTTCTGCAGAATCCCGCGCGGCGTGCAGAGCTTGGCGCCAGCGGTCGCCAACGCATGCTGGCGAACCATTCCTGGGCCGGCTCGATGCGACGGCTGGAAGGCATCATTGAGCGATTCCTCGGTACTCAACTGGTGCGTCGCGACAACAACACGAGCAGTACCGCGTGACCCGCCCATGCGCCTGCTGACATTTTCTACCCTGTATCCGAGTTCGGTTCAGCCGTTTCTGGGTCAGTTTGTCGAGCAGCGCCTGCGCGGAATGCTGGCCTTGGGCGGTATCGAGGCGAAAGTCGTCGCGCCGGTGCCGTGGTTTCCCTGGACCGCTGCGAGTTTTGGAGATTACGCCACATTCGCGAACATACCGGACTACGAGCAACGAAACGGTATCGACATTTATCATCCGCGCTTCCCGGTGATTCCTAAAGTCGGCACGACCCTGGCGCCATTTCTGCTGGCCCGGGCGATGCGGCAACCATTGGCCCGCCTGATTCGCGATGGCTACGACTTCGATGCGATCGATGCGCAGTATTTCTACCCGCAGGGTGTCGCAGCCGTCATGCTTGGCGCTCATTTTGGCAAGCCGGTTCTCGTGACCGGGCACGGTTCCGATATCAATGTTCTCACGAAGCTTCGCGTGCCGCGCCGCCTGATACGCCGTGCGGCAAACCGGGCGGCGGCGGTCGTCACCGTAGCCGATGCGTTGCGATCGCGGCTGATTGAAATCGGTGTCCGGCCGGCACAAATCAGCGTATTGCGTAACGGTGTGGACCTGGAGTTGTTTCGGCCGCCGGACCTGCCGACGGCCTGGCCAGGCAGTGAATTGCCCGGCAAAATCCTGTTGTCGGTGGGCAACCTGATCGAACTCAAGGGGCATCACCTCGTCATTGAAGCCTTGCAACATCTGAATGGCTATTCACTGGTGATCGTCGGCCAGGGTCACATGCAGCAGCGGTTGCACGATCTCGCTCGTCAACTCGGTCTTGCGGAGCGTGTGCGTATCGAGAACCCGGTGCCGCAGGCCACACTGGCGTCCTGGTACTCTGCAGCGGACGCGATGATTCTTGCATCGAGTCGGGAGGGCCTGCCGGGAGTCGTGCTTGAATCGCTGGCCTGTGACACGCCGGTTATTGCGACCGATGTCGGTGGCATCGGCGAGGTACTGGCAACTCCGGAGGTCGGCATCCTGTTAACCGAACGCACACCGACCACGATCGCGGCCGGCGTGCGCCAGTTGTTCGCCCGGTATCCGGAGCCAGGGACAGTCCGTGCGTACGCGCAACGCTTTGACTGGAGTGCGACCTCGGCCGGTGCCTGTGCGTTGCTTCGGCAGATCACCCGTGGAGCGGCCGATGCCTGACGCGTTTGGTTCGCCGTTGATCCGTACCGTCGGGCGCATGGCATCCCGGGGGCGGGCAGGGCGTCGGCTCGCGATCCTGTTTTACCATCGTGTTTTGGCGCAGCCCGACCCGATGTATCCGGGTGTGCCGGATGTCGATGAGTTTGCCAGGCACATGACGGCATTGCGTGACTCATTCAACGTGGTGGGATTAGCTGACGGCGTTGCGATGCTGGCCGAAGAGCGTTTGCCGCCAAGGGCCGTGGCAATTACATTCGATGATGGCTTCGCCGACAATTATCATGTCGCTTTTCCGGTACTACGCCGATTGCGTCTGGATGCCACCGTGTTTATTGCTACCGATTATCTCGACGGCGGTTGTATGTTCAACGATGCTGTGATCGAGGCTTGCCGCCATGCGCCGCTCGACCGGTGGCGAACCGGTATCGCCGAGATCGGTGATATCGAGATCGGTGCGGAGCAGCGCCGCGCGGTTGTGGCCGGTGAACTGGTGCGGCGGATCCGGTACCTCGATCCGGTGCTGCGTGAAGACTACGCGGAAAGATTGTTGAACTCCGGCGGTGCTCGGCCACTGTCGAACCTCATGATGACGAGTGAGCAGGTGGTCGAACTGGATAAGGGAGGTATCGAGATTGGCGCGCATACGGCGAGCCACCCGATACTGGCTCGACTCGGTGCGACAGACGCCGAACGTGAGATTGTCACCGGGCGCGAAACATTGGCGCAGCTGACGGCTGATCCGATTCGCCTGTTTGCGTTTCCAAATGGTAAGCCCGGCACTGATTTTACGCCGCGAGATGTCGAAACTATTCGCCGGCTGGGTTTTAAGGGTGCCGTAACCACTGCGTGGGGCGTGCCCGACCGCACGGCTAGCCGCTTCGAACTGCCGCGCATCGGATGCTGGGGCGAGACGCCGAAGCGCTTTTCACTTCGATTGCTCTGGTATTTTGCCCAGGGCATGCCGCATGCGGGTAGCGGGACCGGATCGGTGGATGCATTCGACGAGCAAGACGGGAACGTGTCGAGACCATGAGAGACATCGTCATCATATTAATCGTCTTCAGCCTGCTGCCGGTCGTAGTCTGGCGGCCATGGATCGGCATTCTCCTGTGGAGCTGGCTCGGCTATATGAATCCACACAGGCTCACATGGTCTTTTGCGTTTGATTTTCCTTTCGCTCAGTTGACCGCGATTGCGACACTGATCGGCATCCTGTTTTATCGAGATCGAAAGGGGTTGCCGATTAACCTGACGACGATTACCTGGCTGTTGTTCATAAGCTGGATGGCGTTCACGACAATGTTTGCGCTGAATATGGAGGAAGCGTCCGGTGAATTGATGCGGACCGCGAAGATTCAGTTGTTTTCGTTTCTGACGATTTTCCTGATGCAGACGCCGCAGCGGGTCAAGGCACTCGTGTGGGTCATCGTCATCTCGCTGGGTTTCTTCGGTTTGAAGGGCGGTATTTACACTTTTCTCAGTGGTTCGGAATATCTCGTCTGGGGTCCTGCCGGCAGCTTTATTGCCGATAACAATGCGCTGGCGCTGGCACTGATCATGACACTGCCGCTGGCGTGGTACCTGTTTACCCATACCGGGAATCTCTATGTGAGGCTCGGACTTGTTGCACTCATGGGCATGACCTGCCTGTCAATCCTGGGTTCCCATTCGCGTGGTGCGGCACTGGCCGGCGTGACGATGCTGATGTTCCTGTGGCTCAAGAGCCGCCATAAGATCGGTATCGGATTGGCAATTCTGGTCATGATTCCGGTATTTGTCATGTCGATGCCCGAGGAATGGTTTGATCGGATGGAAACGATTTCTTCGTTCGAGGAGGACCGGTCGGCGATGGGGCGCATCAATGCATGGACGTTTGCGATCGATATCGCGGCCGAGCGGCCGATCGGCGGTGGTTACCATGTGTTCATCGAAGACAATTATCGCCGCTATTCACCGGAAGTCTCGGCAGATTTCGATGAGCACAAGGAGCTTTTTCAGGGACCTCACAGTATTTATTTTCGCGTGCTGGGCGAGCACGGGTTTTTCGGTCTGTTCTTGTTCCTGTTACTCGGTTTCTCGGCCTACTTTACCGGCAGCAACATTATTCGGCGGGCAAAAAATATTCCCGATCTGGCCTGGACCGCTGACCTTGCGGCGATGCTGCAGACCAGTCTGGTCGGTTTTGCGGTCGGGGGCGCCTTCCTCGGCTTGTCCTATTTCGATCTGTACTATCACTTGATAGCGTTATTGGTGGTGCTCCGGGCAATCGTTAAAAAGGAAACCGAGAAGCACTATGTGGGCGGGGTCGATGAGCCGGCGACGCAATCGGTCAGTCCTGGCAGGCATGAGTCTGGAACCACTCTTCCAGCATAAACAACGGCCAGATCAGCGCACCGTAATAGACGGCATGGTCGGTCCGGTGCAGGTGAATGAGATTATCTATATAGCCGGCCTGAAAAATATCACGCTCCTTCAGTGTACCGAGACGGCCGTAGACCCGCTCGCGAAGATCGGCGTTCACCGACATCCACGGGCCGACCGGGACGCCGAAGCCGTGTTTCTGCTTGTGCAGGATCTGTTCGGGCAGGAACTTGCCGAAGGCATCTTTGTAAAAAGCGCGCAGCGTACGCAGCGTCATCTTGTCGCCGGATGCAACCTGTAACGATGCATCTGTGACCGAGCGGGTCAGCATCGGGAAGTGCACGTATAAATCGGCTGCTTCACACGTCGTGCGAACCTTGCGAAGGTCATTGTCTGCAAGCGTTATGGTCCAGTCCAGAAACATCATCCGGTCCAGCGTATCGCCGCCAACGGGTTCGTCGTACAAAGATTGAAGGAATCGAAACGGCCACTCGATATCGATCTGTTGCAGAAAGGTTGGTGTCAGAATCTCGGATGGCGAGTTGCGCACCAGCAAGTGGTACGTGAACATCCGTGCCGGTAGCGGTATCAATGCCTGCCTGATGTAGCTGGCGATCTTGCTGAACGGGCCCGGTAATTTTGCTGTTTTTTCCGCAAATGGATTCAGAATAGCGTTACGCAAACTTTGTGGAACGCGATCGTATAGCTCAAAAACAAGTTGCTTCTGATAACGCTCATTGCCGGCAAACAGTTCGTCGCCACCGTCACCGGCCAATATGTTGATGACACCATCTTCCCGCGCAACCTTTGCACCGATATAGGAACAAATCGCCGAAGAGTTGCCGAATGGTTCCGCGAAGGCTGCCGTGATCGTGTCGATTGTCTGGATCAGCTCCTCGGCGGTGATCTGATGCTCATGCAGTTCAAGGCCGAAGTGTTGTGCCGCGATTCGCGCATAGGCGGTTTCGTCGAACTCCGCCTCGGTAAAACCCATCGTATAGGCGTGAAACGGTTGGCCGTTTTGGTGCTGCGCGGCCAACCCGGCGACGGCGCTGCTGTCCAGGCCGCCACTCAGAAAGCAGCCGGGGTTATCCAGCGTGGCAAATCTGCCGACTGATTCGGACAATGAGTCGAACGCTTTCCGCTCCAGTTCAGCCGCGGGCGGTGAGCCGTCACGGTTAAAGTTCGGCTGCCAATAGCGTTGTATGTCGAGCTGTCCATTCTCGAAAACCAGCAGGGATGCCGGCGGGATCCGGTATATATCCTGATGAATGCACCGGTCCCCGGGTACGGTCGAAAAGAAAATATAGTTGTAGACGGATTGTTGATCGACCCGGCCGCGAATCTGCGGGTGCTGAAACAAATCGGTGTACGTTGTGCTGAAGATCAGCGAACCCTTACCGGTGACCGTATAGTAAATTGGCATGCTGGCGAAACGGTCGGTCGCCAGTATTAGCCGGTTGTTGTCCCGCGTGTAATTCGCAAGCGCGAAACAGCCGCTGAGATTTGATAGCGTGCGGTGCCGGTCGTGCCTGAGGCCTGTTGTCAGTGCACGGCGGAATGTTTCTGTCCGGCTGGATTCTGTGCTTTCGAAGAACGGCGTACCGATCCCCAGTAACAGGTCTGCTTCGTGGTCGAATTCGAGGGTTCTGTCGCCATCGACAGAGGTTATGAGAGTCAGGTCCGGGCAGGGTTCATGAATCGTGTGTCGGGAAGAGGGACTTGTTGCGGCAAGAATGTTACGTGCCAACGCATTGCTGACGTCTGTTGTCAGCCCGGATCTTTGCCATCCAGCGAGCAGTTCCATTCAGTGACACCCTGGAGGCGTAATCGGATCTGCCGAACCGGCCTCAGGCATCAGGATACTACCTTGTTCTGCACGAATTCGATGAGAGATCCTAGCGTAGCGAATGTATCGGCTGAAATCTCGTCATCATCGATAATGAAGTCGAATTCCTCCTCCATCGCAGTCACTATTAAGATGACGGCCATTGAATCGAGTTCAGGAATCGCACCGAGCAGCGGACTGTCGGTATCCATTTGTTCGATACGATTGTCAAGCTGTAGTGATGTTCGCAAGATGTTGCGAACCCGCTGATCTGGCATTGTCGGGCTCCGATGTCGGATCGCTTTGCTGTTATGTGCTGCTGCTGGTCGAATAGCGGCAAGACGCGGAATTGTATGCGAAAAATATAGCATCGACCAGTCATCCCAACCGTGCTCCAGATCCCAGCATTCACCCTTTGATTCGGCTAGAATCGCGTGTTCCTGTGCCGTAACAAGCCTGAAAGAATCGTCGCAATTTATCGGCCCATGATTTTTTTGGCTCAGGGATTTTCGGCAAATAATTTCTTGCCAGAGGCCTGGTTTTATTCAAATGTATTTCGAGATCCGTCAATTCATTGAAATTTCTACCGTCCGGCCGTGATGGAATGAGTGCCGATGCCTGATTTGCTGCACGAACTGATCACATCCACCGCCGCGGAGCGGGGTGAGCGATGCGCCATACGCTGCGGTGAGGTACAGGCGTCGTATGCTGAGCTGGCCGAATCCGTGTCGGCAATAGCGCGCGGCTTTACAGGCATCGGTCTGGACAGGCATGTGCGTGTGGCTGTGTTCATGCCGAAGAGTATCGAAACGGTGGCAACATTCTTCGCCGTCTCGCACTGTGGTGCGATCTTCGTGCCGGTCAACCCGTTGCTGAAAGCCAGACAGGTTGCTCACATCTTGCGCGACTCCGGCGCTGAGATATTAGTGTCGACGAGTGCTCATTTGAACGGATTGCAGGATGTGCTGACGGAATGTCCCGATTTACACACCGTCATGATGACAGACCGGCCCGGTAGTGAATCAGCGGGCACCGGTCCGAACTTGTTGGGTTGGGATGAGTTCCTGGCTGGCGGGGCAAGCCTCGTGCAACCTGAAGTCATCGATCGGGATCCGGTGGCAATATTTTATACGTCCGGTAGCACCGGTAATGCAAAGGGCGTCATCCTGACGCATCGTAATATGGTGGCCGGTGCGCGCAGTGTTGCTACCTATCTGCACAATACCGAGAATGATCGCATCCTGGCTGTTCTGCCGTTCAGCTTCGATTACGGATTCAGCCAGCTAACGACGAGTTTTTATGTTGGTGCAACGGTCGTATTGCTGAATTATCTGTTTCCGGCGGATGTGCTGAAGGCGGCGAAACGTTACGGGATCACCGGACTGGCCGGCGTGCCTCCAATGTGGCTCAAGTTAGCTGCAATGGACTGGCCGGAAGAGGTTAAGCATTCGCTACGTTACCTGACCAATTCGGGAGGTGCATTGCCGGTCCCGGTGATCCGGCAACTGCAGCAGTGTGCAGACGATGTGGATATATTTCTCATGTACGGTCTGACCGAGGCATTCAGGTCGACCTATCTCTCGCCCGATAAGCTCGACGAGCGACCGACATCGATGGGTAAGGCGATTCCGGGTGTCCAGGTCGTCGTCGTCCGGCCGGACGGCACGGAATGCGAACCGGATGAACCGGGTGAATTAGTGCATCGCGGTGCGCTGGTTGCAGCCGGCTACTGGCGCGATGAAGACCGGACTCGCGAAAGATTTCGTCCGTTGCCAAGCCGTGTCGCCGGTATGCCGCTGCCCGAGGTCGCGGTCTGGTCCGGCGATATCGTACGCCGGGACGCTGAAGGGTATCTGTACTTTATCGGTCGTAACGATGAAATGATCAAGACTTCCGGGTACCGGGTCAGTCCCGGTGAAGTGGAAGAGGCTATCTATGACACCCGGTCTACCGGGGCGGTTTGCGTATTCGGGTTGCAGGATGCGGACATCGGTCAGAGCATTGTCGCCGTCGTCGAGCCTTTGGATGGGGCTGCCGGCGATTCTGAACAGCTGCTGACCGATTGCCGGCGGGCATTGCCGGCATTCATGGTGCCGGCACGAATTATCTGGGAGGAGAGTCTGCCGCGGAATGCAAACGGCAAGCTCGATCGGAGTTCGATCGTGAGCCGCTACCGTGCAGATCTGACGAAAGGTCATGAGTAGCAGTCGAAAAACACAGGGGCATGCTGCGGTTGCCGGGCTTCCGTCATGCGATGGTGAGCTGGTCATCGGTGGGCAGTCATTGACGCAGATACAGGCACAAGTTGGTTGCACCCCGTTCTACGTTTACGATAAGCAGGCGATTACGGCTCGAATCGAATTGTTGCGTAACGTTCTGCCCGATGCAGTCGACCTGCATTATGCGATCAAGGCGAATCCGATGTTCGATGTCGTACGGCATATGTCCGGACGCGTCGATGGTTTCGATATCGCTTCGGTTGGTGAGATGCGTGTCGCTCTCGATGCCGGAATCCCCGCTGAGCAACTCAGTTTTGCCGGCCCCGGCAAACAGGCAGATGAACTGCGGGTTGCGGTCGAGGCGGGTGTTACGTTGCATGCCGAATCGGAACGAGAGCTGCTCGAACTGGTTGCGATCGCCGGGGAGCTGGATAAGCGACCGCGGGTTGCGATTCGCGTCAATCCTGATTTTCAGCTCAAGACCTCAGGGATGAAGATGGGCGGCGGTCCTCAACAGTTTGGCATCGATGCCGAAATTATTCCTGCCATGCTCGGCAGGGTGGATCATGAACGACTCGATCTCGTCGGCTTTCATATTTTTGCGGGTTCGCAAAACCTGAACTCCGAATCGATTATCGAGGCTCAGAATGAGTCGGTTGCTCTGGCGGAAAAACTTGCCGCCGCGATGCCCGGCCCGATCTCACATCTGAATATCGGCGGCGGTTTCGGTATTCCGTATTTTCCCGGCGAGACGCCGCTGGATCTGGGGCCGATCGGCGCCAACCTGGAAGTTCTTGCTGCGCGTGCGGCGGCAAGCATGCCCGGCGCAAGGCTGATTCTCGAACTCGGTCGATTCCTGGTCGGCGAGGCGGGCTATTACGTTTGCCGGGTCATCGAGCGCAAAGTGTCACGCGGACAGGTTTTTCTCGTGACCGATGGCGGCATGCATCATCACCTGGCCGCATCGGGAAATTTCGGTCAGGTTATTCGCAAGAACTACCCGGTCGTGATCGGTAATCGGATGGATGACAGTCGGACCGAGACGACGTCGGTCGTTGGTCCGCTGTGTACACCGTTGGATTTGTTGACCGGCAAGATGGACCTGCCAATCGCCGGTCCGGGTGATCTCGTTGTGGTATTGCAGTCCGGTGCGTATGGATTTTCAGCGAGTCCGCATGGTTTTTTGAGCCATCCCGAGCCTGTCGAGGTTATCGTTTAGCTGGCAGCTAATTCGGTGTCGATACGATGACCGACGGGCCGCGGTCTTTTCTCCACGTAACTTGCACATACGGCGAAATGTTCGTAACCGTGATTTGCAAGCTGAAAATACGCAGGAAAAATGCCTGGCCTACGATGATTGCGCCGAGCCGTCTGTGCGACGCCAACGATTGCGGCAGGAATGCGGAAATCTGGCTGGCTGACCACAGCATGCCTTTGGACTTCAGGTAGTCCAGTCCCGCCATCCACAGCTTCAAAAAAGCTATACCATTACGATGATCGGGCTCGATATAAATGTCGAAATCCCAGGCAACCCGATCGGCAGGTGACGGCAAGAATCGACAATTGACCTCTGCTTCGAGGTATTCGTCGGTACAAAACCATATGAAACCTGCTAGCTGTGTTTCATCGTAAATCGCGATACAGGTTGAATCATGCTTGAAGCGATCTCTGATTTCTTCGGCTGGTCGCGGCAAGTGCCGGCACTCCGGATCGTTTGGCTTAATAAATTTGATCCGATAGGCGGCGCCCATGCGTTTGGGAAGGCGTATCGGGACTTCCACAGGCTGAACGACAAGGTAGTAACGTTGCATCAGTGCGCGTGACGCCGATACGCGCCTGAGTGCCTGGTCAAGCAGGTACAGCAGACCGTTAGACCAGCCGAGTTCCCAGAATATGTGCCTGAATCGACGCACGGCAAATCTAGTTTGAGGAGCTGCCGGGTTTGTTCGGTTTGATTTGTGACCGGATGCCGGACTTCAGGGATGCCAGCGAATCGTGTATTCGATAACGCAGGAGATTCTTGCGCAGGGATAACCAGAGCATATCGGTGTATGTATTGCCGAGGTTCTGCTTGTAACGTTCCCGGCCCATAAGGAAGTCATAGTAGTCGTTGCCGGCCTCGAGATTGTGTTCAATGGCAAGCGTATGTGCCACTAGCCCGGGTTTGAGGTGCGAGTTTTCTTCGAATACCAGGCCGCTCTGATAGCAATACACTTTGTTTTGCCAGACAAAGTTGTACAAATATGCAATCGGATCCTCCCCGCAGTTAACCTCGATAATTTGTATTTCCTGATGTGGGAAGCGTGTGGATATGAGCTTGTCGTGAAAATCCCTGACCCAGCGAGTGGCGAATGCTCCGGGTTGTCCCTTCTGCATCCAGTACCGTTGATGCTGCTCTTGTAACTTGCCAAACAATTCTTGTGCCGTTGACAGGTCCCGGGCAATCGTCAATCGCAACGGTCCGCGTTTCTCGTACTCGCGAATTGCACGTCGAATTTGATAGCGCGTATTGCGGCTCAGGCCCGACAGGTAATCGGCTTCCGAATCACGTACGGTGGACAGATCAACACCAAAACACGGTTTTTCGTCGCGGACGACAGGGTCCAGATCGATATCCCTGGCCGATTCCGAATAGATCGGCACGAGCGAGGCCTCGAGCCCGCCGACGCGGATCTCGTCCCAGTTCAGTTGTTGCTGAAATTCTTGAAAAATTACGGTGAGCAGATCGGTGTCATCCTGCTTTTCTAACAGAAGGCCGTTGTACTCAATGGTTAATCGGTCGTGGTCCAGCGATCCCGTTTCGTGAATGAACAGTCCATTGGTCCCGAACAACGGGTAGCGAACCCTGTTTTTGCAAATCACCGCCAGTCCTGCGAGTTGATCGGCGGCAAGAATCCGAACCAGTAATGGTGAGATGCTGCGGGGCAAGCTGGAAAGCCAGGTTCCAATCCAGCCCCATGAGCGGAAATACGAACACGGAGCCCTGGTTTCAAGGTCGGTCCAGAGCGACTCCAGATGTTGCAGGGAGTCGATCGGCTCAATCCGGATGTTGTAGGATTTGGTCATGCGTCGCCTGTTGATGCTCGATAAGCCGGTATCGGTCGGCTCCGCAGGGGACGAACATATCTCATGACCGCAGCTAATGGCAAAGAGTCGGTCACACATTTGCCGATGAGGCGTGCACCGTATTCTGAATTTGTGCAGGACAGGGATCCAGTTCCGTGCAGCGGGGCGGTAAAGGTAGGTAGACTTGTATGATATCTTCCGGCGTCGATGGCGCTGGCTGTGCGGTTCTCAGTTATAAAATGATGTCAGGCCGGTTTCCTGAGCGCTGCATCGAGACAATATTCGGAGTACTGGATGAAGCGTGCGTTACTCATAGCATTCCATTTTCCGCCATTTAGCGGCAGTAGTGGAATTCAGCGGACACTTGTATTTTGCCGCTACCTGCGGGAATTCGGCTGGGATCCGATCGTCCTGAGTGCACATCCGCGAGCATATCCGACCACGAGTGAGGACATGCTGAACCGTATTCCTGATGATGTAGTCGTCGAGAGAGCGTTTGCTCTCGATGCCGGTCGTCATCTGGCGGTCAACGGCGCATATGTCGGGTTGTCTGCATTACCGGATCGATGGTCTTCATGGTGGTTTGGCGGCGTGCTCACGGGACGGAGCATGATCCGACGTTATCGGCCGAGTGTAATCTGGTCGACCTTCCCGATTGCAACTGCGCACATGATCGGTGGTTCGCTGGCGCGCTGGTCAGGTCTGCCGCTGGTTGCAGATTTTCGCGATGCGATGGTGGTTGAAAGCTATCCTGAACCGCCATTGGTCGAATGGAGTTTTCGCAAAGTGGAAGCGGCCACGATGAAAACTGCCGCTGCGGCAGTGTTTACGACACCGAGCAGCCGGGACATGTATCGGCATCGATATTCCGAACAGGCATCGATGAAATACGAATGCATCAGGAACGGGTACGATGAAGAAAGTTTCGAAGCGGCGATCAAATTGCATGAATCCAGGCACGACAAGAGTGAAGATTCCGGTCCGCTCAAGCTGCTGCATAGCGGTTTGATGAAGCGAGTCGAGCGTAACCCCGAGCCATTCCTTCAGGCTCTCGCCGAGCTTAGAACAGAGAAGGTTCTGTCGCCGGAATCGGTTCGCGTGGTCTTCCGTGCACCCGTGAATACGGGTGAGCTGCAGGAGATCATTGACCGACTTGAATTGCGCGACATGGTCGAGCTCGCGCCGGCGGTCGCCTATGAGGAGGCATTGGCCGAGTTACTCGATGCGGATGTCTTGCTCCTGTTTCAGGCGGCAACATGTAATCACCTGGTCCCTGCAAAGGTCTATGAATACCTGCGAGCCGAACGACCGATTCTGGCGCTGACAGACGAAGCCGGTGACACTGCGAGTGTTCTGCGTGATATCAACGTCAATTCGATTATCGACATCGAATCGAAAGAACGCATCAAGACGTACTTGCCGAAATTTCTGGAGAAGGTGCGAGCGTCCGAATTTTCGGTTCCGCCACTGGCGGACGTGAAACAGTTTTCGCGTCGAGAGCAGACCCGCGATCTGGCTCGTCTTTTCGATGATGTGGCTCACATTCCAGCCCGGGAAGCCGGCAGTTAACCGCCGTATCGTGTCAGCTATAGGGCGTCTGTGGTGGCTTTGGGCGGTGGCAGTTTGCGGTCCACTGCTGGCTTTGTCGGTAACCTGGTTGCCGTTGATTGCTGAGTATCGTGTGACCGCGCCCGCATTAAGCGATGCGGCATTGACGCAGCTGCAGGTGTCACCGAGTGCAGCCACGCTGACTGACCTGCAGCAGATGGACTACGGTGTGCGCCGGATTGATGATCAGGCCCGTATCGTCGAGATTGCGGATTTATTGCTCGATGGGGTGCTGGCGCTGGACGGATATGAATCGGTCGCAGTCGGTTTGCTGCCTGAGTCCGGGAGCTTCACGCATGGACCGGCGGCGATGCAACTGAAGCTGGCATCGATGCTGATACCGGATTTGTTGTTGCAGGCATACGAAGCATCCGGGGACAGACACTATTTCGAGTCTGCGAGGTTGGTTACGCTGGCCTGGGCAAGAATGGAGAGAGATGCCTGGGTGCCGTCCGGATTGCTTTGGAACGACCACGCTATTGCATCGAGAATCCTGTATCTCGCGCGATTCTGGCGGCAGTATCGAATGGACGCGGCATTCGACATTCGGGAGGCCGGGGAGATACTCGGATTCGTCTCACGATCTGCCGAGCACCTGGCGCGTGAGACCCGCTACACGTATCGCACAAATCACGGCATCATGCAGAATCTGGGGTTGTTGCATGTGGCGGCGGCTTTCCCCGAGTTACCTCGCCGCGAGGCGTACCTGTCCGTTGCCCTGGGTCGCCTCGCTCGGCATTTGCCCTATTTTGTCTCTCCGGACGGAGTCATTCTGGAACATTCGGCGAGTTACCAGGAATTCGGTGTCGAGTTACTGTACTACCTGGATCGTTATTTGCAGATCCTTCAGCTGGATCGACCGGATGCGTGGCGCAAACGTTCCGCGAATTCATATTGCTTCCTGCGGCATATTGTTCGGCCGGATGGATCGTATCCTTACTATGGTGATTCCTTCGGTCAGGTCGAGATTCCGCTGATTCGCGATGCATTATTTTCGGGTAGGCCTTTGCTGAATGCACGGTGTAGCGATGATTTCATGTTCCTCGATGAGGATTTCGGTGCCGCTTCCTACCGTGGATCCGGGGCCGGATTGCCGGCAGCAGAGGGCTGGGACGCGATTGCCAGTCATACGTTTGCTGCATGGGCAAATTTCCGGGGGGGCGCACACAAGCATGCGGATGAATCAAGTGTGTTTGCGTGGTTTGCCGGACAAGACTGGTGGGTTGCCAGCGGCTATTGGCCATTCGGAGACCCGGTGCGAGAATCCGCTGTGTCGTGGTCTGGCTCGAACGCGCCGCATCTGCGCGGCGAGGAAGTGCAAACGCAGCGGGTGACCAGTTTGCTGAATCATGCGAGTAGCGATGCGCTCCTGTTTCTGGATCTTGAGCGAGTTTCCACTCAGGCGACCTTTCGTCGCCAGGTACTGCATCTTTCGCCGGATGTCTGGGTTGTGCTTGACAGCAACGCGGTCGAGCGTGCGGCGGGCACCGATTCGGTTGAAACATTCTGGACAGTCTCTCCAGACGTATTGGCTTCAAAGCGGTTGCAGAACGGCATGTTTGGTCTGCAATCGAAGCAGTTACCGGCCGGTCTCGATGTCGCCTTCCTCGGTGGCGATGGTCATTCAGTCGCTCTCGGCACGGGACGGCGAGAGCCGTTCATGGGCATGGTCTCGGGTGGCGGGAAACTGGCCGAATCTCAGGTGTTTGCGATTGGAACGTCACAGGGTTCGTGGAGTGGGACAGTGTGGGCGGGCAATCCGCGCGGCGCTGGGCACGTGCTGCAACAGTTGCCCGTGATGAACTGGGGTGCACCGGATGATTGGCAATTGATGCTTCGCCTGCGCACGGGCGACATAGAGATAGTGCGTCAACAGGGTCGTCTGAAGCTCAGCGGCGACGGAACATTCGAAACAGTGAGCTTGTCTGAAGGTCAGTCTGAATTGCATCAACTGACAGAGTCGACCAATTTGTTTATGTTAAATGCCAATGAATTCCCCCTGTTTTCTGATTACCTTTCGGCTCGTGTGAAGGTGAGTTACATGCTCCTTGCGCTTTTGCTGGTTCATTGGTTGTTTTTGGCGGCCGGCCTGAAGTACTCGCAGCGACTAGGTATGTCATTGACGCTGCTGGCTTTGTTCGGCTGGACTGGTTTGTCCGGCTGGCTGTATCTGGACTTTCTGTCATGATGAGTTTTGCGTGGCAAGGGTATAATCAGGATTGTCAGCGGGCTTGAGGTGTGCCGACATGAGTATGGCAAGACAGACTGCGAAGTTGATTCCAAAGATCATTGCCGGGTTGATGATCATCGGTCATGTCGGGTCTGCCGTGTCCCAGGACTTGGCAGCAGTAGATTGCGGCGATCCATTCAGTAATCTTATCGGTCCTTTTGATTACACCAATGCGATCGATCGGACCAAACCGCGGGGTATCGGGCTGATCGAACAGTATCATTTCGATGACGGGGTAGAGAGCCTGACCGAGGGCCTGTCTTCCGAAAATATTATGGGTGACCTGGATTACACATTACGCGCCGTGCCGAACCACCATCGGGCATTGAATACGGTCGCGCGTTACGAACTTGAATTTGGCGGCATCCCAAGACGTTGGGCCTCGGCGAATTGCTGGTTTACCCGTGCGGTTACATTCAGACCTGATGACGGCATCGTCTGGATGCTCTATGGAAATTTTCTGGCCAAGCAGAAAAAATGGGATGAAGCTCAGGAAAAATATCTACGGGCCGCGGAACTGATGCCCGACAACATTGAGGTCGATTACAATCTTGGGCTGTTGTACGTCAAGACTCAGGAATACGACAAAGCAGTACATCATGCCCGTCGGGTTTATGCGCAGAATTACCCGCTGGGTGGGTTGAAAAAGATGCTGGCTCGCCGTGGATACCCGCTGACGGAGTGAATATCTGCTACCCCAATTTGGGGGGGCGGAAAATCTTTACTTTGGTTTTGCCATGAAACCCTTTTAGAAAGCGGGTTTCAGGCTGATGTGCGAGTTATGTAGAAGTTCCGAAATGTGACGCTTTTCTTGGTTCGAAATCGGCCATAACCTATAATATTTCACTTGGAATCCTGCGAACTCGGGTCGCATGATGCGCATGATGCGGATCGGTGACCGGAACAGAATAATAAGTAGAGACGAGGGATCGTGCAGATGCGTCATTCTCGCATAATTACTTTTCGAGCATTGTTTGCAATTGTCGCTTGCCTGACCCTGGCGGATTTTGCGCACGCGTCAATTGGCACGCGACAGCAAGACGTGCCGTCTTCCCGGCTTTATGGTGACGATATCTCCCTGGATCAGTTGCATGCGGCAGCGACCAGTGACCACATAGTCACGCGTATCGATGCGCTGCAAAGAATTGCAACAGATGCCAATCCCGCTTCGTTGCAAGTTCTCGAGCAGGCACTCCAGGATGGTGAGCCAACCATTCGGGAAATCGCAACGGTAGGCCTTGCCAGGCTCGGTGAGCCTTCAAGCATTCCGGCACTGGTCGGTGCAATGCATGATGAGAACGCGGCAGTTCGCACACGGGCAGCCGTTGCCATTACCGGTATCGAACCTTCCGAGGCAGTTGTAAGCGATTTCCTGACCGTGCTTGATGAGCAGCAATCGAAGACTCCCGGACGCAAGGGGCATCGCGGTAAATTGCAGGCAACATCACAAACGGAGGAGGGTCACCGGGCCTCAGGCCAAAGTTCTCTCGTTATTTCCAAGAAAGTCTTGCGGGGCATGGTGATGTCGCGGCCGGCCACTACCGGGCTGCTGATCGATGAGTTGACCGGCATGAGCCCTGCCAGGCGATATGCGACGGCTTACGCGCTGAGTACAAGCGCTGATCCCGAAGTCGTCGCTGCATTTGAAAACGCGCTGGCGAGGCAGGATACGGCAGTAGTCAGCGGTGCGTATGAATATTATTTGTCGAAGCAACTCGGGCGTGCAAAATCAGCGCTGCTTCGTGGTCTTGACGAATTCGATGATGCCGATCTGATTTTGGCCTTGTCCCAATGCGGTGACGGTGACCTTGAGGCAGCAGCGGCACAGGTGGCGCGCAAGAAAGGAGTTCGAATCGGAAACTAGCGGGTACCTGCGGGATGAATGAGGAAACGGATTTTCAAGTCAGGCAGGTTCGATACGAAATACCAGGGAAAGGTCAACGATTAAATTGATGTCACAAAAACCAAATAAAATATGGCGCAGTCTGGCAATACGTACTTTCTTTCAGGCCTTCATACTGATTGCCTGTGGGCTGTTGCAGCCTGTCTATGCGAACAATCCGGTTATCGATATCTGGTACGGCAATCCGCAGTCGTTCGGTCACATCGGTAATCCTCAATACTGGGTCAATGTGCTCGGTAACGTAGCAGACCCGGACGGTATCCAGTCATTGACTTATTCGTTAAACGGCGGAGCGAGTCAGAATCTGTCAGTGGGCCCTGATACACGACGCCTGCTGGAGGCCGGTGATTTCAATGTCGAAATTGACTATACAGACCTCGTCGTGGGCGCAAACACCATCGCGATTACGGCGGTCGATACGCTTAGCAATACAACCGTCCACAATGTCACACTCAATTATACGGCCGGCATGGTCTGGCCTTTCAGTTTCACGGCTGACTGGGGTCAGGCTGCAACCATCAGTGATGTGGCGCAGGTTGTCGATGGCAAGTGGGCCATCGGTATCAACGGCATCAGTCCGACAATCATGGGCTATGACCGGACCTTTGCAATCGGTGATCTGTTTTGGTCCGATTATGAGATTACTGTCCCTATTACGATTCATGCCATCGACCCGAATGGATTTATCTGGCCCAGCGTATCGCCGGGAATCGGTTTTACGGGCCGCTGGACCGGCCATACGACACTGGTTATCGGCGAGCAGCCGCACGCATTCTGGCAGCCTGCAGGCGGCAGCGTCTGGTATGACGCCGGTGCCGAAAAGCTGAGCCTGTCCGGCTCGACGGGCGGCGGTCTTCTGGTTGAGGATTTGAACCGGACACTGACCAACGACGTTGAGTACATCTGGAAACTTCGCCTGGAAACCCTGTCGAACGGCGATACTTTCTACGGCATGAAACTCTGGGAGCAGGGTCAGACTGAACCGGTCGCTTGGGATTACAGCGGTACGGATAATGTGCCGGGTATTCTTAACGGCTCGACGATTTTCATTGCGCATCATGTTGATGCGACGTACGGAAATGTCACGATTGCCGATCTGGCATCGGATACCGATCCGCCGGTTATCTTTAATAGCCAGGTGTTGCACGGTACGACCAGCGCGCAGATTCGGTGGAACACCGATGAACCGGCTACCGGCAGCGTCGATTACGGTCTGACTGCAGCTTACGAAATCGATACGATCAGTCAGCCGGTACTCGGCACGAACCACAGCGTGCTATTGCCCGGGCTGGTTCCCGGCAATACTTATCACTATCGAATCAATGCGACCGATGCGCGCAGTAACTCGGCGAGTACGTCGGATGCGACATTCGAGTTTACCGGGGTTCCGGGCATTGTTTCTGACGATTTCAGCAGCCCGACACTCGATTCGCAGGTGTGGGCATTCGTGAATCCTTTGTCTGATGCGACGCTGACGATGACGGGAACCCAGGCAGAAATCTGGGTGCCGGATACTGCGATTCATGATGTCTGGACCGGTACCAACACGTTGCCGCGACTGCGCCAGGGTATTCCGGATGAGGACTTCGAGGCGGAGATCAAGTTCGAATCCGATATCACGCAGAGTTTCCAGAGCCAGGGCATCCTCGTGGAGCAGGCGGACACCGTCGTGTTGCGATCCGAATTCCACCAGGTCAACGGACAGAACAAAATCTACGTCGCGAGCATTGTGCCGACGGCACAAACACGCTTGTCACAGCAGATCGCATTCTCGAATCCGATGTACATGCGGATGTCACGCGCCGGCGACCAGTGGACCGTGCGTTACTCATACGACGGGCAGGCGTGGATCGATGCAGTGACGTTCTCGCAGGCGATGACGGTCACATCGGTGTCGGTCTATGGCGGCAACTCCGGTGTTGAGCACACGAGTACGATTGACTACTTTTTTAATACTGCCGCGCCCATTTCACCCGAAGATGGCGGGCTCAGCGTCGTCACCTCGTCGTTGGCGGGCGGCACCGTGACACAGGTTTATTCCGAAACGCTGGTCGCATCGAGTGGCACGCTTCCCTATGACTGGAGCATCAGCGGAGGAGCGCTGCCGCCGGGGCTCACGCTGAGCAGTGCGGGCGTTATCAGCGGCACGCCGACAACGGATGTCGGATCGCCGTTTAATTTCCAGGTTCAGGTCGAGGATGCGACCCTGGCGACTGCAACGGCGGATCTCAGTATAGCGATTGCACCACCGCCACCGCCGATGATCGATCCGATCACCCTGCCGGTCGGTGCGGTTGGCGCGCTTTATCCTGACCAGACATTAACGGGCACGGGTGGAATTGCGCCCTATACGTGGACCGTTGTCTCCGGCACGCTACCGCCGGGATTATCACTCAGCACAGCTGGCGTTATCAGCGGTACCCCGACGGACGACACGGGCTCGCCTTACGGCTTTACGGTCCAGCTCGAAGACAGCGTGAGTGCGACGACGACCGCGAATCTCTCGATCACGATCCTCGGCGTTGCGCCGCCGCCACCGATTATCGATCCGATCGTCTTGCCGACCGGTACCGTTGGTCAGTTATATCCGGATCAAACCCTGACGGTCACCGGTGGACTCGGACCGTATGACTGGTCGATAGCCAGCGGTGCCCTGCCGCCGGGATTGACACTGAGCAGTGCCGGCGTCATCAGCGGTACACCGACTAGCGAGATCGGCTCACCGTTCGCTTTTACGGTCCAGGTAACCGATGCGATGGCCATGTCGGCTACGGACAGCCTGAATATCGTGGTCGATCCGGCGCCGCCGCCGCCGCTGGTGATCGATCCGATCGTCCTGCCGGGCGGCGAAGTCGGCGTTGTCTATCCCACGCAGACGATGACCGCCACGGGCGGCGTGCCGACGTATTCCTGGACGGTGTCGGCCGGTAGTCTTCCTCCCGGGTTGACATTGGACACAGGCGGCGACATCAGTGGTACGCCGACCGATGCGACAGGTTCACCGTTCGATTTCACGATTGAGGTCACCGATTCGGCGATTCCAGCCGTCACGGATACGATCGAGCTGAGTATTGCCATCACGCCACCGCCACCGTTGCCGCTGATCATAGACGTGACGCCGCTGACCGAGAAGCCGGTTACGGAAGCGCCGATCAACCGCCAGTTCAGCGGCATGGCGCCGGTGCCTGGCTTCGCAACGCCAACGTCGCGGATACCGCTGATCGACGATGGCCGATTGATCAATGACATCACACCAAGTGTCGAGACGAATCTCGGTGGCGGGCTCATGGTTGTCGAGAATGGCAAGCCGGCGATGGATATTAATCCGGGCTTTATCGTTAGTTTTCCGCACTGGTCCAGCCAGCCGAGCGTATCGCTGGACAACGCGACCTGGACGATGTTTGTCGATGTCGATATCAATGCCGTGCAGGGCGATTTCCCGGGCGTTATCGCTCAACGAAACAATGCAGCGGCGGGTTTCTGGGAACTGATACGCTATAACAATGGCCCGGACATGTCATTTGCCTGGCGGGCCAGCGGGGAGAGCTTTCAGGAACTGGTGTTCCCGAACGCCTGGCCGGGTACCGGCCGGCATCAGTTTGTACTGACATATGACAACGGCACCTTCACGCTCTTTGTCGATGGCGTACAGGCAGGACAGGGATTCAATGCCAGTCCGGTGCCCGGTGGCTCGGCGACACATGATCTGTTGCTGGGTGTGGCGGAACTCGATTCGTTCGATCAAAATCGTCTGGATGCACGCTTCCACAACATCTGGTTCAACACGCATACAGCCATCTCGGGTACGGATGTCGCAGCGCTGCAGACCAATCCGTGGCAAATCTACTCGGATGCGAATCTGCCGGGCGGGACGGTTGGGCAGGTCTATTCAGGACATACGCTGACCGTGTCGGGTGGAACCGCACCTTATGCATGGTCGCTGGCAGGCGGCAGTTTGCCGCCGGGGATGACGTTGAGTACAACCGGTGTTATCAGTGGCACGCCGACCTCTTCAGTCGGATCGCCATTCAGCTTCACTGTGCAGGTGACCGACAACGATGGAACGGTTGCGACGCATCCGTATAGCATCGAGATTCAGGATGCGCCACTGGCAATTGAAATTACCCATCTGCCAGAAACCGGAACAAAAGGTGAGTTTTATTGGTGGGGAGGGCTATCCGCCTCGGGTGGTCAACCTCCCTATACCTACTCTATTATCGGTGGCTGGATACCGTGGCCGATGACGCTGAATCCGGATACCGGCGTTATCATGGGCATACCGGCAAATGTCGAGACGGCGTATTTCACTGTGCAGGTGATGGACGCAAATTCGGATACTGCGACGCTCCAGTCGCAGATTACGGTGAATGGACCTAATGGTGGTTGCAGTAGCTGCCATGGCGCCACGAACTTCTAGTCGATTGTCGAGTTTGTTAATATCCTGGCGACGATCGTAATCACGATTTCTCTCGCAATGCGTTCGCTCGGCCTGACCGGGAAGATACAATGGCGATGAAACGATTCCGGGAACCGGGTTCGATACAGACGAGAATACAGGTTTAACTGAATGTGACTGTCAGGCCGTTTCGTTCGGACATCTGTGTGATCGCCTTTGTGCCGGATCACTGGAGCGGTGTGTGGGGTGTCCGCCACCAGGTGTTGCCGCGTTTGAGTCGTTATTTCAATGTCCTGTGGGTCTCGCCTAATTCAGGTTGGCGGGAAGCGTGGACCGGAACTCCGGAACACGCAACTGGCGGTGATGCAGGTGAGTACGATAAAAATTTTTCTGTCTTCACGCACTCACGATGGAGGCCGGAATTATATCGTCCGCGTCCGCTGGCAAATTATCTGCAGCGCCAGGTTCGGCGTCGGGTGTTGCAGCAGGCACGTAATCTGGGCTGCAGCCGGATCGTACTGTATGTCTGGCGTCCCGAATACGGCGGTGTGCTCGATGAGATCGAACACGACCTGAGCCTGTATCACATCGATGACGAGTATTCGTTTTCGGAGACGGAGGTGCCGTTGTCGCCGGAAGAGTCGTGCTTGATGCAACGCGTGGACCAGGTTTTCATTCATTCGCCCGGCCTGATGGAGAAAAAAGGGCAGATCAACCGGCACACGCAATATATTCCGAATGGGGTCGATTTTCAGGCATACGCTACCCTTGAGTCCGAACCTCCGGATCTGGCCGGCATATCCGGACCACGAATCGCCTATGTCGGCGTGATCAAGAAGCAGCTCGATCTCGAAATGATGCGTGATATAGCGCTGAGCAGACCGGACTGGTCGTTTGTTTTGGTTGGCCCGGTCGGTAACGTCGAAGGCAAGGTGCACTATCTCGAAGAGATGGAGAATAGCGCCAACGTACATTTACTGGGTGCAAAGCCTGCAGCGGCGCTACCGGCCTATGTGCAGCATGTCGATGTCTGTACGATGTGTTACGAAGTGAATGCATACACGCAGTACATTTACCCGTTGAAGCTGCATGAATATCTTGCGGCCGGCAAACCGGTGGTTAGTTCACCGATCAAGACCGTCAGGGAATTTGCAGAGGTGGTGGATTTTGCCGGCACGGCAGACGAATGGTGCGCTGCGATTGAGCGAAACCTGTCAGCTGACGCAAATTCCGTGGACCGGCAAGATGTACGGCGGTCCACGGCCCGTGCTTACGACTGGGAACGGTCGGTCGAGGCTATTGCTGCAACCATTACCGAGCGGTTGGCGGACTAGGTGGCTGGCGCAAAACAGGTGCCACCGCTGGTCAGTATCGGCCTGCCGGTCTACAACGGTGAGGCTTTCATCGCCGAGGCGATTGAGACGCTGCTGGCGCAGTCATTCCAGGACATGGAACTTATTGTGTCGGATAATGCCTCGACAGATAGTACCGGTGATGTTGTACGCGGTCTCGCCGCCCGGGATTCGCGCATACGCTATGTCCGGCAGCCGCGAAATCTGGGGGCGGCGGCAAACTTCAATGCCGCATTTGCCGAGTCCACGGGGCGTTATTTCAAGTGGGCCGCTCACGATGACTACGTCGCTGGAGAATTTTTACAGCAATGCGTGGATGTGCTGAATGCCGACGAGCAGGTCGTACTTGTCTATGCGAACGCACTGGACGTGGATCATGAAGGTGCGGAAATTGGCCCGGTTTACGATACGGAAACGGATCTTCGCGGTGATGCGGGCGATGTTGTGGAGCGCTATCATCACTTCGTTCTGGAAAATCATTCGTGCATTTCAATTTTTGGCCTGATTCGCCGTGATGTGCTCGAACGGACACCGCTGATCGATAAATACGTCGGTTCCGACCGCGTTCTGCTGGCCGAACTGGCTCTGCACGGGAAGCTGATCAAGCTGCCCGGGTTCATGATGTTTCATCGTGAATACGAGGGGCGCTCGACGCGCACAGAGCCCGATCTGCAGGAGAGAATCGGCTGGTTCGACCCCGACAAGGCCGGCAGCAAGACATTTCCGCACTGGCGCCTGCTGAGGGCCTATTCATCGGCGGTATTCCGGACCGGTATCGATGCGCGAACTGCGGTACGTTGCCATGCCGTGATACTGCGCTGGATTCGCTGGGGAAACTGGCGCCTGCTGTGGTCTGATTTAACGTATTACCCACGGCAGGGACGCCCATGCGCGTGCCCGGCAGATGCCGAATGAGTCTGGACATAATAAATCCGAGGCAGCAGTTTATGTGATCTGTGTAGATGCTGCGCGATGTGCAATACCTATATAATTCGCTGCCTAGGTTCTTGCTCTGCCGCTTTGTCTGTGCGGAGAACTAAAAAGAATTCAATACTGGTAAAGAATCGATAATGAATATGAAAGTAGCTATTCTGGCAGGGGGCGCCGGTACCCGGTTAGCCGAAGAAACGGAGACACGCCCGAAACCAATGGTGGAGATCGGCGGTCGGCCTATTCTCTGGCACATCATGAAGCACTACGCTCACTATGGTTATCGTGAGTTTGTCATTGCGCTAGGCTACAAAGGCGAGTACATCAAGCGCTGGATGCAGGATTTTACCCAGATGAACGGTCACATGACCGTCGACATGGGTACCGGCGAAGTGACCCACCACCGTGAGACTGAAAACTGGAAAATCGACCTCGTCGATACGGGCTTGCCGACACTGACGGGGGGAAGGATCAAACGTCTGAAACCCTGGGTGGGTGATTCGACGTTCATGCTGACATGGGGTGACGGTCTTTCCGATGTGGATCTGGATGCATTGCTGAAATTTCATCGCAGCCATGGAAAGCTCGCAACGATGACAGCCGTCAGGCCCACGGCACGATATGGGCACCTGCATTTCGATGGCGACCGGATTGAACAGTTTTCGGAGAAACCGCAGACTGCCGAAGGGTGGATCAACGGAGCATTTTTCGTTCTGGAGCCCGGCATCTTCGACTATATCGAAGGTGACAATACGATGTGGGAGGATGCGCCATTGGAACGACTGGCCGCGGACGGCGAGTTATTTGCCTACAAGCATGAGTCATTCTGGCAGTGCATGGATACATTGCGTGAAAAGCACCTGTTGCAGAAACTCTGGGATAGCGGCAATCCACCCTGGAAATTTGGAGAGTAATAATGCGAGTTCTTGTTACCGGTAATCTTGGCTACATTGGCACCACGCTGGTTCCCTTGTTGCTTGAAAACGGCCACGATGTATCCGGTCTGGATGCTGATTTGTTCGGGCATTGCACCTACGTCGGTGAAGTTCCGGACATTCCGACGCGAAAAATTGACGTTCGCGACGCGCAGCTGTCCGACGTAGAGGGCTTTGACGCAATTATTCATCTTGCCGGTTTGTCGAATGATCCGCTCGGTGATTACAACCCTAACCTGACAGAAGAGATAAATGAGCAGGCTTCGATTCGGCTTGCGCGCCTCGCCAAGCAGGCGGGTGTCAGACGCTTTGTATTCGCCTCATCGTGCAGTAATTACGGTGCATCGGATGAGCAGTTCCTGACTGAGGATGCGGAATTTAACCCGGTAACGCCGTATGGGATTTCGAAGGTTGCGGTCGAACTGGCACTCAGAGAATTGGCGGATGACTCATTTAGCCCGACATACTTGCGTGCCTCTACGGCCTTCGGCTTGTCACCACGCATTCGTTTTGACCTGGTAATCAACAATCTGACGGCCTGGGCCTTTACCACGGGCAAGGTTTTTCTGAAGAGCGATGGCTCGCCGTGGCGCCCGCTGGTGCACGTCGAGGACATCTCGCGTGCTTATCTGGCTGCAATCAGCACGCCGATCGATGTCGTTCATAATCAGGCCTTCAATGTTGGCACGACGACCGAAAATTACCAGATCAGGGACCTTGCCGATATCGTCAAGCAGGTTGTGCCGGGTTGTGAAATAGAATTTGCAACAGATGCGGGCCCGGATAAGCGTTGCTATCGTGTCGATTGCAATCGCATTGCCCGTGAGCTGCCCGGTTTCAAGCCGCAGTGGACGGCACGCCGTGGAGTTGAGCAGCTTTATGAGTCATTCTGCAAGGTTGGCCTGAAGCTGGAAGATTTCGAGGGTGAGCGTTTCATGCGCATAGCGCATATCAAGAAGTTGATCGAAGACGGACAACTCGACAACTCACTTCGTTGGCAGCAGGCGCAGACTGCGTCTGTTAGCAGCTAACGGCGGCCGCTTCATGGAAGCTGAATATATCAAGGGCGCTCCCGGTCAGGATGGATGCCGATCCTGTGGTTCGGCGGATCTCGAGCAGATTCTGGATCTCGGCATATCGCCGCTGGCAGATCGCCTGCCGACAAATCCCGCGGACGATGAATACAAGTGTCCGTTGCATGCGGTTTTTTGCAAGTCATGCTCACTGGTACAGATCGTTGAAACGGTTGCCCCCGAGATACTGTTCTATGCAGACTACCCGTATTTCTCATCGGTCTCGGCATCGTTACTTGAACATACGAAGAAGAATGTCGAGGAGATTATTGCCGCACGGAATCTGACCGGCGATAACCTCGTCGTAGAACTGGCGAGCAATGACGGCTACCTTCTTCAGTACTATCATCAGCAGGGTATTCGTGTGCTGGGTATCGATCCGTCCGAGGCACCGGCCAAAAAAGCTCAGGAAGCCGGAATCGATACTTTGATTACGTTTTTTTCGCATGATGAGGCGAAGAAATTGCGTGATGACGGTATTAGTGCCGATGTTATTCACGGCAACAACGTATTGGCCCACGTTGCCGACACCAACGGGTTCGTTGCAGGTATTGGTGAGATTCTGAGCGAAGACGGCGTTGTCGTTATCGAGGCTCCGTACGTCCGCGACCTGATCGAGAAGAATGAGTTTGACACGATTTATCACCAGCATCTGTGTTACTTCTCTGTTATGTCAGTCGATGCTTTGTTTCGCAGGCACGGAATGTATCTGAACGATGTGCGCAGAATCCCGATTCACGGCGGCTCGCTGCGGTTCTTTTTCGGCAAGAAAGAAAATGTGCAGCAGTCGGTCAAAACACTGCTGGCGGAGGAGCGCGAGATCGGCATCGATCAGCCTGAGTTTTACCGCGATTTTGCCGAACGTGTGCGTGGATTCAAAGAGTCTCTGCTGAGCCTGTTGCAGGATTTGCATTCACAGGGCAAGCGAATAGCGGGCTATGGCGCTGCTGCCAAGGGTTGCACGCTGATTAATTATGTCGGTATCGACAGTAATCTGATGGAATACATTGTCGACCGCAACGAATTCAAGCAGGGCAAGTATATGTCCGGGCAGTTGCAGCCAATTCATGCGCCCGAGCATTTGCTCGAATCCATGCCCGATTATGTATTGATTCTGCCGTGGAATTTCGCTGATGAGATTCTCGAGCAGCAGGCCGAGTTTCGCAGTAAAGGCGGAAAATTCATCATACCGTTGCCCGAGCTTAAAGTTGTCTGACGCGCCTGGTTCGCAAAGGGAGCGACCGACCATGCCAAATCCTGAATGCCCTGCCTGCGCATCTAGTAACACCAATGTGTTCTATGAGCTGGAATCGGTGCCTACCAACAGTTGTATCTTGCTTGCCAGCCGCGAGGAAGCACTCGGCTATCCGAAAGGCAATATTCATCTGAGTTTCTGCGATGACTGTGGATTTATCTGGAATTCCGCATTTGTACCTGAGCGAACCGAGTACTCAGCGCGTTACGAAGAAACTCAGGGTTTCTCGCCGACATTTCAGGGGTTCCATAAAGCCCTGGCGCAGCAGCTTGTCGACCGTTATGAGCTGAAAAACAAGGTCATTATGGAAATCGGTTGCGGCAAGGGCGAGTTTTTAAACTTGTTGTGCAGGCTCGGGTCGAATTCCGGAATTGGTTTTGATCCGGGTTTCCACGCGGAGCGCGGAAATGATGAGGAAGCGGGTGACATCAACGTCATCACCGATTTCTACTCAGAGAAGTACGCATCGTACAAGGGTGATTTTGTCGCCTGTAAGATGACGCTCGAGCATATCCCCACCGTTTCGAAATTTATCGGCGCGGTTCGCAACGCGGTAAAGGATCACGACAGCATCGTGTTCTTCCAGATTCCCGAGGCTTTGCGGATTCTCATCGATTGCGCGTACGAAGACATCTATTACGAACATTGTTCCTATTTCACAGGCGGGTCGATAGCCGGGTTGTTCCGTCGTCATGGATTTGAGATCCTGACCATCGAAACCGAGTATGAGGCGCAGTATCTCACTATTGAGGCACGCCTCAGTGAGGAGGGCGCCGACGCTTCCCCGCTTCTCGACGGTGAAGAGGATATAAGTGAGCTGCGCAACCTGGTCAGCACTTTTTCGCAGCGCTGCATGTCGAAAGTCGGTAATTGGCGAGATCGACTCCGGGGCTGGAAGGATGCAGGCTCGACCGTCGTTTTGTGGGGCTCTGGTTCGAAAGCGGTCTCCTTCCTTCACGCAATGGGTGACGATTGTCATATCGAGAATGTGGTTGATATTAACCCCTATCGTCACGAGCATTTCATGGCTGGCAGCGGGCAGAAGATTGTGGCTCCGGCCGCATTGCAGGACATCAAGCCGGATGTTGTGATCGTCATGAACCGTGTTTATGTGCCGGAAATCCAGGATGATTTGCTGAAACTCGGCCTGAACCCCGAAATCCACGCACTGTGATGCCATCATGACCTCCAGCGATAGAAAGCTGCATGAGGCCTGCCCGGTTTGTAGCAATAGCTCCTCCTTGCATCTGGTGACAATTAATAGTGCACCGGTTTTCTGCAACGTATTGTGGTCGACGCGGGACGCTGCGCTGAACGCCCGGGTTGCCGATATCGAACTGGTACGCTGTGGTGACTGTGGGCATATCTACAACCAGAGCTTCGATGAGTCGCTGGTCGAGTACTCCCAGGGATATGAAAACTCGCTGCACTTTTCAGAGTTGTTTTCCGGGTTTGCCAATGAACTGGCCGATCGGCTGATCGAGCAATACGATCTGCGCGGCAAGAAAGTTCTGGAAATCGGTTGCGGTAAGGGTGAATTTCTCGCCACCTTGTGCGAAAAGGGCGCCAACCAGGGCTATGGCTTCGATCAGAGCGTTGAGGAGGGCCGTATTGCCGGATTAGCGGCTGGATCCGTGACGTTCTCCAATGAATTTTTCAGTGCCAAGCACGCCTCGCTAAAGCCTGATTTTGTCTGTTGTCGTCACGTGCTGGAGCATGTCGACAATCCGGTAGCTTTTTTGACCGGCATTCGACAGGGGTTGGGAGAGCAGAGCGGGTTACCGATCTACTTCGAGGTGCCGAACGGGTCGCTGACGCTGGTCGGGGATGCCCTCTGGGATATCATCTACGAACATCCGGCGTATTTCAGCCGGCAGTCGCTCGAATATGCATTTCGTGCCGCCGGATTCGAGGTTGAGCGGGTCTACGAACAGTTCAGCGGGCAATTTCTGGGGCTGGAAGCACGCACGACCGGCGAGGTTTCAATGCCGGCGCCGGAGGTAGTGACAGATCTGGAGCGAGCCGCAAGAGAGTTTCCGCAACGCTATGCGCATGATCTTGGTGCCTGGCAGGAACGGATCGCACAACTGGCTGAAAGCGGTGCGAGAACGGTGGCCTGGGGCGCCGGTTCGAAGGGTGTCAGTTTTCTGAATGCACTGGGCCGGGATATTGCCGCAACGGTTGAGTACATTGTGGATATCAATGTTCACAAACACGGCAAGTACGTGGCCGGAACCGGCCAGGAAGTCGTCCCGGTCGAACACCTGGCCAACCACCAGCCGCAGGTTATTATCGTCATGAATCCTGTCTACCTTGATGAAATCAGGCAGGCTGCCGGGCAGCAGGGTGTACAGGCGGAGTTTCTCTGCGCCTGATCAGTATTTACCAGGCAATTCCCTCATACCCGTCTGCTGCGCTGATTTCATCTTCGATGTGGACCAGGTCGATGACCTTTTGTTCCGGATTACGATTTGCGACGAGTTTCGCGAATTCTGGTGCGCCATTACCGATGATCAGCACCTCGGCATGTTCCATGATTTCTTTCGCCGAATCGACCATGAGTCCGGCAATATGCGGAATGTGGTTAAGGATGTATTCTCGATTCGCACCAACGAGTTTTGCCAGATTGACGTTTTTGTCATAGAGCCGTAGATCATATCCCTTGCCAATCAGTCGTTCGGCAACCTCGACGATAGGGCTTTCACGAAGATCATCGGTTCCGGCCTTGAAGCTAAAGCCCAGAATTCCAATTCGTTTCATACCTTGTCGGACGATAAGGTCGAACGCTCTGTCGATCTGGATTCTGTTGCTGTCCATGATGGATTCGAGGACGGGGAGCTGGAGGTCGAGTCGTTTCGAATGATAGGTAAGGGCTCGAACATCTTTTGGCAGGCAGGATCCCCCGAATGCAAATCCGGGCTTGAGGTAATACGGAGAAATGTTCAGCTTCTGATCCTGGCAGAAGATGTCCATGACAGCATGACTGTCGACTTCCAGCGGTTTGCAGATTGCACCGATCTCGTTGGCGAACGTAACTTTCAGCGCATGCCACACATTATCGACGTACTTGACCATTTCAGCCGTTTCGATGGTGGTCGTGATCAGTGGTCCGGGCAGCTCGGCGTATAGATCTTCAAGGACGCCCGAACTGCGTGCATCGAGTGAGCCGATGACAGTTTTTGGTGGATTGTGGTAATCAAAGACGGCCGTACCTTCGCGCAGAAACTCCGGATTGTTGCATAGTCCGAAGTCTGTTCCCGCCTTCATGCCGGAGGCATTCTCGAGGGCCGGAATGACGATATTCCGCATCGTGCCGGGAAGAATTGTGCTGCGAATGACGACGGTGTGGTAGTCCTTATTTACTTTGATGGCAGCGCCAATTTCATTGCAGACGAGATCGACAAAGCTGAGGTCTAGGCTTCCGTTGGCTGCCGACGGTGTGCCGACACAGACAAGAGACAGATCCGACTCAGCTATCGCGCTGGCTGGGTCGGTTACGGCCCGGAGCCGACCGTCCGCAACAGCCTGTTGGATAATTTCTCCGACATCTTTTTCAATGATCGGGGACTGTCCTGCATTAATCAGGCCAATTTTGGTGACGTTCGGGTCGACACCGATTACGGTGTGCCCCTCCTGGGCCAGGCAGGCTGCCGATACAGCGCCTACATATCCGAGTCCAAATACAGCTATTCTCATAATTCTGATCCGGATCAACCAGTGGCGGATATGGACATCCGGCTATCAGGAGCCGGAGCCGGTTCTTAACTGATTATTACGTTGACTGATTGCTTCTCTTGCTGGGTGATTATTGCTTTGTTTGGAAGCGCCTGTTCACCTGGCCATTGTAACGGCTGCAGGCAGAGTTTTTCTTGATCCATTCCGCAATTTTTGGTTGTGGGATCGTATTCCTTGCCTGAACAGGCTAGATATGATTATGTGCAATATATTGCCCGCATAGCGTATTGGTAAAGTGTTTTATGCCATTTCACACCTTGCGGCCCTCTCTAAAATAGCGCGATGGAATGTCATGTATGTCCAGCTCTTTGCAAATTAAATTGTTAACGACTCAAGACATACAGCGCTGGAATCATTTCTTAAGTCAATCTGCCAACGGGACGTTCTTCCACCGGGCAGAATGGAAGGAGATTTTTGAGAGTACTCTGAGCCATAAGGCATATTATTTAATTGCCGAATCCGGCGGTAGTGTCAGGGGCATCTTCCCGCTGGTGCATATTCGCAGCCGTTTATTTGGCAACTTGTTGGCTTCACTGCCATTTCTGGCTTATGGCGGTATCGTTGCAACTGATGACGGCACAGCAATTGCGCTCGAGAATGAAGCGCGTGCCCTGGCGGAAAAATTGGCCGTGAAATACGTCGAATATCGAAATCGCGATGAAGAACGGCCAAATCTGACGACAAAGTCGGCTTACGTAACTTTTCGCAAAGAGCTTCCTGATACGCCTGACGAATGTATGCAAATGATTCCTCGGAAACAGCGTGCGATGGTGCGCAAGGGGATCAAGCATGGGCTGGAGGCGCGGGTCGAGGACCATCTCGATAATTTCTATCCTGTTTTTTCCGAGAGCTACAGGAACCTGGGTACTCCTGTGCTGTCGAGAAAATATTTCGAGGCAATCAGGCGAGAATTTGGCAAAGATTGCCGTATTTTGACAATTTTCAAAGACGACAAGGCCATTGCCAGTGTTATGAGTTACTACTTTCGTGATGAAGTCATTCCGTACTACGGAGGCAGCTTGTCGGCGGCGCGCGGGTTGATGGCGAATGATTTTATGTACTGGGAACTGATGCGCCGAAGTTGCGAATCCGGTGTCAAGGTATTTGATTACGGGCGTAGTCGAGAGGGGACAGGATCTTTTCGCTTCAAGAAACACTGGGGATTTGTGCCGAAGCCTTTGCACTATCAATATGATCTGGTCGGGCAGAGTGCAATGCCTGATCTGAGTCCCGGTAACCCAAAATATCGCATGGCGATTTCGGTCTGGAAGCGCTTGCCGACCGGGATAATCCGCCTGGTCGGGCCAATGCTGGCGCGCAGTCTGCCAGGCTAGGGGGCTTTTGTTATTAGTTTGCACGGTTATTTGCAATGCCAGTTCGGGTATTTAACAAAATACACTCAACAGACATTATCGCCTGTGTGGGAATTCTGTGATCCGGGTCACGGAATTACCCTGAACCGTAGTGTAAAATTCTGTGTTTACACAATTCGACCAATTTTCTGCAGAGTCGAATCAGGGTGATGGAATGATTGGCATTACTGTGCTAAATCGAGCTCAAGCCGTTGATAGATAATATTAAAAGAATTAACAACAATAAGTCGGCCCGGGGAGCACTGTGAAGTTCTCCGGTCGATTATCGGCAGCGATCAATTTCCCGCTTTGGGTATTGCTTGCGGCTGATTTTTTCATCGTCGCCAGTGCTTTTTGTCTGAGCACGATGATCCGATTCGGCTTTCAGCTGGAAGAGGCCGCCCAATTCATGGGTCCGATATTGCCGCGGGCGGCCAGTTTTGCGTTCTGGGTCATCATAGGCATGATCAGCGTTGGTATGTATCGGGCGCGTCAGCGGCCGCATTTCCGAGCGATGCTGGCCAGGATCATCGTTGCTGTTTGTTTGGGAGCCCTGGCCGATATTCTGTATTTCTATCTGTTTCCCAGTCAGGCAACTGGTCGCGGTATATTAATCGGTGCGGCGCTTATCAGTTTCCTGATTCTCCCGCTATCGCGCCTGTACCTGCTGAAGTTTTTTGATATTAATCCGGTACGACGTCGCGTACTTGTTCTCGGTTCCGGGCAGACGGCAGCTCGTATTGGCGCATTACGGCGGAGCTCCGACAAAAGACGTTTCGAAATTGTCGGATTTGTTCCCGGCAGCCCGGTAGAAAGGGAGTATGCGGAGCAATCCGGTTTTAGCCCTTTGTTTTCTTCGCTCGAAGAAGCGGTGGAAAAGACATTGATCAATGAGATTGTCATCGCCCTCGATGAACGAAGAGGAGCGTTCCCTGCCCAGATCCTGCTCGAGCAAAAATTTCACGGTACGCAGATTACGGGTATCGTCCAATTTCTGGAGCAGGAGCTCGAGAAAATCGATTTGAGTGTGATGTATCCAGGATGGTTCATCTACGAAGCCAGTCGCCATGCGAACCCGTTGCGCCGTAGTCTGAAGCGGTTTTTTGACTTATCCATCAGCATCTTCCTGTTAACGCTTATGTCACCGGTTTTCCTGTGTGTGATACTTGGTATCTGGATCGAAGATGGGTTCGGCGCGCCAATCCTGTATCGACAGGATCGGGTAGGACGCAATCACAATAACTTTGCCTTGTTGAAGTTCAGAAGCATGGTGGTCGATGCTGAACGTGATACAGGTGCACGATGGGCGTCCGGCCATGATGATGATCGAGTGACGCGAACCGGGCGGTTTATCAGGCGTTTTCGCATTGATGAACTTGTGCAGATTCTGAATGTATTGAAGGGTGACATGAGTATCGTCGGTCCGCGCCCGGAGCGCCCGGAGTTTGTCGATCAGCTGTCTGCAGCGATACCCATGTACGATTATCGCCATTGTGTTCGCCCCGGTATTACGGGTTGGGCCCAATTGAATTTCCCTTACGGATCATCAGTGCTCGATGCTCGTGAGAAGCTGAAGTACGACTTGTACTATATTAAGAACGCGGACATCACCTTCGATATTTTTGTTCTGCTACAGACTCTGGAAGTCGTACTTTGGGGTAAGGCCACGAGCATGTCGGGCCCGAATACGGACGAGCCGGACGATAATGCAGAGAAGCACGCCAAGCTGTTCGAGAAACGCAAGCAGGATGCCGCATAGCTTGATTGTCTCTCGATGCGGAGTAGTTCAGGCAGAAATTTTCCGCTGTGTTCCGGTCGGGTCTTCCGGGCGATTCCCGTCCGCCCCGGATTCAATGACGATGGTTTCCGCATGCTTGTCATCGGATTCTTTACCCGAGTGGCCGACCGGGTTAAACGCTACGTCGAGCTGACCGAGCGTGATCGTGTCACCGGGCCTGAGCAGGGCTCGCGAGCGTTTTTTCCTGTTAACCAGCGTCCCGTTCTTGCTGTTCAGGTCTTCAATGACGTAAATGCCGCTGATGCAATCGATCAGGGCATGTCGCCGGCTGACTTCCTTATCGATAATGACCAGGTCATTTGCGTTACTGCGGCCGATGACGAACGGGAAATGGTCTGCAACGGTCTGTTCCACGAACTGACCGGCCCGAAAAACAGTCAGGGACACTGAATTACCGTCAGTTTCGGATTCGAATTCAGCGTCGATCTTCGGCCGCAGTTTTTCCTGGTCGCGGTCTTCGAACCATTGCCAGCGCAGCTCTTGTACGACTGTGTCAATACATTCCAGGGTGACCTTGTCGTTTTCTTCGACCATGCATGACATCAGGGCTGTATCGCACAGGGTGTTGATGAGCCGTGGTATGCCAAATGCGAGGCGGTGAACCTCCGCTAGCGCTTCCTCTGTAAATATTTTGTCGATATCGCCGCCGGCCACAGCCAGTCGATGTCGTATGTAATCGACGGTATCTTCCTCGCTGAGCGCTTCGAGACGCTGACGCAGGCGTGCGCGTTGACGCAGTTGTCTCAGTCCCGGAGAATCGACGACATCATCCAGGCCGCGCTGGCCGGTCAGTACGATGGATACAATCTTGCGGTCGGCGGTGTCGATACATGACAGCAGTCTGAGCTCTTCCAGCGCCGGAGCACTCAGGTTCTGCGCCTCATCCACGACAATGACGATATGCTTGCCTTGCCGGTTTTGCTGCAGAAAAAAGTCCCGTAGCGTATCGAGCAGCAGGACCTTCTTCTTCGAATAGTTGGGCATGTCGAACTCGGACAGCAAAGCCTGCAGTAGTTCGATATGTGTCAGGGTCGTGTGGGTCAGCTTCGCTGTGACATACTCCGGCCCCAGTTCCTCCAGTACCGCGTTCAAAACGGTCGTCTTGCCGATACCGATCTCGCCGGTAATGATGACAAAGCTGTCCCGGTTCATCAGGGCAAATTTGATATTGGCGACAGCGCGGGAATGCTGTTCGGTCATAAACAGGAATTTCGGGTCCGGCGAGATATCGAATGGCCTGCACTCAAGGCCGAAATATTTTTCGTACATAATGTTTTTGCTTGGTTTTCTGTTTTATGGCGACGATCAGGCTGACGTACTATGGATGCTATTACATTCAGGCCGAAAATTCATGAAACCAGTTCCGTAATTATGTCACATAAGTAGCGGAAGAGTAACGAGAATTTGTTGCTGTAGTTCGATGTTCCGGGTACCGCTTTGCGTGAACCCGCGCCTTGTGTATGATCTCGCCGTCTTCCGGGGCGATTAGCTCAGCTGGGAGAGCGCTGCAGTCACATTGCAGAGGTCACTGGTTCGATCCCAGTATCGCCCACCATTTTCCCGCATCTTACGAGCCCGACCCGGCGATGTGCCGTGACAGGCAGGCGCTCGTCATGATCCATCCATCGTGCAGCAGATAGCGACCTGTAATGCGCTGGAGAACAGGGTCAGGGAGATCGTCGACCCATGCGACCGGTGTGAAAACACCTGCGCCGGTATCAACGCGAATACCGATATCCTGGAAATCTATAAACTGCCCGATCGTCGGCCAGACGCACTTGAAGATACTTTCCTTGGCGCTGAATATCAGTTTGGCGAAATGCAGCGGATCGTCCGTGTCCTCCAGCCAGGATCTTTCGGCGGCGCGACAGATCAGATTCAGGGTGGCGGCATCGAGCGGTTCGGCCGTTTCCAGGTCGATGCCAAGTCCGTCGAAGTCATCGCAACGTGCCGCAGCGGCCGCCGCCACATGTCCGCAATGGCTGATGCTGCCAACGATACCGTCGGGCCAGACGGGTTCACGGCTGGCGCCGACCGGAATCGCCTGATCGGGCCAGCCCAGAGCGGATAGTGCAGTGCGTGCACAGGTTCTGCCATGAATGAATTCTTTGCGCCGGTCGGGCTTCATCGCCGTCATCGCCGCCATTTCGGTAGCCGGGACACGGTTCTCGTCGGTTGGTGCCTGTGCCGACAACACGACCTGAGCCTTACCCGGTATCAGGCTTTTCAGAGCATCGAGGGTGGGCGGTTGTGGCATCTGCCGAGTGTGCCAACAATTGACACGGGTGCCAATCGGTCCGCAGTTACCCCGAGATTGGTCGTTTGTCTGTCGGGAGTTTGCGTTAGAATCGCCTTCCTTCTCAATAAATAATTTTTACGAAATCAACAAGACGATGAAGGTCAAGACAAGATTCGCCCCGAGCCCCACAGGCTTCTTGCATATCGGCGGCGTCCGCACGGCGCTGTTTTCCTGGCTGTTTGCGCGGCATCACGGGGGGCAGTTCGTGCTCAGGATCGAGGACACGGATCACGAGCGCTCGACGCAGGAATCAATCGACGCGATTCTCGAGGGTATGGCGTGGGTTGGTCTGGACTGGGATGAGGGGCCGTATTATCAGACCGAGCGGTTAGCTCTGTATCGTGAGTTAGCCGACCGGTTGCTGGCGCAGGGCGATGCCTACCATTGTTATTGTTCATCGGATGAACTGGATGCGATGCGCACTGCACAGGTTGCCGCCGGCGAGAACCCGCGTTACGACGGTCGCTGCCGGCAGCGAATGGAGCCTGAGGAGGGCATATCGCCGGTTATCCGCTTCAAAACGCCGTCGACGGGCGAAGTCGTCATCGATGATGCGGTGCGTGGCCGCGTCGTCTACGCCAATGCCGATCTCGACGATCTTGTCATCATGCGTGGCGACGGCACGCCGACTTACCATTTCAGCGTCGTCGTCGATGATGCCGATATGGATATTACGCACGTCATCCGCGGCGACGATCACCTGAATAATACGGCACGGCATGTCCATATGATTGCCGCACTAGGTTTCGAACGGCCGGCTTATGCGCATTTGCCGATGATTCTCGGTGAGGATGGCGCGCGCCTGTCCAAGCGCCACGGCGCAGTCAATGTGCTTGAGTACCGCGAACACGGTTATCTTCCGGATGCCGTGCTGAACTATCTCGTTCGACTGGGCTGGTCGCATGGGGATCAGGAAATCTTCTCGCGTGCGGAGATGATCGACTTGTTCAGGCTGGAAGACGTTAACGCTTCTGCATCGAGATTCAGTGCCGAAAAACTGACGTGGTTGAATCAGCAGTACATTCTGCAGGCCGGGGCTGATGAATTGGTCGCGGGTCTCGCGGAGCAATATGACCATATGGACATTGACACTGCCGATGGACCACCGTTGTCGGCCGTCGTCGATGCATTTCACGAACGGGCCGCAACGCTGCAGGAACTTGCCGAGAGCAGTGTCTGGGTCTTTCACGACTTCGCCGCCATCGAACCGAAGGCGGCAAAGAAACACCTGCGTCCCGTCGTACGTCAGCCGTTGGCCGACATTCGTGAGTCGCTCGCCAGCATTGAGACTTGGGCAGCGGATGCCATTCAGAACACCATCCAGTCGGTGGCTGACCGTCATGAACTCGGCTTCGGCAAGCTCGGTCAGCCTCTGAGGGTCGCGGTGACCGGCGGTGGCGTGTCACCGCCGATCGACGTGACGATGGCACTGATCGGTCGGGAGCGGTGCCTGAACAGAATCGATGTGGCGCTGGCTGTCATCGACGAACGAATCGCCGCTGCGGGTCGTTAATCGGGTTGCACGAAAGCAATTGCACGGTGTTGATCGATGCACCGATCAGCCGCCGGTGGCATTCTTGACAGCCTTTCGGGCCTCGCGTAGAGTCTCGCCGCTGTTCTTGGGGCTATAGCTCAGCTGGGAGAGCGCTTGCATGGCATGCAAGAGGTCGGCGGTTCGATCCCGCCTAGCTCCACCAGTTTCAGCCAGCTCAGAACCGGAAATTGTCCCCATCGTCTAGTGGTCCAGGACTCCGCCCTTTCACGGCGGCAACAGGGGTTCGAACCCCCTTGGGGACGCCATATCAGAAATAACCCGCCTCGTGCGGGTTATTTCATTTTGGGCTGGCCCGAATCGGCACCCCCGGCAACCGGTTTTTTTCCGCGTGTCCATATGAGAAGTTAACCCTAACTATTTATTTATAAATGAATTAATATCTCGGCTTGCTGGTTTTTCGGGGTGTGTAGTGCGGGTGTGCGATGCTGGTCGCAACTGCCTGGACGGATCGACGTGACAGAGTGGCTGGGTAATCCTGTGATCTGGTACGGCGCAAGCGCATTGGCATATGCGTTGCTCTGTATTGGGTTATTGCTGCGTAGTGGTGGGTTGCTGCGTCGGCATATGCTTGCCGTGGCCATCGGTGGTATCGCCTGGTCCGTCTACTTTGCCCTGATGGCCGTCCAGGCGGTTGACAATAGCGCTGCCTATAGCCTCGATTCGGTTAGCTTTATTGCCGAAATAATTTTCATGCTGACCTGGTTTGTGCTGCTCTATCGTTTATTACGCGGACCCTACCGGCAATCGATGCCCGAGACCGTTCGTCGTAGTCTGTACCTGTTCTGGGGTATGGTGGTGTTGTCGGGATCACTCGTGACATGGGTTGTGTTCCTGGGTGGCGACACTGCACCGACGCGGAGTTACTACTACGGCATCGTCTTCAGCGTTGCGCTGATGTGTTTCGGCCTGTCGGCACAGTTGAATCGCGATGCACCGGTCGAGAACACGGTAACGCTGCATTCTATTGTCGCGGCGGGTGGGGTAATCGGTGGTTCGCAAGCCCTGTTACTCGGCGTAGCAACGCTGGCCGGGTCGGCGCCGGTGGCCCTGCTTGTCCTGCGTATCGTTGCGGTCAGCAGTGCCGCCCTTATCCTTCTCTATGCCGTGTGGCGGCGTCCGCAATGGTCACTGGAAATCTTCGTTTCGCCGCAGGCGCGAGCGTATTTGCCGCGCCTCCTGCCGATGCTCGTCGTGCTGATCATTGTGCTGGCCCTGACACCGTTGACCCATACCATGCACGATTCGAACCTGCAGCCGCTGGCGGGACTGTTGCTCGCATTAGTGGGTGCCCCGATCGCTGTTTTGATGTACTCGGAGAATCTGAGCGCCCGACTGCGTGTCTTTGTCAGTAAGCACTTCCTGCCCTTCCGGTTTGATTACCGTGAGGAATGGCTGCGGCTGATCGATACGCTGGCCTCTCCTGAGCAGCTGTTGCCGTTGCCGGAACGCTCGATCAAGGCGGTCGCGCAGATCGTCGGTGCGCCGGCAGGACTGTTGTGGTGGCGGGCCACTGACCAGCAATCGTATCGTTGCACGGCAACCTGGAATACCCGGATGTGGCCGGACCGGGAAGTGCAGAGCGGTGATCCGGCACTTCGTTTTATGTGCGACCGGCAGTGGATACTCGATACAGCGGAACTCGATCGCGATCCTGAGTTGTATGACGGGCTCCGTCGTCCCTCGTGGACAGAGCAACTTCCGGATGCTTTGCTCGTTGTACCTCTGATCAGTAACGAGGAACTGCTCGGCTTCATCGTGTTGTTCCAGTCCAGCTCCGCATTCCGATTGACGTACGAAGAGATCGATCTGCTCAGAACGTCCGGCCGCCAGGTCGCGGCTCATCTCGCACAGTACGAGGGCGATAAGCAGCTTGCCGAAGCACAGCAGTTTGAGGCTTTTAATCGCCTGACGGCATTCGTCATGCACGATTTGAAGAACCTGATTGCGCAGCAGTCGCTGATGGTCAAGAACGCGGCCAAGCATAAAGACAACCCGGCCTTCTTCGAGGACGCGATGGCGACCATCGAGAATTCAGTCGCGCGGATGAACAAGTTGTTGCGGCAGTTGCAGAGCGGCGACACTACGGGGCCGACCGAGCGGGCTGTACTGAGCGATGCGCTGGTCGAGGCGATTGAAAATGCAGAAAACCGTAAACCGGAGCCGCAATTCGAAAATGAGGGCACAGGCCTTGCGGCCAGTATAGACCGGGAGCGATTTACCGCTGTCGTTGCGCACCTGATTCGTAATGCGCAGGAGGCGACGTCGGCAGACGGTAGCGTCGTAATTCGCCTCGGCAGAGTCAAAGGTTCCGCGATCATCCGTATCGAGGACGATGGCTGCGGTATGCCGGCAGACTTTATTCGCAATCGATTATTCCGGCCTTTTGACAGTACGAAGGGCAGCAAGGGCATGGGTATCGGTGCCTACCAGGCACGGACATTTGTCGTCGCTTCAGGCGGCAGTCTCGAGGTCGAATCGGAACCGGATCATGGCACCGTGGTGATGATTCGCTTGCCGATCGTGAAATAGGGTCAGTGTTATGATTTGCCGGTCAGAAGGCATTATCAGGAACGATCAAAAGTTGGGTAACCTGCAAGCGTGACGGAACTACAAAAAAGATTGCTCGTCGTCGAAGACGACCCGGGGTTGCAGAGCCAGCTGCGCTGGTGCTTCGAAGATTACGAGGTACTCGTGGCCGAGGATCGTGAGTCGGCGCTGGCGCAACTGCGGCGCTACGAACCGCCGGTCGTGTTGCAGGATCTCGGCTTGCCGCCGGATGCGGAGGGTGTCAGCGAAGGACTTGCCACCCTTGAGGAAACTCTGGCGCTGGTGCCTGCGACCAAGGTTATCGTCGTCACCGGTCACGGCGATCAGGAAAATGCAGTCAAGGCTGTTGGGCTCGGCGCTTATGACTTCTATCAGAAACCGGTCGAAACCGAGGCATTGCAGCTGATCGTGAATCGGGCCTACCAGATATTCGAACTGGAGCAGGAAAATCAGCGTTTATTACGGCACCAGGGTGAATCTCCGCTGGATGGTATCGTCGCAGCCAGTGACGCGATGCTGCAGGTGTGTCGAGTCATCGAGAAAGTCGCTCCAACCAACGCGACTTCATTGCTATTGGGTGAGAGCGGTACGGGCAAGGAATTGTTGGCGCGTGCGCTGCATTCTCTGAGCCCCAGAGCCGACAAGCGGTTTGTCGCGATCAACTGTGCCGCGATACCGGAAAACCTGCTCGAAAGTGAATTGTTCGGCTATGAACGTGGTGCGTTCACCGGTGCCGCCAAACAGACACAGGGCAAGGTTGAGCTCGCTGACGGCGGCACGTTGTTTCTGGACGAAATTGGCGATATGCCGATGGCTTTGCAGGCGAAGTTATTGCGGTTTCTTCAGGAGCGGGTCATCGAAAGAGTTGGCGGCCGCGAGGAGATACCTGTCGATGTGCGTGTTGTCTGTGCAACGAATCGCGATCCGAAAGTTGCGATCGATGAAGGCCTGTTTCGCGAAGATCTTTATTACCGCGTGAGCGAGATCACGATCAACATCCCGCCGTTGCGTGAACGCGAAGGTTGCCGGCTCATTCTGGCGCGCACATTACTCGAGCACGAGGCCGAGAAACAGGGGCGTCCAATCAAGGGATTTAGTCAGGATGCCCAGAGCGCCATTCAGAATTATGCATGGCCCGGCAATGTCCGGGAGATGGAAAACAAGATCAAGGGTGCCGTGATTATGGCCGAGGGCAAGCAGGTGACTGTTGCCGATCTCGGCCTGGCTGATGTCGATATTGCAGGGCCGGATCTGAATCTTCGTGAAGTCCGGCGCCGAGCGGAGAGTCGGGCGATCAAGCGCGCGTTGGTTTCATCGGCCGGGAATATTTCGCGTGCGGCCAAGATGCTCGGGATCACGCGCCCGACGTTGTATGACCTGATCGAGAAATACGATATTCAGGCGCAGCGTTAGGGGGGCGTTCAGTCAACCGGGTGGCGGGCGAGGTGTTGTTCCCAGTTTAGTGCGCTTTTGGCAATCGCATCGAGGTCGTCGAACTGTGGCGTCCAGTTGAGTTTCGCCTTGATGCGATCACACTCGGAGATCAATCTGTCCGGATCCCCGGCACGTCTCGGTGCTTCCTGAGTTTTGAGTGGCGCGCCATGCGCTTTTTCGACCGCGGCAATAACTTCGCGGACGCTGAATCCGTGGCCATAGCCACAGTTCATGATGTCGGATTCGCCACCGTTGCGGAGGTAAGTCAGTGCATCCAGATGGGCTCGGGCGAGATCCTCGACGTGAATGTAGTCACGGACACCGGTGCCGTCCGGGGTGTCATAATCGGTGCCGAAGATCTGCACTTTGTCTCGTTTGCCGACGGCTACCTCGCAGGCAACTTTGGTCAGCAATGTGGAGCGCTTCGTCGATTGGCCAATGCGGCATTCCGGATCACTGCCGGCGACATTGAAATAACGCAGGGCGACGTAGGTCAGGTCGTTGACCGCGGCGGCGTCCCTGAGCATCCATTCGGTCATCAGCTTTGATGTTCCGTATGGATTGATCGGCGCCGTCGGCGAGTCTTCTCGACAGAGTCCGGTTGGGTGGATGCCGTAAACCGCCGCCGTTGACGAAAATACAAAATGACGAATGCCGGTTTCCAGCGCACATTCGAGCAGATTACGGCTCGAGCATGTGTTGTTGCCATAGTACTTCAGGGGCAGTTCAACCGATTCCGGTACGATGGTATGCGCGGCGAAATGCATGATTGTATCGACGGCATAATCTTTGATGATCCGGCGGACCAGGTCGCGATCGCCTGTTTCGCCGACGACCAGGTCGCCGTGCAGTACGGCGGACCGGAATCCGGTGCTTAGATTGTCGAGTACGACAACATTCTGTCCGGCTTCACCAAGTTGTCGGACGACGTGGCTACCGATGTAACCGGCACCGCCGGTGACAAGTATTGAGTGATCTGACATAGGAAAATAGACTCCTGATGAGTCGGCCATGATCATTTGGTCATGATTTCAGGCGCTGGATCAAGGTTGACGATATGGTTGAAGCTAAGAGTAATCGATAAAATCGGTTTCGTCTCGTGCTGAGTGCGATGTTATGTCAGACCGGTCAGCAGAGAAATCACATGCAAAATCTTGACGTAACCGGGTCTCGGCGCGAGACTGTCAGATAGCCGGCCTCGACCCTCTCGGGTGCCGGATTCAGCACAAGGATATTAATGACCGGCATAACGCAATTGATCGGTGCAGATGAACCCGCACCTGTTGAGGTGTTGCAGGCGGACCCGGCTTACCCCGTCCTGCTGGTTTGTGATCATGCGACCAACAGGATACCCGCGAATCTCGACGGGCTCGGAGTTTCACCGGCCGACCTGGAGACACATTTTGCTCTAGATATCGGCGCTGCGGATATCGTCCGTCATCTGAGTCGCAGGCTCGCCTTGCCAGCCGTTTTGACGGCCTATTCGCGGCTTGTCGTTGACTGCAATCGTGCCTTGACAGATCCATCTGCATTTCCGGTGTGCATGGAGAACATCATGGTCCCGGGTAACCAGGCGCTTGATCATGCCGGACGGAAAGACCGTGCGGATACGCTGTTCTGGCCCTACCACCATAAGGTCCGAGACCATTTGACCGACCTGGAGACTGACGATGTGGCCCCTGCCCTGGTAGCAATTCACAGTTTCACTCCCACGTTTGAGAATCAGTCGAGACCCTGGCACATCGGCGTGTTATGGGACAAGGATCCGCGCTTAGCGGTGCCGTTGATCAATGCCCTGAGTGCGGTTGACGGGGTTGTCGTCGGCGACAATGAACCGTATTCCGGTAAGCACCCGCATGATTTTACGATCGATCACCATGGTGAAGCCGAAGGTCTGGCGCACGTATCGGTGGAAATTCGCCAGGACCTCATCGAGACGCCGGAAGGTGTAACGTATTGGGGCGACCTGCTGGCTGAGGCTCTGGTGCCGATTTTATCGGCACCCGGACTGTACGAGAATTGGACCATCTGACAAACGTTTCGAAGTCGGAGAGCAGTGATGACAATCCCGCGAGAACCCAGTTTTACGGTTGGTATCGAGGAAGAGTATCTGCTGGTCGATGGCGAGACCATGGAGCTGGTCAGTGACCCGCCGGAATCGATCATGGCCGAGTGCCAGCGACTGACCCCGGACCAGGTATCGCCGGAACTATTGCGTTCACAGATTGAAGTCGGGACGAAGGTTTGTTCGTCGATCGGTGCCGCGCGAGCCGACCTGGCGCGGCTGCGGGGCATCGTCATCGCGGCGGCTCGCCACGAAGGTTTGCGTCCGATCGCCGCTTCGACGCATCCATTCGGACACTGGACCAAACAGAAGCATACGCCCGTTGAGCGCTACCGGGATCTGACGGCCGAGATGCAGGCCGCGGCACGTCGGCTCGTGATCTGCGGCATGCACGTGCATATCGGTATTGACGACGACGAGCTACGCATCGATTTGATGAACCAGCTGGGATATTTCGTGCCGCACCTGCTGGCGATGAGTGCTTCTTCGCCGTTTTGGGAGAGTCTCAATACCGGGTTGCGTTCTTACCGCCTGACGATCTTCGATGCATTGCCCAGAACCGGCTTGCCGCAACGTTTTGATAGTTATGCGGAATATCAGCAGCATGTCGAAATTCTTGTGAATGCCGGTTTGCTGGAAGATGCGACGAAGATCTGGTGGGATATTCGTCCGAGTGCCCGTTATCCGACTCTCGAGACACGGGTTTTCGATGTTTGCACGAGCCTGGATGATGCTGTTGCGCTGGCGGCGTTGACCATGTGCCTGCTGCGCATGTTGTACCGTTTACGTATCAAGAATCAGCGTTGGCGAATCTACAACCCGATGTTGTTATACGAAAATCGCTGGCGGGCGATGCGTTATGGGACCGATGAACCATTGCTCGACCTGGCTCGCGGGCAACTCGTACCATTCGCTGAACTGACCGAAGAACTGCTATCGCTGATCGAACAGGATGCCGTGGCCCTCGATTGTCAGGCCGAGGTAGCGCACGTGCAGAAAATTTCCGCACGAGGTACGAGTGCACACCGGCAGGTCGAGGCTTACCAGGCGGCGCTTGACGGTGGAGCGTCACACGAGGAAGCGTTGCGTGCCGTCGTGCATTTCCTTATTGAAGAAACTGCCATTGGCACAGCCAGTGTGACAGGCTGACGAACTGCTATGGCTGGGCACTGTCATGAGCAGATCGTCAGTCCTGTATCGGTCGCACCGATGATGGACTGGACCGACCGGCATTGCCGGTACTTCTTCCGGCTATTGAGCCCCGATACACGTCTGTATACAGAGATGGTTGTCGATCATGCGATTCTTCACGGTGACCCCGGTCGATTGCTGGCCTGTGACTCGTCCGAGAAACCGGTCGCATTGCAACTCGGCGGCAGTGATCCTGACACGCTGGCCAGGGCGGCAAGTGTCGCGGCGGGTTTTGGTTACGATGAGCTCAATTTGAATATCGGCTGCCCGAGCGACCGCGTGCAGTCGGGAAGATTTGGTGCCTGCCTGATGGCCGAGCCAAACCTTGTTGCCGATTGTGTGGCGGCGATGCAGGCGGTGGTCAAAGTTCCGGTCACGGTCAAGACACGGATCGGTATTGATGATTGCGATGACTACGAGTTCCTGACAACGTTTATAGAGACTGTCGTGGCGGCAGGATGTCGTTTGTTCATCATTCATGCGCGTAAAGCCATTCTCGCGGGTTTGAGTCCGAAGGAGAATCGCAGTATCCCGCCGCTGAAATATGAGACTGTCTACCGGCTCAAGCGTGATTTTCCCGACCTTGTTATCGTGTTGAATGGCGGCATCGGCAGCGTAGCGGATGTACGGCAGCATCTGGCGCACGTAGACGGCGTCATGATCGGCCGCAGAGCCTATGCGGATCCTTATCTGCTCGCCGAACTGCAGGCAAAGATCGGACCGTCAACAGCCGCTACCGGCTGGTGCCCGCCGGACCGAGCCGACATCGTCAGGCTGATGGCCGTTTATGCGGAGCGTCAGTTGGCTTGCGGGGGGCGATTGCACCACATCACACGGCATATGCTCGGCCTGTTTGCCGGCCAGCCCGGTGCCCGAAGTTGGCGCCGTTATATCAGTGAACAGGGGCAACGGTCGGATGCCGGCCCCGAAGTCTTGCTCAATTCATTGCATGTTTTCGATGCTGCGGCTTGAATGCGTCGACCGTCTTGAGCACACTTCACGTATTGGGCAGTGTCGATAATCGGCAGGCCATAGATAAACCAGAAATAAGGACGCAAGCAGCTCATGGCGGTAAGAAAACAGGATATTCCGAATTTAGGTAATCAGCAGCCTTCGACGATGGCGGAACTGGCTGACCGGCACGAGCTGTATGAAGAATCCGTACAGTGTGTCGAAGAAGAATGTGATTTTGTTTCCAGAACATTCAAGCGCATCCGGGGTCGGAAGCCACTGAGTTTCCGCGAAGATTTCTGCGGCACAGCCAGCGCAGCCTGCGAATGGGTCCGGCAGAGCCGGAAGCACACCGCGATCGGCGTCGATCTCGATGCGGATGTTCTGGCCTGGGGTCTCGAGAATCGAGTCGGTCGACTCAACGATGAACAGAAGCAACGCCTCAAATTGATCGAATCAAATGTTCTTGAAGTCAAGACCGATCCTGCGGATGTCGTCGGCGCATTTAACTTCAGCTACTTCATTTTTCAGCAGCGCGAAGTCATGAAGCAATATTTCCGGTCGATATACGATTCGCTCAAGCCTGACGGAATCTTCTTCCTCGATGCCTTCGGCGGCTACGAGGCCTTCGAGGAAATGAAGGAGAAGACAAAGTATGAGAATTTCACCTACATCTGGGATCAGAAGCGCTATAGCCCGATTACCGGCGAGATGGAATGTCATATTCACTTCAAGTTTCCCGATGGCTCGAAGCTGAAAAGGGCTTTTTCGTATACCTGGCGAATGTGGACCCTGCCGGAGATTATCGAAATGCTGAATGAGACCGGCTTCAAGAACCCGACTGTGTACTGGGAAGGAACCGACCGGCATGGCGAGGGCAACGGTGTATTCAAGCCGGAAACGCACGGCGAAGCCGATGCCGGCTGGATCGCATACCTGGTCGCAGAGAAATAGGCTGGAACAACCGGGCACTGCAGCGCATCTGGGATTTGGCTTATAATCCTGAAGCAGAGCAGATTATGTAATAAAGCCTATGGCTACTAATGTAGACAGCGTCAAAGAGGAAACCTACGTCACGATATTGTTCGCGGACGTGGTCGGCAGCACTCATCTGTACGAGGCGCTGGGTGATGAAGCTGCGCGTGAGACAGTGCGGCGGTGTGTCGAGATCATGAAAGAAGCTACCGATGAATACGGTGGTACTGTGATCAAGACGATGGGCGATGAGGTCATGTCGACGTTTCCATCGGCGGATGATGCGATGAATGCGGCGAGCCAGATGCAAAAACGCATTACTAGCAACGATTCACTCGCCGCCGAGCGAACCCATGTTGCGATACGCATCGGTAGTCACTATGGCCCCGTCGTGGTCGAGGATCGCGATATTTTCGGCGCTGCCGTGCATACGGCAAACCGCATGACTTCTCAGGCGAAGGCCGGGCAAATCATTACAACTGCGATAACCGTCGAGCAACTCAGCGGCGAGTGGCGCACCCTCGTGCGCCAGATCGATCTCGCGGTCGTGCGCGGACAGTCCGATGAAGTCGCCATGTTCGAGGTGCTCTGGCAGCCCGAAGAGGCGACGAGCATGTTGCCATCGATAAAAATGGATGCACTGCCCGATCGCGCGACACGAAAGTTATGCCTTCGTTTTGGTGACGATGAGGTTGTCGTGGGTGAAGGCGGTCTGGACAGTGTGACGCTTGGACGAGCAGACGAGAACGGCGTCACTGTCAAAGGCAAGCTGATATCTCGAGTGCACGCCCGGATCGAGTGCAACAAGAATCACTTTATGTTGATTGATCAGAGCACGAACGGCACGTTCGTGCAGCGTGAGGACGGTGAAGAGTTCTATATCCGTCGTGACAACATGGAATTGTCCGGTAGCGGTGTCATCGGTCTGGGCAAGGTCGCATCGGCTGGTTCAACCCTCGCAATCGGCTTCGAGATTGTCTAGATAATACCGTAGGAGCGGCATCTTGCCGCGATCCGATTACGTTGTGAATCCAAATCGCGGCAAGATGCCGCTCCTACGGGTTGATTCGTAAATGTACCGATTCAACCAAGCGAATCAACAATTTTCTGATGCTCTTCCTTTAGTTTCTCTGGAATGCGCTCACCGTATTCCTGGAAGTACTCGCCGATTGCCTGCATTTCATCACGCCAACTCGCTGTATCGACATTGAGTAGCGTTTCCATGTCGCTTGCTTGCATGTCGAGACCGCTGGTGTCGATGTCTTCGGTACGTGGCAGGTAGCCAATCGGTGTTTCGAGTGCCTCGGTGCGGTTTGCGCAACGATCGATGATCCAGCGCAGTACACGGAGATTGTCGCCGAATCCGGGCCACAGGAAGCGGCCATCTTCGTCGCGGCGGAACCAGTTGCAGTGGAATATCTTCGGCATATTGTCTGATCGTTCGCCGAACTTCAGCCAGTGGTCCCAGTAGTCGGCAAAGTTATAACCGCAAAACGGCTTCATGGCCATCGGGTCGCGACGCACGACACCGACGGTACCGGCAGCCGCCGCAGTCATTTCCGATGCAACGCTGGCACCGATCAGCACGCCATGATTCCAGTCCTTGGCCTGGTAGACCAGTGGGGCAAGTTCGCGGCGTCGGCCACCAAAAATGATTGCACTGATCGGCACGCCGGCCGGATCGTCGGCCAGCGGAGAGTAGGCCGGGTTTTTCCTGGCCGATACCGTGAACCGCGAATTCGGATGTGCGGCCGGACCTTCACCCGTATACGGGTTGCCCTTCCAGTCGATGGCTGGTTTGCCGGTAGTCTTCTCTTCCCACCAGGGCTCGTTTGACTCGGTGACTGCGGCGTTCGTGAAGATCGTATCGCTTTGGATCGTCTCGTACGCATTGGGGTTGGTTTTCTCATTCGTTCCCGGGATAACGCCAAAGTACCCGGCTTCGGGATTGATCGCACGTAGTTGGCCGTTCGCGTCGAAGTGCAGCCACGCAATATCATCACCGATCGTGCGTACTTTCCAGCCGGCGTGAGACTCAGGTGGGATCAGCATGGCGAGATTGGTCTTGCCACAGGCCGACGGGAATGCGGCGGCCAGATAATGCTTTTCGCCCTCGGGATTCTCGATTTCAACGATCAGCATATGTTCTGCAAGCCAGCCTTCGGTGCGTGCCTGAGAACTGGCGATGCGCAACGCATGGCATTTCTTGCCGAGCAGGGCATTGCCGCCATAGCCCGAGCCATAACTCTGGATCAATAGCTCGTCCGGGTAATGCATGATGAAACGTCGGTCCGGGTCGAGTTCACCGATCGAATGCTGGCCACGTACAAACGTGCTTTCCTTTTCGATGCGTTCGAGTGCCGGTTTGCCCATCCGGGTCATGAGTTGCATATTTATCGCGACGTAGAGGCTATCGGTGACTTCGACGCCACAGCGTGAATACGGTGAATCGAGCGGCCCCATGCAATACGGGATGACGTACATCGTGCGGCCTTGCATGCATTCGGCATACAGATCGGCCATTTTCACATGAGCGTCTTCGGGCTTCATCCAGTGATTATTCGGCCCCGTATCTTCCTCTTCGTCGGTGCAAATGAAGGTCTGGTGTTCGACACGCGCTACATCGGTCGGATCCGAGCGATGCAGGTAACAATTCTTGTAGCTATCATTCAGCTTGTTCAGAACGCCGGTTTCGAGCGCCTCATCAATAAAGCGTTGATATTCGTCTTCGCTGCCATCGCACCAGTGGATGGTGTCGGGTTTCATCTGTGCGGCGATCTCATCGATCCATTGCTGAAGTGATTCGTTGCTTGTCGTCATTCCGTTCCTCGGCTGTTGTTGCCGTTTCGTGCGTTTTGGGTTGAAAAAAGAGGTGTTCGAGCCTTAATTGGCCGTGTTTTCTTTTGGGGCTTCGATGCTGCGAAAGCGTATTATACAGATGCGCTGTCGGCAGTCAGCCCGAATCGGGTCTGTTTGTGGGGCCGGCACAACACTCTCAGATCGATGATATCGGCTCGCTGAAGTGGCGGTGTCGGGCTGGATTTGTCAGTGATTTAAGTTCTTGAATACGGGTGTAAGCTTTTGTTTTTTATTATTGTCTCTAACCTTTACCGATGAATACTGATGCTGGTTTGGCTGCCGTGTTTGGTGCGGAAGGCCCGCTCTCCGAATGTTTGACAGGTTTTCGGCCTCGTCCCGAGCAGTTGGCCATGGCGCAAGATGTTGCTGCGGCATTGGCCGATGGCCATAGTCTTGTCATCGAGGCCGGTACCGGTACAGGTAAAACTCTGGCTTACTTGTTACCCGCACTCGACTCGGGGCTGCGTGTAGTTATTTCTACGGGCACAAAAACCTTACAGGACCAGCTCTTTCATCGTGATCTGCCGATGATAGGCAAGGCCCTGGGGCGTGTGGTTGACGCGCAACTGCTCAAAGGCAGATCGAATTATTTGTGCCTGTATCGACTGAACCAGTTGGCCGACGCGCCCGGCAAAGCGTTGCCGAAGGGCAGTGCAGCCGATATACGGCATCTTCGGCAATGGGCGGAGCGGACACTGACGGGCGATATTGCCGAATACACTGAATTGGCCGAAAATTCACCGCTGTGGCCTCGCGTGACATCGACAGTGGACAACTGTCTCGGTTCTCGTTGCCCGGTATTCGATGATTGTCATGTCGTTTCGGCCCGGCATGCAGCTCGCGAGGCTGAGATGGTTGTCGTCAATCATCACTTGCTGATGGCAGACCTGGCGATGAAAGAAGAGGGTTTCGGGCGGCTTTTGCCAGGTGCCGATGCGATCATCGTGGATGAGGCGCACCACTTTCCTGATGTTGCACAGAACTTTTTCACGGTAAGCCTGGGTAGCGGTCAGGTCCTCGATCTCGTCACCGATGTGCGTAGTGAAGCCGTTCACGGTGGTGTGTTCGGACCGGCGCTGGAGAATGCAGTCGATGTTTTGCGCAAAACTGCCATTGATGCGCGGCTGGCACTGTCTGACGGCGTGTCGACGGTGTCGTGGGACGAAGCAAGCGAAGAGTTTGTCCCTGCATTCGATGTGCTCGGTGAAGCACTCGATGGCGTAATCGGTGAACTGACGGCTCTTGAGGAGGCGAGTGCAGGTCTGCAACGGTGTCGCCAGCGGGCGGCTTCGATGTTTGCGGCATTCGAGACTATTTCCGGGCACGGTTCTCAGGACGATCACGCATTGCGCTGGATCAAGCTGGCGCAACGCTCGTTCACGGCTAACGCTACACCACTCGATACGGCCGATGATTTGCGGGCGTTGCTTGAGGCTGGGCAGTCCGCATGGGTGTTCACATCGGCGACACTGGCTGTGCGCGATAATTTTCAGCACTTTATCAGTCGACTTGGCCTGTCGGATGTCAGGACCCGGCAGATACCGAGCCCGTTCGCGTTTGCCGATATCGCGCGTTTGTACTTGCCGCAAGGGTTGCCGGAGGGTCTGCCGCAACCGAACGACCCGAGCTTTACGGATCTTGCCGTAGCCGAGATGCGCGATGCGGTCATCGCCAGTGACGGCCGTGCCTTCTTGTTATTCACGAGTCATCGTGCATTGCGACGGGCGGCAGAATTGTTGAACAACGATCCGGAATTTAACTTTCCCCTGTTCGTGCAGGGTACGGAACCGCGTTCACGGCTTCTGGAGCAATTCTCGCGTGAGCCTCATTCGGTATTGCTCGGGACGGCTACGTTCTGGGAGGGTATCGATATTCGCGGTCACGACCTCGTACTGGTTGCTATCGATCGCTTGCCATTCGCCTCACCGGGTGATCCTCTGCTCGCGGCCCGTCTCGAAGCCATCCGCAGTCAGGGTGGAAATCCATTTCGAGATTATCAGTTGCCACAGGCGGTGCTGAGCCTGAAGCAGGGCGTCGGCCGATTGATCCGTGACTATGACGACTATGGTGTTGTTATGATTTGCGATCCACGCTTGTCACAAAAAAGTTACGGTCGCGTATTCTTGTCGAGTCTGCCGCCCATGACGGTCGTTCGGGATCTTGAGACAATACGCGCCTTCTACGCAGCACACGGAGCCGCGCAGTAATGGGTGCATCAGTCGACGATCAGCAAAACGACAGGTCAGACTTTAAATGTCTGGCCATCGAGATGGCGACCGGAGTCGGCAGTGTCGCCGCCTGTGTTGGTGAGCGGACGAGTAGCCGCGAGTTCCCCGAGCAGGCGTTGCAGTCACGCGAAATCTATTCAGCTGTGCGTGATGTGCTGAATGATCTGGAACTGGATCTCGAAGCGCTGCAGTGCATCGCATTTGGTTGCGGACCCGGTGCCTTTACCGGCCTGCGCGTCGCCGCGGCCGTTTCCCAGGCACTGGCCTATGGCGCCGGTATACCGGTAGTCAATGTTTCCAGCCTTGCGGTACTGGCCGCCGGCGCTGCGCGCAAGCATCAAGTCGATTGCATTGCGCCGTGTTTCGATGCGCGGATGGGAGAAGCGTATCTGGCCGTGTATTTCGATGGGCAGACTGCCGTGGCCGATTGCCTGGTTGATCCGCAGAATTTCCACCTGCCATCGGACCTGCATTTTTTCGCAGCCGGTCCCGGTTGGTCTGCCTGCCCGGATCTGACGGATAATCATGCAGCACAAATCGCCGGCATGGATTTCTCACTCGTACCGTCTGCAGTTGATATGCTCGTGCTGGCCGCCGAGCACTTTCACAGCGGTCTGACAGTGTCCGCTGAGCAAGCGCTGCCAAATTATATTCGTGACAAAGTTGCTTACTGAGGGGCGTCCGTTAATTATGATCACCGATACTATAACCAGGCTGTTCTCCTGGCGTGCCGGTAACCTGGCTGCATTTATTGCCTGTGCCGGCATGACGGCATTCGCATTGTTTGCGCAGTACTCCTGGCATATGGAGCCGTGCCCTTTGTGTATTTTTCAGCGTGTCGCATTGTTGGCACTTGGAATTGTATTTTTGCTGGCCGGTATTCACAGGCCCGGCCGAATCGGCCGGCGGCTCTATGCCGTGTTATTGGGCATTGCGGCAGCGGCGGGTATCGGTGTCGCGGGGCGCCACGTCTGGTTACAGAACTTGCCGAAAGACCAGGTACCCGCGTGCGGTCCCGGGCTCGATTTCATGATCGATACCTTTCCTGTTCTCGAAGTGCTTAATATGGTTCTGTCCGGTTCCGGGGAGTGCGCCGAGGTTGCCTGGCGATTCATGGGCCTGACAATGCCGGCCTGGACTCTGGTCTGTTTTATCGTATTGGGCGGCTGGGGTATCTGGCTCAACTGGACGAATCGTCAGTAAGTAATTTGTTCAGGATCTGCAGATAAATATTTTTCATTTGCTCGATATCGTCAACGCGAATGTGTTCGTTGGCTTTGTGAATCGATTTGTTGATAGGCCCGAATTCGACGACATGCGTGCCACTCGGTGCGATGAAGCGCCCGTCCGATGTGCCGCCGCCGGTTGATAGTTCCGGCTGTACACCGGTTACTTCGGCAACGGCTTCCTGTGCGGCACGCGACAGCCGGTCTTCGGGTGCCAGGAACGGCGCTCCGGATAAATGCCATTCGATCGAATAGTCCAGTCCGTGCCTGTCGAGCAGTGTTTCGACATGCTTCTGGAGTTGGTCCTGAGTCCAGACCGTCGAGTATCTGAAGTTGAAGCGGGTATAGAGTGATTCGGGCGTAACATTCGGCGCGCCGCTACCGCTTTCTATCTGCACAACCTGGAAACTTGTCGGTGGGAAATATTCATTGCCGCCGTCGAGGATTTGCTCGTACAAGTCGGCTAGTACCGGGGCAAAACGCTTGATCGGATTGTCAGCCAGCTGCGGATAGGCGACATGGCCCTGCTGCCCGTGAACGGTCAACATACCACTCAGTGAACCGCGTCGACCGATACGAATGGTGTCACCGAATATCTCGCTGCAGGAAGGTTCACCGATCATGCACCAGTCGATTTTTTCATCCCGTGCTTCCAGCGTTTCCATGACTTTCTTCGTGCCGTCGCTGGCACGGCCTTCTTCGTCGCTCGTGATCAGAAAACTGATTGAGCCTGAATGCTCTGGATGATCAACAATGAATGCTTCTGTTGCATCGACCATGGCAGCGAGGCTGGCTTTCATGTCGGCAGCACCGCGTCCATACAGCAGACCGTCACGAATTTCCGGCACGAACGGGTTTGATTCCCAATTATCTTCTGGTCCGGCCGGTACGACGTCCGTGTGACCGGCAAAGCAGAACAGGGGTGACGACTTGCCGCGTCGTGCCCAAAGATTAGTGACGTCACCGAACTTTAGAGTTTCGCACTCGAAGCCAAGTCGCTTGAGACGCTCGGCAATCAATTCCTGGCAGCCGTCGTCATCGGGTGTGACCGATCGTCGACGAATCAACTGTTGCGTAAATTCCAGTGTGTCAATCATGTGTACGGCAACTATTTGCGACAATCATTCTGAGCGCAACAGATCATTGATAGCTGTCTTGGCACGAGTCCTGGCATCGACGCGTTTGACGATGATCGCCGCGGCGAGGCTGCAGTTCCCCTTGCTCGACGGCAGCGTGCCGGGCACGACAACCGATCCGGCCGGAACCCGCCCGTAAATGACTTCATCATTGTCACGATCGTAAATGCGAGTGCTCGCACCGATATAGACACCCATGGAGATCACGGCGCCTTCCTCGACGATGACACCTTCGACGATTTCCGAGCGGGCGCCGATAAAACAGTTATCTTCGATAATCGTCGGGCCGGCCTGTATTGGCTCGAGAACACCGCCGAGTCCAACGCCGCCGGACAGGTGCACGTTCTTGCCGACTTGTACGCAACTACCGACCGTGGCCCAGGTGTCGACGAGCGTTCCGCTATCGACATAGGCGCCAATATTGACGTAAGAGGGCATCAGTACGACGTCGCGTGCAATGTAAGCACCCTTGCGGGCAACAGCATTCGGCACGACTCTGATGCCTGCGGTATCGAAATCTGCTTGCGACATGCCGGCGAACTTCAGCGGCACCTTGTCATAGTAATTTGTGTAGCCACCGTCGATGCGTCTACTCTGCTCGATGCCGAAATACAACAGCACAGCTTTCTTAAGCCATTGGTTTACGGCCCAGCCATCCGGTTGTTTTTCTGCGACGCGGGCCTGACCGCTGTCGAGCAGTTCGATGGCGGTCGATATAGCTTCCCTGAGCGTAGCGTCGGGGTGGCTAAGGTCGAGGGATTGTCGTTCGTCGAATGCGGTTTCTATTGTAGTCTTGAGTTCTTCCATGAGGGTTATCCGGTGCAGGTTGCAGCACTCTTGCTGCAATGATTATAGATTATTCGCCGTTCACGTCGCCGTACCGGATAATGTGGCAAGCAGATCCGTTTTCAGATTCTCGCACGCTTCTGCCGATAGCGGGTTGCCCGAGTAGTCGGTCATGTAGAATACGTCTTCTGCGCGCTCGCCGACGGTCAGCACTTTCGCTGTCTGCACCGTGATCTGATGACTGTGCAGGACCTGCCCTATCTCACAGAGTAGTCCGGGCCTGTCGCCGGCAACGATTTCCATGATCGTCCTGCGACTGGATTCATCCTGCGTAAAGCTGACGAGTGTCGCCGTATCGAAGAGCCGAACCTGGCGGGGTGCGCGGCGCGTGACGGTTATCGGGCTGTCGGTACCAGTCGTCAGGGTGCGCGTAATTCGATTCCTGATCTGTTCGAGCCGATCGTGTTCATCGATCGACTCTCCGGTCTGTTCGATGACGACGAATGTCGTCAGGCTGTATTCATTTCGCAGAGGAATAATTCTGGCATCGACGACATTCAGGCCAAGTTCGTCCAAAACCGCCGTCGCAGCTGCAAATGTATGGATTCGTTGCGGCGTAAACAGGAATAGCGCCGTACCGCCGCTGAATGCCTGGTCCATGAGGTCGACCATGATTTCCCGGTGGCCATTTGCCGACCTGGCAAGCAATTGTGTGTGCGAACTGATTTCTTCGGGTTTGCAACGCAGGAAATATTCTTCGGTGAATATTTCCCAGGTGGTATCGATCTGTGTGGCATTCATTCCGGCCCGGGTTAATAATGTCCGCGCTTCCTCCCTGCGCTGGGCGAGTAAGACATCCTTGTCTATAGGGTGAGCCAGCCCGCGCCGCAGCGCCTGGTGGGTCAGTTGATACAGGCCTTCGAATAACTGAGCTTTCCACGAGTTCCACATTTTCGGGTTGGTCGCGCGTACGTCTGCGACGGTCAGCAGGTACAGATAATCCAGGTGCTGTTCGTCACCGACCGTTTCGGCAAACTCATGAATAACGGCTGAATCGCCAATATCCTTTTTCTGCGCCGTAAGCGAGAGCGTCAGATGGTGTTGGACGAGCCAGGCAACCAGGCGGGCATCGTATCGCGTCATGCCGTGTTCCAGACAAAAGGATTCGGCATCGACGGCGCCGAGTTCGGAATGGTCACCGCCACGCCCCTTGGCGATGTCGTGAAACAGGCCGGCCAGGTACGCGATCTCGGGTTTCTGCAACGATTGCATGATTTCCGAGCAATAGGGGAATTCGTGATTGAAGCGGGATAGCGCAAAGCGGCGCAGGTAGCTGACGACGAATAAGGTATGTGCATCGACCGTGTAGGTATGAAACAGGTCGTATTGCATACGACCGACGATGCGCCCGAATGCCGGGATATAGCGGCCTAATACGCCATAAGTATTCATGCGCCGCAATTCATGTGTGACACCTTTTGGCGCACAGATAATTTTCAAAAATAATTCATGGTTGCGTGGATTCTGCCGAAATTCATCATCGATCAGGTGCAGGCTGCGTTTGATGGCGGTAATCGTGAGCCCGCTGACGCCTTTGAGGTCCGGATGCTGCTGTAGCAACAGAAACAGCTCCAGCAGGGCTGACGGATCCCGCTCGAACACATCGTTATCGGTGATTTGCAGGAAGCCATTCCTGGTCTGGAACTGTTCGGTCAGGTCCACGGGCCTGACATCGGGGTTCATCAGGATTTCTTCCTGGAATCGTTGCAGGAGCATTTCGTTCAGGCGGCTCAGGTCCATGACGATGCGGTAATAGCGCTGCATCAATTGCTCGACAGCCAGCATGTAGGATGCATCCTTGTAGCCGAACAGCTGTGCAATCTTCATCTGGTAATCGAACAGCAGGCGATTTTCGGCACGCCGGGTCAGCACGTGTAGCGCGAATCGAATACGCCACAGGAATTCACGACCCTGTTGCAGCAGGCGCAATTGCCCCGGGGTCAGAAATCCATGGTCGACGAGTTCGCTAAGTTTACTGGTGCCGAAGTGGCGCTGAGTGACCCAGCAGATCATCTGAATGTCGCGTAAACCGCCCGGACTGCCTTTGACGTTGGGTTCGAGGTTGTAGGCCGTGTCGTCATAGCGCAGATGGCGGGCATGTTGCTCCCTGAGCTTGGCCTCGAAAAAATTACGTGCCGGCCAGATTTGGTCCGGTGCCACAGCGGTTTGCATGGCTTCGTACAATGAGCCGGAGCCGAGCAGCAGGCGTGCCTCCATCATCGTGGTTACAACCGTAATATCCTGCTGTGCTTCGTGTTTACACTCGGCAACCGTGCGCGTGCTGTGGCCCACATCGAGGCCAAGATCCCAGAGCAGGGTCAGGAAACTTGACAGCGGCTCCTCGGCAACCCGTTTTTCCGCATCGCCAAGCAGGATCAACAGGTCGACATCGGAATACGGGTGAAGTTCTGCGCGGCCATAACCGCCGACCGCCACGAGGGCCGCCTCGGGTAAAATTTCTCCTGCCGTCGCCCGCCATGCCGCACAGATTACGAGATCGACGAGGCGCGCACGGGCCTTGATCAGTTTGCCGGCAACTTCGCCATGCAGAAACATTAGTGTCAGAGCGGCATTGCCGCAGGCGAGTGTGTGTTTGAGTTGCTCGGCGTGCGGGGCCGTCAACATCTCGGTTATCCGGTCCCAGGCAATCGCCTGGTTGCCGGTCAGGACCTCCGCGGCGAGCCTGATTTCTTCGGCTGGTTGCGACACCGTCAATTCGGCGGCGGCGGAATTGTCAGGCGTGGTCATGCGGTTCGGTCTGCTATACCCAGGGTCAGGACTTCATAGCCTGTCTCGGTGACGAGAATCGTGTGTTCCCACTGAGCCGATAGCGAGTGGTCTTTGGTGACGACGGTCCACTCATCCGGCAGCAGCCGAACATGTCTTTTTCCGGCGTTGACCATCGGTTCGATCGTAAATGCCATACCGGGTTCGATTTCAATTCTGCTGTTTGGCCGGCTGTAATGCAGCACCTGGGGATCCTCATGAAAACCGCGTCCGATTCCATGGCCGCAATATTCGCGCACGACGGCACAGCGATGAGCCTCGACATACTGCTGGATGGCTAGCCCGATATCGTTAAATTTTGCACCCGGGCAGACCTGGCGGATGCCTTCCCACAGCGCTTCGAATGCGATCTGCGCCGTGCGCTGAGCCTGTACGTTCGGCTTGCCGACATGAAACATGCGACTGCTGTCGCCGTGGAGGCCATCCTTGATCACGGTGATGTCGATATTGACGCAGTCGCCGTTGCGCAGCTTTTTGTCACTTGGAATGCCATGGCAGACAACATGGTTAACGGAGGTGCAGATCGACTTCGGGAAGCCGCGGTAATTCAGCGGTGCGGGGATCGCTTGCTGTACATCGACAATGTAGTCATGGCAGATCTGGTCGAGTTCATCGGTAGTTACGCCCGGCCTGACGTATGGCCCGATCATGTCGAGAACGTCCGCTGTCAGGCGTCCGGCTATCCGCATCAGGTCCTGTTCTTCGGGGGTTTTGATAATAATCGTCATACGCGTGGGTTCTGCTTTGTCAGTCGGGCCGGTTTGTTTCGGGTGCCGGGCACGCGTCGGCCCCGTTCTGTAAACCGGGCGACGCAGAGTTGTAACGGAAATCGACAGTTTGTAGTCCGGCTCGCCGGAGGATCTGTTATTCACCGGCGCGTTGTTGCTGGAACGTGGGTATGGTATAAAGCGCGCGCCCTAGAGGCAATCAAATCCACACATGCACCGACACATGCGGCGGGGTGCCGGACCTTGAGTTCGGTTGTCGTATGGAGTGCATGGAGGCTTAAAACCCACACAGGAGAAAAACATGGCACAGGTCAGCATGCGCCAGATGCTGGAGGCGGGGGTCCATTTCGGCCACCAGACCCGGTACTGGAATCCCAAGATGGCGCCTTATATCTTTGGCGCCCGTAATAACATCCACATAATCAATCTCGAGCAGACGGTGCCGATGCATCAGGCCGCCTGCACCTTCGTCAAGAAGCTTGTTTCGGATCACGGCAAAATATTGTTCGTGGGTACGAAGCGTTCGGCCGGCAACGCCGTGCGCGAGCAGGCCGAGCGTTGCGGCATGCCGTATGTGAACCATCGCTGGCTCGGTGGCATGCTGACAAATTTCAAGACGATCAAACAATCGATCAAGCGCCTTGAAGATATTGGCGGAATGGAAGAGGACGGCACGTTCGATCGCCTGACGAAAAAGGAAGTGCTGGGGCTTAATCGCGAGAAGGCAAAGCTGGAACGCACGCTAGGCGGTATCAAGGATATGGGTTCGTTGCCCGATGCCGTATTCATCATCGACGTCGGCCATGAGAAGATCGCGGTGCATGAGGCGAAGGTCCTGGGTATCCCGGTCGTAGGCGTCGTAGACACCAATTGTTCGCCGGACGAAATAGATTACGTCATTCCGGGGAATGATGATGCAATGCGCGCTGCCGATTTGTATGCGGCAGGCATTGCCGATGCCGTTATCGACGGCAAGGATGCATTGCCGGCCCTGCCGGTCGGTGAGGACGACTTTGTTGAATTGGATGCCGAAGGGCGACCCACGGCAAAAACGGCGAAGCGGGGAGGCCGCAAGCCGCGAGCCGCCGCAGCCGCCAAAACGGATCCGAGTGCTAAACGCCAGCAGGCGAGTGCCAAGGATGAGGCTCCGGTTGAAACTGCCGATGCTCCGGCGGAGCCGCAAGAACCTGTTGCTGGTACCAAGGCTGATACCGAGGCTGATGCCGGGGTTACTGCCAGGGAGGAGCCTGAGGTCACATCTGAGGCCAGGGAAACGGCTGCTGCTGCGGGATCCGAAGTTACCGAAACCGTTCCTGAGGCGACCGAAGAGCCAACACCGGACGAGAAATCGGACAAGAAATAAGGCAATAGTTAGTTAACCACGCCCAGGGCGTGCCGGCTCCCGGATTCCAGGGGCTCGAAATAGCAGGATCAGGACATGACGATCACAGCAAGTCTGGTAAAAGAGCTCCGGGAGATGACCGGGGCCGGAATGATGGAGTGCAAGAAGGCGCTGGTCGAGGTCGATGGTGACATTCAGGCGGCACAGGAATACCTGCGCAAGAAGGGTCAGGCGTCGGCGGAGAAGAAAGCCGGCCGCATCGCTGCAGAGGGCCGGGTTGAGCTGGCCGTCGGTGACGGTATCGGCGTTATTGTCGAAGTCAATTGCGAGACGGATTTCGTAGCCAAGGATGAGAATTTTCTCGCCTTCGCACGCAACGCCGCCGCTCTTATCCTTGCCAGCCAGCCGACGGATGTAGAAGCCTTGATGGCGCTCGAGATCGATGGCGAATCATTCGAGGCGAAGCGCAATGCGCTGGTCGCGAAGATTGGCGAGAAAATTGCCGTGCGTCGTTTTCGGATCATCGTGCCGAAAGGTCAGATTGCGCAGTATGTACACGGCGTGAAAATCGGCGTACTCATCGACATCGAGGGTGGTGACGAGCAGCTCGGCAAGGATATTGCCATGCATGTTGCGGCGACAAATCCGAACTGTATTTCAGCAGACGATGTGCCGGCCGAGACACTGGAAACAGAACGCCGGATTTTGTCGGAGCAGGCTGAGCAGGAAGGCAAGCCGGCCGAGATCGTTGCGAAGATGGTCGAAGGGCGCTTGCGTAAATACCTGAACGAAATCACATTGCTCGGGCAGCCGTTCGTTAAGGATCCGGATGTCAGTGTCAGCAAGTTGTTGAAAACGAACTCCGCGACGGTGCACAGTTTTGCCCGTTTTGAAGTGGGCCAGGGTATCGAGAAAAAGGCCGAAAATTTCGCCGAGGAAGTACAGGCGCAGATTAAGGCCAGCGGTTGAACGATGTTGATGCCGGGACTGACGATGCCGGGGCTGACAATAGTTTTTGCTCAGGCCGGTAGCGCAGTCAGGCCGACTTCGGTCGCAACAAGGTATCGCCGAGTAACCGGAATCTATACAAATCCCGCTGCAGCGGGGTTCTTTTCGTGACTTGCCGGAGGCATCAGCGCCGTGGATAACCCCGCTTCACCGTATCACCGTATTTTATTGAAACTCAGTGGTGAAGCTCTGCTGGGGGACGCGGATTGCGGCATCGACCCGGCAATCCTGAAGCGGATCGCGGCGGATATTATCGAGGTGCAGCGCCTCGGTGTGGAAATCGGAATTGTCATTGGCGGCGGTAATATTTTCCGCGGCGCCGGACTTTCGGAAGCCGGAATGGATCGCGTCACTGGCGACCATATGGGCATGTTGGCCACAATGATCAATGCTCTGGCACTGCAGGACGGTATTGAGCGCATCGGCGGCCACGCCCGCGTCATGTCGGCATTACAGATTCACCAGGTTTCCGAGGACTATATTCGCCGACGTGCAGTTCGGCATCTCGAGAAGGGTCGGGTAACCATATTTTCAGCCGGAACGGGCAACCCGTTTTTTACTACCGATACGGCGGCGGCATTGCGTGCAATTGAAATCGGCGCCGACCTGCTGGTCAAGGCCACAAAAGTCGACGGCGTCTATTCCGCAGATCCCGTCAAAGACAAGAATGCAAAGCGGTATACGGACTTGACGTTTGATAAGGTCTTGACCGATAAGCTGCAGGTTATGGATGCGACAGCTATAGTAATGTGTCGTGATAATGGTCTGCCGATCCGGGTATTCGATCTGAACGCGCCGGGAGCGCTTGTACAGCTGGTCGGCGGTTCGAGCATCGGTACGCTGGTGCATGACAGTTAAGCGTGCCGTATTCTCAGAGGGGATGAACAGTGATTGAAGATATCAAGAAAGACACGGATAAGCGCATGGACAAAAGCGTCGCAGCGTTGAGTCAGGCATTCAAGAAGATGCGCACCGGTCGTGCGCACACGGGTCTGCTGGAGCATATTACCGTCGACTATTATGGTGCCGATACACCCTTAAGCCAGGTCGCCAATATCGCCGTCGAAGATGCGCGAACATTGACCGTGACGCCCTGGGAGCCGCCTATGATTCCGGTTATCGAGAAGGCCATCATGAATTCGGATCTGGGCCTGACCCCGTCGTCGGCCGGCAGCGTCATTCGGGTGCCGTTGCCGGCGCTGACCGAGGAACGGCGACGTGACCTGGCCAAGCTCGTCAAGCAGGATGCTGAGAATGGGCGGATCTCCGTTCGCAATATCCGCCGTGATTCGATTCATGATCTTAAGGACCTGCTGAAAGAGAAGGAGATTACCGAGGACGAAGAGCATCGGGCGGAGCAGGATATCCAGGTGCTGACCGATCGTCATGTTGCAAAACTTGATGAGTTGAGTGAGAAAAAACAACAGGAAATCATGGACTTCTAAATTATTCTAAAAGCAAATACTAATGAATAGTGACGTTGACAACCCGAACCCGGCGATACCTCGGCACGTCGCCGTCATCATGGACGGTAACGGTCGCTGGGCCGCGCAGCACGGACGACCCCGGTTCGCCGGCCACCGTGCCGGTGTCAAGTCGGCGCGACAAATCGTTGAGGCCTGTGCCGAGGCACAAGTCGAGACGTTGACAATGTTCGCCTTTAGCAGTGAAAACTGGCAGCGACCGGCGGAAGAGGTCAATGCCCTGATGCGCCTGTTTATCGAAGTGTTGCAGCGTGAGGTTTCGGCTCTGCATGAAAACGGAATTCGCCTGCGGTTCATTGGAGCACGCGAAAATCTTCCGACAATTCTGCAAAAGCGTATCGATGACGCTGAAAATAAAACAGCGGCTAACACCCGTATGACACTCCTGCTGGCTGTCTCCTACGGTGGTCGCTGGGATATCGTGCAGGCGGCGCGGCGGATTGCGGAGAAGGTGTGTGCCAGTGAACTGGACGTACAGGATATCGATGAAGCGGTGATATCGCGCCATTTATCGTTGGCTGCTTACAATAATCCCGATTTGTTAATCCGGACCGGTGGCGAAAAACGTATCAGTAATTTTTTGTTGTGGGATCTGGCCTATACTGAAATCCACTTCACGGACACGCTGTGGCCTGACTTTAACGACCAGGATCTCACTGCGGCGTTCGAATTTTTCAGCCATCGGCAGCGTCGTTTCGGTCGCCTCAACGGTCAGAAAGAAGCAGGTACTCCGTCGAGGTGATCCAGATGGATTTGGTTTGATTTTTCGAGCGCCCGTATGAATATGCTTCTACAACGGATCGTGACTGGCGTCATCCTGCTGGCTGTCCTGCTCATCGTTTTTTTTCGTTTGCCGCAACCTGCAGCAGTCGGTGTGCTCGGTGCGTTTGTCGTGGTTGCAGCATGGGAGTGGAGCGCATTTCTGCCGCTTGAGCGCTTTGTCGCCCGTGCAGCATATGCGCTTTTAGTGCTGGGGTTGCTGGTGCTTTCCTTGTGGGCAATTCCGGCCCGTCTATCACTCTTGCCGCTGCTGTGGATTAGCTTGCTCTGGTGGGTTGTTGCATTTTCGTGGGTGCTGCGTTTCCCGAAGAAGATTAGCCCCGTCAGCGGTGCCGTCTGTGGTGTGCTGGTCATCGTGCCTGCATGGGTAGCCCTCATAACATTGCTGGGCTTGCCCGGTCGTGGTGCAGAGTATGTTTTGTTCGTGCTGATGATCGTTTGGGCCGCTGACATCGGTGCCTATTTTGTCGGCCGTCGGCTGGGGCGCACAAAACTGGCTCCCAGGGTCAGCCCCGGCAAGACCTGGGAGGGGTTGGTCGGCGGCATCATCGGCTCCGTCATCATCGCTCTGTGCGGCGCCTGGTGGTTCGATTGGTCGGCATGGTTTCTCGTGCCGCTCGCGGTCAGCATTGCAGCCATTTCGGTCGTTGGCGATCTGACGGTCAGCATGTTTAAGCGCAATGTCGGGCTCAAGGATAGTGGTAATCTGTTTCCCGGGCATGGTGGTGTTCTGGATCGTGTCGACAGCGTGACTGCGGCGGTACCGCTGTTTGCTCTCGAGATGACATGGATTGGGTTGTTTGGCCAGTGAATGAGAGCCAATAATGGGTGGTATTGCTACTTCGGTCTTTTCGTTCGTCTTCGCAATTGCGATTCTTGTTGCGGTGCACGAGTGGGGACACTATATCGTCGCGCGCATGGCCGGCGTGAAGGTGCTGCGTTTCTCGATTGGTTTCGGACGACCGCTGTGGACCCGGGTTTATGGCTATGACCAGACTGAATTTTGTATCTCGGCCATCCCGATCGGGGGTTACGTCAAGCTACTCGATGAACGCGATTGTGCCGTAACGCTGGCCGATCAGGGACGGGCGTTCAATCGCCAGTCAATACCCGTTAAGACTGCTGTTCTGGCAGCCGGACCCATTTTGAATTTCCTGTTCGCAATCGTTGCCTACTGGTGCATGTACATGGTCGGGGTGCCGGGATTGAAGCCAATTATCGGGGCTGTCGAGCCCGAGACGATCGCTGCCCGTGCGGGGCTGCGTGACGGCGATGAAATCGACCTGGTCGGCGGGCGTGCCGTGGCGACCTGGGAGGGTGCCGTACTCGAAATTATCGGGCAGTTGCTCGATGAAGGTGATATTGAATTGCAGGTCACTGGTCAGGACGGTAACCAGCGTCTCGCTGTCATGCATGCGGCCGGCAAGGAATCGGAGCTGACCGAGCCCGGCCAGTTGTTTGCGGGCCTGGGATTTCGTCCCTGGTCGCCGGTTGTGCCGGCAATTATCGATGAGTTGACATCCGATGGACCGGCCGAGCGTGCCGGGTTGCTGGCTGGTGACGAAGTGATTGCCGCTGACAGCGAACCAATAGGATCATGGGTGGAGTGGGTCGAGTTCATACGCGCTCGCCCGGGGCAGATGATGATCGCCACGATCATGCGCGACGGAGTCGAGCAGCAGCTAAGGATCGATATTGGCACCGTTGAAAATAATGGTGAATCGATCGGGCGCATCGGTGCATCGGTGCTGATTGCCGACGACCTGATGGAAGGAATGCGGGCCGAGCAACGCTATGGGCTTATTGCCGCGTTACCCGTTGCCGTAGAGAAAACCTGGAACATGATGGCGCTGACCGTGCGGATGGTGGCGAGCATGGTAACCGGCAGCGTCTCGGTTAAAAATATCAGTGGTCCGATCAATATTGCACAGTATGCGGGGCAGAGCGCCAGTATCGGGCCGGTTGCTTTTCTCTCCTTTCTGGCTATCGTGAGTATCAGTCTCGGTATCCTGAATCTGCTGCCGATTCCGATGCTCGATGGCGGGCAGATTGCCTACCAGCTCGCGGAGGCAATGAAAGGAAGTCCGTTATCTGAACGCGCGCAGATCTTCGGTCAGCAAGTGGGCATTCTGTTTCTGTTGCTGCTCATGAGCTTCGCGTTCTACAACGATCTGTCGCGTATTTTTGGATGAGTTAGAGATGCGATCCTGCGTGACTGATGCGACAAGGATAATGGTCGCGCGTGCAATCTTGCTGTTGGTGTGCTGTTTGTTCGCCACGGCATCGATGGCCCAGTCTGCTTTTGTCGTGCAGGATATCCGTGTCGAGGGTCTGCAGCGCATTTCGGATGGTACGGTTTTTAATTACCTGCCGGTCAACATAGGCGACACGCTCGATCGTCAGCGAATTCAGGAAGCCATGCGGGCCGTTTATGCCACAGGATTCTTTAAGGATGTCGAGTTTCGTCGGGATGGCAATACGCTGATCATCGCGGTACTCGAGCGGCCTTCGATTGAGTCGTTTACGATCGAAGGCAACAAGGACATCAAGACCGAGGATCTCGAGGAGCCGCTGGCGCAGATCGGCCTGAAAGCAGGGCGCACATTCGATCGTTCAGTTCTGGATGAAGTTGAGCAGTCTTTGACCGATCAGTATTTCAGTCAGGGTAAATATGCGGCAAAGGTCAAGGCCGATGTTAAAGAGCTGGAAGGCAACAAGGTTCAAATCGCGATCAATATCGTCGAAGGCGATCGTGCGCGAATACGCCAGATCAATCTCGTCGGTAATTCAACTTATTCAGATGAGGATTTACTCGAAATCTTCACGCTCAAGACGCCTAATTGGATGTCATTCATCCGCAAGGATGACCGCTACTCGCGGGAAGCGTTATCCGGAGATATCGAGGCATTGCGTTCCTATTACATGGATCGTGGTTTCGCCGATTTTGGAATCGAATCGACGCAGGTTGCTATTTCACCGGGCAAGGACGATATTTTTATTACGATCAATATCAGCGAAGGTGATCGTTACAGTATTTCTGATGTACGTCTTGCCGGGGACCTGATCCTTACTGAGAAGCAACTCAACCCCTACGTACAGATCAAGCCCGGGCAGATCTACTCGCAGCGCCTGATTGAATCGAGTGCCGAATTTATTCGCCTGCGCCTCGGCCAGGAAGGGTATGCGTTTGCGACCATCGAGCCGGTGCCGGAGCTCGATCGGGAAGCGAAGACTGTCGAGATTACGCTGTATGTTGATCCCAAGAACCGCGTTTATGTTCGTCGCGTCAATTTCAACGGTGCCGACTCCGTCACGGATGAAGTGTTTCGCCGTGAAATGCGTCAGTTCGAAGGCGGCTTCCTGTCCGACAATAAAATCGAAAGATCGCGCATTCGTTTACAACGTCTGCCGTACATCGAAGAAGTCACGGTTGAAACAAACCCGGTCCCTGGGACGCCGGATCTCGTCGATGTAGATTATAATATCAAGGAAGGTCTGCCCGGTCAGTTCGGTGGTGGACTCGGTTTCTCGCAGTCACAGGGGCTGGTCTTCAACGTTAATTTTGTGCATACCAATTTTTTTGGCACCGGCACGCGCCTGGCTGCCGATGTCAACACGGGCCAGTACAGTACCCTTTATAGCGTATCCCATACGAACCCTTACAGTACGATCAACGGTGTCAGCCGCACGCTGAGCTTCGCTTATCGTGACATCACTCAGTTCACATCGGATGCATCGCAACTCGATACGCAATCACTGTCGGCCAATCTCGAATTTGCTTATCCATTATCCGAGTTTCAGACAATCGTGCTCGGCATGGGCTGGAATGGATCGGAACTTCTCGCGACCAGGGGCAGTACCTTGCAGGCTCAGGAATGGGTCTTGAACAACGGCAACACGTTCATCCAGTCCGGTACGGGCGGTACCAAGTTTAATAACCAGACGTTAATTGCCGGCTGGATCTACGATACGCGAAATCGTTCGCTGTTTGCCGATCGTGGTGGCCGGCAGAGCCTGATGCTGAATTACGCCCTGCCGACCAGCGATGTCGAGTTCTACACGCTTAACTACTCGTTTAAACGCTATCAGCCGCTGACGCGGTGGTTTACGCTGGCGTTGAACCTCGATATTCGGTTCGGCGAGGCACTAGGCGATACGACATCTGTACCGTCTCTCCGAAACAGTTACGCTGGCGGGCCAAATACGGTCCGTGGCTATCGTGAGAACGGGCTTGGCCCGCGTGATTCGTTTGGTAACCCGTATGGCGGTAACCTGCTGACGGCCGGGCAGGCCGAACTGATATTGCCAATCCCGGCCAGCTGGCGCTCACGGGCCAGATTTACACTATTTTTCGATGTCGGGAATGTATTTGCGACGGACGATGTGACGTATTACAACACCAGCTGTAACTCGGCGATAACGCCAGAGAATTGTAATGAGAGCAACGTAATCAGGTATGATTTCGATGCCGGGGATCTGAAACGCTCCTATGGCGGCGCGGTCGAGTGGCTCGCGCCGTTGGGTCTGTTCAGATTCAGTTACGCGTTCCCGTTGGATTCGGAACCATTTGAGATTGACGGCCGCTTCGGTGACGAGACCGAACGGTTCCAGTTTTCGATCGGTGGAGCCTTTTGATGTATCAGAAATGGATAAAAATTATGTTTACACGGTTTAATATCTTGTCTGTCGTTTTGGTCGGATTGCTGGCGCTATCGGGAATCACGCATGCAGAAGGCATCAAGGTTGGTTTCATTAACTTTAATCGACTGATCAGTGAATCGCCGCAGGGGGCGAAAGCGATGGGAGCTCTTCAGGAAGAGTTCGCACCTCGCCAGCGTGAGGTCGTTGCGTTGCAGAGCCAGTTGCAGGAAAGGCAGGAACAGATCCAGCGTGACCTCGAAGTCATGGGCCCGGAAGAACGACGCAATGCCGAGCGTGATCTGCGTCGCGATGAGCGAGAGCTGGCACGCAGCGCGCAGGAATTGCAGGAAGACTCAAACTTGCGACGCAACGAGGCGCTGGGCAAATTGCAACGTGAAGTGTTGCGTGAAGTTCAGACTTACGCGGCTGAACAGGGCTTCGATCTGATCGTCAGTGAAGGTGTGGCGTATGCCAGCCCGGAGATCGATATCACGGAACCGGTTCTGGCCGGACTGAAGGCGAGTTTCTCCGGGCAGCCCGCCGGCGAGTAAGTGACGACAGTAAGTAATGACTCGGGGCCGGCCCGTGAGTATTAGTCTCGGTGAAATAGCCGCGCGTTACGGTTGCGAGTTACACGGCGATCCGGACACTCGCATTTCTCACGTTGCGACGCTGGATGGTGCCGGGCAGGATTCAGTCTCGTTTCTCGCCAACAAGTCTTACCGTCAGCAACTCGAGTCAACCGGTGCAGCAGCTGTCATCCTGGCGGCAGAACACGTCGATGCCTGTCCGACAGCCGCACTCGTATCGTCGAATCCTTATGCCGTCTATGCCCGGGTGGCCACGGAACTGCATCCGCCGTTCACCCTGATCCCGGGTATTGACCCGTTGGCGTCAATCGGTGCTGACTGTACGATCGCAGATTCGTGTCAGGTTGCTGCGGGTGCTGTTATCGAGGCAGGCGCAACACTCGGCGAACGTGTCAGCATCGGACCCAACAGCGTGGTGGGCCGTGATTCCTGTATCGGCGACGATACACGACTCATGGCCAACGTAACGGTTTACCATGGGGTGCGCATTGGCAGGCGCTGCCTGTTGCACAGCGGTGCCGTGATCGGTGCCGATGGATTTGGTATCGCTCAGGACGATGCCGGCTGGACCAAAGTTCCACAAGTTGGCGGCGTCGATATTGCCGATGATGTCGAGATTGGTGCGAACACAACCATCGACCGCGGCGCAATTGATGACACGGTCATTTGCGCCGGTGTCAAACTCGATAATCAAATACAGGTTGCACATAACGTAACGATCGGCGCTCATACGGCCATCGCAGCCCTCGCCGGTATTGCCGGCAGTACGACGATCGGTGGCGGCTGTATGATTGGTGGCGCAAGCATGATCTCCGGGCACATCTCCATTTGCGATCATGTCATGCTGGCAGCAGGCTCAGGTGTGGCTAACTCGATCGACAAGCCGGGTGTATACGGTGGTTTTCCCGCGAATGCCGATGAAATCGTTCGCTGGCGCAAGAATGTCATTCGTTATGGTCAGCTCAACGAGATGGCGCTGCGACTGCGCAAAGCAGAGAAATTACTCGATAAATTAGCGGATAAAATTGGGTCAGAAAAAAATTGAGTCGAAATAGATCGGACCAGAAAATATACACATACCCTGTAAACCTTTTTAGTGAGTCAAATTTAGTGAACCAAGTTAGTGAACAATAGTGAATTGATACACGCGTCGGCGATTATTTCTGCGGATGCCGAGTTGGCCGGAGATGTGCGAGTCGGGCCGTATGCCGTGATCGGTCCCGGGGTCCGGATAGACGCTGGCTCGGAGGTTGGTGCTCATTGCGTCATCAAGGGCCCGACGACGATCGGTCCGAATAACCGGTTTTATCCATTCGGATCGATCGGCGACGATCCACAGGATAAAAAATATGCCGGCGAACCGACTCGACTGGAGATCGGTTCGGGTAATACAGTCCGCGAGTACTGTACGATCAATCGTGGCACGACTCAGGATGAGGGCATCACGAGTATCGGCGATGACAACTGGCTCATGGCGTACAGCCATGTCGCGCACGATTGTCACGTCGGCAACGACATCATCATGGCCAACGGCGCAACACTGGGCGGTCATGCACACATTGGCGACTACGTGATGCTGAGTGCGTTCTCGGCCGTTCACCAGTTTTGCCGGATCGGCGCGCACAGTTTTATCGGCGCTTATGGCGGTATCGGCAAAGACGTTCCACCCTATGTTCTTACGTTCGGTCAGCCACCCGAACCACGCGGTATCAATGCCGAAGGCCTGCGCCGGCGCGATTTTTCCAGAGAGCAGATTCGCAATCTCAAGGAGGCGTATCGCATCCTGTATCGTTCAGACCTGCGCCTGGCCGAGGCCAGAGAGCAGCTTGCCGAACTGGCATCAGAGCAGCCCGAACTCGGGATACTGATCGAGTTTCTCGATACATCCGAACGCGGCATCTTCCGCTAGCGGCAAGCCAGGCGGCGCTGTACTGACCCGCAATCGCATCATGCCAAGGATCGTCGTCATTGCAGGTGAGGCTTCCGGTGATCGGCTGGGCGCCAGTTTCATTCGCAGTGCACGTGCACTGTATCCCGATCTGCAGATCGAAGGAGTTGCCGGTCCAGAAATGCGGGCAGCCGGTTGCGATGCGTGGTTCGACAGCCAGGATCTCGCGGTTATGGGCCTGTTTGAGGTACTGCGGCATTTACCACGAATATTGCGCATCAAGCGGACTGTCGTGCGTCGCCTGCTCGCCGATCCACCGGATGTTCTGCTCGGCATCGATGCTCCTGATTTCAATCTGCGTGTCGAGCGAGTGGCTCGCAAGGCTGGTATTCCCACGGTGCACTATGTCTGTCCTTCCGTCTGGGCATGGCGTGAGGGGCGCGTTAAAGTCCTGCGCGCAGCCTGTGACCGTATTTTGTGCCTGCTGCCATTCGAGCCTTCATTTCTCGCGGGTCATGGGATTGACGGCGAATTTGTAGGCCACCCGTTAGCTGATGAGATTCCGTCCGAACCCGATCAGGCGGCGGCCCGGCAACGGCTCGGTATCGGTCCGGGTGCCGTCGTTACTGTCATGCCCGGCAGCCGGGTCAGCGAGGTCGAACGCATCGGACCCACTCTCGCGCACACAGCCGCGTGGCTGCACGATAAGGTAGATGGAATTCAATTTATCGTTCCGGCAGCCGGCACCAGCCTGCGTAGTACGATCGAGGCTCAGTTTGCCACGCTGGCACCATTGGTGACGGTCACCATTCTGGACGGTCAGGCTCACGAGGCGATCGCGGCTGGTGATGCTGCGCTGCTTGTATCCGGTACTGCGGCGCTGGAGGTTATGTTGTCGAAGCGGCCGATGGTGGTGGCGTACCGGATGTCTCCGGTGAGCTACTATGCCGTTCGGGTTTTGAAGTTTCTCGGGCTCATGAAAATTAACTACTTCTCGTTGCCGAACCTGCTGGCCGATCAACCGCTCGTACCCGAACTTCTGCAGGAACAAGCGACACCCGAAACGCTCGGGCAAGAAATACTCAAGGTTCTGCCACCGTCACCACAGCTAGATGAACTCATCGGAACATTCGGGCGATTGCAGGCTGAATTATGCAGGTCGGCCGGCGACCGTGCGGCACGTGCCGTGCTGAGATTGGCCGGACTGCTCAAAGACGGTGATACGTGAACGGGGTGATGGATCACTGTGTAGTCAATACTGCTGCCGATACGGCGGGCGCTATCGGTGGTATCGACGAAGCCGGTCGCGGGCCGCTTGCCGGTCCGGTTGTTGCCGCCATCGTCGTGTTGTCGCCGGGACAGCTAATCGACGGTGTCCGTGATTCGAAACAATTATCATCGCGGCGGCGATCGGTGCTGGCACAGGAAATCAGAAGCAGGGCAGCTGCGTGGTCCGTCGCCCGTGCCGAAGTGGTCGAGATCGATGAATTAAATATCCTGCAGGCGACCATGCTGGCGATGCGTCGCGCCGTTGAACAGCTCGACTGCTTGCCTGACGAACTGCACATTGATGGCAATCGAGTCCCCGAGTTACCCGGGTACACGGGCAGGGCGACAGCGATTGTAGGCGGTGACCGGAGTTGTCTGGCCATCTCGGCGGCATCGATTCTCGCCAAGGTAGCGCGAGATGATCTGATGCTCGTTCTCGACCGCACATTCCCGGATTACGGCTTCGCGCAACACAAGGGCTACCCGACTGCACAGCATCGCGAAGCACTCTTACATTTCGGTCCCTGTGTTGCACATCGCCGCAGTTTTGCGCCTGTGCGACGGGCGATGGCTATAAAGGCAGGAGATAACTGCGCATGACGCCCTCGTTTGCTCATTTGCATTTGCACACCGAGTACTCGATCGTCGACAGTGTCGTGCGCATCAGGGAGTTGATGGATGCGACGGCTGCGGCCGGAATGCCGGCGGTTGCGTTGACCGACCAGAGTAATCTGTTTGCTCTGGTGAAGTTTTATCGTGCGGCGTTGCAGTCCGGGCTCAAGCCCATCGTCGGTGCCGAGGTCTGGTTTCAGGTCCGTCGTAAGGATAATTCTGAAGAGCGCTCCGAAAACCATTTAGAAAACAATCTCAGAGACCATGGGTCACGGCTGATTCTGTTGTGCCGAAACAATGAAGGCTACCGGAATCTGTCCCGGCTGTTGACGCGTGCTTATCTTGAGGGGCAGTCCGATGGGATTCCGGTTGTCAGTCGCGAGTGGCTCGACGAGGGCGCCACGGATGGTTTGATGGCACTGTCTGGTGGGCGGGAAGGTTGTGTCGGCAGGCTATTACTCGCCGGTCAGACAGAAGCTGCTCGCAGCATGCTTGATGAATTGCGTGAATTGTTCGGCGGCGATTATTTTCTGGAGTTGCAGCGCACGGGCCGGCAGCAGGAAGATGAATACCTGGCCGCAGCAGTCAAGCTGGCGGCCCAAACCGGCTGTCCGGTCGTCGCGACGAACGATGTGCGGTTTCTTCGGCAGGAAGATTTTGAAGCACACGAGGCGCGAGTCTGCATTCAGCGTGGCCGTGTACTCGATGATCCGAATCGGCCCCGCGACTACAGCGAGCAGCAATACCTGCGTACACCCCAGGAAATGGCCGTGCTGTTTGCTGATTTGCCCGAGGCGCTGGCCAACAGTGTCGAGATTGCGAAGCGCTGCAATGTGGAGCTGGCGCTCGGGGAATCCTACTTGCCTGAATATGAGGTTCCGGATGGCCTGACAATCTGCGAGTACCTGGAACAGCAGTCCCGGCAAGGGCTCATTTGGCGTCTTGGTATCGACGACTTTGAAAAGGTCCCGGCTGTTTACCGGGAACGGTTGCAGACCGAACTCGATGTGATACAGCACATGGGGTTCCCCGGCTATTTCCTGATCGTCGCCGACTTCATTCGCTGGTCGAGAGACAACGCGATTCCGGTCGGCCCCGGTCGCGGGTCGGGCGCCGGTTCGCTTGTCGCCTGGGTACTGGGGATTACCGAGCTCGATCCGATTCAGTATGGATTGCTGTTCGAACGTTTTCTGAATCCCGAGCGTGCGTCAATGCCGGATTTTGATATTGATTTTTGCATGGAGGGTCGCGACCGGGTCATCGAATATGTCGCGCAGCGTTATGGCCGGGATCGAGTTTCGCAGATCATTACTTATGGAACGATGGCTGCAAAGGCAGTCGTGCGCGACGTCGGACGAATCCTGGGTCACCCTTACGGTTTCAGTGATCGTATCGCGAAACTAATTCCGTTCGAAATCGGGATTACGCTCGAAAAAGCCTTGGGTCAGGAGAAAGAACTCAAAGATCTCTATGAAAATGATGATGATGTGCGCACGACGATTAACCTGGCAAAGCAAATCGAGGGTCTCGTACGCAACGCCGGCAAGCATGCCGGTGGTGTGGTCATCGCGCCGACAACGATTACGGATTTTACGCCGCTGTTCTGTGTAGAAGGCGAGGCGGCGACTGTCACGCAATTCGACAAGGACGATGTAGAGGCAGCCGGCCTCGTTAAATTTGATTTCCTCGGTCTGCGCACGCTGACGATCATCGACCATGCGGTCCGGACGATCAATGCGCAATGTGTTGGTCCGGATGAACAAATTGACATTGCCTCGATACCGATGGATGACAAGGCGGCATACGACCTGCTCAGCGCCTGTAACACGACGGCCGTGTTCCAGCTTGAGTCACGCGGCATGCGCGATCTTGTCAAGCGGTTGCGACCCAGGCAGTTCGAGGACATTGTCCCGCTGGTTGCGCTGTTTCGCCCCGGGCCGCTGCAATCCGGCATGGTCGATGATTTTGTCAGCCGCAAGCACGGTGAATCCGATCAACCGATCGATTATTTTCATCCGGATCTCGAGCCGGTTCTGGAGAGTACTTACGGCGTAATCCTGTACCAGGAACAGGTCATGCAGATTGCGCAGCGCCTGTCGGGCTATTCACTGGGTCGTGCCGATATCCTGCGGCGTGCGATGGGTAAGAAAAAACCCGAAGAAATGGCCAGGCAGCGCAGTGGCTTTGTCGATGGTGCGGCCGACCGCGGTGTCGACAGGAACCTGGCGGGTCATATTTTCGATCTGGTTGAGAAATTTGCAGACTATGGCTTTAACAAGTCACATTCAGCGGCGTATGCATTACTCGCATACCAGACGGCCTGGCTCAAGGCGCATTATCCGGCTGCGTTCATGGCGGCGGTCCTGAGTTCGGAAATGGACGATACGGACAAGCTCGTGATCCTGCAAAAGGATTGTGCGATCAATCAGCTCGAATTGCTGCCGCCGGATATCAACGACTCCGGCTTGCAGTTCAGTATTCGCGGCGATAGCGCGATTCGTTATGGTCTCGGTGCCGTGAAGGGACTTGGGCGCAGCGCAATAGAACAGATCATCGAGGCCAGGCAGGAGGGGGCATTCCGTGATCTCGACGATTTTTTCCTGCGTAACAATTCGCATAAAGTCGGCCGGCGAGCCGCAGAGGCGTTGATCAAGGCCGGTGCGATGGATGGGCTTGGGCCGAACCGGCCGAGCCTGTTGGCGCGCGTTCCTGCGGCAAGCGGTGCCGCCGAGCAGGCCGCGCGCCTGCGTGACTCCGGCCAGGTCGATCTGTTTGGCGGCAGCTCAAGCGCTGTGCCTCAGTCTGCACCGATCAAGGTAGAGGCTGATTGGGGCTTTCGCCAGAAACTCACCGCGGAGCGTGAAAGTCTTGGCCTTTACATGAGCGGCCATCCGTTCGATGAGTATCGATATGACGGGCCCTTCGTGTCGTCCGGTACGATCGCCAGCCTGAAGAGCGGCAAACCAGTAGCGAAGAGCGATAATCCGTGGACCGGTGGCAAGATTTGTTCGGCAGCCGGCCTGGTGACGAACCTGCGAAAACGGGGTGGGCGTGTGACATTTGATCTCGATGACGGCACGACCCAAATTGAGGTGACTTTATTCCAGGAAGCCTATGAACGGTTTCGCCACATGTTATCGGCACACGCCATCGTCGTAGTGGCCGGCAAGTCGCGTTTCGATGACTTTATCGATGGTTGGCGACTGAACGCCAAAGAGATCAAGGACATCGACAAGTTGATCGAACAGCGCGCCACGAACCTGGTGATACGCTGGCAACGCGACGGCAATGGCGGACTGGATGCAGCTCGACTGAAGCGGGTTCTCGAACCCTATCGGCCCGGTGCCTGTGACATCAGCCTGTTCTGCCGGGGTGATAAGGCCCAGGCGCGCGTTCGCCTCGGTGACGAATGGTCTGTACGACCGAGTCGTGAGCTCCGCGAGCGCTTGTCAGAGCTTGTCGGTCATGATGGTTTCCGGTTTATTTATAAGAATGCGCTATCGACCTGATTCGGTCTTGTAACGTACCGCGACAGCGTTTAGGGTTCCGCTCTATGGATCTGAAGTTTCTGGAATTTGAGCAGCCGATCGCCGAACTGGAGGCGAAAATCGATGAATTGCGTTTTGTCGGCGACGATTCGCAAGTCAATATCAATGATGAGATTACCCGTCTCAAGGCAAAGAGCAAATCACTGACGAAATCGATTTTCTCGGATCTGACGCCATGGCAGGTGGCACAAGTTGCGCGTCACCCGTTGCGGCCTTATCCGCTCGAGTATATTGGTACGATTAGCCCTGACTTTCAGGAGTTGCATGGCGATCGTATGTATGCCGACGACCTGGCGATCGTCGGCGGGCTCGGCCGGCTTGACGGCAGGCCGGTCATGTTCATCGGTAACCAGAAGGGGCGCAATACGAAATCGCGTGTTCTGCGTAACTACGGCATGGCGAAACCCGAGGGCTATCGCAAGGCGCTCCGACTAATGCAGATGGCTGAGCGGTTTGGCTTGCCGGTCATCACGTTCATCGATACGCCGGGCGCTTACCCGGGTATCGGTGCTGAAGAGCGGGGGCAAAGCGAGGCGATCGCACGCAACCTGTTTGTGATGTCGCGACTGAAAACGCCGATTATCAGCGTTATCGTCGGTGAGGGAGGGTCCGGCGGGGCGCTTGCGATCGGTGTTGCCGATCGTGTTTTGATGCTCGAGTATGCGGTCTATTCCGTGATCTCGCCGGAGGGTTGCGCAAGTATCCTGTGGAAAAGCGCCGAGAAGGCTTCGGTCGCCGCACAGGAAATGGGGATTACGGCGGATCGGCTGCTTGAGTTGGGTCTGATCGACGAAATCGTACCGGAACCCCTTGGCAGCGCGCATCGCGATCCGGAGGCAACCGCACAGACCTTGCAGAATTCACTGGCGGTTCACCTGCGGGAACTCGAAGCGTTGAGTGTCGATGAGTTGTTGTCGCAGCGAGCGGCCCGACTCGCGGGTCTTGGCGTGTTCAAGGAAGCCTGACACCGTGCCGCGCTGGCGCTCTGAATGCCGGCACTCGAATATGATGCTCGATACACTGCGGCAACAACTGCGTGACGATTTGCTCGCTACCGGCCAGTGGTGTGTTGCACTCAGTGGCGGCGTCGATTCGACGGTATTGTTGTATGCCATGGTGCAACTCGGGCGGGAGTTTTCCGGCAATACCATCCGTGCAGTCCACGTTAATCATCACCTGCATGCTGATGCCGATACATGGGCGCAAGCCTGCGAGGCTCTGTGCGCAGAACTCGACGTCGCGCTGACCTGTTGCGATGTCGGTGTCGAGACCGATGGTGATGGCGGCATCGAAGCCGCGGCGCGCAAGGCGCGTTACGGTGCATTAACCGGCTTGCTGGATCACGGCGAAATCTTGCTGACGGCTCATCATCGTGATGACCAGGTAGAAACATTCTTGCTGCGATTATTGCGTGGCGCCGGTCCGCATGGACTGGCCAGTATCGGGCTGCGCCGACCGTTTGGCAGGGGGCAGGTGATCCGTCCGTTACTCGCGGTCAGCCGTGAGGCACTCGAGACCTATGCTCGCCAGCAGAATCTGGAGTGGATCGAAGACCCGGCGAATACCGACACAAAATTTGATCGTAATTTCCTGCGCCACCGGGTTTTGCCTGTATTGCGTGAGCATTGGCCCGGTCTCGGTGAAACGATCCCGAGAGCGGCACGGCTCAGTGGCGAGGCTGCGCAGATGCTCGATGACCTGGCCAAAATCGACCTGGCTGCCGCCGATATTTTTATTGATGGCGTAGACACGATTCCGCTCGATGCACTCAGGGGGCATTCCTCGGCGCGGCAGCGCAATGTCGTCAGGTACTGGTTACGACAGAGAGGAATGGCTCCACCCGCAGAGGCCAAATTGCGTGAGGGACTCGCGCAATTGTTGAGTGCCGGTGACGACCGGTTGCCGCTGATCGAATGGGGCGGGATGCAGGTTCGCCGCTACCGTGATCGTTTGTTTGTGCTGGAGTTCGATCCGGAGTCTGCTGATGCAGAGTTGCCCGATGCCAGTGACTGGGATGGCTGCGACCGTATTGATTTGGGGCCATTGCGCGGGGGACTGCGATTTGTGTACCGGGACGCGACGGCAGTCGATGTGCCGGGCTCCTGGGTCGTGCGTTTCCGGGCCGGCGGCGAACGGTTCGCGGCGGGTGGGCAGCACAAGACCATCAAGAATTTATTCCAGCAGCACGGTGTCGTGCCGTGGATGCGCGCCCACGTTCCATTGCTGTATCGCGCGGACCGGCTCGTTGCCGTCGGCGATCTTTGGCAGGCCGATGACCTCACTGACGAAGCAGGTAATACGGTCCGTGTGCAATGGGATGGCCACCCGACCATGTGCTGATTACGGGTTTTTCATTGTCGTGGTGAGGGCGATCTGGTAACTTGAAGCACCGTGTCGATCATCCCGGTTTTCAGTAAAATCCGTCCGGTCGCCGCACACGATGCCGTGCGATGCGATCTTCGCCCGGTTGTAGTTCATTCCGCTGTTATTGGCCGTTGGATTAATCTGGAATAGCACATGCCTCGATTCGTATTTGTCACCGGTGGTGTGGTTTCGTCATTAGGCAAGGGCATCACTGCCGCTTCCGTCGGGGCTATTCTCGAAGCCCGCGGGCTGAAAATCAGCATGATAAAACTCGACCCGTATCTGAACGTGGATCCGGGCACGATGAGCCCGTTTCAGCACGGCGAGGTGTTCGTGACCGAGGACGGCACCGAGACGGATCTGGACCTGGGACATTACGAACGCTTCGTGCGCACGACGACGGGCAGGAACAGTAATTTTACGACCGGGCGCATCTACGGCAGTGTCATAGCCAAGGAGCGCCGCGGTGATTACCTCGGGGCAACGGTTCAGGTTATCCCGCACGTGACGGACGAGATCAAGCGCGGTGTACAGCTTGGCGCCGGTGATGCCGATGTCTGCATCGTCGAAATCGGCGGTACGGTCGGCGACATCGAATCCTTGCCGTTCATGGAGGCTATTCGCCAGGTCGGAGTCGATCTGGGCCGTGACAACGTTGTCTTCATTCATCTGACGCTGGTGCCGTATATCGCGACTTCGTCAGAGATCAAGACGAAGCCGACACAGCACTCGGTCAAGGAACTGCGCTCCATCGGTATCCAGCCGGACATACTGGTCTGCCGATCGGAGCAGCCGCTGCCGGACGAACAGCGCCGCAAGATTGCCTTGTTTACAAATGTGCAGGAGCGCGCCGTCATCTCGGCCATGGATGTTGACGATATATATCGTGTTCCAATGGTGTTGCGCGACCAGGGCATGGACGAGATCATAGTCGAACAGTTCGGCCTCGATGTGCCGCCCGCCGATTTGTCCGAATGGGAGGCAGTGGTAGCAGCGAAGCAGCATCAGGATGTCGAGGTCACGGTTGCGCTGGTCGGGAAATATGTCGATCTTCGTGATTCCTACAAGTCACTGGCCGAAGCGCTGGTGCATGCCGGCCTGCAGACACAAACAAACGTCAGAATCCGCTACGTTGAATCCGGCCAGGTCGAATCCGGCGAGCTTGAGTGCCTTGCCGATGTCGATGCGATTGTTGTGCCAGGCGGGTTCGGCGATCGTGGCGTCGAGGGGAAAATCAATACCGTGCGCTACGCACGCGAAAATCGTATTCCGTATCTGGGTATTTGTCTCGGCATGCAGGCAGCCGTCATCGAGTACGCACGCAATGTAGCCGGGCTTGCTGGTGCGCACAGTACGGAATTCGAACCGGCGGCTGAGCATCCGATCATCGCACTGATTACCGAATGGCGGGATCTCGATGGCAGCAGCCAGGAACGTGACACGGGCTCGAACCTCGGCGGCACGATGCGGCTTGGCGCGCAGGAGTGCCGGCTTGCCCGCGGCAGCCTGACGGCCAGGATGTATGGCAGCGAATCCATTTACGAGCGTCACCGGCATCGATTCGAATTCAATAACCACTATCGGCAGCAACTCAGCGATGCCGGCCTGATTTTTTCCGGTCTGTCGGTCGATGATTTGGTCGAGTCCATCGAAATCCCCGGCCATCCGTGGTTTATCGCCGTTCAATTTCACCCGGAATTCACGTCAAATCCTCGCGACGGACATCCGCTGTTTACCGGCTTCATTAGTGCGGCACGACAGTTCAGCGTTGAGGAAATTGCGACGGCTGCGGACGGATGAAGCTGACCCATTTTCAGGCAGGGCTGGATCAGCGCCTGTTCCTGATCGCCGGCCCGTGCGTAGTCGAGAGTGAACAACTGACGATCGATATTGCCGGGAAGTTAAAAGAAATATCAGAAAAACTTTCTATCTCTATGATATTCAAGGCATCTTATGACAAGGCTAATCGATCATCGGTGAGCAGTTTTCGTGGGCCCGGGCAGGAAGAGGGGCTGCGGATTCTTGCCGAGGCACGTCGTCAGACGGGTCTTCCCGTGCTGACCGATGTCCACGAGGATACGCCGCTGGATGAGGTAGCGTCCGTCGTCGATGTACTGCAGACACCGGCGTTTCTGTGCCGCCAGACCAATTTCATCGTCAACGTCGCTGCACAGGGTAAACCGGTAAATATCAAGAAAGGCCAGTTCCTGTCGCCGGGCGAGATGACGAATGTTGTCACCAAGGCCAGGAGCACACGTAATGAGCAGATCATGGTCTGTGAACGCGGGTTTTCCTTTGGCTATAACAACCTGGTTTCTGATATGCGCTCGCTGGCAATCATGCGTGCTACCGGCTGCCCGGTCGTTTTTGATGCGACGCACTCGGTACAGTTGCCCGGTGGCCAAGGTGATGCGTCCGGTGGTCAGCGCGAGTTCATCCCGGTCCTTGCGCGCGCCGCGGTGGCCACCGGTGTTGCCGGAATATTCATGGAAACCCATCCGGATCCGGCGCAGGCTTTGAGTGATGGTCCGAATGCCTGGCCGTTGGGACGCATGGAAGAGTTGCTGGAAACTTTGCTGGCGCTGGATGACGTGACCAAGTCTTCGGCGCTGGCTGAAAATGAATTTTGAAAGAGTGAAGGTTCCGGGAGTGGGCGAAAGGGAGATGGCGTTAACTCATGAGTGAAATTACTGAAATTACGGGCCGGGAAATTATTGATTCGCGCGGCAATCCAACTGTCGAAGCTGATATTCGCTTTGCCAATGGGTCGTTCGGTCGTGCCGCCGTGCCGTCAGGAGCATCGACGGGTTCACGAGAAGCCGTGGAACTGCGTGACGGTGATCAGAGCCGGTATTCGGGCAAGGGCGTGTCAGGTGCCGTTGGCAATGTAAACGGCGAGATTCGCGATGCGCTGGTGGGTCGGGACGGGCTGGATCAAGCCGCGATCGATGCAACGATGATTGAACTGGATGGTACGGCCAACAAGGGTCGGCTGGGCGCGAATGCGGTACTGGCAGTCTCCCTGGCTTTCGCGAAGGCGACTGCCGCCGAGCGGCAGCTGCCGCTGTTTCGCACGCTGCCGGGTGAGAGCACTGTCATGCCGGTGCCGATGATGAATATTATCAATGGTGGCGCGCACGCAGATAACAGCGTCGATATACAGGAGTTTATGGTCATCCCGGTTGGTGCCCCGTCATTCCGCGAAGCTCTGCGCTACGGCGCCGAGGTGTTTCATGCACTCAAGTCGGTGCTGAAAGGTCAGGGTATGAATACAGCCGTTGGCGACGAGGGTGGTTTCGCCCCGAATTTGCCGTCGAATGCTGCGGCTCTCGACGTCATCCTGACGGCTATTAATACGGTCGGTCTGAAAGCAGGCAGCGATGTTTCTCTTGCGCTCGATGTCGCGAGTTCGGAATTTTACTCGGATGGAAAGTACAACCTCGAATCCGAAGGTAAGTCTTTCGGCGCAGCCGATTTTGTCGATTACCTGGCCGGCCTCGTCGACGGATATCCGATCATCTCAGTCGAGGACGGCATGGACGAGAGCGACTGGGACGGATGGAGTCTGCTCAGTCAGAAGCTGGCGAGTCGAGTGCAACTCGTCGGTGATGACCTGTTCGTGACCAATACGAAAATTCTGGCCGAGGGCATCGACAAAAAAATCGCCAATTCGATCCTGATCAAGCCGAACCAGATTGGTACTCTGACGGAAACCCTTGCAGCGATCGACATGGCGGATAAGGCCGGGTATTCGGCCGTCGTATCGCACCGTTCCGGTGAGACGTGCGATGCGACCATCGCCGATATCGCGGTCGGTACCAGCGCTACGCAAATCAAGACAGGTTCGTTGTGTCGTTCGGATCGAATGTCAAAGTACAACCAGCTGTTACGCATCGAGGAGATCCTCGGCGCCGACGCGCATTATCCGGGCACTGCCGCATTCCCTGTGTCGTTGTGAAACCCAATCCCGCAATACCCGTACGCATCAGGTTCGTGATTGGCGGCCTGTTGTGCCTGTTGCTGGTGTTGCAGGTCAGGTTGTGGGTTTCCAGTGGCGGGTTTTCGGAGGTCAGCCGGTTACGCAGCCAGGTTGAATTGCAGGCCCATGAAAATGAGGAGCTTGCCGAGCGTAACGAACGTCTGGAGGCCGAGGTCAAGGACTTGCAGAGTGGCTTTGGTGCGGTTGAGGAGCGGGCGCGCAGTGACCTCGGGCTGATTGGTGAGGATGAGACGTTTTATGTCTTTTCCGAAGAAGAGGGTGGTGGCAAGTCGGCTGAGTGATACTTGGGGGTGCTGCTTTAGCTGTGATTTTTGGGACTTTCCCTGGACGGTTTTTTCCCTGATGGGTCTCTCGAAAACACGCCGTGAACGCATCCATGCGGGCTCGGGGGCCGCCATCCCTGGCGGCCACGGTTTCCGAGAGACCCATCAGGGAAAAAACCTTAGACACATCGTAGTACGTGCACCAATAATTCGTCATCGTTCCACTACAGTGTCCAGGTCTTTTCCGTCTTCTATCTCTCGGAGACTGTCGCCGCCAGGGATGGCGGCGCCAAGCCTACAGGGATGTATTCACGGCGTGTCTCCGAGAGATAGAAGACGGAAAAGACCGCTCAGGGAAAGACCAAAAAATCACAGCTAAGACTATCCCTCCCTGAGCCTTAATTTATGAACCAATTAACCGAGATGCAGCGCCTGAGGCAGGGCGCCGACCTCGACACACTGCCCCGTATGATGGGCGTGCCGGCGACAACCGGTATCCTCCGTGCCGAGCCGGCCGACTTCATGGTGCGCGAAGCGCTGGCGTTCGATCTGACGGGTGCCGGTGAGCATATGTACCTGCTCGTGCGCAAGACGGGCCAGAATACCCGTTGGGTTGCGAAGCAACTGGCGCGTGCGCTCGATCTGCCGTTTCGCGCCGTCGGGTTTGCGGGCATGAAGGATCGTCATGCCGTCACCGAGCAATGGTTCAGCCTGCATCTGCCGGGCCGTGCCGACCCCGATCTGGTTGCGCTTGCAATTGATGGTGTGGAGGTACTCGAGCAGCATAGGCATTTGGGCAAGCTGCGTGTCGGCGCATTACGCGGGAATGAATTTCGGCTCGTTATTCGTGACCTGGACGGAGATCTGAGTGACTTCGAACGGCGGCTAAAAGCGCTTCGGGACGGGTTCGTGCCGAATTATTTCGGTTCTCAGCGCTTCGGCCGCCGTGGTGGCAACCTCGCGCTGTTCGGTAATTTGGAGCAACCGGCTGAGCTTGGGCGTGAGTCACGTTCGTTTGCGTTGTCGGCTTTACGCTCGGCCTTGTTCAATAATTATCTGGCGCAACGTATCGTGGAAGGTTCGTCGCTGACTCCGCTTCCCGGAGAGATTGTCTATTGTGAAGCTGAGCAGGGTTATCGGCACGAGCCCGATGTGCGTGACAGCGGCCAATTGCTCCAGCCAACCGGTTTGCTGTGGGGTTCGGGTGGCAATCGCGCGACCGACAATGCGCTGGATCATGAGCAGGCATTTTTTTCACAGTACCCGGCAACCATGAAACTGCTTGCGGCACATGACCTGCGAATGATGCGCCGGCCGTTGATGATCAGGCCGGGTGGACTCGAGTGGCATCCGGGTGAGCGGCAGGCGACTGTCAGGTTTGGTCTGGCGCGGGGCCAGTTTGCAACTGCGGTGCTGCGTGAATGCGTGGTTTGGTCCGAACCGCGGTAATATTGCATCGAACGCAGGTGTGTTACGTTGTGGTCAAGGTGGTTCGCTGACTGCCGGGGAGAGTTGCTATGAAGATTGGTTTGAATGTCGGTGGTGCAGATCGTGTGCTTCGCGTCATTGTTGGCTGTGTGCTGATCGGGCTTGGTTATTCTTCGGTGCTGACCGGCGGCGCGGCGATGGCGGCCTATGTTATCGGTGCTATTGCTATCCTGACCGGCGTTATTCGCTTCTGTCCGGCTTACACATTGCTCGGTATTAATACCGGTTCAGACGAGTCGTAAGATGTTGGCAATCATCTCGCATGGCGAAATCACCGAGTTACAGATGAATCGCCCGCCGGCGAATGCTCTGAATCATGAATTTCTCGAAACGATACTGGCCGGTTACGCTGATGCACTTGATGGCGGCGCCCGTGGTTTGATTCTGTCGGGCCAGCCCGGCATGTTTTGTGCGGGCATCGATGTACCCGAGTTGCTTGGCCAGTCGCGTACGGAAATTTATCGTTTCTGGTCATTGTTATTTCAGGCGAACAAATCGCTCGCAGCCTGTCCGGTACCTATCGTCGCGGCATTGGCGGGCCATAGTCCGGCCGGCGGTGCGGTACTGGCTGCGCATTGTGACTATCGGATTGCCACCGACGGTCCGTTCAAGATCGGTTTCAACGAAGTACAGGTTGGTTTGCCGTTACCGTCATCCATCATGCAGGTCTTCGCAGATCTCGTCGGTCCGCAACGCGCGCGCCAGTCCGGCATGCAGGGACAGCTCATGCTGATGGACCGGGCGCGTGAGATCGGACTCATTGATGAGCTCGTGGCGCCGGAAGGACTGGAGGAGCGGGTTCTGGAATACCTGGGCGGCTTGCTTGCGTTGCCGCCGATCGCCATGAATACGACGAGACTGACGGGCAAGGAACATCTGATCAACATGCTCGAGGTATCTGACGATGTCGAGAGAACGGTGGCTGCGTGGTTCAATGACGAGACGCAGGCGGCGATGCAGCGGCTTGCGGACAGTCTCACTAAAAATAATTAATTACATTAAGAATAATACATAACTAATTGTTTGATATTGTATTATTTCAGCAATACGTAGGCTGCTCCGGTCCCGCCATGCTGAGGTTGTGCCGAGCAAAATGCCACGACTGAGTCCCAGCGGCGCAGCCATCGATTGACACCGCTTTTGAGCACCGGGCCGCGCGGGCCGGAGCGAAGGCCCTTGCCGTGGACCACGCGAACACAATGGGCACGGTGCGCTATTGCAGCGCCGATAAACTCATGCAAGGCTGTGCGGGCTTCATCGAGTGTCATGCCGTGCAAGTCGATTTCATCCTGGATGGCGAACTGACCGCGCCGTAATTGGCGCATAACTTTGCGCGTGACGTTCGGCCGGGCAAATAATAGTTCCTCGCCGGTTTCCAGGTCTGCGAGGTCGGGATCGGTGGTCAGCGATTCCTCGAGTACGGCCCGCTCATCGGCCTGGCTGAAACGAGCGTGCGGTTTAGGTGGCGGCCCGCGCTTTGCAGCACGCCTACTTGTGACTGGCGCGACGGGACCGACGGCGCTACGGAATAGCGCCGCATCGTCGGTCTTGCTATGTTTATCCTTTTTACTCATAGATGGGCTTGCCTTGAGAATACTGCTAAGCAACGACGACGGCTACCAGGCCGATGGTCTCGCCACGCTGGCGCTGTCCTTGCGCGATATCGCCGAGCTGGACATCGTCGCGCCGGATCGTAATCAGAGCGGTGCTAGTCATTCGTTGACGCTCGACAGGCCGCTGCGTGTCGGCAAGACTCGCGATGGCATGTATTTCGTCAATGGCACGCCGACCGATTGCGTTCACCTGGCCCTGACCGGACTGTTTGACAGTGATCCGGATATGGTGATCGCCGGGATTAACCATGGCGCGAATCTTGGCGATGACACATTGTACTCCGGTACGGTCGCAGCAGCGGCAGAGGGGCGTTTCCTGGGGCTGCCGGCGATTGCCGTATCGCTGGTCGGCGAGGAACCGCGCCATTTCGATACGGCCGGGCGGGCGATTCGGGATATTGTCAGTCAGTTGCACGATCATCCGTTGTCGCCGGATACGACCTTGAACGTCAATGTTCCCGATGTGCCGTTCGGAGAGTTGCAGGGAATTCGGGCCACCCGACTGGGTTATCGTCATCGCGCCGAGCCGGTGATAAAGTCGCTCGATCCAAAAGGCCGGCCGGTGTACTGGGTCGGCCCGCCCGGTACCGGTCAGGATGCCGGCCCGGGTACGGATTTTCATGCGGTCGAGAATGGTTATGTGTCGGTGACACCAATGCGTTTCGACCTGACGGAGCGTTCGGCACTCGAACATCTCGCAACCTGGTTACCTGCGTGAACGACGATCGACGAAAAATACAGGGTATCGGCATGACATCGGCCCGCACACGAGAGCGTCTCGTGCAGCGGCTGGCCGATAACGGCATCAGTAATCTGCAGATCCTCGACCGGATTCGCAGCGTGCCCCGGCACCTGTTTGTCGATGAAGCGTTGCAGAGTCGCGCGTATGAGGACAGTGCGCTGCCGATCGGTCAGGGTCAGACGATCTCACAGCCCTATATCGTTGCGTTGATGACCCAGGCGTTAATCGAGGGACTCGACCCGGCACATCCGCTGCAGAAGGTTCTGGAGATCGGCACAGGCTGCGGCTACCAGACAGCGGTCCTGTCGCCGCTTGTGCGACAAATATTCACGATCGAGCGGATTCGCAGCCTGATGATCGATACGCGCGCGCGGCTGGCTGAGCTCGGTTATCAGAACATACGATTTCGCCACGGCGACGGCATGCGCGGTTGGCCGGGACAGGCCCCGTTCGATGGCATCCTCGTTGCGGCTGCCCCGGCGGGCATCCCGCAGAAGCTGCTCGATCAGTTGGCGGTCGGTGGCCGGCTGATCATCCCGGTTGGCCCAACCGGCCGTCAGGAGTTGATGCGCGTAACCCGCACGGAACAGGGCCTGGAGCATGAGAGTCTGTGCGCCGTGTCGTTCGTTCCGTTGCTGGAGGGTACCGGGTGACTCGGCTTTTCTCGCGGCTCCTCGAGCACGTCCTCAGATGGTCCAAGCACCCTCATGCGCCCTGGTATCTCGGCGGTTTGAGCTTTGCCGAATCGTCGTTTTTTCCGATCCCGCCCGATATCATGCTGGCGCCGATGGTGCTTGCCAGGCGGGACCGTGCCTGGCGCTATGCCTTGTTGACGACCGTGATGTCAGTGATTGGCGGGCTGGCCGGGTTCCTGATCGGTGCACTCGCGATCGACTGGATCATGCCGTGGATCGTTAAGTTCGGTTATGTCGATAAGTTCGAACACGCACAAGCCTGGTTCGTTACCTGGGGTTTCGGGGCCATTCTGGCGGCGGGGTTTTCACCGATTCCATACAAGATTTTCACCATCGCAGCCGGTGCGATGTCGATGATGCTGGTGCCGTTTGCGTTGGCCTCTGTGGTCGGGCGCGGTGCACGGTTTTTTCTTGTCGCGGCACTGATTTACTGGGGCGGGGAACCGTTTGAGAGAAACCTCAAGCGCTATGTCGATGTACTCGGCTGGGCTGTCGTGGCGATTATTGTTGCCGCATTTTTTGTTTTTCGCGATTGAAAGTAACCGGATGGTCATCGTGCGCTACCTGGCACTGGTCTGTGTTTGCCTGATGATTGGCGCTTGCTCCAGCGCGTTGCGCTGGACACCGGAAACGCATGTTGTCCGGTCGGGTGAGACGATCTATTCAATCGCATTCGAGTACGGCATTGACCAGCGTGATCTGCTGGGATGGAACAAACTCGATTCGAATGGACTGATCTTTGCCGGGCAGCGGTTGCGATTAACGCAGCCCGATGGCTATACATCGGCGCGCACCTCGTCCGCGACATCGCAACGTCAAAAACCGGCAACCTCATCCGGGCGCACGGCACCGTCAACTCAGGCGAGTGCTACGCCTGTGAAATGGCGTTGGCCAGCCAACGGGTCGGTTATCGCCGGTTTCGGCGCGACGGCCAAGACCGAATCGGGCGTACACATCGCCGGCAAGCGCGGCCAGTCGATCCAGGCTGCAGCCAGTGGCCAGGTGGTCTATGCCGGCAGCGGGCTGCCCGGGTATGGGCAATTGCTGATCATCAAGCATACCTCGGACTACCTGAGTGCTTATGGGCACAATGAGAAGCTGCTGGTTGGTGAAGGTGATCGGGTGAATAGCGGACAGTTGATCGCGAAGATGGGTGTCGGGCCCGGCCAGCGTCCGTTACTGCATTTCGAGATTCGTCGCGCAGGTAAGCCCGTCAATCCGCTCAGGTATATGCCGAAGCGTTGATTATGTGTCAGCGCACCAACAGCGCGGCCATGACATGTCGGCGTTCGCCCGTCAGGACGTTGAAAGTCCGGCACGCCGCGCCGGTGTCCATGACTTCGAAACCGATGCCCCTGCGCATGATGGCTGTCATGACTGTGGCGGGTGGGAAAATTTGCATGGTGCCGGTGCCGAGGATGATAAGTTCAGGCGCTGCGTCAATTGCGTCGGCAAAATCCGCTATGCTTAACTCCATGACGCCCGGCGGTGACCAGTTTTCGATGACCGTCTCGGTCGACACGATGACGTGATTCGTGAAGATTGTGTCATTAATGCGAAGCTCACCGGCCGAGAAAGACCTGATGATATTTCCATACCCTTGTTCGTGATCGAGTTGCATGGCCACTGATTTTAGCAGGCTTGTGCCGGTGTCAGAATTGTTATCTGTCCAGGCACCCGCATGGTGCTGGATGTCGGGCGCGTGACGGTGGAGCTGTCGGCGCAGCGACTGATTCGCCGGCGGGTGGTGCCGGCAGATTCTCTGCAGAATTTACCGGCCGATATGCATCCGGTCCTGCAGCGGGTTTATGCCGCTCGCAACGCGAGCGCGGAGCAACTCATTCCATCTCTGTCGCGGCTGATTCCGGTCGGTGCACTCGAAGGTCTGGCGGTCGCGACAGCGCGCCTGGCCGAGGCGCGAGGCAAGCAGGAGCGGGTTCTGATTCTCGGCGATTTCGATGCCGATGGCGCAACGGCGACGGCCTTGTGCGTGGGTTGCCTGCGTTCCATGGGATTCAATGATGTCATTTACCTCGTACCGAACCGAGTCGAATTTGGTTACGGACTGTCGCCGGCGATTGCCGATGAGGCCGCGAAGCTAAGTCCGGATCTGATCGTAACGGTCGATAACGGCGTGTCGAGTATCGACGGCGTCGATCGTGCGCAGCAACACGGTATCGATGTCATTGTCACCGATCATCATCTGCCGGGAGCCGAGTTGCCCGCCGCGCTGGCGATTGTGAATCCGAATCTGGCGGGTGAGTCGTTTCCGAGTAAATCTCTGTCCGGCGTCGGCGTCGCCTTTTATGTCATGGCTGCGCTCGGTCGTCTGCTCGCCGAGCGCGGTTTAATCGATCGTGCCCGGGCCAATTCTATCGTCACAGACGGTCTCGATCTCGTCGCACTCGGTACCGTCGCCGACCTCGTGAAGCTGGATTTCAACAACCGGATTCTGGTTGCCGAGGGCCTCGAACGAATGCGTGCAGGGCGTTCACGTCCCGGTGTTCGCGCTCTGTTTGCCGTGGCCGGTCGTAATATTCGTGACGCCCGGGCCGGAGATCTCGCTTTTTCCATTGCCCCGCGTCTGAATGCAGCCGGGCGATTAACGGATATGTCGAAGGGGATCGACTGCCTGTTGGCGCAGACGGAAGCGGAAGCAACGCGGCTCGCCGAACGACTCGATGCGCTGAACATCGAACGCCGGCAGCGGCAGGCGCAGATGGAGACCGAGGCGCGAGATCATGTCGCGGCTGCTGCACGCAGCCTCACGGGCCAACGGCACGATGCCTATTGCCTGTTTGATACAAAGTGGCACGAAGGTATCGTCGGGCTCGTCGCATCGCGCATCAAGGAGCAGGTTCGTCGCCCGGTTGCAGCGTTCGCGCCGGCCGAGCGGGGCGGGTTGCTCAAGGGTTCGGTGCGTTCGATCGAAGGTGTCCATATTCGTGATGTCCTCGCTGCGGTTGCGGTCGGACATCCGGGCCTGGTCGGCAAATTCGGCGGGCATGCGATGGCGGCTGGTCTGACGATCGACGCCGACCAACTCGATGCGTTTCGCGAGGCATTCGAGTCCGAGGTCGGCCGTCATAAGGATGCGTTGACCGGCCCCGATCTGATCTGGACCGATGGGGAGCTGGCTGCCGGCGAGTTGACGCTCGATCTCGCCGAGGAACTGCGACGTGGCGGGCCCTGGGGGCAGGGATTTCCGGAACCTGTGTTCGAAAATGTACTCGAGGTTATCGATCATCGGTTGCTCAAGGATGCGCACCTGAAGCTCCGGGTCAGCCATCCCGATGGTCAGGGCCTGATCGAGGCCATTGCTTTCAACCAGTCAGCACTACCGGACGGGTTTGACGGCTCGATGTTGCAACTTGTCTATCGGCTCGACGTCAACGAGTATCGAAATCGGCGGACTGCGCAACTGGTTGTGGAACATATGCAATCCGCATAGCATAGCCGCGCTCATCACGAACAATATCGGACTCGCAATGGAAACGAACCAGGTAAAGGCCAGAATCGCTGATTTACAACAGCGCAGCAGTGCCTTAAGGGGGTATCTTTGACTTCGACGAGAAGAAGAATCGTCTGGCTGAAGTCAACAAAGAACTCGAAAATCCGGATATCTGGAATGATCCGGCGCGCGCCGAAGCATTCGGCAAGGAACGTTCACGACTCGAAGCGGTAACGGATAACCTCGAGCGCGTGACCAGCATTTTGGCCGAATCGGCCGAGTTGCTCGAACTGGCCGAGGCCGAAGATGACGAGTCAACCTTCGCCGAGATCCAGACCGATATCGGTGGTGTAGAAGCCGCCATCGAAAAACTCGAATTCCAGCGCATGTTCAGCGGCAAGGCGGATGCGACGAATGCGTTCGTCGATATTCAAGCCGGATCCGGCGGCACCGAGGCGCAGGACTGGGCCGAGATGCTGTTGCGTATGTACCTGAAGTGGGCCGAGACCAACGGATTCTCGGCCGAGTTGATCGAAGTATCGCCGGGCGAGGTTGCGGGCATTAAAAGTGCCACGGTCCATATCGTTGGTGATTATGCTTTCGGCTGGTTGCGAACCGAGATCGGTGTACACCGTCTTGTGCGCAAGTCGCCGTTCGATTCCGGGAACCGCCGTCATACATCGTTCGCCGCAGTTTTTGTGTCACCGGAGATCGACGATGATTTCGAGATCGAAATCAACCAGGCCGATCTGCGCATTGATGTCTACCGCGCCAGCGGCGCCGGTGGTCAGCATGTTAACCGGACCGAGTCGGCCGTGCGCATCACACACGAACCGACCAATACGGTCGTGCAGTGCCAGAACGATCGCTCGCAACACAAGAACAAGGCGACGGCGATGAAGCAGTTGCGTGCCAAACTCTACGAACTGGAAGAACAGAAGCGCCGGGCTGAGGCACAACAGGTCGAGGAAACGAAATCCGATATCGGCTGGGGCAGCCAGATTCGTTCCTATGTGCTCGACCAGTCGCGGATCAAGGATTTGCGCACCGGTATCGAGACCGGCAACACGGAAGCCGTATTGAACGGCGATCTGAATCGTTTTATTGAAGAAAGTCTGAAACAGGGTTTGTAAATGAATGACAGCCAGTCAAAGTCTAATGAGTCCGAACATCGTTTGATCGCCGAACGACGCGCCAAGCTGGATGAATTGCGCGAGCACGGGTTCGCCTTTCCGAACGGGCGACGCCGAACGGCGATGGCCGGTCAACTCGCCCTGACGTACGCAGATCATGCGGCCGAAGCTCTCGTCGAAGAGGCGATCGAAGTCGAGATCGGTGGTCGGCTTATGGCCAAACGCGTCATGGGCAAAGCCAGTTTCGCCAAGCTGCAGGATCGCTCGGGCCAGATGCAGATTTTCGTGCAGCGCGATGCCGTATCTGCCGAGGTCTACCAGGCCTTCAAGCGCTGGGATCTCGGCGATATTGTCTGGGTGCGCGGCACGGTGTTTCGGACAAAAACCGGTGAGCTGTCCGTCAAGGCCGAGGAAATCGAGTTGCTGACGAAATCGCTGCGGCCGTTGCCTGAAAAATTCCACGGTCTGACCGACCGGGAGACTCGTTACCGCCAGCGCTATGTCGATCTGATCATGAACGAGGAATCACGGCGCGTGTTTCACGTGCGGACAAAGACCGTGCAATATATGCGTTGCTACCTCGATGCGATGGATTTCCTGGAGGTCGAAACGCCGATGATGCAGCCGATCCCGGGCGGCGCCGTCGCGCGACCTTTTATTACGCATCACAATGCGCTCGATCGTGAGCTGTACTTGCGCATTGCGCCGGAGCTGTATCTCAAGCGTCTCGTCGTCGGCGGTTTCGAGCGTGTCTACGAGATTAATCGTAGTTTTCGCAATGAGGGGATTTCGACGCGCCACAATCCCGAGTTTACGATGCTCGAGCTGTACATGGCATATGCGGACTACGAGGTGTTGATCGACCTTACCGAGAACCTGATCCGCAGTCTTGCTGCATCGTTGTTTTCAGATTGTATCGTGCAGTACCAGGGCAGGGCGTACGACCTGTCAAATGCATTCAGGCGCCTTAGCGTCATTGATGCCGTAGCCGAGTACAACCCGACACTCGACAAAGAAAAACTGCGTGACATCGATTACCTGAAGAAGGCCTGCAAGGATCTCGAGATAGAAACCAAGGCAAACTATGGTTCCGGCAAATTACTTATCGAGATCTTCGAAAAAACCGTCGAAGACGAATTGTTCGAGCCGACGTTCATTACCGGTTACCCGGCCGAAGTGTCGCCGCTGGCGCGGCGCTCGGATTCGGATCCGTGGCTGACAGATCGCTTCGAGCTATTTATCGCCGGACGGGAGCTGGCCAACGGCTTTTCCGAATTGAACGATCCGGAAGATCAGGCAGAACGTTTTCGTGCACAGGCGGCGCAGAAGGATGCCGGCGACAAAGAAGCGATGTTCTATGACGAAGACTACATCACCGCACTTGAATACGGGATGCCGCCCGCGGCCGGGCTCGGTGTCGGCGTCGACCGCCTTGTCATGTTTCTGACCGACAGTCCGTCGATTCGTGACGTGTTGTTATTTCCGCATCTGCGCGATGCGGATTAAGGCGGCTGCCATTAATCGATGGTCGAATACGGCAGTGGCTGGCTGGTCAGTTCAATACTCTTCAGTTCGTCGCCAAACCATGGCCCGGTTGCTGCATCGATTGGTACGACGGCGAGTAGTTCACCCGGCTTCCGGTTTTCGCTGGATAGTACGACCTTGCCGGTTGTGTTGTCGGGGCCGTAGATCACAGCGCCCGGTGGTAGTTGTATCGTGTTGCTTGTGGTGAACCGATACATCCGCCGTTTGATGCGGCCCAGGTTTTGTGTGCGGGCTACGATTTCCTGACCAACGTAGCAGCCTTTGTCGAAACTGATTGCACCGATGCGGTCCAGATTCACCATCTGGGGCACGAACAGTTCCTGCGTGTCGGCGACGATGAACGGCAGGCCGGTGCGTATTGATTGCAATACCCAGCTTGACTCGGTGGCAGACTTGAATTCATGTGACTCGGCAGCAGGTCCGATCAGCCAGGCTCGGTCCGAATCGCCGATGACGCGCATGACGATGCTGCCGTCGGCAAGCCGGATGGGCGATTCTTCAAGTGACACTGCTTCATCCGCAATTTGCAGTCGATCATGAGCTTGAATGCCGAGAAGACCGGTTACCGGCATTGCGGATTGTACGATCTTGACACGTGCTCTGAGCACGAACATTTTTAAGCGTTTTTCAATTCCGTCGATAATGTTGGCCGGTAGTGGCCACCAGCATTCGTCATCGACCGCAATCAGTTGGCCGCTGGCCAGCAAACGTCCCTTGGCTGAAGTCCAGCCGGCAAGCGTGGTTCCGGCTGTTTCGAGTTTTAAGATGTCCTGCGTCAACTGGCCCTGCAGGAATTCGGCCCGGTCGGACCCACTGATAACAAGTACGCAAAATGAATCGAGCCGGGCGGCGCGAATGTTTTTGCCAACGGTCTGATCCGGCATGCTACGTGTCCTTGCGGGCTGAAAGTCTACTGTCATTCTGGCACACTACCGCGCATGCCAGAACCCGTTTCGAGCCAGACAAAGCCAGCCACGAACGAAGCTTGTGCGACGGATACTTGTGCCGATCAGGTCGAATCCGACAGTAACGCCGAGCCATCCGTAAAGAGGGATGATTCGGTGCGACCTCGGGAACTGGGCGGCCCGGCGGGCCTTGAGCCGACTCGTTATGGAGACTGGGAACGCAAGGGGCGCTGCATCGATTTTTGACAGTCGGGCATGACTAACCGAGCACTTGGTCTCGTGTCAGTGTTATTGCCACCGGCAGCTTGGTCAGGCTTTTAATATGAATAATCAATTTGAGGGTGTAGTCCATGGCTCGTATTGATCGGCCTCTGTCACCGCATGTGATGCTTTATCGATGGGATATCAGCAACGGCCTGTCGATCGTACATCGAATGACCGGATTCGGATTGTCGTTTGGTGCAATAGCGCTGGTCGCCTGGCTCGTTTCGATTGCCGCCGGATACGATGCCTATTCGATCATTAATAACCTGTTTGGAAGCCTGATTGGCATCCTCGCGCTGTTCGCCTGGACGTTCTGTTTTTTTTATCACCTGTGCAACGGCATCCGTCATATGTTCTGGGATATAGGCAAGGGCTTTGACAAGCGCATTGCCAGGCAAAGTGGCGTGTTTGTTCTGGCTATTGCTCTCGTGTTAACCGTCGGTCTGTGGGCCGTCGTGTTGGTCGGTTAAAGAGGTTTTTTATGAGTTTCCAATCTCCTTTGGGTAAGGCATTAGGATCGGGTTCGGCTAAATCCGGCGCAGATCACTGGTTGTCTCAGCGATTGACGGCTATTGCACTGGTGCCGCTCGGCTTATGGTTTGCTGTTGCGGCGGCAACTTTCGAGCACCACGGCAACTACCAGCAGGTCGCGGCCTGGGTCGCCGAACCTTTGAATGCCATCCTGCTGATTCTGCTCGTCATGACGCTTGTCTATCACTCGATGCTCGGTGTGCAGGTGATTATCGAAGATTATGTGCATGGTGCGCTTGAGGCGCTGTCGCTGATCGCTTCCAAATTTTTCCATGTCATTCTCGCAGTAGCGGGAATTTACTCGGTTGTCGTCACGTCACTGGGGGCAGGTCAATGACCGGTGATTACACTTTTGTAGACCACACCTACGATGTCGTCGTCGTCGGCGCCGGCGGCGCCGGGTTACGGGCGACATTCGGCATGGCCGAGGCCGGCCTGAGCACGGCCTGCATCTCCAAGGTTTTCCCGACCCGCAGTCACACGGTTGCGGCACAGGGCGGCATCAGCGCAGCGCTCGGCAACATGGGTGAAGACGACTGGCGCTGGCACATGTACGACACGGTCAAGGGTTCCGACTGGCTCGGTGACCAGGATTCGATCGAATACATGTGCAAGGAGGCGCCTGACGCGATCATCGAACTCGAGCATTACGGTGTACCGTTCTCGCGGACCGAGGAAGGCAAGATCTATCAGCGTCCGTTCGGCGGCATGACAACGCGTTATGGCGAGGGCACGGCACAACGCACCTGTGCGGCCGCGGACCGAACCGGGCATGCGATGCTGCATACGCTGTACCAGCAGTCCCTGAAACACGATGCGACCTTCTATATCGAGTATTTTGCGATCGACCTGATCATGGAAGACGGTGAGTGTCGCGGCGTCGTTGCGATCGACATGGCAGAAGGCACGATTCACCGTTTTCGTGCCCGGCGCGTCGTTCTCGCCACCGGTGGTTACGGGCGGGCGTTCTTCTCCTGTACCTCGGCACACACGTGCACCGGCGACGGCAACGCGATGGTGCTGCGTGCCGGATTGCCGTTGCAGGATATGGAGTTCGTTCAGTTTCACCCAACCGGCATTTACGGCGCCGGCTGTCTGATCACCGAGGGTTCGCGCGGTGAGGGCGGTTACCTGACAAATTCCGAGGGTGAACGCTTCATGGAGCGCTATGCGCCCAACGCGAAGGACCTCGCCTCGCGGGATGTTGTCAGTCGCTCGATGACGGTTGAGATCCGTGAAGGCCGCGGCGTCGGCCCGCACAAGGATCATGTCTACCTGCATCTGGAACACCTCGGACCGGAAGTCATCGACGAACGTCTGCCGGGTATTGCCGAGTCGGCACGGATTTTTGCCGGCGTCGATGTCATGAAAGAGCCGATCCCGGTTCTGCCGACCGTGCACTACAACATGGGCGGCATCCCGACCAACCGCCACGCCGAAGCATTGACACTTGCAGCCGACGGCAGTCAAACGGTTGTGCCGGGGCTCATGGCTGTCGGCGAAGCCGCCTGTGTTTCGGTTCACGGCGCCAATCGTCTCGGTTCAAATTCACTGCTCGACCTGGTCGTGTTCGGGCGTTCGGCGGCACATCGTTGTGCCGAGACCCTGACCGCCGGTGAACGGCAGAAGCCACTGACCGCGGATGCGGGCAATAATGCCCTGGAGCGGCTCGATCGGTTGCGTCAGGCCAACGGTTCGCGATCAACTGCAGAAGTTCGCCTTGAGATGCAGCGAACCATGCAGCACCACGCCGCCGTATTCCGTACCGGTGATGTGTTAAAGGAAGGTGTTAAGAAATTATCACAAACCTTTGATTCATTTAGTGAAGTAAAGGTTTGTGACCGAGGGTTGATCTGGAATACAGACCTGATCGAGACATTGGAGCTCGACAACCTGTTGCTGCAGGCGACAGCGACAATAGTCTCGGCCGAGAACCGCAAGGAGAGTCGTGGCGCGCAGGCCCGCGAGGACTACCCGGATCGCGACGATGTGAACTGGATGAAACACACATTGTCGTGGGTCGATTCGAAGGGTGCGGTGCGACTCGATTACCGACCCGTGCAGCTGGAAACGCTGACCGACGAAATGGAAACCGTGCCGCCGAAGGCGCGCGTGTACTAATTTTTTTTAAAACGAGAACGACGAGGCTGACGCATGGCCCAATTCATTCTTCCACCTAACTCGCGAGTCCAGAAGGGCAAGACGTATGAGGCGCCCGCCGGTGCCGGGAACGTCCGTCGTTTCGAGATCTACCGATATGATCCGGACAGCGGCGACAATCCTCGCATGGATAAATACGACATCGATCTCGATGACTGCGGGCCGATGGTTCTCGATGCGATGATCAAGATCAAGAACGAGATCGATCCGACACTGACGTTTCGCCGTTCATGCCGCGAGGGTATCTGCGGTTCGTGCGCGTTGAATATCGACGGTGCGAATACACTTGCCTGTACGCTCGCCATCGAGGACGTCAAGGGTGATGTCAATATCTACCCGTTGCCGCACATGGCTGTCGTCAAGGATCTCGTCCCGGACCTGACAAATTTCTATGCGCAGTACGCATCGATCAAACCATGGCTGCAGACACGCACACCCGCGCCGCCCGACAGCGAGCGGCTGCAGTCGAAGGAAGAGCAGGAACTGATCAATACACCGTCGGCCTGCATCCTGTGTGCCTGCTGTTCGACGAGTTGTCCGAGTTACTGGTGGAACAGCGAACGTTATCTCGGCCCGTCGGCCCTGCTGGCCGCGTACCGCTGGCTCGTCGATTCGCGGGACGAGGCGACCGGTGAGCGGCTCGACGAACTCGAGGATCCGTTTCGCCTGTATCGCTGCCATACGATCATGAATTGCACGTATGCCTGTCCGAAGGATCTGAATCCGGCCAAAGCCATCGGCGAAATCAAGCAGATGCTTGCCGTGCGGCGAATGTAACGGCTTGGCAATAAACTCCCCCCACCGATCGCAACTCGAATGGCACTGCCGGCGTGGCATGCGCGAACTCGATGTCGTATTGATGCGTTACATGAAGCACGATTACGACGCTGCAGAGCCGGCCGAGAAAGCATCGTTTGAAACCCTGTTATCTTTGCAGGATCCCGAGATTCTCGACTTGCTGACCGGCCGGATCATCGCTGAGGATGCCGGTTTGCGTCATATCATTGAACGGATTCTTGCAAATTCTCGATCTGAGGATACCTAGGCTGCCGTGGTTATTGCGGGCCGGCCAGGGTCCGGGCCGGCGCGTGGCGCGTGCTGTTGTTCGTCCGACGGGATCCTGGGCATTGTTTACTGCCGATGGCAGATGTCATGAGGCCAGTCTCGTCGGTGGCTGGGTGCTGGCCAGGGGTGTGTTGCTGGGATTACGCTGGCGGGCCGTGGATGGCCGGCACCTCACTGCGGTTACGAGCATACGGTTGCAGGCACCCGGTGTCGGTCGGCGCCTGCTCGCGCGCCTGCGGTGGCCACTGCCAGATCCTGCTTTATTCGCATAGAATGCACCCGCAGCATTGCACTATGTCGCCAGGGGGGCGTCGTGATCGGTTTTTGTGACCTGGATCAAAAAATTGGCATAACCATGCGAACTTTAAGCTTTCGTATGAGTCTATGCCGTAGACAGAGCGACGTTTTACAGCTGGTCAGCAGGCGATGCCATGTCCGCTAGGACGGACGATCAACGGCTTGTCGAGCGTGTCCAGGATGGTGACAAGCGGGCCTTCGACGTACTGGTGCTCAAGTATCAGCACAAGATCGTCAAACTGGTCATGCGGTATGTCCGCGATCAGGCCGAGGCACTCGACGTGACCCAGGAAGCCTTTATCAAGGCGTACCGGGCACTGCCGAAGTTCCGCGGCGACAGTGCTTTTTATACCTGGTTGTACAGAATTGCGATTAACACAGCGAAAAACCATATCGTGGCGATGAAACGCAGACCGATGGAGTATGACCTGGATCTGCAGGAATCGGGTGGTTACGAATCGCATGTGCAACTGCGTAACCACGATTCACCGGAACGGCTTGTGCAGCGGGATGAATTGCGCGAGGCGGTCCAATCGGCGATCAATACATTGCCCGAGGAACTGCGGGTCGCGATCGTTCTGCGTGAGGTCGAGGGCATGAGTTACGAAGAGATTGCCACGGCGATGAATTGTCCGGTCGGAACGGTTCGCTCGAGAATCTTTCGCGCCAGAGATTCGATAGACAAGGCGATTAAAAACTATGTCGGTGGATCTGAAGACAGCCCGGAGTCATAACTCAGAGCTATCGGCAGAGCCACAGGCAGGAAATTTGATGTTAAGAAGTTCGATCGAAAGAGATAGAACCAGAGACACAGGCCCGGAGATAGAGGCCAGAGAGATGAAAATATGACCCGGATTATTGATGAACAGTTATCTGCCTTGCTCGATGGTGAGTTACCGATCGAGCAGGAGGCCATGTTGCTGCGCAGGCTGGAGCGTGAGCCCGAGTGTCGTGACAAGCTGGCACGATTCGGACTGATCGGCGAGCTTGTCCGGGACGCTTCTTCCGAGGCTGTGGTGACCCCGATGTCGTCCCTGACGATAAGCGATAGGGTATCGGCGGCGATTGCTGATGAGACAGCGAGCCAGCCTGGTGCGTCGTCTTTGCCGCTGCCTTCGCGTGGCCTCGGCTTCGTTGGCGCGGCCATCGCCGCATCGATCGCCCTGGCAGTGACGTTCAACCTTGTCGATCTCGGCAACACGTCGCGTCTACCGGGCGTTAACGTGGCCGCACAGGCTGCGCTGGTGGCCCACAATGACCATCAATCGGCACGACTGACGCGCTATCTCGTGTCGCATGCGCAGTATTCAAATAGTGCATCGAGACAACTTTTCGATTCTCATCTCGTCATGGCCTCGGCTGCACCGGCGGTCCAGGTGAGCCATGAGTGACAGACGGCGCATGATCAGGGTGACGAACAAGTGTCTGTTTACCGTTCTGTGTTTTTCCCTGTTGTGGGCCTTAAGTGCGGCTGCCCAGTCGCCGGGCGAGTGGCTCGAGCGCATGGTCGATGCAAACGGGAAATTCAACTACCAGGGCACGCTCGTGCACATGTGCGATGGCACCATGGACATTGTGCATATCGTCCACCGGGTCGATAACGGTCAGGTCACCGAGCGCATCACGGCACAATCTTCGGGCGGACGGGAAATCATCCGCAATGCCGATGAGGTGATGTGTATTTTGCCGGATCAGAAGAAAGTCACGGTTGAGCATCGTGGCGTTGCATCGTCTCCACTTGGCGGGAAGATTTCCAATTTCCCAAGTTTCTCGGGTATCAGCCAGTCACTTTATGAGATTGCGATGATCGGTTCGGATCGGGTCGCTGAACAGGATGCCGTCGTACTCGCGATTTATCCTGTTGACGAGTATCGCTACGGGTATCGCTTATGGCTGGACCGGCGGACGGCATTGCCGCTGAAATTCGAACTCGTCGATGGTGACGGGAATGGACTCGAGCAGGGCATGTTTACCGAAATCGAGTTCTCCGAGTCGATTTCCGCTCGGGACGTTGAGCCTACAATCGCGACCGATGAGTTTGAGTGGCAACGTAGCACCGCAACGAGGAAATCTCCTGCCGCGGATCCGGCTTCTTCGAGCACGACCACATCAAAATGGCGTGCTGTCACCTTGCCGCCGGGTTTCGAGCTGGCGTTCGCCGAGGCGAAAATTGCAGACGGCGCCGACACCTCGATGGAGCAGCTCGTGTATTCGGATGGCCTGGCGACGATTTCCATTTTTATCGAGGCGAGCGCTGAAGACGACCCGCAATCTGCCGGGATGTCAAATATCGGTGCTACGCATGCTTTCACGATTTTCAGGAATGGTTACCTGATCACTGCGATGGGCGGTGTCCCGCCCGATACTGCGCGCATGGTCGCGCAGTCCGTCGCAACCCGTTGACTGTTGTAGCGCGCCGTGTATGGCGTGCGGGTGCCCGTCATTCATTGTGACGGGGAAGACATTTGCCAGTACAATCCCAACCTTGCTGCACCGACTGCTGTGGGAGCGGCTTCAGCCGCGATTGGTGTGCCGTCGCTGGGTATCGCGGCTGAAGCCGCTCCCACAGTCGTTGTGCTGTCTGACCTCATTTTTCCCTGACCCAAGGCCATGGATTGCCCCGGAATGCGCAATATTCGTAACTTTTCTATCATCGCCCATATCGATCACGGCAAGTCGACGCTGTCTGATCGTCTGATCGAACGGTGCGGTGGCCTCGAGAAGCGCGAGATGGAGGCGCAGGTGCTCGATTCGATGGATATCGAACGCGAGCGGGGGATTACCATCAAGGCGCAAAGTGTATCCCTGGAGTACACGGCGCAGGATGGCGAAATTTATGAGCTCAATTTTATCGACACACCGGGCCATGTAGATTTTTCCTATGAGGTGTCGCGCTCGCTTGCGGCCTGCGAGGGCGCGTTGCTCGTCGTCGATGCGGCGCAGAGTGTCGAGGCGCAGAGTATTGCCAATTGCTATACGGCCGTCGACCAGGGCCTGGAAATCCTGCCGGTTATCAACAAGATCGACCTGCCGTCGGCCGAGCCGGAGCGGGTTCGCAACGACATCGAGGAAATTATCGGTCTCGACACCGAGGATTGCGCGTTCGTCAGCGCGAAAACGGGGCAGGGGATTGACGAGTTGCTCGAGACCATCGTGCGCCGGATTCCGCCGCCCGTGGGTCAGCCGGATGGTTCGTTGCAAGCCCTGATTATCGATTCCTGGTTCGATAACTACGTCGGTGTCGTGTCCCTGATTCGCATCGTCAACGGCCATTTGCCGGCCCGGCGCAAGGTAACAATCATGTCGACCGGCGATTCTTACATTGCAAATGATGTCGGCGTGTTTACGCCGAAGATGGAGAGCCGCACGGGTCTGGAAGCCGGTGAGGTCGGATATCTCGTGGCCGGGATCAAGGACATTGACGGTGCACCGGTCGGTGATACGGTCACACTTGCGGAGGCACCGGCCGAAGCGCCGCTCGAAGGATTCAGGCCGATCAAACCGCGGGTGTTTGCCGGTTTATTCCCGATCCAGTCGGAGGAATTCGAGGTTTTTCGGGATGCGCTGAAGAAGCTGCGCCTGAACGATGCGGCGCTACATTTCGAGCCGGAGTCCTCTAATGCGCTCGGTTTCGGTTTTCGCTGCGGCTTTCTGGGCATGTTGCACATGGAGATTGTCCAGGAACGTCTCGAGCGTGAATACGGGTTGAATATCATAACGACGGCGCCGACTGTCGAGTTCGAGGTCGAAACGAACAAGGGCGAGATATTGCAGATCGACAATCCGTACTTGTTGCCGCCAACGAATGAGATAGCAGAGATTCGCGAACCGTATATCCGTGCAAACCTGCTCGTACCACCCGATTATCTCGGTCCCGTGATTCAGTTATGTATCGGTAAGCGAGGTGTGCAGAAACGGCTCGAATACCTGAGTTCGCAGGTGGCACTCGAATACGAATTGCCGATGGCTGAGGTGGTGCTGGATTTCTTCGATCGTCTGAAGTCAGTCAGTCGCGGTCACGCTTCATTCGATTATGATTTTTCGTGCTTCAAGCCCGGCGATCTGGTCAAGCTGGATATCCTGATTAACAAGGAACGTGTCGATGCACTGTCATTGATTGTTCATCGCGATTCGGCCCGGCGCCGCGGTCGTGAGCTCGTCGAGAAACTCAAGGAACTGATGCCCCGGCAGATGTTTTCAATCCCGATCCAGGCTGCCATCGGTGCTGATATCGTTGCGCGGGCGGATGTCAAAGCATACCGTAAGGATGTTACGGCAAAATTGTACGGTGGCGACGTGACCCGTAAGCGAAAATTGCTCGAGAAGCAGAAGGCTGGTAAGAAGAGGATGAAGCAATTGGGTAATGTCGAAATTCCCCAGGAGGCTTTTCTGGCTATTCTGAAGATTGGCGGCAATTGATCTCATGCATGCGATGCTGAAACAACTGGAACACGTAAAGGACAGGACAACCGATGCCGATTGATTTTTCTCTTATTCTGGTTCTGGCGACTGCACTCTGCGGCATCATCTGGGCGCTGGACGCATGGTGGTTTCGTCGCCGCCGGGAGTCCGGGAGCAGTTTGCTGAATGAAGCTCCGGGTGAGACCGCTGGTGAAGTCGTAAAAGAACCGCTGCTCGTTGAGTATGCGCGTTCATTTTTCCCCGTTTTATTGATCGTGCTTGTCGTTCGCTCGTTTCTTTTCGAGCCTTTCCGTATTCCGTCCAGTTCTATGGTGCCGACGCTTCTGGTCGGTGATTTTATTTTCGTCAACAAGTATGTCTATGGTCTGCGCCTGCCTGTCTTAAATCAGAAGGTTTGGGAAATCGATGATCCTGAACGAGGCGATGTCATCGTGTTCAGGTTGCCAGCAGATCCGAGTATCAACTACATCAAGCGTCTTGTCGGTTTGCCTGGTGACACGGTGATATATCGCAACCGGCGTCTGTACATCAATGGTGAGATTGTTGCGAGCGAACCGGATGGCAAGTATGCCGGTGACGGGCAGCGTGGTGCATTGTTGTACAATGAGGCCTTGGGTGATGTTGAGCACAGTATCTTGCTGATGCCCGGTCAGCGCAGCCTCGAGGGTACGTTTGTCGTGCCGGCGGGGCACTATTTCATGATGGGCGATAACCGGGACAACAGTAAGGACAGCAGATATCGAGGTGTCGGCATCATTCCCGAAGCCAATATCGTCGGCAAGGCCGTTCGTATCTGGATGAACTGGAGTTTTCCGAAGATGCCGCTTTGGAGCCGGATCGGCAACGAAATCAACTGATGTGCCGGGATACCGGACTAACCAGGGAGATTGAATAATGAGAGCCAGACAGCAGGGCATGACGCTAATCAGTATTATCGTTGTGGTGGCCTTTGTAGGTGCATTTGCATTTGCCGGCCTGAAGGTGATGCCAATGTATCTTGAGCAGATGAAAGTCACCAGTATTCTCGAAGATGTGAAGAAGGATCTGGACGGTAAAGGACCGTCGGTAGTCCAGATTCGCAGCGCGATCGGCAAGCGCCTGGATATCGAGATGGTTACGGGCATCCCGGTACAGGATTTCAGGATCAAGAAAATCAACAGTGGTTATCGTGTCATGGCGCAATATGAACGGCGTGAATCATATTTCGGTAATCTTTACCTCGTAGCCGTATTTGATGAGCAGGTCGAGATCAAGAAGTGAACGATGCCGGGGATTGGTGTGCAAAGGCTCTGAATTACCAATTTACCGATTCCGACCTCCTCATGCGTGCGTTGACGCACAGAAGCGCCTCACCGGACAATAATGAACGTCTCGAATTTCTCGGCGACGCAGTTCTCGACCTGACGGTCAGTCGCGATTTATACGACCGGAAGCCGACGGTGCGCGAAGGCGGGCTGAGTCGCTATCGGGCTGAACTGGTCAGGAAGGAATCGCTTGTCGAACTGGCCGGCAAGATCGACCTGGCTCCGCATATCATTCTCGGCAGCGGCGAGCATCGCTCCGGCGAGCGGCAACGTGACTCCGTTCTCGCCAATGCACTCGAAGCAGTATTTGGCGCGATTCTGCTCGACGGTGGGTTCGATAATGCCAACCGTGTCATCCTTGAGTTGCTCGGTGACCGGCTCACAAGCTTGCCGGAAGAAGACGAACTCAAGGATGCCAAGACACGCTTGCAGGAATATCTGCAAGCCAGGCAAAGACCACCGCCCGATTATGAGTTGCTGAGCGTAACCGGCGCCGCGCATGCGCAGACATTTGAAGTCGTTTGCCGCAGCGCTGAACCCGATATCGAAACGACAGCGACAGGATCCAGTCGCCGGCGAGCGGAGCAGGCTGCTGCTTCCCTGGTGCTGGAAAAAATCTCGAGTGAGTGCTCAAGTGACTGAAGGCGGGCATCGCGCGGGTTTTGTTGCTGTGGTCGGGCGTCCGAATACGGGCAAATCGACGCTCGTCAATGCGCTCGTGCACGAGAAGATCAGCATTGTTACATCAAAGCCACAAACGACGCGGCACAGTATCCTCGGGATATTGACGGAACCGGAGAGTCAGATCGTGTTCGTCGACACGCCGGGCTTGCACGGTGGATCCTCGCGTTTGATTCACCGCGCGATGAATCGTTCTGCCGCCGCGTCGATGGCCGGCGCCGATCTTGCACTGTTCGTGACCGATGCGACTGGTTGGACACGTGGCGACGATCTTGCACTCAGCCGACTGCACGAAGCGGGTATTCCGGCATTTCTTGTCATTAATAAACTTGATTTGCTCAAGCGTCGCGAAGACCTGTTGCCCGTGCTCGGGGACTTTTCGGCTCGCAGTACGTTCGTGGAGGTTATCCCGATTTCCGCCAGCCGGGGGACTAACCTGGAACGTTTGCTCGATACGATCCGTCAATCGATGCCGGTCGGTCCACAGTTGTTCTCTCCCGATGTGAAGACCGACCGCGGCATGGAATTTCGCATCGGCGAGGTGTTTCGCGAAAAAATGCTGTTGTTGTTACATGAAGAAGTGCCATACGGGCTGGCGGTTGAGGTGGTGGCCCTCGAGCGCCGCCCGGACCTGACTCTCGTCGATGCGGTCATTTGGGTCGAGCGTGAGTCCCATAAGGGTATTGTCGTCGGTCGCGGTGGGGAACGAATCAAGAAAATCAGTACCCTGGCGCGCGAAGATCTCGAATCGATTTTTTCGCAGCGGTTCTATCTTACGAGCCGCGTCAAGGTCAAAGAAAACTGGAGCGATAATGCCCGAGCGCTGCGTCAGCTTGGCTATGAGGAGTCGTTATGAGCGGCATCGAGCGCATTGATTTGGAGGCCGTCTTCCTGCTGCATGCCAGGCCTTATCGTGAGTCGAGCCAGCTTATCGATGTTTTTGCTCAGAACCATGGTCGGGTTGGTCTCGTCGCGCGCGGGTCGCGACGCCCCAAGTCACGCTGGAAAAGTATTCTGCGTCCGTTTCAACCGATGCACATGAGTTGGTCGGGACGCGGAACGCTGCAGACGCTGCGCGCTGCAGAAGCGACATCGCCGCCACTGCCTTTCACGGGTATGCACCTGATGGCGGGTTATTACATGAACGAATTATTGATTGCACTGTTGCACCGCTGCGATCCGCATCCTGATTTATTCGCGCATTACGGGGCGGCACTGGCGACACTCGCGGCCGGTGAAGAGCTCGAGCCGACACTACGGCGTTTCGAACTCGCCTTGCTTGCCGAGACTGGTTATGGGCTCGTGACTGATTGCGATGCCGCGGAAGGGCAGCCGTTGCGTTCGGATCACTGGTATGAGTATTTTGTCGATCAGGGACCGGTTCCCGTTGCCGATGACAGGGCCTCGGGTGCGCTCGTTTTCAGAGGCGCAGATTTAACGGCGATCGGTAACGGGGAGTTCGATCGCCCGGAACGCTTATCGCTTGCCAAACGATTGTTGCGCGAGAAGCTCGATTGGTGTCTGGGTGGACGTCCCTTGAAGACTCGCCAGGTTATTGCTTCCATGCACGGTAATTTACGGTGAGTCATGACTGAAACAGTGAATATTTTGCTCGGGGTCAACGTCGATCACGTCGCCACCCTTCGTCAGGCACGCGGCACGGATTATCCTGATCCGCTCGAGGCCGCGTTGCTGGCGGAGCGTTCCGGTGCAGATTCGATCACCGTTCATTTGCGTGAGGACCGGCGCCATATCCAGGATCACGATGTCGAGAGGATGGCGCAGGCGCTGACGACACACATGAATCTGGAAATGGCCGTGACCGATGAAATGTTGCGTATTGCCGGCAAGATCGCGCCGACGGATTGTTGCCTGGTCCCGGAACACCGTGAAGAGTTGACGACCGAGGGCGGGCTTGATGTCGCCGGGCAAAAGGTGCGAATCGCCGAGGCCTGTGCGGAACTGGCAGGCCGCGGAATTCGCACTTCCCTGTTTATCGATCCGGATCCCCGCCAGCTCGATGCGAGCCGGGAAGTTGGTGCACCGGTCGTCGAACTGCATACGGGGTGTTTTGCCGATGCGGTGACCGAAGCAGACCGGGAGGCCGAATTGCGGCGTGTCATCATTGCGGCCGAGTATGGCGCGGGTCTGGGATTGCGGATTCACGCCGGTCACGGGTTGCATGCCATGAATGTGCAGCCGGTCGCAGCTATCGAGCAGATCGTCGAACTGAATATTGGTCATTCTCTGATTGCGCAGGCCGTGTTTTCCGGTCTCGGACCGGCCGTTGCCGAAATGAAACGCCTGATGGTTGAGGCGCGGCGGCAATGATTTACGGCGTCGGTATCGATATCCTGCGCGCAGACCGTGTGCATGCTGCATACCAAAAGTATGGCGACCGTTTCGTGCGGAGAATCCTGATGCCCGAAGAGCTCGAACGATTTGCCGGGCATAAACGCCCCGAGCGATTCCTCGCCATGCGTTTCGCGGCCAAAGAGGCCATCGTCAAGGCGATGGGTACGGGGTTCTCGCATGGCATGTGGGTCCGCGACTCGGGTGTTATACCGGATCGCTTCGGTCGTCCGGAGATCGTCTTTTCGTCCCGCGGCAATCGGAAATGTACGGAACTGGGTATTGAGGGTGGGCACCTGACGCTGAGCGATGAGGCGGGGCTCGTCGTCGCCGTTGCAATCCTGATGAGAGCATCATGAACACGATGGTTTTTGACATCGAAACCGTTCCCGACGTCGAACTTGGCAGGCGGCTGTATCCGCTCGCCGACCTCGACGATCAGGATGTTGCCAAGGCGATGTTCTTCCGCCGCCTGCAGGAGTCCGGCACGGAATTCCTGCAACACTATCAACACCGCATCGTTGCGATCTCGATTGTCCTGCGCGCCGGTCAGCGTGTCCGGGTCTGGAGCCTGGGTGACAGTGACAGCGACGAGGCGGAACTGATCAGGCGGTTTTACGAAGGCATCGAACAATATTCACCTGAACTCGTATCCTGGAACGGCGGTGGGTTCGACCTGCCGGTGTTGCATTACCGGGCGTTGTTGCACGGCATACAGGCACCGAAATATTGGGAAATGGGTGACGAGGATCGTTCGTTTCGCTACAACAACTACCTGAGCCGCTTTCACTGGCGGCATATCGATGTCATGGATGTGTTGTCGGGTTTCCAGCCGCGGGCCAAGGCCAAGCTCGATGCCATCGCCGTGATGCTGGGGTTCCCGGGCAAGATGGGACTTGCCGGTGACAAGGTCTGGGATTACTACGTCGACGGTCAGATCGGCAAGATACGTGACTACTGCGAGACCGACGTATTGAATACCTACCTCGTGTTTCTGCGTTTTCAGCATATGCGTGGAATACTCGATGATGTAGAGCTCGGCGTCGAAACCGATCGCGTGCGCGAATTGCTTGCGGGGGCGCAGGAACCACACCTGCAGGCATTTCTTGCGGCATGGACCGATAACGACCCCGGAACCGCTGCATGAGCCGGGCCAATGTCGAACCCGAGACGGCGCTGATTGTCGATACCTTGATCGACGGGCGTGGTGTCGCCGATGTGCCGGGTAAGAAAGTATTCGTTGACGGGGCGTTGAAGGGCGAGACCGTTCGCTTCCGGCGGCGACGCAAGAAGCGCAATTTCGATGAGGCCGAGTTACTCGAAGTGCTGGAAGCGGCTCCCGAGCGTGTTGAACCACGCTGTGCCGTGTTCGGGCTTTGCGGTGGTTGCGCCTTGCAGCACCTGTCGGCAGGCGAGCAGTTGCGCATGAAGCAGACAGTCCTGCTCGATAGCTTGCAGCGCATCGGGGCAGTTGTCCCGGAGCGGGTTCTGGCGCCGATCGAGGGGTCGCCTTGGGGCTATCGACGCAAGGCGCGGCTCGCGGTCAAGCATGTTTTCAAGAAAGACCGGGTGCTGGTCGGTTTTCGCGAACGCAATAAACCCTATGTTGCGGACATGCATCGTTGCGAGACACTGCATCCGGCGCTCGGAGAACGACTGGATGAATTGTCTGAGCTAATCAGCACTTTGAGTATTCGTGATCGTTTGCCGCAAATCGAATGTGCGGTTGGCGACAATGCCACGGCAATGATCTTTCGTGTGCTCGATCCGCCGAGCGATGCCGATTGCGAGGCGTTGTCGACATGGGCCGAGGCACGGGGGATACAGGTATTTCTGCAAACCGGTGGTCCCGACTCCATCACGCCGTTGCCCGGACACGAGTGGCCGGAACCGCTGCAATATGTTCTGCCGCAATACGATGTCACCATCGCATTTACGCCGACAGGTTTTCTGCAGGTACACGCAGAGGTCAATCGGCTGATGATCAGTCAGGCAATCGATCTGCTGGCACCCGATGCAACATCGAGTGTGCTGGATCTGTTTTGCGGCCTGGGTAATTTCTCCTTGCCGCTGGCCCGTGTCGCCGGGCAGGTGCTCGGTGTCGAACTGGCCGACGACATGGTTGCGAGGGCGCGGGACAATGCGAGCGCTTGCGGGCTCGATAATGTCATATTCAGTCAGGCGGACCTGAACAAACCGATGGTGGATCTCATCGCCGGTCAATCATTCGATCTCGTATTGCTCGATCCGCCGCGTACCGGTGCGGCCGAGTTGCTCGATGTGTTGATCGACATCCGTGCCGAACGCATCCTGTATGTGTCATGTCACCCGGGTACTCTGGCTCGCGATGCGCGGCGCCTCGTCGAGGAAGGCGGCTATCGGCTCGCGGCGGCGGGTGTCATGGATATGTTTCCGCAGACGAGTCATGTCGAGTCGATGGCCTTGTTTCAGCGTTAACCACGATGCACGGGCGACATCTTGAAATCGACCTGTGTCGCCAGAGACTCCGGATTGTCGAGCAGGGCGCGCGAATGCGGCAATTCAGTATTTCGACATCGAAATACGGACCCGGAGAGACAGTCGACAGCGGGTGTACGCCACGCGGCGCACATGTCATTCGTGCGATGATTGGCCGCGGATTGCCCGCCGGCGCCTGTTTTGTCGGCCGCCGCTTCACCGGTGAGGTGTGGTCGCCGGAACTGGCGAATTCTGCGCCGGACCGGGACTGGATTCTGAGTCGCGTGATCTGGCTTAGTGGCCACGAACCCGGGTGTAATCGTCTTGGCGCGGTGGATACGATGCGCCGGTACATATACATTCACGGTACCCCGGATCATGAACCCATGAGCGTACCTTTTTCTCACGGCTGTATCCGGATGCGCAATGCCGACATCATCGAGTTATTCGAACTGGTTGCAGCGGGGATGTTGGTCGAGATACTAGCGTAGATTTATGACATGACACTTGGACCACTGATGATCGACGTCGAAGGGCTGCAATTAACGGCCGCGGAGACACAAAGACTGCGCGACCCGCGCATCGGTGGCGTGATCCTGTTCAGCCGCAATTTTGCCTCGCTTGAACAACTCAGGGAATTGACCCGCTCGATCCATGCCGCCCGGACACCCGGCCTGTTGATTGCCGTCGATCAGGAGGGCGGGCGCGTGCAACGTTTTCATGACGGCTTTACCGAGTTGCCGCCGGCGCATCTGCTCGGGCATCAATATGATCTCGACGAGAATTCGGTACGGCTCCTGAGCCATGCCTGCGGCTGGATCATGGCTGCCGAGTTGCTCGATGCCGGCGTCGATATCAGTTTTGCACCGGTTGTCGATCTCGACCTGGGGCTCAGCGAGATCATCGGCGACCGTGCCTTCCATCACGATCCCGAAGCAGTTGCGATACTGGCCACGGCGTTCATGCATGGCATGCGTGATGCCGGCATGATGGCGGTAGCCAAGCATTTTCCGGGACACGGCGGAGTGGTTGCCGATTCCCATGTCGAACTGCCAGAAGATCATCGTGACTATGGCGGGCTGGTCGATGACCTGATTCCGTATGATCGTCTGATTGCCAGTGGCCTGCATGGCGTCATGATGGCGCATGTGCGTTACCCGGCTATTGACCGGCGCATTGCAAGCCTGTCGCCGTACTGGCAACAAACCGAATTGCGCCGCAAGCTCAGGTTTACGGGCGTAATATTTTCGGATGATTTGAGCATGTCGGCCATGGAGTCGGTGGGTGCGATGCCCGCGCGCGTACAAGCGGCACTGGCGGCCGGCGCCGATATGGCGTTGATTTGTAACGATCCGGATGCGGTCGGCCGGACACTGGCCGAGGCCGGTCCGCTCGATAACCCGGCCAGCCAGGGGCGATTGGTCTCGATGCGCCCACATCCATTACCGTGGCAGGGGCAGCCACTTCGTCAGACGGGCGAGTGGGAGCATGCGGTGGCGCGTGTCGTAGAGGCTCACAAGCCGCCGCCTTTTAGTCTCGATGGATAGTTTGCCCGCCTTGCCGGATGGGTTTCCACCGGCTGTCGTCGTCGCGACCGCGGCGGATGTCCAGTGTGCGTATGAGCGCCTCGCTGCCGAGTTACAGACGGTTATCGATACCGATGACTGTGTTCTGCTCGGTGTATTACTCGGCGGCATGCTGCCGACGGCACGCCTTGCGACTATGCTGAGTGGCGATTTCGCACTCGATTACTGCCAGCTCAGTCGTTACCGTGGCGGTGAGCGGGGTGGTGAGGCTGAGTGGTTGCGGGCGCCGGGTCTGGACCTGCGCGGACGTACCGTGTTGCTCGTCGATGATATTTTCGATGAAGGGGTTACGCTGGAGCATGTCACGCGTGCGTGCCGTGAAATGGGTGCCGGCAACGTCATTGGCACGGTCCTGGTCCGCAAGCGCCACGAACGGGTGGCGACTGCGTTGCGACCCGATTATGTCGGACTCGATGTCGATGACCGCTATGTGTTCGGCTGCGGTATGGATTATCGTGGTCGTTGGCGTCACCTGCCGGAGATCTGGGCGTTGACCGAAGAATCATGAAGAAGATTGCGATCATCGGCGGTACGGGTTCCGGGCAATTGTTCGACACGCTGCACTGGACCGGCCGGGCAGATGAGACACCGTTCGGTCAACCATCGAGCAGTATTTGCCCGGTTGACGGTGATGATTTTCGATCGACACTCGGGTTCCTGGCCCGGCACGGACCGGACGGTTCGATTCCGCCGCACCGGGTCAACTACCGGGCGAACCTGTGGTCGCTGCAGCAGTACCAGCCGGATATGATCGTTGGTCTCAACGCCGTCGGCGGCATCAGCGGTGATGCATCCCCGGCCCGTTTGTATTTTCCCGATCAGTTGATTGACTATACGTGGGGGCGGGAACATACCTATTGGGATGGCAAACTCGCAGCTCTGCAGCATGTCGATTTCACCGAACCATTCGACGCGTCTACACGCGGGCACCTGATCGACTGCGCCGCAGATCTAAAGCTCGATTTTACGCCAGGTGGCACCTATGCAGTCACACAGGGGCCGCGGCTCGAAACCGCCGCAGAAATCGATCGTCTGGAGCGCGATGGTTGCGATCTCGTCGGCATGACGGCAATGCCCGAAGCGGTGCTGGCCCGGGAACTGGGGCTGGCTTATGCGGTGTGCGCGGTCGTCGTCAATTGGGCCCCCGGCCGCGGTAAAGCCGGTGACGATATTCATGCCGAGATTCAGCGCCACATCGACAGCGGTATGGCTCAAGTCGAGAGGCTGTTACGCACACTCTAACCAGTGATTCGCATCACAGACGTATTACCCGGATCTCTCTATATTCAATGAGTTAGATTGTTGCGGTGCTGTGCCGGTGTTAAACCGGCGTCTCGAAATATGATTAAAAACACAAGGTAACAATATGAATAACCTTACAAAAAAGGTTATTCTTCAGGCATTGGACAGCGCCCCGATGCCGACGATTATTGTTGCGATGCGAAAGTCCGGACTGACGGTGGTCTATGTCAATTCCGCGGTTGAGCTCCTGACCGGCAGGGATTCAGCCGATCTTGTCGGCATGCCATTCGCGGATATCCTCGCCAAAGGCGGCCTGCCGGGAGCTACGGATGACACGGTCAGCGCATTGCGGCACCAGTGGCATACGCACGACGGGCTTAGCGTGCCGCTCGACGTCAGGGTGTCATCGTTGCAGGATCGCCCGGGGCGACCGGGTTTCTGGGTGTTCAGCGTTGTCGGTGAGGCACAATCGCCGGATGACAAAAAGACACACGATACAGCCGAGTTGCACAGCGAACTCGTTGACGCCCGTCGTCAGATCAAGTGCCTGCAACGGACCGATCCGGTAACCGGGTTGGCGAGCCGGGCTGCATTCGACGAGGTGCTGGAACGTGATTGGTCGATTGCCCGTCGGGATCGGCGGCGAATTAGCATCATCCTGTTTTCTGTCGATTGCCTGGCTGAATACAATGAGATATTCGGGCGACATGCAACCGATTCACTGCTGCAGAAGATTGCGCATGCGATCAGCGGCACGTTGCGACGAGCTGGTGACTTTGGCGCACGCATTGCCAACGATCAGTTTGCGGTATTGATTGGCGAAGCGGATGAGGTTCAGGTTGAAACCTGCGCCAATCGCATCGCGGCAAAGGTTCGGAACCTGGCAATTCATCATCCACGCTCGACGGCGGCGCGATTTGCGACCGTTTCGTATGGAGCGGTTTCAGAGGTGCCGGCGTGGACGAAAAAGTCGCTGACCTTGCTTGAAGAGGCAGAGCACCAGCTCGATACAGAGCGGCGGGCAGTGGAGAAGCAGCGACAGGCGGTTGTGAAATCGCCGTCGAATAATGAGGAAGCCATCACCTGATACAGGTGATGCTGTTGGGCTAGCCGTTTTCTTCGCGTGCGGTCGCAGCCGATTTCACATCGCGGATACGCGCGATGATGCCGAATCTCGGGTGATCGAAATAGTGCTCTGTCAATCCCCTGATGCGCCGTGATTCAGTCAGCGTGTAGGCCTCCGGAGCGTCGGCTGCACCCGGGCCGAGAAGAAAATCTGTTTCAACCGCGGCCTGTTGCGACTCGAGCGACAGATCAATTTCGAGGTGGAGGTATCGTTCCTTGTACAGGGTAATGGTGCCGGCAAGACCGGTCGCGTCTATGGCTGATGGTTCGAAACGGTACGGATTCGAGTTGTCTGACTCTCGTGCGGGTTGTACCCAGCCGACATGCAGAATTGGTTCATAGGCGTCGATCTGCTCGAGACGTTCGTATACCCGGGCCAGTGACCGCCTGTCTTCACGCAAAGGGACGAAATCGGGATAGGTCGGATCCAGTGCCATGAGGTAAAAGTTAATCGGCGGACGTGGCGGTGCGAGTTCAATCGGAGTGTCGCCAGGTATCGCCCCAGGTATCGCCCCAGGTAT
>CAZVQW010000001.1:5372-308067 GCA_964629475.1 uncultured Chromatiaceae bacterium | reverse complement strand
CCAGGTATCGCCCCAGGTATCGCCCCAGGTATTGCCAGAGGCGCGGCGGGCATTTCCGGTGTTTGCGGCGGCAACTCAGGGAGTGTCAGGTCGAGCGGTGACGGGCGAAAAATAGACGTTGCCGCAGGAACTTCCGGTGTATTGGGTCTCTGATCGACATGCCGGAAGATGATCAGTTCGACCTCGTAACGTTCGGGTGCCTCCGGCAATTCGGCAGCGGTCACGATTCCGGTTCCGGCAAGCAGCAATAATCCGATCCGGCAGGTCGTGCGGGACAGGCAGGTCATTAATCGGGACATAGGACGGTTTCCCATGATGATTGCATGCAGAGTGAATCAGTCAGGAGGCGATGAAAACATATCGACGAGCTTATCCGCAAATTTAAATCGCTGCTCCGCTTCATCCAGTTCCACATTGATCCTGAGTCTTTGTTGACGATCCAGTTTGTACATCGACGGTTTTGATTCGAGCATCCGGACCAGCGCGGCAGGGTCAACCGTAGTGGTTTGTGTGAATTCGACGAGACCGCCCGATGTGCTGAGTTCGAGCCGGCGAATGCCGAGTGGGTTGGCGCGTATGCGAATAGCGGCGATGCGAAACAGGTTCTTTGTCGCTTCCGGCAACAAGCCGAACCGATCAATCAATTCGACCTGCAGCTGGTTGAGTTCATGCGCATCCCGGGCGCTCGCGATGCGCTTGTAGTGCACGAGGCGCAGGTGCACATCGGGCAGGTAATCGTCCGGCAGCAGTGCCGGCAGGTGCAGATTGACGTCGGCGCCGGCATTCGGGTCGATGTCGAGACCCGGTTCAACGCCGTCCCTGAGTGCCTGTACGGTTTTAGACAACATCTCATTGTAGAGTGAAAAACCAATCTCCTGGATCTGGCCACTCTGGCCTTCGCCGAGTAATTCACCGGCACCGCGGATCTCCAGGTCATGTGTCGCCAGGACGAAGCCGGCGCCCAGGTCTTCGAGAGATTCGATGGCATCGAGGCGTTTCTGCGCATCTGCCGTCAAGCCCTCGCGTGGTGGTGTCAGCAGGTAAGCAAAAGCCTGGTGATGCGAGCGGCCGACCCGCCCGCGCAACTGGTGTAGCTGGGCGAGACCGAATCGGTCGGCGCGGTTAATGATGATCGTGTTGGCCGACGGAACATCGAGGCCGCTTTCAACGATCGCCGTGCAGACGAGAATATGAAACCGTCGATGATAAAAGTCGCTCATTATGCGTTCGAGTTCGCGCTCACGCATGCGCCCGTGTGCGAACTCGACTCTGGATTCCGGCACGAGTTCGGCGACGCTCGCGGCTATTTTTTCGATGTCTTCAATTCGGTTGTGTACGAAATAAACCTGGCCGCCGCGTTTGATTTCCCGCAGACAGGCTTCGCGGATAATGCGCTCGTTCCATTGCGTGACGAAGGTCTTGATCGACAGCCGGGACTCGGGCGGTGTCGTAATCAGGGACAGTTCGCGCAGGCTGCCGAGCGCCATGTTCAGCGTGCGCGGAATCGGCGTTGCCGTCAGTGTCAGGATGTCGACTTCGGTGCGCAGCGATTTCAGGCGTTCCTTGTGGCGTACGCCGAAACGATGTTCCTCGTCGATGATGACAAGGCCGAGATCTTTGAACTCGATCGTTTTCGATAACAACCGGTGTGTGCCGATGACGATGTCGACACGCCCGCCGGCCAGGCCGTCGATGATTGCGTTACTGGCCGCCTGGTTCTGGAAACGCGACAGCACTTCGACATTGACCGGCCAGTCGGCAAAGCGATCCGCAAAGGTCCGGTAATGTTGCTGCGCCAGCAGTGTGGTCGGCACGAGTATCGCCACCTGGCGGCTATTGGATGCGGCGACGAATGCGGCACGCAACGCGACCTCGGTCTTGCCGAAGCCGACGTCACCACAGACGAGTCGGTCCATCGGGTTACTGGTCGTCAGATCGGCGGTGACTTCGTCGATGGCACGGATTTGATCATCGGTGGGTGTGAACGGAAAGTCGGCGGCGAAACGCTCGTAATCGGCCGGGTCCAGCTTATAGCTGAACCCGGCACGGGCCGCGCGCCTGGAATACAGATCGAGCAGTTCAGCTGCAACATCGCGAATTTTCTCGGCAGCTTTTCGTCGCGCTTTGGCCCATTGATCTGAACCAAGCCGGTGCAACGGTGCCTGCTCGGGAGCAGACCCCGTATACCGGGATATCAGGTGCAGCGACGCGACCGGGACATGCAGTCGGTCTCCGGCGGCGTATTCCAGCGTGACGAATTCGGCCGGCATGTCATCGAATTCAAGATGGGTCAGGCCGACAAACCGGCCGACACCGTGCTCGGCATGCACGACGGGTGCGCCGGGATGCAGATCCGTCAGGTCGCTGATCAATGCCTCGGGATCGCGGATACGCCTGCGTCTGCTACGGCGCTTCGGTTTCAGGCCGAACAATTCCTGCTCGGTCAGGATCGCAATGGCCTGGCGGCTGGTGCCGGCGGCCAGGATCGCGCCTTTCTCCAGTGGGGTAACCGTGACGGCAGAATTTGCCTGTGAGTCGAGGAATGCCGGCCACGATTCAATTGCCCGGGCTGCGGCATCCTGCTCACGCAGAATGTCGGTCAATAACTCACGACGCCCGGCCGATTCCGCACCGAACAGGATCGGCCCGGTATGTTTGTCCAGAAACTGGCGCAGACCCCGGGTGGATTCCTTGTCGCGTTGATTGATCAGCATTCCGGGCGGTGCGGAGACGTCCAGATTGACGAACGGCAAAGCATCGTCCTCGGTCGGAATCTCGTGTGTTTCAAGCTGCAACATCGCGCGGGCATGCAGTTGTTCAATGTGACGCTGCGGATCGACATACAATTCACCGGGTTCGAGAACCGGTTGCTCAGTATCATCACAGGTTTGCGCATGACGTTCACAGACCTGATCCCATGCCTCCGTAAGGCTCGCTTCAATATCATCGCATGCGATGATCAGCGTGTCCGCCGGCAAATAGTCCCAGAACGTTGCCATCTCATCGAAGAATAGCGGCAGATAGTTTTCGATACCTGCGGGCAGCCGGCGCTCGGTAACTTCGCGGTAGATGAGCGAACGGGCCGGGTTGCCTTCGAACTTCTGTCGGTAGCGCCGGCGAAACGCCCGAACTGATTCCTCGTCCAGTGGAATTTCCCGTGCCGGCAGCGTGTCGAGAATATCGATGCGCGCGGTCGAGACCTGCGAGTCGGGATCGAATTCACGCAGTGTCTCGACCTCGTCAGCGAAAAAATCGACCCGGATCGGCGTGTCATGTCCGCTTGGAAAAAAATCGATGAGCGAACCGCGCACGGCATAATCACCATGCTGCGTAACCTGTGATACGCGCTGGTATCCGGAATCTTCCAGTTGTCCACAAAATTGTTCCTGAATCAGTTCCTGACCGGGCTGCAGGGAGATGCTGCGACTTCTGAGGTATTGCGTGGGTGGCAAATGTGGCAACAGGGCCGGGATGGCCGTGATGATCAGCGTACCGTCTTTCGCCGGTCCGGACAGACGGCGCAGGGCGCTCATGCGTCGGGCGATCAGATCCTGATGCGGACTGAACACGTCGTACGGCAACACTTCGAGATCGGGAAACAGCTCGACCGGCTCCCGGTCGCCGCGAAAAAACTCTATTTCGTGTGCCAGTGATTCCGCAGCTGCAATGCTGCCGGTCAGGACCAGGATGCTGCGGCTGGTTTGAGCCGTAGTTGCTGCCAGTTCGGCAATAGCCAGCGCCTTTGCGCAACCGTAGACCTTACCCCAGCGCACACGTTCGCCGGCCTCAAGGGGCTGCGGCAGGCTATCGTTGACGAGAACGGAGGAGGGCATGCGGGATTTATATCGGCAATCAGCGAAGAGCAGGGCGCGAGAATATCCTATTCCCGGAGCAGGATGTAAGTCCTGACAGTCAATCAGCGAACAGTAGATTCATCAATCGATGTGGTGGCCGGCCGAGAATGAATCGAAGGCAATATTTTGTATGCCGGGGTGCTGGGAGCGAGTTCGGAAAACAGTGATGACCTTTGTTTTCGGTCTCATGTTTTCGGTCTCAGAAAACAAAGGAAATCATAAGCTGTTGACTACATGAAACTTTAAGCATAAAAACAGCGATATGAACAGACAGCAAAAGCCGAGAATAAAAGCGGTCTATTGTTCCAGTAGAACAACGGATTCCTCTGAATCAAGCTGTTACATGAACAAGACCTTGCGAACTCGTGCTCGTCCACCACGTATACGACGCTTGCCTTTGTAGTTGCCACTCTCCCGGTTCATAGGTGCAACACCAGCCAGGGCAGCAATTTCTCTGCGATTAAGCTTGCCCAGTTCAGGCAGATCACTGAGCAGGGTGTAGGTGAGGATTTTGCCGACACCATTGACGCTCATTAATAGATCTCGTTTTTCCTGCCACAAGGGTGTCTGATCGATGAGCTTGTCGAGCTGTTGCTCGATTCTTTTGACTTCAGTTTGCAGGTGCTTGATATGCCGCTTCAGGCTGGTGTGCAGTGGCTTGGGCAGTATCGACAGTCGATTCTTTTCCATCGTCGACATGTCCAGCAACTGACCGCGTCGGGCGAGCAGATCGCTGATTAGGCGGACGTTTTGTGGCTTCAGCTCGGTAGGCTCTGGCTTGAGTGCCGCACCAAAATAGGCAATGGTCCGGGCATCGAGTTTGTCTGTTTTGGCCAGTTGCCCGACCGCGCCGGCGAAGCGTCGAATGTGCGGGGGGTTGGCGACCGTTACCGGGAGCTTGGCCTTTTTTGCAGCGATGACAAAAGGAAGCTCCAGTCGCCCGGTGGCCTCGATAATGATGCGTGTGGGGCAGACCGTTTTCAGGCGTTTGATCTCTTCCTTCACACCCTGCGCGGTGTTATCGATGCTGAAGAATTCATTCAGGGGCCGGATATAGATATCCAGCTGTGTCTTGCTGGTATCGATGCCGACATTAATCTCATTCGTGGTATCCATGATAAGCTGACTCCGCCTTGCAATACGGGCTCGAGGCCCTGGTGACTGTTCGAGTTGCTACTTAGGAGAAATGCAGTGCTCTCACTGGTTATCGGTCTCTCAGAAATGAGGATCCACACAAGCATCGAGCTACTGCACCTGGGCCTTCAGCCGTTACTGAAGGTGGGCCTCACTTTACCCGTTTTGCTAAGAAATCAACCATACAAGCATGAGCAAGCGACCGGGAACCGGTCGCTCAAATTTCAGGCATCGTGCAGCGGCGCCTGTCATGGGCGTTATAAGCCTTTCGTGGCCGATTCAAGCTATTCGTGCTAAGTTTGACCTATGGCTATTTCCGCAGCAGATTTGCTTGATCTAAGCGTTGAAGAACGCATCAATCTGGTGGGCGATATTTGGGATTCAATTGCCGCGGTTCCAGAGCAAGTAGAAATTAGTCCCGAAGTTCGGGAGTTGCTTGAAAAACGCTTAAACGATCATCGCAAAAGCCCCAAGACTGGTTCCCCCTGGGAAGAGGTAAAAGCTCGAATTCTGGCTAGAAAATGAGCTGTTCTGTTGTAGTCAAACCGCTTGCGGAACAAGATGCGGCCGCAGCGTATGACTATTACGAGTCTACGGTCACGGGACTTGGCAGTCGATTTCTAAGTGAGGTAGATCGTGTACTTGCGCTGATCTCAGAACGTCCTGAAATGTATCAGGAGGTTCTTCCGGGTATTCGACGTGCCCTAACCCGTGTATTCCCTTATGGCATTTTCTATGCGTTCGAAACAAATACAGCGTTCGTTATCGCTATCGTTGCGGACATGCAGGACCCTACGCGCTGGCAGTCAAGAACGGGCATATAACTAGTGTGATCAGTACGCGCAGCAAGCTGCGCCGGGCGGCCAAACCGCTACGCGCTTTGTCCGCCGCTGTCACAGGCTTTACAGGGCCTGACGTCACAGCTTAGCCGAACTATTGTCATCGATTCTTCGCGGTCGCTACAAATTCGGATGATCTGCATTCAATTTAAGGTCATTTTTAGATTTTCGAGTGAAGAAGAATGATTAGACTGTCCGCTTTCTCCTTTGCTGGTGCGGTTATGTTTGTTGGTCTCTGTATTCCCTTCCTGCTATCAGGGGATTTCTGGCGCAGTTACTGTCATAGCTAGATTGATAGTATTCTGGCTTACTGAATCGAGAACCAAGAATTCACTTCATGTGAATACAATCTGGAATCTAATGATGAAAGCTGACGAAAAGTACCTAATAGAGCGAGATGGGAGCAACTGATAATTCTCACAATAAATCATCGCATTTGTTGCTTGAAACCAAAAACTATCGCTTAGTAGATTCGCGATTTATACTTGCAGCGAGTTATTTCAGTTTGTGTATAGAGGCGGGGTTGCCTGTAGCATAAGCAATCAATTGGAAAACCGTTGAGTGTTTTTCGGGCGCTTATCAGCGGATTTTGTTATAGACATTATGACCTAAACTTAGAAATATGGTGGAATTTTTGATTATTAGAAAATCCATTAAGCTAGCGTTGATGCCATTAGGCGCAGGTGTATTGTTATTGTTAGCCTTTAACTGGCTAAGTGAGTATCTGGATTTTTCTTCCAACCAATACCTTAGAGACGTAAGTTTCGGCATATATTTGCTTTTAATATTGTCTTTCCTGAAATTTATTTATGATTTTTACCTTATCTATATTAAACGTGCACACGTTGAAGTGACGGATAAAGGTATTCTGGATAAAACGATGCCTGTAAATGAGAGCTTTTATGCCTGGTGTGAAATTAAAAATGTCAAGGTAAAAAATGGATTATTTTGCGAAGGTTTGAAAGTTATATACAGGAAAAACAGTATTTCAGAGAATTCACAGTTCACTGCTAATGATGTAGTAAGTATAAGAGAACTAACCATTTCTGATAATGAAAAATCTACACTTAGTTCGTTTTTTAATAAATCACGCTCAAATTAGATTTATGCAAAAGAACACGTAGCAAATCGCTACACCAAAATATTGTTACGCCTCGAAAAATCCTGTGAGCCAGTTTGTTTCGAGGTTTCATTTTGCGGCATAGTGGAAGGAAGAAATTCAGAGTTGCCCCCGTCCAAACTGCCCGAACCTGTTAATTATTTGAGATTGGAGGCCAGTTTGCCCAGTAACCAGCAAGAGAAGTGCGCACTTGCTGCGCAAGTGCCGGACCGGCGTACCGCCAGCCGCTTTCGTGGGCGTTATGTGCCTACTACGATGTATTTCCTCGGCCAATCACATTTGCTACCTCTCGTCGTGACGCCCCGAGAGTAAGCATCGATTTAACCAGCAGATCTAAGGATACGCTTGGATCGCCAGCTTCCATTTTAGCGACTCGAGATTGACTCGAAGATATTGCCTTCGCAAAGGCTGCTTGGGTAAAACGCTTTTTTTGGCGTCGGGCTTTAAGGGCGTTGCCTAAGGTCAATTTGAGTTCTATAACAGCTACTTCTACATCAGATAAATCGAGAAACTCAGCCGCAGTCCCGAATTTCCAGCCCTTTGCTTTTAGCGCTTTGCGTTTACTTTGTTGCATTGTCATAGTCCTTGATTCGCACCTTGCAGGTATCAATCACCTTTTTTGGTGTACGGCTCGTTTTCTTCTCAAATACCTAAAGTATCACGATGGCGTCCGAGTCTGTTCGATAAACAATTCTCCAGGTAACATCCTGGTCATTAATACGTAGCTCATGACATCGCCGTCCAATTGAGGGCATGGGTCGCGAATGAGGTAATGGGATTTTTTCACCCTTTTGTAGGCGTCGTAGTAAATATCCCGTTTCAAGCCTTGCCTCTGGGGAAAATGGCGGTGTCTTCACCTCGCCATGTAGCCAGGCAAGTGGCTTGTCATTTGCAATCATATTGGTTGCCATAATATGTCATATCCGACATATTCTCAATGGTATTTGATCACAGTTTAGAGCCTCGCCTTGCAGATTCAATCTATATAGTCGCGATATCGGGTATTTAGACGCATTTCCAAGGGTCACAGATGCTGCCGGCACATAAGCACAGGCAAAGGACGTTTGACCCGCCAGCCGTTTTGCTGCCGCAAAATGCCCGTCGCGTCAAACGCCCCTTTCGTGGGCGTTAGGCTTCAAACAAATTACGACAAGGATAAGTAAATGATAAAGAAAATAATCTCATTAATAGCTGTATGTATAGGGTTAAATTCATGTATGACTATATACGAGCGCCCTACATCTGGAGATACCATAGTTGCTGGCTTTAGTTTTGATGCGCCATCCCATCACAACTTCGTGAATGTGATTAGGGATAGAGAAAAATGTAATGATGTTGAGTTTGCTGAAGTAAACATTGGGAGCGATGAAAAAGAGCCACGAACAACCACGTTTATTCGTGGAGAAGAAGTTACCATTCAAATGGTCGCAAGAGTTTCAAGAGGTGATATTAGTACCAAAATTAGTCAAACAGTCACATGTAATGTGACTTTTACATTAAATCCCGTATCTAACCAGTACCTCTTTGAACTTAAGTACCTAGGTAAAAAGGTTGTGTAATGGTAGGGTCACGTCTCAACAAACAGGGAGTAGCAGTATCCGCCGATGATCATATCCTGTCCTATGAGCAATGTAAGTCATACCTACCTTATTAGTCTGGATGAGTAATCAAAGTGGTTAACTGTCATGTGTCAAACCTAACAAGGCAAATGCGCTCGGACGGTAAAAAGCACCGCTGCGCTCTGCTTTTTACCGCCGGTTATTTGCAACGTTAGATGTTTTGTGTGGAGATAACGATATGACCGACAAATACGATGGCGGTTGTCATTGCGGCCAACTGCGATATACCTGCAATAAGAAACCGGATTTCACATTTTACTGTCACTGTCACGATTGCCAGAAAACGACTGGCGGACCATTCTCGGTCGAACTGATGATAGATAAGGAAGCGTTCGAGATTGATGGCTCGAAGACTTCATACACAGTAATTGGAGAATCTGGTGGTGAAGTGCATCGCTGGGCCTGTAGCCACTGCGGCTCTGGTGTTTATCTTGAGTGCAATTCCGACCCCGAATATATTTTTTTAAAGGCCGGCAGTCTCGATGACGCCAGATGGGTTACCCCGGAAATGCATATTTTTACGTCAGCGAAGCAGCCTTGGGTCAATATCGATGACGGTCTTCCTCAGCACGAGACGCAACCGGAGGTCTAGTGCAGGCATCTATCTGAGCCTAAATTATGACCACCAAGAAAGGGGTGGTATTTATATTAAAGGGGCGGTTCAAATAGCACTGACCGCGACACTAGCCAACACTGCTGTTACACACGCCAGATTGCAGATTATTTTTTAATGATTGCCTGAATCCAAATGAAAAAACTGAAGAACGAAAAAGAATTAGTTAAGAAAGCGATAGCTGTCGGCGTTGCATATGGTGAGAAACGTGGTGCCGTTGAGTTTGAGCCAACCGATTCCGCGAGTGAAAAGCTGGAATATATTTATCGTCTGCTTGTCCATGACAAGTTGATCAAGCCGCTTCCTGAAGAGCAAGTATCCCAGGAAGCAATTAGGCATCGGTTGGCTATTTGGGCATCAAAGCTAAAAGGTTAATGACTGAGTTTGCCGCCTGATCAGTTGAAGCAGACGGGCGCCAAACCCGCTATGCGAATTCGATGCTGATCTTGCACCTCTTCAGCAATACAGTTAAATACCGTCTACTAAAGTGGCGCCAGATTATGCCGTCGCCACGGGCCTTATGTGATTATGGATCGATCAGAAAAATTCTGGGACAAGATTGCGGAGCGTTATTCGAAACGGCCCGTTTCCAATGAAGCGGCTTATCAAAAGAAGTTGCAAGTAACACGAGATTACCTGCATTCAGACTCGGAGGTAATGGAGTTTGGCTGCGGAACAGGGTCGACAGCCATTATTCTGGCACCTTGTGTAAAACACATTGTAGCGATTGACATGTCATCGAAAATGGTTGAGATCGCCCAAGGCAAAGCTGATGCGGAGCAAATCAGCAACATAACATTCAAACACTCCGCCATCGAAGACTATAGCGTGCCCGATCAAGCCTTTGATGTTGTATTGGGGCACAACATTTTGCACCTTTTGGAAAATTGGGAAGAGGTAATCAGCCTGGTGTATAGGGCACTCAAGCCAGGTGGTGTGTTTGTTACTAGTACGGCGTGTCTTGGAGATATGACGATTTTATTTAGAATTGCTGCACCAATTGGAAGATTCTTTGGTTTATTCCCGCTGGTCAAAATATTTACCATCAGGGAATTCGAAGAGAGCCTGACCAAAGCCGGTTTTAAGATTGACTGCCAATGGCAGCTGGACAGGAACAAGCCAGTGTTTGTTGTGGCAAAGAAGCTCGTCAATGCCGGGGGGAGCCCGAACAGTCCATAGAAAATTGATTCAGCGTTTTGTGACGGCGTGAATGACGTGGCTGTATTCGAAGTAGATGACAAACTCCTGGTATTCCCAGCGAGCAATCGGCGGGTCGCCGACGGCGCCGTGTTTGGCAGCTGGTTGGCCCCACTTCGATTCGACGGTGTCCATGCTCATGCCACGTTTCGGTCTTTCCGTCAGTGCCGCACTGGACTTGTCGATGTTCTCGATGATCAGTGATTCTGCACATACAGCTGATACCGCACTCAGCATGGCTATGGTGAGTAATGCGAGGTATTTCTGCCGAATCATGTCTGTCTCCCAAGGTATACTGCGGTAAATATTAACCCGTCCCGGTTTTTAGAGAAACAACACGGTCTATGGACACGCCCATACAAATGGTGTATCTGCCCGCTGCGCCTGCTTATATCAGGTGTCTGTCGATATGATGCGCCCGGTTTCCGTATTCGTCGGTCTGCGTTACCTGCGCACGCAGCGGAGTAACGGCTTTGCGTCATTCGTCAGTATGGCCTCGGTCATCGGCGTCGCGCTTGGTGTTGCAGCGCTGATCGTCGTGTTGTCGGTTATGAATGGATTCGAAAACGAACTGCGATCGCGGCTGTTGAGTTTGGCCGGGCACGCATCGATTAGTCCGCAGGAGACGCCGTTACCCTGGGTGGAGATGCGCAATGCGCTGATGGAAGACCCTGAAATTGCAGCGGCGGCACCGTTCGTCGAACTCGAGGCGATGCTGGCGAACGGCCGAAACCTGTCCGGAGCCTTGCTGACCGGGGTCGAGCCCGGTTATGAGAAGGATATTTCGGAGGTCGGTCGGCATATGCGTGTCGGTACGCTGGACGATCTGGTGCCCGGGGGCAACGCTATCATTCTCGGCCGGGCGCTGGCCTTGAAACTGGGCTTGTATCAGGGCGATTCGCTGACGGTCATGGTGCCGCGCAAGAAGGCGGGCGCCGGCCTCGATACCGAGCTGCGACGATTCAGGATCGTTGGTATTTTCGAGCTCGGTCTGCGCGATCATGACAGTGTCCGGGCACTCGTGCATCTCGACGATGCTCGTGTCATGGCGGGGCTCGATACGCCGACCGTCGGCTTGCGGATCAAAACCTCCGATATTTTTTCCGCACCGACCGTCGTCAGGTCATGGATTCACAATTGGGCACAGAGATCCAGAATCGACACCGAGGTGCGCGACTGGACTCAGGATAATGCGACTTATTTCCGTGCCGTGCGCATCGAGAAAATCATGATGACACTGTTGTTGTCATTGATCGTCGGCGTGGCAGTATTCAATATTGTGGCGACCCTCGTCATGGTGGTGACGGACAAGCGGTCGGGAATCGCTATCCTCCGCACACTGGGCTATTCGCGGCGCACGATCGTACAGATATTCGCCGTACAGGGTATTGCCGTCGGCTGGATCGGAGTCCTCATTGGCGTCGGACTTGGCATTGCGATGGCGATGAATGTTGATCAACTCGCACCGCGGCTCGAGCAGTTGTTCGGTTTTCAGTTCATGCCCGCCGATGTCTATTACCTGACATCGTTACCTGCGGACCTGCATACCAGTGATGTGGTCTGGATATCTGTCGTGGCCCTGATGATGACGGCCCTGGCAACCGTTTACCCGGCCCTGCGGGCCGCCGGCATCGCACCGGCCGAAGTGTTGCGGTATGAGTAGAGGATTGGGTTGATGCTAAAGCCTGTCGAGCTGGCCATTGCACTGCGTTACCTGCGGGCAAGAAGCAAGAATCGGTTTATATCGTTTATTTCGCTGATTTCGGTCGCCGGGATCGGGATTGCCGTTGCGGTGCTGATTGTTGTGTTGTCGGTCATGAACGGTTTCGAGTATGAGGTCCGCGACAAGATCCTGAAGATTGTCGCACACGCCGCCATTACCGGCATTGACGGCACGCTCGAGGAATGGCCGCTGATCGAGGATATCGTGGCAGCACATCCGGAAACGGTCGCGGTCGCTCGTTTTATCAGCGGGCAGGGGATGCTCGTCGGTGATGCTGAAATCAAGGGCGTAGAGGTTCGCGGCATTGATCCCGAAGCAGAATTGCGTACCTCGGGAATCGGCGAGCTCATGCATCACGGCAGCCTCGAGTCGCTTGAGCCGGGGGCATTCCGTGTGGTCATTGGCCAGGAACTGGCCGACATGCTCGGCGCCGGCATTGGCGACAAGTTAATCCTGATGATTTCTCAGGGTGTTGTGACGCCCGCCGGGCTTGCGCCGCGCATGCGGCGCTTCGAGGTCAGCGGGATCTTTTCGGCCGGTATGTATGAATATGATCGCGGGCTCATCTACATTAATGTCGAAGATGCGGCACGTCTGTTTCGCCTCGGTGATGCCGTTTCCGGGATACGCCTTGCGGTCGCTGATCCGTTGCGTGCACCGGTCACTGTTCGGGCGATTGCCGAGTCGTTGGGACGTGATGTGTTCATCACGGACTGGACGCGTCAGCATGCGAATTTTTTCCGCTCGATCCAGCTGACCAAGTCGATTATTTTTATTATGCTGCTGCTGGTGGTTGCAGTCGCGGCGTTCAATATCGTCTCGACTCTCGTCATGGTCGTGCGTGAGAAGCGCGGCGAGATCGCTATCCTGCGTACGCTTGGCGCATCCCCGGCCGGGGTTCTGGGTATTTTTATGACTCAGGGTGGGTTGATCGGCATCATCGGTACATTATTTGGCGTTGTGCTTGGCGTTGGTGTCGCACTGAATCTGGACTGGATAGTGGCCGGTATCGAGCGCCTGATGGGTTTCCGTTTTCTCGCGCCGGATATCTATTTCATCAGCGATTTTCCGAGCCGGCTACGGTCCGGCGATGTCATGCAGGTTGCCGGGATTGCCGTGTTACTCGCTTTTGCCTCTACAATTTATCCGGCCTGGCGTGGTGCAGTTGCGGCACCTGCAGAGGCTTTGCGGCATGAGTGACCGGGGAATAACCAATGCAGATAGATCAAGGCACAAACGAATAAGGTTATGAATAGATGAATTCACCGACACCCCAGGGTGCGAACGTGGCGGAACTGCCGCTTTATTGCCATGGACTGATCAAGCGCTTCGATGAGGGTGGCCGCCGGTTGCAGGTTCTGAATGGTATTGAGCTGTCGGTCAGTCCCGGCGAGAAGCTGGCGATCATCGGTGCTTCGGGGTCCGGCAAAACGACTTTGCTGCAACTGCTGGGCGGTCTCGACAAGCCAACAGCCGGGCAGGTCATGGTCTTCGGTCAGGATCTTGCGGACCTGAACAATGCCGAGCGTGGGCAACTCAGGAACCGTTCGCTGGGTTTTGTCTATCAGTTTCATCATCTGTTACCGGAGTTCACGGCAGTCGAAAATGTCGCGATGCCGTTGTTGCTTCGTCGCGATTCGATCACGGAGGTTCATGCACGAGCAGAAAAACTGCTTGAGCGGGTAGGTCTTGGCGACAGGTTGCAGCACCGGCCCGGAGAATTATCGGGCGGTGAGCGTCAGCGGGTTGCCGTCGCGCGCGCACTCGTGACCGAACCGGCCGTAGTATTGGCCGATGAGCCAACCGGTAACCTCGATCACCGCACGGGGCTGCAAACCCTGGACCTGATGCTGGAATTGAATGAGGAGACCGGCACGAGTCTCGTGATTGTTACGCACTCGGACGAAATAGCAGCTCGAATGTCGCGGACCCTCGAACTCGACGAAGGAGTATTGCGCGAAGTGGTGGCGGACTAGCGACGTCCGTTGAGGTGACGTTTGCGGTAGCGCGCCGCGACGATCAGGCGCCAAGTGACGCTGACGGACAGATAACCGATCGAGGCGACGATCGTCGCGGAAATGAAACAACCGAGCAGCAGCGGCTTCCAGATCGCAACCAGTCCGCTCGTGACCCACTCCCAGGATAAATCGATTGCAGGATTACGGGGCGGGAGATCGAGGATCATCCGCCCGAGTGTGTATTCCCAGTAAAATACCGGGCCCATCGTCATCGGGTTCGTGACCCAGGTCGTGATGGCGGCGATCGGCACATTGACCCGCAGCAGCAGCGCCGCGAACAGGGCGATAACAGTCTGGCCCGGCAGCGGCAGCAGGGCGATGAACAGCCCGATCCAGACTGCGCCGGCGACACTCCTGCGGCTCACCGACAGGAACGTCGGGTGCGCGAGTAACGTCGCGAACGGGTGCAGGAACCAAGGCTGCTTTTTCCGCAGATAACCACCGGAAACACGTCTGAAGAATCGTCTGGGCATTACGTACTATTCGTTTTGTCTCGTTACCGTGATAGGGGTCGGGGCAGCCAAAATCATCAGGACATGATTATCCAGTTTCTACGGCAAAGCGGAACATGGTTTCGAGCAGTATTCTGGCTTTCGTCGTAATTTTTCTGGTCTGTTTTCATGCACCGGTCATTTTGTTTGCGATTTACCCTGAGGTGCTGTCTTTCGGCATCCTGTTAACCGGGTTTCTGTGGGGGCCGCGTGCTATTGCGGTACTGCTGCCGGCTTGCTGGTCGCTCCTGTCTGCGACATGGATCATTGAGCACCGGCTCCCCTCCGAGTTGCACGGCCGCGACCTCACGTTGACGGGAGTTGTTTGTGATATACCCGCGCTCGATAGTGGCGTGCAGAGATTTCTGTTGCGCATCGATCAGCAGGAGGGCAGCCCCGGCATACCCTCACGCGCTTTGGTCAGCTGGTACCAGACCGCACCGCTGGTGCGGGCCGGCGAACACTGGCGCCTGACGATTCGGCTCAAACGCCCGCGCGGTGCCAGTAACCCGGCCGGTTTTGATTTTGAGCGCTGGGCCTTCATGCGTGATTTGGGCGCCACCGGATATGTTCGTCACTCAGCTGCCAATCAGCGGTTGTCGTCCGCGGCGGCGGGATGCGCATTGGCTGCGTTCCGGCAGCGCATCGCAGCAGATCTGCAAGAAGCGATCCCGGACGGGGAGGCAGTCGGGCACTTGCTGGCGCTCGCCGTCGGTATCCGCAATCGACTGGATGATGACGATTGGGATACTTTACGACGTACGGGCACGGTGCATCTGATGGCGATTTCCGGCCTGCATATCGGGCTTGCAGCCGGTTTTGCATTTTTCTGCGGTCACCAGATCGGCCGCTGGCTATTGCTCGCACGCGTTGGCTGTCGTCCATTGATGCTGGCCCGGATCAGCGCATTTGCAGGTGCCGCAGCCTACAGTGCTTTGGCCGGCTTCTCCGTACCAACCGTCCGGGCGCTGGTCATGACAAGCGCCGTGATCTTGTTAACCGGTCTGCGACGCCCGATGCCCGCTCCGGCCCTATTGGCGGTCGCGTTATATGTGATTTTGTGGCTCGGGCCATTCGCCATGCTCGCATCAGGCTTCTGGCTGTCTTTTGGAGCCGTCTTTATCTTGCTGTTGTCGGGATTCGGTGCGACGGTTGTCGTCACTGAACCGCGTTCGCGTGAGGCAGATCTGCTACGGCGATTTCGCCTGTTGTTACGGGCCCAGTTGTGCCTCAGCGTAGGGATGTTGCCGGCCACGGCTTTCTTTTTTGGCCAGGTTTCCCTGATTGCTCCGATTGCGAACCTGCTTGTCGTGCCGTTGTTCGCCGTATCGATCGTGCCGTTGTTAATTATCGGCGTCCTGGCCCTGATTGTGGCACCGCCACTGGCAGGTCCGGTACTCGGACTTGCAGATTTCATCCTGGCTCAGGTCATCAGTTTCCTGGAAGTTCTGAACCGCTGGCCTCTGATAGCGATATCCGTCGATATGCCCGGGTTGCCCGGGCTCGTCGCAGCAACCAGCGTTGTCATTGCCGCGGTGTTGATCTGGCCACGGCCGTTACCGGCGCGCATGCCCATGACTGTCCTGCTGCTCGCACTGGCCATCTTCGCCGCAACACGGACTTCGGCACCGGCGCTGCGGGTCGTCGTCATGGATGTCGGTCAGGGCCTGGCCGTGTTGTTACAAACGCCAGGCCATACCGTTTTGTTCGATACCGGCCCGCGATATCGGCGCGGCGATGCCGGGCGAAGCGTCGTGCTTCCGGTTTTGCATCACTTCGGTGTGACGCGACTGGACCGCCTGATCGTCTCGCACGGCGATGCCGATCATGTCGGTGGTGCGCGTAGTGTGCTGACCATTTATCCGGAGGCGGAATTATTCGCGCCCGAACGATTCGATTTACCGGCCGCTCGGTTTCGTACCTGTCGCACCGGACAGCATTGGTTGCGGGACGGTGTCAGTTTCCGGATATTGCATCCGGGCCCGGAAGCCGATTCCAGACCGTGGTCCGAGAACGATGCCTCGTGTGTGTTGCTCGTGCAGTTACCGGGCGCCAGTTTATTGTTACCCGGAGATATTGAACAACGCGCAGAGCGTTGGCTCGTGACGAGTGGTGCATTGCCGGCAGTCGACCTGGTCGTCGCGCCTCATCACGGCAGCCGTACTTCATCGACTGCGTCCTTCGTAGCGGCGACCCGGCCCGAGTTCGTCGTTTTTTCAGCCGGATATCGAAATCAGTGGGGATTTCCGGCGCCCGACGTGCAGCAGCGCTGGTCCTCCGGCGATGCGTGCACACTGACGACCGGCGATCTCGGCGCGCTCGTGTTCGAGGCCGACGATGACGGGCCATTGCGACTCGTCATGCGATATCGCCTCGATGACGCTCATATCTGGAACGAGCGGACGCCGGTGAGATTGGCACAACGAGGCTGCCTGCCGCCGGCCTCTACAAATTAGCGTGTTGCCCGGTTATAGTGCGCCCATTGAGTTGTGGGTGCGTGTTAGATGCTCGAGATCGTAAAGTCCGGCGGGTGGTTGATGTTGCCCATCATCCTCTGTTCGGTTATTGCTGCGGCGATTATCATCGAGAGGCTCTGGACGCTGCAACCACGGCGCGTGCTGCCAAAAAACCTGACTCGTCAAGTCTGGGAGTGGGTGCGCAAGAACCAGCTCAATCACACGCATATTCAGACACTGCACCAGGGTTCGCCGCTGGGCGAAATCCTTGCCGCCGGACTCGTCAACAGGCACCGGGAACGTAAAATTATCAAGGAAAGCATCGAAGATGCAGGGCGCCAGGTCGTGCACGATCTCGAACGATTCCTGAATTCTCTCGGTACTATCGCGGCAATTTCACCGCTGCTTGGGTTGCTCGGTACCGTCATCGGTATGGTCAAGGTTTTTGCTGCCATCACGACGCACGGTGTCGGTGACCCGACCGTTCTGGCCGGTGGAATTTCCGAGGCCCTGATCACGACGGCTGCCGGCCTGACGGTCGCCATTCCATCGCTGATCGGATACCGCTACTTGAGTGGCAGGGTCGATGCACTGGCCGTCCAGATGGAAAAAGAAGCAATCACAATGGTCGAGGCGTTGCTGCGCAAACAGTTCATGGATACGTTAGGAGATCGCGATGAAACTCCGGCCAGAAAGTCGGCTTGAGCCGGAACTCAACCTGACGTCGTTGATTGACGTCGTGTTGTTGTTGCTGGTGTTCTTCATGGTGACGACGAGCTTTGTGCGTGAATCGGAACTGACGATCCGTCTGCCGGAGGCCGCCGATTCGGTCGAGCGCACCGCTGATAGTCCGGTCCTCGAGATCACGATATCAGCAACCGGCCGATATTTTGTCAATAATCGTGCGTTGGTGGACAGTCGCGCGGAGACCCTCAAGGCGGCGATCGTCAAGCTGGCCCGGAATCTCGATGCAGACAGCGTCACGATAACGGCAGATGCCGAGGCGAGTCATCAATCAGTTGTCACGGCGATGGATGTGGCGGGCAAGTTAGGCTTCGTCAATATCAGCATTTCCACCGTTTCCGCGACGGATCCATCCGGGTAACCTGCCACGTGCCGACGCCCTCGACAGGCCTGACGCCCGCCGTCGTGTATCGGCGGTTGCTGCATATTGTTGCGCCGCACTGGAAGATGTTCATCGTCGCTGCGATTACGATGGCAATATACGCTGTGACTGACACGGGTTTTGCCTTCCTGGTTAAAAACCTGATGGAGTACCTCGATCCTGAAGGTCTCAGCGACGACGAATTATTTATTCGACGACTTCTGCCGGTGGCGATCATCGGTCTGTTCCTGGTGCGTGGACTTGCCGCATTTTCCTCGGCGTATTGCCTCGGCTGGATAGGACGAAACGTCATCAGGGTGCTGCGTGGCCGGGCATTTGAAAAATTTCTCGTGCTGCCGACGAGTTTTTTCGATTCGATTTCTGCCGGAGAGATGCTGTCGCGCCTGACATTCAACGTGGAGCAGGTTGCCGAAGCGACATCGAACGTCGTCACCGTTCTCATTCGAGATACGCTGACAATTATCTGCCTGCTGGCTTATATGATTTATCTGAGCCCGCCGTTGACCGGGGTCCTGCTGGTGACCGGGCCATTGATTGCGCTGGTAATTTCCATTTTAAGCAAGGTTTTCCGGCGTCATAGTGCACGGATTCAGGTCTCGGTTGGCGATGTCGCGAGGATCACCGAGGAAGCTCTGCAGAGTCATCGCATCGTCAAAATATTTTCCGGGCAAAAATACGAAAGTGAGCGTTTCAGTTCGGTTAATGAAAAGAATATGCGTCTGAATATGCGCCTGATTGGTACGCGTGCCGGTGGGGATGGGCTGACTAATATCGTCATTGCGCTGGGCCTGGCCGGTGTTATTTATTTTGTCATGTTCGAGGATTTTCGCCCGCCGGCTGCGGATTTGACTGGTTTTATCACGGCAATGGTTTTTTTGTTGCGCCCGATTCGCCAGCTAACAAATATCAATGTATCGATACAGCGTGGAATTGCTGCCGGAGTCAGTATTTTTGAGTTGCTCGACGAGTCCGAGGAGCAGGATACGGGTACCTGTACGGTCGATCGTGTGTCCGGAAGCGTTGAATTCCGTCATGTTGATTTCACCTACAGTGAGCAGAAGGGCTCTGTGCTTGCGGATATTTCTCTCGAGGTACCGAGTGGTCAGATGCTTGCAATCGTTGGTCGTTCCGGCAGCGGCAAATCGACGCTCGTCAGCCTGTTGCCACGCTTCTACGATCCCGATGCAGGCCTCATTCTGATCGACGGCCGGCCGTTGCAGGATTACCGGCTCGCGAACCTGCGCGATCAGATCAGCCTCGTCAGCCAGGAGGTGGTGCTGTTTAATGATTCGATTGCCAACAACATCGCTTATGGCGGACTCGGTGACGCGACGCGCGAACAGATTGAGCATGCGGCACATGCCGCGCACGTCGATGAATTCGCAAATGAGACGCCGTACGGGCTCGACACGCAGGTCGGCGACCGCGGCGTCATGCTGTCAGGTGGGCAGCGTCAACGCATTGCGATTGCTCGCGCATTACTCAAAAATGCGCCCATCCTGATACTCGATGAGGCAACGTCCGCGCTCGATACCGCATCCGAGAGGCATATTCAGCAGGCATTGGCTGAACTGGTGCAGAATCGCACCACCTTCGTCATTGCACATCGATTGTCGACGGTAGAAAACGCCGATCGAATCATCGTCATGGCCGATGGACGCATCATTGAGAGTGGCAGTCATGCGGAACTGCTGGCCGGTGCTGGCGAATACGCAATGTTGCATCGTATGCAGTTCAAGGATGACCTTTCTCATTAGTACCGGGAACCGTATCTCGAGTCGTTTCGAGCGACGTGTCGAGAGGCTCTGGTATGGCTCTTCGGTGCTCGCTGTTTTTCTCATGCCCTTTGCCTGGGTCTATCGGGTGATCATTGCCGTGCGTCGCGCCGGTTACCGGGCGGGTTGGTTACGCAGTACGTCGTGCGCCGTTCCCGTTATCGTTGTCGGTAACATTACGGTGGGTGGCTCAGGTAAAACGCCGCTCGTCGCCTGGCTCGTCGGGCATCTGCAGGGTGCCGGCCTGCGGCCGGGTATCGTGAGCCGCGGGTATGGCGGCAGCACCGGACCGAAACCCGTCATCGTCGAAGTGGACAGTCCGGCGCAGGAGGTCGGTGACGAGCCTCTGCTGCTCGCACGCCGGACCAGTGTGCCGGTCTGTGTCTGTGCCGATCGCGTCGCTGCCGTCCGCCACCTGCTGAGCGAAACGCAGGTAAATGTCATTGTTGCCGACGACGGGTTACAGCACTATCGATTGCGGCGTGATCTCGAGTTCGTGGTGATCGACGGTCAGCGTGCTCTCGGCAACGGCTGGATGCTGCCGGCTGGTCCATTGCGCGAACCGGCTGCCCGGTTGGTGGAAGTTGACCTTGTGTTCAGTAATGGCCAAACGCGAGATATAGCCGGTCATGTTTTTGAGCTTGTACCGGGCAAGGCCCGCGCATTGGTCGGAGCCCGGCAATGTGATCTTGAAGAATTTTGCGGTCAGCATGTCTGGGCCGTGGCCGGAATCGGCAACCCGGACCGGTTTTATGCACTGCTTGCCGAATTTGGCATCGAATTCAATCCGGTCGCTGTGGCAGACCATGGTAGCGTCGACCTTGAACGACTCGTTGCCGAACACGATTGGCCGATCCTGATGACCGAGAAAGATAGCGTAAAATACCCGCGGACATCGGTCATGAACGCGTGGTGCGTGCCGGTGGATGTGCGTATGGCGGCTGATGCGGTGTCGGCCGTGGCTACGAAAATTGCGGCATTGCAGGCGGCAGTGTCGAGACGATCGAATGCAGGGGGCTGAATGACAGACGACAGATTCAGAGTCGTGATTCCGGCGCGTTATGCATCGACACGGTTTCCGGGCAAAGCAATTGCTGAACTCGACGGCAAGCCGATGATTCGTCACGTGTACGAGCAGGCCTGTGCCAGCGGTGCGGCGCAAGTTGTGGTTGCAACGGATGATCGGCGGATTGCAACTGTGGCGGAACAATTTGGTGCGGAGGTCGTTATGACTCGCGCCGACCACGAATCGGGCACGGACAGGATTGCCGAGGTCGTGCAGCGCAGGGGCTGGGGTGATGACAGCATCGTCGTTAATGTGCAGGGTGATGCGCCGCTGGTTCCCGGCTCGAGCATCGATCAGGTTGCCGCACTTCTGATCACTCACGATTGCGCATCACTGGCAACCTTGTGTGTGGCGTTGGATGATCCGCAGGACGTCGGCGATCCGAATATCGTCAAGGTCGTATTCGATGCTGAGGGGCGCGCATTGTATTTCAGTCGCGCATCGATTCCGGCTGTCGCGCATGGCGGCAAACCGCCGGCCCGTTTCTGGCGGCATATCGGTCTCTATGCGTACCGCGCCACGGCTTTGTTGCAATTGGCGCAAACACCCGCCTGCGAACTCGAACGGGCGGAGAAGCTGGAGCAATTGCGCGCACTTAACGGCGGCATGGAGATTCGTGTCGGTATTGCCGAAGAGTCGCTGGGACCCGATGTTGATACGCCGGAAGATCTTGCGGCAGCGGAACGTTTTATTGCCGGGAGGCGGTCAGTATGAAAATCCTGTTTGTGTGCATGGGCAACATCTGTCGTTCACCGATGGCGGAAGGGCATTTCCGTCAATTGTTGGCGACACGTGCCGGGCACCTGGATATCACCGTCGATTCGGCGGGTACGCACGGCTATCATGCGGGTTCTCCGCCGGATCCGCGTGCTCAGGATGCTGCCAGTCGTCGTGGTATCGATATCTCGAAGCTGGCCGCTCGCGATGTCGTCGAGGCCGATTTCGATCTGTTCGATTACATTATCGCGATGGATCAGGATAACCTGGCCGATCTGAAGGAGAGGGCGGATCCGGCCTGCCATGACCGGATGAGGCTGTTTCTTGACTACTCGCCGGACAATGCCGGAATGGATGTGCCAGACCCCTATTACGGCGGCAAAACCGGATTCGAGCGAGTACTGGACCTGATCGAACTGGCCGCGGATGGCCTGCTCGCGGAACTCGAGCAAGCCACGACGGGTAAAGCCTGAGCGCCCCCACGGGCCGACAATTCTGCTATCATCCGCCCGCCCAAACGGGATAGAAATCCGAAATTCCTTTCTAATCAGGCTGTTGCCTGTTAACAGCCGGCGTTTACTGGGCGCTGATTTCAGTCAACCACTCAATCTGGATTACAAACCTTGATCTCTACAGCAAATCTGTCGATTCAGTTCGGCGCCAGGCCCCTGTTCGAAAATGTTTCCGTCAAGTTCGGCAATGGCAATCGTTATGGTTTGATCGGCGCCAACGGCTCAGGTAAATCGACCTTCATGAAAATCCTGGCGGGAGAGCTTAAGTCGAGCGCGGGAAATGTATCGACCGATCCCAACGAACGGATTGGTCAGCTGCGTCAGGATCAGTTTGCATATGAGGACTACCGGGTTATCGACACGGTGATCATGGGGCATGAGAAATTGTGGCAGCTGACGCAGGAAAGAGACCGGCTGTATTCGCTGCCCGAGTTGAGTGACGAACAAGGCATGCATGTTGCGGATCTCGAAGTTCAATTCGCAGAACTGGATGGTTACTCAGCCGAATCACGAGCCAGTGAATTGCTGGAAGGTATCGGCATTCCTGTCGAACAGCACGAAGGCCCGATGAGCGCCATCGCACCGGGCTGGAAGCTCAGAGTTTTGCTGGCCCAGGCTTTGTTCTCCGATCCGGATATATTGCTGCTCGATGAGCCTACCAATAACCTCGATATCAACACGATTCGTTGGCTCGAAGGTTTTCTGCGTGATAGCAAGGCCACGATGGTTATTATTTCGCATGATCGACACTTCCTGAACAGTGTCTGCACGCACATGGCCGATCTCGATTACGGCGAACTGCGTGTGTTTCCGGGTAACTATGATGAATACATGACGGCGGCGACACAGGCGCTCGAACGCAGGCAGTCTGACAATGCGAAAAAGAAAGTCAAAATGGCCGAGTTGCAGGCCTTTGTCAGCCGTTTCTCGGCGAATGCATCAAAGGCGCGACAGGCTACTTCGCGAGCCCGTCAACTGGAGAAAATCCAGCTTGAGGACATTAAACCGTCGAGCCGGGTCAGCCCCTTTATTCGCTTTGAGCAGGATAAACCATTGCGACGTATTGCCATCGAGGCTAACGGTCTGAGCAAGGGTTTTGATGAAGGCCCGTTGTTCGAGAACCTGGATCTGAGCATCGAAGCAGGTGCGCGGGTTGCGATCATCGGCCCGAACGGTATCGGCAAGACCACGCTGGCTCGCTGCCTGCTGCAAGAACTCGATGCCGACAGCGGTACGGTCAAATGGGCAGAGAATGCCAGGGTCGGCTCATTCGCTCAGGATCATGCGGCAGAATTTGACCGGGACATGACCCTGTTTGAGTGGATTACGCAGTGGCAACCGAAAGGATCGGATGAGCAGTTGTTGCGCGGTACATTGGGCCGGATGTTGTTCTCCCGGGATGACAGCGAGAAGTCGGTCAAGGTGGTGTCCGGTGGCGAAGAAGGCCGGCTGCTGTTTGGCAAGCTAATTCTGCAGAAGCCTAACGTCATGGTGATGGACGAGCCGACGAATCACCTCGATATGGAATCTATCGAGGCTCTGAACCTGGCGCTGGCAAACTATCCCGGTACGCTGATTTTCATCAGTCATGATCGTGAATTCGTGTCGTCACTGGCTACACGCATTATCGAAATGACCCCGAATGGAATCATCGATTATACCGGCAGCTATAGTGAGTATTTGCGCACGCAGACGGGTGGTGAGGCCATCAGGGTGGCATAAGCCTTGATCAGCGGTCGCGTCTTTCGCCCGACTTCCCGCTGTCCGATGACCAAACCGTATAAGTCCCTTCCGGTTTAGGTTTAGACTCTGACTCCGTTTCCCATGGCAGCTTCCGGTCATCAGCCTGCTTTGCCTTTGCCGGCTGCGTAGCGGGCTTCTCCGCGGCAGGTTGGGTTTCACGTTTCTCTGTGGGTGGCTCGGCCTTCGGTGTCACAGCCGGTGATTGCGCTGGTGGTTGTTGTGCCGGTGCCGTCGATTTTTCCGCGACCGGCTTCTGTTCTACCGCTGGTTGAGCTGCAGGTTTCGGCTGGGGCTTCTGCTGACTGGTGTCAGGTTGTGAGTCGTGCGCTGGGCGCGGTTTAGCTTCGTTGCCAGGTTGAGCAGCACGTTGCCCGGTAGAGGGTTTTTTCGCATCAGCTGCGGTTTGCTGCTGGCCTGAATTCGCCGCGGCCGACCCTTGTTGGTCGCGTCCAGCGGAATTGCCACCGGGGCGTCTTCGGCGTCGCCGGTTCCGTGACTTGCCGCTCTTGGGTTGTTGTTGCTCCTGTTTGCCCTCGGCAGATTTCTGGGGTGATTTCTGAGCCGATTTTTGATCCGCGGGTCTGGGCGCTTGTTTGCCTGATTTTTGTTGCCCGTCGCGATTGCGGTTGTCACGTGCCTGTGAATCGCGCCGCTGGCCGCCCTGGCCACTACTTCTGCCGCGACGATTGCCCGCGTCTCTGCGGCGGCCCTGGCCGCCCCGATTGCCGGTCTTGCGATTACCTCCCTGTCTTGCGCCTGACGTTGAGCGCGACTTCTTCTTTTTCTTTTGCTGAGGCTCATCCCCTTTGCCGAACAGTGCGCGCCAGAGACGTACAAACAGTCCGGGTTGCTGCGGGGTGTTTACTTGACGGGCAGGAGGTGGCGGTGCGTCCGGTCGGGTCGCAGTGACCGCGGGTGTTTCAATCTTGACCTCGGATGACTTGCCAAGTACCGGATCTTTTTCGCTGACCTCGTCAGGGCTGACGAGGTCATAGCTGGCACCGGTGTTCTCCGGGAGCACAGTCTGGTCTCCGCGGACGCGCCGGATCGAATAATTCGGTGTTTCATAGTCCGGGTTAGCGACCAGGATGATCTGGATTTTTTCACGCTGTTCAATATCACGGATCCAGTCACGTTTTTCGTTCAGCAAATAGGTTGCGACATTAATAGGTAACTGCGCGATGACATTTGCGGTCTGGTCCTTGCGAGCTTCTTCGCCGACCAGGCGCAGGATCGACAGCGCCAGCGATTCAACGCTGCGAACATTGCCGATACCATTGCAGCGCGGACACACCTGGTGTGCCGACTCGCCAAGCGACGGCCGCAGCCTCTGGCGCGACATTTCAAGCAGGCCGAAGCGGGATATTCGTCCGATCTGCACGCGTGCCCGGTCCGGTCGGACCGCATCACGCAGCCTGTTTTCGACATCACGCTGGTTGCGTGACGGTCCCATATCGATGAAGTCGATGACTATCAATCCACCCAGATCGCGGAGTCTGAACTGGCGGGCAATTTCATCCGCGGCTTCCAGATTCGTTGCCAGCGCCGTGGCCTCAATGTCGCTGCCTTTCGTTGCCCGCGCCGAGTTGATGTCGATCGATACCAGTGCCTCGGTATGGTCAATGACGATGCTGCCACCGGATGGCAGATGCACGGTGTGGGCAAACGCCGATTCGATCTGGCTCTCGATCTGATAGCGGGTAAACAGCGGCGACGGGTCGTCATACTGCTTTAATTTATGCTGATTGTGAGGCATGGCGTGCGCCATGAACTCGCGCGCTTCCTGGACCGTATTTGGATTATCGATCAGGATTTCGCCGATATCCGCATTCAGGTGATCTCGAATGGCGCGAATGATCGCATTGCTGTCCTGGAAGATCAGGGCCGGACCGGGTGTCGAAACGACAGCCGCCTTGATCGATTCCCAGATGCCCATCAGGTAGTCGAGGTCCCAGCTGAGTTCCTCGTTCGAGCGACCGACGCCGGCCGTACGAATGATGACGCCCATGCCGTCCGGAATGTCCAGTTCCCGTAAGGCATCACGAATTTCATCGCGATCTTCACCGGTAATTCGGCGGGATACGCCACCGGCACGTGGATTATTCGGCATCAGAACGATGAATCGCCCGGCCAGGCTGATGAAGGTCGTCAGTGCGGCACCCTTGTTGCCACGTTCTTCCTTCTCGACCTGGATGACGATTTCCTGGCCTTCTTTCAGTACTTCGCGAATATTGATGCGCGAACCCGATTCGGGTTCCTTGACGAAGTATTCCCGTGATATTTCCTTGAGCGGCAAAAATCCGTGGCGCTCGGCACCGTAGTTTACAAAGGCGGCGTCGAGGCTGGGCTCGACCCGGGTGATCTTGCCTTTGTAAATATTGGCCTTTTTCTGTGCCCTGGCAGGCGCCTCGATATCAAGATCTATCAGTCTCTGGCCATCGACCATGGCCACGCGCAACTCTTCTTCCTGAGTTGCATTGATCAGCATTCTTTTCATAGTCCCTACATACCTTGTCAGTTGTAGGGTACCCGGCAGGGAACGCTTCAGGGACCACGCCGAACGGCGAGGTACGCAGGCTACACTAACCAGCCATTGTATCGGCTGGGGTAGGAGCCAATGCCTCTGAGGGCACTGCCTGATTGTCGCTATCGACAGGTCGGCCATTTACAGGCGGCTGATCTGTCTTTATTCCTTGCATGACGGAGAAAGAAACTCTCTCAATCCGTTTACCAGATACCCGGTTTGCGGCCTGCCCGGCAGGCCTTAACTTTAGGCGATCGCCCGAAATTGGGGCAATCGCAGCGAAATTGTCTTGACCAACTTTGTGGTCCCGCGCACAAAAATCATGCGTGAGCGTTAATATAGCAGCGCGCGAGCAGCGCATCAATGCGTGAAAACCGCCGTTGGTCACTGAAAACATGGAAAAAAATCCCCCAAATCCGGCTGTATGCTACGTCACGATCGATGCAGATGAGGCCGATCGGCGTCTGGACAATTTTCTGCTGTCCCGCCTCAAGGGTGTTCCGCGGTCGCGGATCTACAAGATGATTCGCTCCGGCGAGGTGCGGGTTAATAAGGGTCGCGCAAAGCCTGATCGGCGTTTGCGTGACGGAGACCAGGTGCGGATACCGCCGGTCAGAACCGCCGCTGCCGCGTCAGCTACGCGGCCGGGGTATGGTTCGGCGCGCTGGCTGGAAGATCGAATTATTTACGAAGACCGGGATCTGCTCGTGCTGGACAAACCATCCGGACTTGCGGTTCACGGTGGCAGCGGCATTGCGTTTGGTGCTATCGAGTTGTTACGCAAACTGCGCGGTGAGCATGACAAGCTCGAACTCGTCCATCGGCTCGATCGCGATACCAGCGGTTGCCTGCTCGTGGCCAAACGCCGGCCTGCACTCAGACGTCTGCACGAACTGTTTCGCAACGGCGAGGTACAGAAGTGCTACACGGCGTTATTGCTCGGCAACTGGAAGGGCGGCAACCTCATTGTTGACGAGCCGCTGCTGACGACTCAGCGCCGTAACGGAGAGCGCCATGTCCGGGTTTCAAGCGACGGTAAGCGGGCGCTTACGAAGTTTGTACCGGAAAAATCATATGCGGGTGCACAATTGACCTCGATCGAGCTCGAGACCGGACGTACGCACCAGATTCGTGTGCATGCGGCTCATCTGGGTCATCCGGTGGCGGGGGACCGGCGTTATGGGTTTGAAGAGGATCCGATCGTTCGGGACTTTGGCCTCGAGCGGCTCTTTCTGCATGCTTCGACGTTGGTGTTTGAGAGTCCGAAGGGGGATCGGGTTATTCGGGCTGAGTGTCCGCTGGATGCGAGTTTGTTGGCTGTGCTGGACAAAATGGAAGCGTAGCTGTTGCTTGGAGTTGGGTCTTTCCCGGGGCCGGCTTTTGGACGTCATCTATCTCTCTGAAACGCCGCTATCCTAGTATCTTTCTGATTCAACGGACCATGTGTCGCGCCTGAATGTTTCAGAGGGGTACCCGACGGAAAAAACCGGGACACCTTCGTGGAACCATGACGCCCAAAAACCGGCCCTGGGAAAGATCAAGAGAAACGCAAAGAATCGCGGCTATCTCCGAATCCTGCGGATTCTCCGAAATAAATTCCGCCACTGGTCTTCCAGCCAGCTAATCGCCGACTGGAACCCCGGCGTCATTTAAGGTCACTCCTGGCAGGGTCAGCGTCCTGTTTTGCATTAAAGAATTCCGCCTTCGCGCAGTCTTGCTGCTACCCAGATGAGTGGCAGGCCTTGCAGGCCTGTTGGGTCTTGGGATTCGATGCTGTTGAAGAGGATTACACCGCGGGATTCGACCTTGAAGCTGCCGGCGCAGTCATAGGGTTCGTCGCTGCGCAGGTAGTTGTCGATTTCGGTGTCGGTCAGGTCGCGGAAGCGGACGATCGTTTCATCGATATGGGTGTCGCGGTTTTCTGAATTCGGCCAGATCAGCGCCACGGCGGTGTGAAAAATGACTGTTTGTCCGGAGCAGCGGCGCAATTGCTGTATCGCTCGTTCGTGTGAGCCGGGTTTTTGCAGTAGCTCCGCGCCGTGAGCCGGGACCTGGTCGCTGGCGATTATCACGGCGTCGGGTCGTTGTGCTGCGCAGGTTTGCGCCTTGGTCACCGCTAGTCGGATGGCCAGGTCTGCCGGGGATTCGCCGTCCAGCCGGGACTCGTCAATCGCCGGTGAAAGGCACTCGAAATCGGTCAACAGGCGTGTAAGGAGCTGGCGCCGATAGACAGAACTGGAAGCAAGAACAACCGGTGTGGGTGACAGGGTCATGGCCGGAAACGTACAGGATTTTGACAGACCCGGCCACCAAACCTAGAATTGCTCGATTATGCTCAGCGAGCGCGTCGATTCCACCCAACTGAATGAGCTGGCGAGAAAAGGCGCCGGTCTGGATTTGCGCCTGCCAATGGCGGATCTTGCCCGGTTGTCGGCGTGCCTGTGTGTACCTGATATTAATCAGGAGAGCGACGAGCCGGCGGAATTGACAGCGAATGTGCAGTTCGAGTTTGGCTCTGAGGGTTTGCCGCAGATTGAACTGTCAATCGCGGGGCAGGTGAGTCTGCAATGCCAGCGGTGTCTCGATTCGGTGGTATGGCCAGTGAAGATTGAGACACGATTAACTGTACTGGACAGTGACGAGCAGACGGAGTTGATTGCGAGTCCGTTCGACAGCGTATTGATTGATGCTGATGGATTAGATCTCGCCATCATCATTGAGGATGAGATTTTGGCCGCATTGCCAATGGTGCCGGTTCACATGGATGAACCGAAATGCCGGGCGGCAGGCGGAGAAGATAATAATTCGGTAATAGACGAGGAATTGATGCAGAAGCCGTTTGCGGATCTGGCCGGCCTGATGGGCAGCCGGAGAAGCAACACCGATGACTGATATTCTGACAGGAGTTTTGAAATGGCAGTACAAAAAAGCAGAGTGACGCCCCGCAGGCGCGGTAATCGGCGTTCGCACGATAGTCTGAAAGCACCGGCTGTATCGGTGGAGCCGACGACGGGTGAGACTCATCTGCGTCACCACGTTAGCCCTGACGGCTTTTATCGTGGGCGCAAGATTATCGAAACCCCGGAAGAAGACCTGGACTAGTAAATCCGGACTGACCCCGAGGTGCCGGGCGCTGACTGTATCGGTCCGGGATTATGCGTGTCTGCAACCATGGGCAATCGATGAATTTCCGGGGATAATGCCGCTGGGGTTGTTCGATGTGCAGTGAATAATTCAGAGCAGGGGAAAAAGTGGCTGATCCGGTAACTGTTGCCGTCGATGCGATGAGTGGTGATGTCGGTGTCGATGCGACGGTTCCCGCAGCGTTGGCGATGTTGCGGTCAAACGATGCGTTGCATCTTGTCCTGGTCGGCAAGAAAGAACTCATCGAACCTTTGCTGAAAAAGGCCGGTGTGTTCGCCGGGCGAATTCGGGTGCATGACGCGCGCGAAGTTGTCGAGATGGATGATCTTCCGGCCGACGCGATGCGTAAAAAGAAAGACTCTTCGATGCGTGTTGCCATCAATCTCGTCAAATCAGGCGACGCGGGTGCTTGTGTCAGCGCCGGCAATACCGGCGCCTTGATGGCCACCGGTCGGTTTGTTCTGAAAACGGTTCCCGGTATTGATCGGCCCGCGATCATGACCGGTCTGCCGGCCAAGGTTGGCCGCGTCCACATGCTTGATCTCGGCGCCAATGCCGATTGTACGGCCGAGCAATTATTTCAGTTCGGCGTGATGGGGTCGGTCGTCGTGCAGGATATCGAAGGCATTGATAACCCTCGCATCGGTTTGCTGAATATCGGTGAAGAATCGATCAAGGGCAATGACACGGTCCGCGAGGCGGCGGTGTTGCTCAGTGACAGCGACCTGAATTACGTAGGGTTTATCGAGGGTGATACGATCGGTGAACTGAAAGCTGATGTCGTCGTTTGTGATGGCTTCAACGGTAACGTTGCGTTGAAAACGATGGAAGGAACAGCACGGCTTGTGCGTCATTTCCTGGTCGAGGAATTTAAATCCGGTTTGTATGGTCGATTGGCCGGCCTGGTGGCATGGCCGGTGTTGCGTTCTTTATCCAGGCGTGTAGATCCGCGCCGCTACAACGGCGCCAGCCTGGTTGGTTTGAACGGTATCGTCGTCAAGAGTCATGGCGGCGCGGATGCGCTCGCATTTCAGCAGGCAATTCAGGTGGCTATGGTAGAAGTCGATAAAGATGTTCCGGAGCAGATACGTTCACTAATGGAGAAGCAGGGTCACTGATCCGATCCGTACAGGCATGACGAAAATATACTCACGCATCAGCGGCACGGGACGTTGCCTGCCCGAGCGAGTCCTGACAAATGCCGACCTGGAGAAGATGGTCGATACGACGGATGAATGGATTCGTACGCGTACCGGTGTCGAGCGTCGGCATATTGCCGCAGATGATCAGACCACGACGGATCTTGCTGAGGGCGCGGCTCGTCAGGCCATCGAGGCAGCAGGTCTGGAACCCGGCGATATCGACTTTCTGGTTGTCGGCACGACAACGCCGGACGTGGTGTTTCCAAATGTCGGTTGCCTGGTGCAGGAGCGACTCGGTATCGGCGGATTTGCTGCATTCAGTCTCGAGGCTGCCTGTAGCGGGTTTATTTATGCGTTGAGTATTGCGGACCAGTTTGTCTCCAGTGGGCAGGCCAGGCGCGCGTTGGTTATCGGTGCCGAAACATTGTCGCGCATGATCGATTGGTCCGACCGTTCGACCTGCGTGATTTTCGGCGACGGTGCCGGCGCCGTCGTGCTCGAACAGACCGATAAACCGGGCGTGATCTCGACCCATCTCCGCGCCGACGGGAATTACAAAGATCTGCTTTACCATCCCTACGGTACATCGAGGATACAGCGGCCTGATGATGACGAGGAACCATTCCTGAAAATGAGAGGGAATGAAGTTTTCAAGGTTGCGGTCAAGAGACTTGAGAGCATCGTCGATGAAACTTTAGAGGCAAACGGTCTCGAACACGGTTCGATCGACTGGTTGATTCCGCATCAGGCTAATCTGCGCATCATTCAGGCAACAGCTAAACGTTTGGAAATGCCGATGGAGAAGGTCATTCTGACTCTGCAGGATCACGGCAACACGTCGGCGGCATCGGTGCCAATGGCGCTGGATGTCGCTGTTCGAGACGGCCGTGTCAAACGCGGTGATTTACTGATGCTGGAAGCCTTCGGCGGTGGGTTCACATGGGGGTCCGCGCTGATCCGCTACTGAGGATCATGCCCAAACCTGCATGACATCGCGGGCACGTATTATTGGATTGTTCTGCGGGCCACTGGCCGCGCTCGTTGTGTTCTGGTGGTTACCGGATCTGTATCTCGATGACGCAGGGCAACTCGTTACACTGACTGTCGCGGCACGCACGGCGGCGGCCGTCGCGATCTGGATGGCGGTCTGGTGGATTACCGAAGCCATTGCCGTTTATGCGACGGCTCTGTTGCCGCTGGCCATATTCCCGCTGGCCGGCGCAGCGTCGATCAAGGCGACGGCAGCAGCTTACGGCCATGAGCTGATCTACCTGTTTCTCGGCGGTTTCATTCTCGCGCTGGCACTTGAGCGTTGCGGCTTGCACCGGCGCTTCGCATTGACTGCCCTGAAGGCTGTCGGCACCCGGCCGACCCGGATTATTGCGGCATTCATGTTTATCGCAGCGTTTCTCAGTATGTGGGTTACGAATACGGCAACAACCATCATGCTCCTGCCGGTGGCATTGAGCATTACAAAATTGATTGAAAAATCCGTAACCGACGATGACGATGTGATGCGCCGGCATTTTTCAGTTTGTCTGTTACTTGCAATCGCCTATGCGGCAACGATCGGCGGAATTGGCACGATTATCGGTACGGCGCCAAATGTTTTTCTCGTTTCCTATATTCGCACGCAGATGAATCATGAAATCAGTTTCGCGCAATGGATGCAGTTTGCGGTACCGCTGGTTATCGTTTTTTTGCCGGTTGTGTGGTGGTTGTTGAGTCGGGTCATCTACCGTGTGTCGAATCAACCGATTGTTGGTGTGGATGTATTGCTTGAACGGTTGCACGGCGAGCTAGGACCGATGAGTCGAGCTGAGAAAATGACCCTCGTTATTTTCCTGCTGACAGCCGGAGCCTGGGTTACACGGCCGTTACTCGGTAGAATTATTATTGGTGACGTAACGCCGCTGGGTGGCCTGACAGATTCAGGCATTGCGATCATCGCCGCACTGACCCTGTTTGTGACGCCGGTCAGGCTCACCGATCGTGAGTTCCTGATGGACTGGGCGACCGCCGTCAAACTGCCTTGGGGTGTGCTGATCCTGTTCGGCGGTGGGCTGAGTCTGGCCGCGACGCTGGATCAATCCGGTTTCAGTGCCTTTCTCGGTAGCCAGGCGGCGATCCTGTCACCGTTACCGATCGTGCTGATCATCGCGCTTGTGACCGGCATGATGATTTTTCTGACCGAGTTGACGAGCAACACGGCTACGACTGCGACGCTCATTCCGGTGTTGTATGCAGTGGCGATCGGGCTCGGTATCGATCCGTTTTTACTGATCGTCCCGGCTGGTATTGCGGCCAGCTGCGCATTCATGTTGCCGGTCGCGACGCCACCGAACGCCATCGTATTCGGCTCCGGCCATGTGACGATCCCACAAATGAGCCGGGCGGGGTTTTGGCTTAATCTTGTCGCTATACTACTAATTCCACTCATGGCCTGGGTCGTGATCATGCCTGTACTCGGAGTGTCTTTTTGATCGTTTCATCGACTGTTTGGCGTCTCATGTTGTACGCCGGTTTTTTATGCGTATTGATCGCAGGTCCGGTTCCGGCAGTAGAATTTGACCTGGTAACAGGGGATGACCTGATCGGTTCACCCGGTCGCACTGAGACCATTTACGCCGACACGCTCATCGACATTGCGCGGGCCCATCAACTCGGCTACGAGGAAATCCGGCTCGCAAACCCGGACGTCGATGCGTGGTTGCCTGGCGACGGTACCGAGGTGCTTTTGCCGACACAGTTCGTTTTGCCGGATGCAAAACGCTCCGGCATTGTCATTAATATCGCCGAATACAGAATGTATTACTATTTTGATGTCGACGGCAGCAAGCGGGTTCGGTCCTTTCCTATCAGTATCGGGCGCATGGATTGGGGTACGCCGCTCGGTCGTGCGGCGATCGTCAGGAAGGTCAGAAATCCGAGCTGGTATCCACCACAGTCGATTCGTGACGAGTGGGCCGCCGACGGGCGCGAACTGGGTACAGTCGTGCCTGCGGGACCGGACAATCCGCTCGGTGAATATGCGTTACGACTCAGCATTCCAGGTTACCTGATACACGGCACAAATCGCCCGGCCGGGGTCGGCATGCGAGTTACGCATGGTTGTATACGGATGTTCCCTGAAGATATTGAATGGTTATTTCCGAACGTGCCGGTCAGCACGCCGGTCGAAATCGTCAATCAGCCGATCAAGCTGGGGTGGTCCGGGGATGACCTGTACCTTGAGGTCCATCCGGCGCTGGATGAAGGGGGGGCGAGTGAAGAGGGCGCGGACGGGCAGATCGTTGTTCACGCTTCTGATGATGAGGCGGCTATCGATGCCGACGTTTCATCGTCTCTAACGGACGTTACCGAGGTTTATATTCGGGTGACTCGGGATCGTGCTGCGATAGTTGATTGGGAGCTCATCACTTCGGTTTATGAGGAACGGTTGGGTGTTCCGGTCAGGGTTGGTTATGCGGATGGGCGGTTGTCGGTGGAAATGCAATCCGCGCTTGATGACTAACGTATTGGCTGGAACTGAGATTGTGGCAACAGCTATCCCCCAATTTCGTTTGCAACGGGCAAAAAAAAGCCGCGGGTGTGTAACACCCACGGCTTTTTTGCGCTAAACAATCAGCTGATTATTTGGCCATTCCTTTCTGGAACATCCGGTCAAGCTTTTCGTTGGTAGCGTCACAGCAGGCCTGGCTCTGGTTTGCTGCATTCAGTGCCTGATTGGCCGTGCTCTGTGCACCTGAAGCCATCTGGCGAGCTTCTGCTGCAGTGGCGCCGGCTGCATCTGCTGCAGACTGGGCACGTGCAATGTCAGATGACAGTGCATCGACTCGAGCGGTCAGTTCGTCAACCGTCGATGTTCCGGCACAACCGGTAGCGACTAAAAGAGTAAGAGCGACGGCGCTTGCTTTGATCGCGGTTTGAATTTTCATGTTCAATTACATCCTATGCTAGAAAACAACAACATTAGGTACCGCCTCAAAGAGGTATCGGCTGCCCTAGATTGCGGATGATGACGGAAACAATGTTAAATCGCAAAGTGTTTCTTTTCTAGATTAATTGATTTCGGGATTGCCAAAGGATGTTGGGTCACCGGCTTTCGGTAATTGCGTATGTTTAGCAGGTCAGATTAGAAAGCTTGTCATCTTAAATTTATCTGTATATAGTCACAGCCTGTATATCCATACAGGTGTTTTGATATGGAAAAGTTGACGACACGGCAGTCCGAAATTCTCTCTTTCGTGCAGGAATTCATTGAAGAGGCGGGCATGCCGCCTACTCGCGCCGAAATTGCGCGAGCACTGGGGTTTCGTTCGGTCAATGCGGCAGAAGAGCATCTGCGGGCCCTGCAGCGCAAGGGTGTCATCGAGCTGATTCCGGGCGCCTCGCGGGGCATAAGACTCAAGGATTTTCTACGCGAACAGCTTGGTTTGCCGCTGGTCGGGCGGGTAGCCGCGGGTGAACCGATCCTGGCTGAAGAGCATATTGAGGGACATTACCGGATCGATACATCGATCTTCGATCCGCAGCCGCATTTCCTGTTACGCGTCGAGGGAATGAGCATGAGGGATGCCGGCATCCTGGACGGCGACCTCGTTGCCGTGCACCGAACGCCTGAGGTGCGCAACGGCCAGATTATCGTCGCCCGTCTCGAGGATGAAGTGACGGTCAAGCGTTACCGTCAGCAGGGTACGGTGGTGTCGTTATTGCCGGAGAATGAGGCATTCACACCGATCGAGGTCGATCTCAAGAGCGAGAATATGGTTATCGAAGGTGTTGTTGTCGGGCTCGTGCGGAACGGGATGCCGTTGCATTAATTGCTAATGCAGTAACCGGGGCACCAATGGGTTTGGTGAAGGTTGGTTTAATCGATTTCTTCAAGTGCAAATTCATCGATCTCCTGAAGTTCGCGCGCCGTGCGCCGTTCTTCAAGGAGCTTCTCGAGCCGCTTGCGCGAGTCCTGTTCGCTGCTATCCGCTGTAACGTTACCGTCAGCTTCAATTTCCGCAATCAGTTCTTCGACGTTGATCTCGACCGATGTTTCACCGACATTCGCAGTCTGTACTGACAGATCGCCGGGCGTTTCTTCATCGTCAAATTCTTCGACCTCATTCTGGTCGTCATGATCACCAATCATCGATAAGCTCCCATCTGGTTAGCGCCAAAAATTATGTATAACGAAACCTCTTGAAAAGCTTATAGGGTGATTAATTATTGATGGCAATCAATGGACCCTGAAATCGTGACAGGGTCCTCATTTTTGCCGCATTGCGCTTATTTGACGAGCTGATTCAACTCGAAAATCGGCAACAGGATGGCGAGGACGATCACCAGCACAACCACGCCCATGCCCACGATCAGGGCGGGTTCGAGGATGCCGAGCAGGGCTGCGATCAGGCCATCTACATCGCGTTCCTGGTTCTGTGCGGCGCGGTCGAGCATTGTGTCGAGTTGGCCGCTGGCCTCGCCACTGGATATCAAATGAATACAAATTGGTGGGAAGTGGCCGCTCTCGGCCAGTGACTTGCCGATCGGCGCTCCCTCGCGGATCCGGTCGGCGGCATCATGAACCGCTTCGCTCATCGGCAAGTTCGTGATGACCGCACCGGAAATCTGCAGCGAGTCCAGCACCGGCACGCCGCTGCCGGTCAGGATGCTCAGGGTGCGCGTGAAACGTGCCGTGTTAATGCCGCGCACGAGGCGTCCGATGATCGGTACACGTAATAACAGTCTGTCACGGGACCGACGTGGCCCCGGGTTTTTGAGCATCCGGTGGACGAGCCATGCGCCGACACCAAGTATGGCAGCAAGCACCAGGCCATAGTCGCGAAGGAAATCGCTGATGGCGATCAATGCGGTCGTCAGTCCCGGTAATTCCTGACCCGTATTGGTGAAAACACGCACGACCTTCGGGACGACATAAACAAGCATCAGCGTCACGATACTGATCGCAAGAACCGTCAGGACGATCGGGTAGATCATCGCGTTCATGATCTTCTGGCGCAGTTCCTGGCGGCCCTCTGTGTAGTCGGCGAGACGTTCGAGGACCATGTCGAGGTGTCCTGATTGTTCGCCGGCCGCAACGGTTGCCCGGTATAAATCCGGAAACGCGCGCGGGAAATCGCTTAAGCCATCGGCCAGCGAATGGCCTTCCATGACTTTGGCACGCACGCCCATGATGATGCTTTTGATGCGTGGTGTATCGGATTGCTCGCCGACCGCAGTCAAGGCTTCCTCAAGCGGCATGGATGAGTGGACGAGTGTCGCGATCTGGCGCGTGATCATCGCGAGGTCGGCTGGTGTCATGCTGCGCCTGAGCGTGAACGACTGCTGACGAGTTGATTCTTTTTCGGCGATTTCGGTCACCGACAACGGGATCAAATCCCTGTCGCGCAGCAACTGGCGCACCCGGCGCGGCGTGTCACCTTCGATGACGCCCTTGCGTTCCTTGCCGCGCGGATCAACCGCCGTGTATTCGAAGGCGCCCATCGGTCAGCGCAGGTCAGTCAGACTGCGTCACGCGCAGTACTTCTTCGAGAGTCGTTGTGCCGTCGAGTACCCGCCGAATACCATCTTCGCGGATGCTTGGGCAGTGGCTGCGAGCATTTTGCTCGAGCAGGTGTTCGCTGGCACCGTCGTGGATCAGTGTCCTGAATGTGTCATCGATCGTGACAACCTCGTAAATGCCACTGCGACCCTTGTAGCCTTCGCCGAGAGTGGCGTCTTCCTGGGGCCGGTACAAGATTGGCGGATCGTCCGGATCGGCGCCGACCTCCTTGCATTCATACTCCAGCGCCGGGCGGCCCTGCTTGGTGTCCGGGTCGAGCACGCGCACGAGACGTTGCGCAACAACGCCGATCAGGCTGGATGACAGCAGGAAGGGTTCGACACCCATATCTCTGAGTCGCGTGACGGCGCCTACGGCCGTATTCGTATGCAGGGTCGATAAAACGAGGTGTCCTGTCAGACTTGCCTGTACGGCAATTTCAGCCGTTTCGAGATCGCGAATCTCGCCGACCATGACGACGTCCGGATCCTGACGCAGGATGGCGCGGAGACCGCGCGCAAATGTCATGTCGACCTTCGTATTGACCTGCGACTGGCCTACACCGTCGATGTAGTACTCAATCGGATCCTCGACCGTCATGATGTTGCGTGAATCATTGTTGATCCGCTCGAGCGCCGCATAAAGCGTTGTCGTCTTACCCGAGCCGGTCGGCCCGGTCACGAGAATAATGCCGTGCGGTTTGTGAATCATGGTATCAATGGCCTGCTGGTCCTTACCCGACATGCCTAGCTGGGCGAGGTCGAGGCGACCCGCATGCTTGTCCAGCAGCCTGAGCACGACGCGCTCGCCGTGACCCGACGGCATGGTCGAGACGCGCACATCGACAGCTCGTCCGGCGACGCGTAACGAGATACGACCGTCTTGCGGCAGGCGTTTCTCGGCGATATCGAGTTTCGACATGACCTTGATACGTGAGACGATCAGCGGCGCGACGGCACGGCGTGATTGCAGGGCTTCGCGCAAAACACCGTCGATACGAAATCGCACCACGAGCCGATTTTCGAACGGTTCGATATGGATGTCAGAGGCATTGTCCTTCACGGCTGAGGTCAGGACGGCATTGATCAGGCGAATGATTGGCGCGTCGTCATCGCTCTCCAGCAGATCGGACGGTTCCGGCAGATCCTGTGCGGCTTGAAACAGATCATCGTCACCGAGGCCTTCCACCATGGCTATCTTTGAGTTCGATTCCTGCTCGTAGAACTCGGTAATTCGAGCGTCGAACTGTTCAGGTGTGACGACTTCAGTGCGTAGCGGCCCGTCGATGAAGCGGCGGGTTTCCGCCAGACTTGCCGGGCTCGCATCGTTGCGGACCAGCGTCAGTGCCTGTCCGTTTTCATAGCCATGCACGAGCAGGCCATGACGCTTGGCGAAAGAGAACGGCAGCAGCCGGAAACCGTCAGCGGTCTCGATCTCTTCCTGGTCTGGTGGTGGTGATGCGTCGAGCGGCGGATCTTCGGGGGGCAATGCCGTGCTAGCCATGGCTTAGTCCTCCGCAGGCTCGTCCGGTTCTTGCGGCTCGAGGTTGCGCAGGTCGATGGTCGGTATGTCGTCGGCCGGAGGCACTTCCGGGATTGCCGGATTTGAAGGTGACAGGCTCGGCAGGAGTTTCGGTGTGGTTTTCTGGCCTAGTTGCATGTCGCGAATGAAATTGTATTTTTGGTTAGTTTCAAATGCCGTCTGCTCCGCGTTGCGCAGGATGGTCGGGCGGATGAAGAACATCAGGTTTGTTTTGATTTTTTGGGTGCTGGTCGACCTGAACAGTGCGCCGAGCAGCGGAATACTGCCGAGCAGGGGAACGCGTTGTTCCTTCTCCAGCAAATCTTCACGAATCAGCCCGCCGATTACGAGCGTGCCGCCGTCCTCGACGATGACACTCGTGTTGATTATGCGATTGCTCGTAATCAGGTCGACGGCCTGCGTGCTCTCGGAAATATTCGAGAGTTCCTGTTCGATCTTGAGGCGGACCGCGTCTCCCTCGTTGATTTGCGGTGTTAATTTCAAATTCAGGCCGACCTGTTCACGCTCGACGGTCTGGAACGGGTTGACAGAACTACCAGCGGTGCCGGTATTAGTAAAACTGCCGGTCACAAAAGGCACTTCCTGACCGACGCGGATCTCGGCTTCCTCGTTATCCAGTGTTGTCAGAATTGGTGTCCCCATAACGTTCGTATTCGTATCGGCTTCCAGGGCTTCGATGATCGCAACGAAACTGAGACCGGAATCCGAGAGTCGACCGAGACCGAAGCTCAGGCCGTTGCCCAGCGCGACGTCCGTCGATTCGCCCACGACCGCCTGTGCCAGACCGGTGACTCCGGTCAGGCCGTCGAACTGCGTGACGCCGATCGCATTTTCCAGATCGGCGTCACCGAAAGCCCATGTGACGCCCAGGTCAGCCGCTTTTTCAGCGGAGACTTCGACGATGATCGTTTCGAGCAGAACCTGCAGTCGCCGAATGTCTAGTTTGTCGATGACCTGCTCCATCGAGCGCATGATCTTGGGTGGTGCGTTGATGATCAGAGCATTCGTCGGCGCATCCGCCCAGATTGAAATGTCACCGGATTCTGCGGGTCCGCCTGGTTCATTCCCGGCTTTCTGATACTGAGTTTGCAGTTTCGTCGCCAATTCTTCGGCATCCGCGTAGCGCAGGTACCGTACCTGGGTATCACCACCGTCTTCCAGCGGTGTATCCAGGTGCGCGATCAGGGCACGTATCCGCAGGCGCCTGGTTTTATCGCCGCCGATCAGCACGCTGTTGGTGCGGTCGTCGGCGACGATGCTCGGTCCCGCTCCACCGGCAGCTGCGGCAGCCTGACCGCGGCCGCCCTGGTTCAGTGAGTTGATTATGCGTACGATTTCGGCAGCCGAGGCGTTTTCGAGGCGAATGACATCAAAATCTTCGTCGCCGGCCAGGTCGATGCGACGAATGATGCGCAGCATTCGCTCGACGTTGGCCGCGCGGTCGGAAATGATCAGCATATTGGAGGCCGGGTGTGCGGCGAGGTGGCCGTATTGCGGGATCAACGGCCGCAGGATCGGCACGAGTTGTGCCGCTGCCACATTGTGGATCTCGATAACCTGCGTAACGATGTCGTCAGCGCGATTCTCCGGCGCACTGGCCGGCATTTGCCGGGCGTTCGCGTCCGGCAGGATCTTGATCACGTCACCGGACGGAATAGCCACGAATCCGTAGACCTGCAGAATCGACAGGAAGGTCTCGTAGAAGGCGTCGGGTGTCATCGGCGTCGATGCCAGCATCGTGACCTGGGCCTTGACGCGCGGATCCAGGATGAAATTCTTGCCGGTGACTTCGCCAACCGCCTCGATGACCTGGCGGATATCGGCATCTTTGTAATTTGGCGTAATCGTCGCGTCTTGTGCTGCGGCCAAAATGGAGAACGATAGAGAGAAAAGCAGTCCGGCCATGCCAAGCATGAGCCGCCTGAACCGGGTGGCGCAGGTTGGCTCTGTTCGCATGAACTTGGCTGGTTTGTTCATCGTTTCGTTTTACCGATTTCGGCCAGTTTACTCGCATCCAGGGTAATCGACTGATTTTGCCCGTTGCGTTCCACGGTGACCGTGACCTGCGAGGACTCAGACAGGGTCCGGAAAATCTCCATGCCTTGTGCGGGATTATTCAGTGCCACGCCGTTAATCTCTGTGACCAGGTCCCCAGGTCTGAGTCCCAGGGCAATGAATTGCTGGCGATTACGGCCCGGAAATACGCGGTAACCCTTGAGTTGGCCATTCGGCATGAAGGGTTGCGGACGGATAATCTCATTGAAGTTTGCAGCATTTTCGGTGATCAGCGTCTGGACTGATGGCGAACCGGTTGCTCTGGCTTTACGCGGTGCAGGAGATCTGCGCACGCTGGTTGCCGACTTGCCGTCAAATTGCTTCGGCAGGCGTAGCGCCTCGAGTACACCGCCCCGATTCAGGATAACCCGGTCCGGATGGACGCGGTGCAGCGTGGCGCCGCCGGGAATCGAGTCGCGGACGAAATAGACGTTTTCCTTGCCGGAGCCGTCGGCAATGATCGCATGGGCAATAGTCTGGTCTTCGGCGCTGATCGTCGCTCGCAGTTTCAGGTTGAGCCGGGTGTCGGGCGCATCATCGGTTTCCTCGACAACGGCTGGTGCAAGCTCGGCGCTGGCTGTCCCGAACAGGTGTGAATCGACGATCGACCGGTAGTCCTGTTGGTCGGCGGGTCGTGGTGCGGATCGTGCCGCTGCAGCCGGTGGTGACCAGGGCGCTTCATCGGCCGATGGATAAAGAAGCCAGGCGATCCTCGCCAGGTAATAGCCGATCAGGATCACAAACAAGAGCGACACCCAGAATGGCAGGTGGTTGCTTGCTTTAGCGACCAGTTGTTCCGGAGACTGCAGGCTCCAGCGTGACATAAGATCCGGCAGATTCACAAAAACTACTTCCCGGTATGGCGCAACGCAGACAATATTAAACCTCTGACGATCCTGTCGGCAGCGTCAGGCTTCGCAAATTAGCACAATAATGTGCACACAGTAAGGAAAAATGTCCTTTAAAAGCATAGAACTAGGAAATTTATGTGACGCCATTCGTAAGGTTAGCGTAAGTTAACGCCGGATTCGGCAACCAGGGCGCACGGTCGCTGACGTCAATTCTTGCCGCACATTGCCGGTTTATCCGCAGCACTGCTTAATGTTCGTAGCGTGCGCAATCGCACGGACCTTGATCTCAACGGTTGCTACTCTGAAGCACATATCGATCTGTGTAGCCAGCCGGTTGAGGGCTGATTGTGCAAAACCAGATGGTGTATTGTAGCAACCATGAAAGATGTTTGTAGAAATATGCTGGCAATGAGCGGCGACGGGGATTTCGAGGCAGGGTCGGATCAGGATCATGGTTTGGTTCTCGAAGAGGCTCGGCCGAAGACCAGGAAGCCGCCTCTGTATCGTGTCTTGTTGCTCAATGATGATTACACGCCGATGGAGTTCGTTGTTGAGGTTCTCGAGTTGATATTTGGACTGGATCGCCCGAAGGCCACGCGCATCATGCTCGAAGTCCATACGCAGGGCAGGGGTGTCTGCGGTGTGTTTAGCTATGAAATAGCGGAAACCAAGGTCGCGCAGGTTGCCGCATTCGCCGAGCAGCATCAGCATCCATTGTTATGTACGTTAGAGGAAACATAGGATCTGGAACCCGGAAAGTATGCTAAGCAGTGAACTGGAATTTAGTTTAAATGAGGCTTTTCAGCAGGCCCGTTCAGACCGTCATGAGTACATGACAGTTGAGCACCTGCTGCTTGCGTTGCTCGATATTCCGCGTGTCGCCGAGATTTTGCAGGCAACCGGTGTAGAGCTTGCCCGGCTAAGAAAAGATCTGCAGGATTTTGTCAACGAGTCGACACCGCTGCTGGCCACCGACGATGATCAGGAAGTACAGCCGACCCTTGGCTTTCAACGCGTTCTGCAACGCGCTGTTTTTCACGTACAGTCCAGCGGCAAAAAAGAGGTTCGCGGCGACAACGTGCTGGTCGCCATTTTCGGTGAGAAACAGTCACACGCCGTTTATCTGCTAGGGCTGCACAATGTATCTCGCCTCGACGTCGTTAATTATGTATCGCACGGTTTGAGCAAGACCGACGAGACGGGTGGAAAATCCGACGAGCGCGTTATCGGCGAGGAAGCAGAACAGGAGAAGGGCAAGAGCGCGCTCGAAAGTTTTGCCCGAAATCTGAATCAGTGCGCAATGGACGGCAAGACGGACCCGTTAATCGGTCGTGAGGCCGAGATCGAAAGAACAATTCAGATCCTGTGTCGGCGCAGAAAAAACAATCCCTTGTATGTCGGTGAAGCAGGTGTCGGCAAGACGGCCCTGGCCGAGGGTCTTGCCAAGCTGATTGTCGACGGCAAAGTTCCGAAGGTACTTGAGAATTGTACGATCCATGCACTCGATCTGGGTGCATTGCTGGCCGGGACGAAGTACCGGGGAGATTTCGAGAAACGCTTCAAGGGTGTTATCGCCGAGTTGCAGAAAGATCCTACTGCGGTCCTGTTTATCGATGAGATACACACGGTCATCGGCGCCGGCGCCGCATCCGGCGGCGTACTGGACGCTTCGAACCTGATCAAGCCGGTGCTCGGCAATGGCGAGCTTCGCTGCATCGGTTCGACGACCTACCGTGAATATCGTGGCATCTTCGAGAAGGACCATGCGCTGGCGAGGCGCTTTCAGAAAATTGATGTGCCCGAACCCAGTATTAGTGAAACGGTTGAGATTCTGCGGGGTCTGCAATCACGCTTCGAGGAACATCACGGCGTTCGTTATACCGACGAAGCATTGCAATCGGCCGTCGAACTGGCGGCTCGTCATCTGACTGAACGGCAATTACCGGATAAAGCAATAGATGTCATTGACGAGGCCGGTGCCCGGGTTCGCCTCAACGATTCGGCGGGCGATGAGCCGCAGGTCATCGACGTCGAGCAGGTGGAAGATATTGTGGCGCGGATGGCCCGTATTCCACCGAAAAGTGTTTCAGCTTCCGATCGTGATCTGTTGCAGCATCTCGAGCGAGATCTGCAGCTGGTGATATTCGGTCAGGACAAGGCCATTGGCGTTTTGGCATCGGCAATCAAGATGGCTCGCTCTGGTCTGCGCGAAGCGGAGAAACCGGTCGGCGCCTATCTGTTTGCGGGGCCAACCGGCGTCGGCAAAACGGAGGTCACGCGCCAGCTTGCGCACGCGCTTGGCATTGAGTTAATACGTTTTGACATGTCGGAGTACATGGAACGGCACACCGTATCGCGATTGATCGGTGCACCGCCGGGATACGTCGGTTTCGACCAGGGCGGGTTGCTGACCGAGGCCGTCAGCAAGAACCCGCATGCCGTCCTGCTGCTCGACGAGATCGAGAAGGCGCATCCGGAGGTGTTTAACCTCTTATTACAAGTCATGGATCATGGCACGCTGACCGATAACAACGGTCGTAAGGCCGATTTCCGAAACGTGATCATGGTTATGACTACGAATGCCGGTGCCGCGGATATGAGTCGCGCGTCGATGGGTTTCATGCAGCAGAATCACGCGACGGATGGCATGGAAGCGATCAAGAAAATGTTCACGCCGGAATTTCGTAATCGACTCGATGCGGTAATTCCATTCGATCCGCTGGATATCAAATCAATACTGCGGGTCGTCGACAAGCTTGTTCTTGAGCTGGAGACGCAGCTGCAAGACCACGATGTGACGATCGAGCTGGATCCTGATGCACGGGCGTGGATCGCCGAGCGTGGCTATGATCCGGCGATGGGTGCGCGGCCTATGTCGCGTGTCATCCAGGAAACGATCAAACGGCCGCTGGCCGAAATTTTGCTATTCGGTGAACTCACCGATGGCGGCGACGTGCGCATTATTCTGGAAGACGACGATACCCTGGGACTCGAACTGACGCCGAATACTAAAAAACTTGAGCATCTGTCGAAGCCCGAATCGGAATCTGCGCCGGAGTCCGAGTCGAAATAGACCGGTTCTCGAGGGTCAGCGCAATAACTTATCGCGCGCGGTAAACGATCCGGCCTTTGCTCAGGTCGTAAGGTGTCAGCTCGACCGTGACCTTGTCACCAGTCAGAATTCGGATGTAGTGCTTGCGCATTTTACCGGAAATATGCGCCGTCACCGTGTGACCATTCTCCAGCTCGACGCGGAACGTCGTGTTGGGCAGGGTTTCGGTAACTACACCCTCCATTTGAATTGCTTCTTCTTTCGCCATGCGGCACCTGTGGTTTGAGCGGGGCGAATAGTGCAAGACTTTCCCTGACTCTGCAAGGTCAGCGTGTAGAGTCCGCACTGTAACAAGTATTAATGCGTATTCCCCCGGCCGATTCCAGCCGTCAGAATCACGCTCGAGTCGGTAATTCCATAAACGCCCGAGTGTAAAGCTGCAGTCGAGCGGATGGATGCGGCAAGCTTGGAAATGAGCAACCTGACGCGCACACAATTTCTCAGGGGTGACTGGCGGGAACGTCCCGTATCACCGTCACCCAGCGCTTTTGCCCAAATCAAACCCGCCTGCCTGGTCAGGCAAGGCGTCTACTGTCGCACCTGTGGCGAGACCTGCGAGCCGGAAGCCATCCGCTTTGCGCCTGCAGTCGGTCGTCCGCCGATGCCCGAAATAGATACAGATGCCTGCACCGGTTGCGGGGAATGTGTCGATGTTTGTCCCACCGATGCTGTTTTCCTGAAACAGCGCCAATCCGAGGAGAATTCGTAATGTCCGGACTGCATATCAGCGGCGTCTTGGTACACGCCAGACCTGAATGTTTGAACAGCGTGCGAGCGCAATTGGAATCGGCGCCGGGAATTGAGATTCACGGCGAGACACCAGAGGGACGCCTCGTCACGGTCGTTGAGAAATCTAACGACAGCGAGTTGGCGGATGCCTTCATCGACATGCAGAACACGGCAGGGGTGCTGTCGGCATCCCTGGTCTATCACTATAGCGACAGTGATGTCGCCGGAGAATTGGAGCCCTTATCATGAAACTGTCACGACGCGATTTCGTACGAGCAAATGCGGCAGCGGCGACCGCCACGGCTGCCGGAATCAATCTGTTGCATGATCCGGCCATGGCTGCCGAGGGCGATGCCAATGGCGATAGCATACGCTGGGACAAGGCACCGTGCCGATTCTGTGGCACCGGTTGCAGTGTGCTTGTGGGCACTCAGGACGGACGAATCGTCGCCACTCAGGGCGATCCCGACGCACCGGTAAACCGTGGGCTGAACTGTATTAAGGGTTACTTCCTGTCGAAGATAATGTACGGCAAAGATCGTCTGACGCAGCCGCTGCTGCGTATGACCGACGGCAAATACGACAAGAACGGTGAATTCACACCGGTCAGCTGGGATGCCGCATTCGACATCATGGCTGAGAAATGGAAAGCGGCATTGCGTGACAAGGGTCCTACATCCGTGGGCATGTTCGGTTCCGGCCAGTGGACGGTATGGGAAGGATATGCGGCAGCGAAGCTCTATAAGGCCGGCTTCCGCAGCAACAATATCGACCCGAACGCGCGACACTGTATGGCTTCCGCTGTTGCGGGGTTTATCCGCACCTTCGGTGCTGACGAGCCGATGGGCGTTTATGACGATCTCGAGCACGCCGACGCTTTCGTGCTGTGGGGTTCGAATATGGCTGAAATGCACCCGATCCTGTGGAGTCGGTTGACGGATCGCCGCCTGACGCACGAGAGTTGTAAGGTTGCCGTGTTGTCAACGTTCAAGAATCGAAATTTCGATCTTGCCGATATTCCGATGGTATTCAAGCCGCAGACTGATCTGGCGATTCTGAATTTCATCGCCAACCACATCATTCAGACCGGCAAAGTCAATAAAGATTTTGTCGGCAAGAACGTCAACTTCCGACGTGGCAATACCGACATCGGCTACGGGCTGCGCCCCGAGGACGAACGAGAGAAGAAGGCGGCCAATTCGGGTAAAGGCGGCGGCTCCGAGGCGATGACGTTGGACGAATACAAAAAGTTTGTCGCTGACTATGACATCGATTCGGTATCCGAGCTTTCCGGCGTGCCGAAGAAAGAGTTGCTGGCGCTGGCGGAACTCTACGCGGACCCGAACATCAAGGTTACGTCGTACTGGACCATGGGCTTCAATCAGCACACTCGCGGCACCTGGTGCAACAATTTGATCTACAACATTCATTTGCTCGTGGGCAAGATTTCCGAACCGGGCAACGGACCGTTCTCGCTGACTGGCCAGCCGTCCGCGTGCGGCACGGCACGCGAAGTCGGCACCTTCGCGCATCGCCTGCCGGCAGACCTGGTGGTTAAGAAAGAGGCGCACCGGGACTTCTCCGAGGGTATCTGGAAGTTGCCGAAAGGCACGATTCCGGGCAAGCCTGGTTATCACGCCGTATTACAAAACCGCATGCTCAAGGATGGCAAGCTCAACGCCTACTGGGTCCAGTGCAATAACAATATGCAGGCGGCACCCAACATGAACGAGGAGACGTTCCCCGGGTATCGCAATCCCGAGAACTTTATCGTCGTGTCGGATCCCTATCCGACGGTAACGGCGATGGCCGCCGACCTGATCCTGCCAACGGCGATGTGGACCGAAAAGGAAGGCGCCTACGGTAACGCCGAGCGTCGCACGCAGTTCTGGCGGGAACAGGTGAAAGCACCGGGTGAGGCCAAGTCCGATCTCTGGCAGGTCGTCGAGTTTTCAAAACGGTTCAAGGTCGAGGAAGTCTGGCCCGAAGAACTCGTCGCGCAAAAACCCGAGTATCGCGGTAAGACGCTATATGACATTCTGTTCGAGAATGGCCAGGTGAATCGTTATCCGCAGCAGACCGTTACGGATGCGGCCGGTAATACCTACAGTAACCACGAGATGGAGGACTTCGGCTTCTACCTGCAGAAGGGGTTGTACGAGGAATACCGGATATTCGGTCTTAAGGGTCCGAAGAAAGGGCACGAGCTCGCAGAGTTCGATGCCTATCATGCGTCGCGCGGACTGCGTTGGCCGGTTATCGACGGCAAAGAAACGCTGTGGCGTTACCGCACTGGTTATGATCCGTTGGTGGCCTCCGGCAAAGAGGTCGAGTTCTACGGCAAGCCCGACGGCAAGGCGGTCATTTTCGCATTGCCCTACGAACCCGCCGCTGAAGAACCGGATGAAGAGTATGACCTGTGGCTGTGCACAGGCCGCGTGCTCGAGCACTGGCATTCAGGGTCGATGACCCAGCGGGTGCCGGAACTCTACCGCGCCGTTCCGGATGCGCTGGTCTTTATGCACCCGGAAGATGCGAAGAAACGTGGCCTGCGCCGCGGCATGGTGGCCAAACTCGAGACGCGCCGTGGAGAAATCACGATGCAGGTCGAGACCCGTGGCCGGAATCGACCGCCCGAGGGTTTGATTTTCGCTCCGTGGTTTGATGCTCGCCGGCTGATCAACAAGCTGACGTTGGATGCGACCTGTCCGATCTCCAAGGAAACGGATTTCAAGAAATGTGCGGCCAAGGTTACCCGCGCCTGATTTGTTGGTAGTTGGTAGTCGATCATCATGGACAGGAATCGTCGGCAGTTTTTTGGCGATGCCGCTAAAACGGCAGGCGGCGTTGCGCTGTGTGGTCTGGCGCTGGGCATGTACGGCCGCAAGTCAACGTCGATGCCTGCCCAGTCGCTGCGTCCCCCGGGGGCAATCGGCGAGCGGGAGTTTCTCGCGGCTTGTATCCGTTGCGGGCAATGCGTGCGTGATTGTCCGTTCGATACTCTCAAGCTGGCTGGCCTCGAGGACGACATAGCCACGGGGACCCCATGGTTCAGTGCCAGAGAGATCCCGTGTGAAATGTGTGAAGACATTCCCTGTGTCGTGGCCTGCCCAACCGGTGCCCTGGATCCGGCATTGATTGATATCGATGAAGCGCGCATGGGCACCGCAGTGTTGGTAGATCAGGAGAACTGCCTGAACTTCCTTGGCCTGCGTTGCGATGTCTGTTATCGGGTCTGTCCGCTGATCGATGAGGCCATCACCATCGAGTGGCAACACAATGCCCGCAGTGGCAAGCATTCGCGAATGTTGCCGACAATCCACGCGGATGCGTGTACGGGCTGCGGCAAGTGCGAACGTGCGTGTGTCCTGGAAGAGGCGGCCATCAAGGTGCTGCCCCAGCGTGTCGCTCGCGGTGCCGGTGGTCAACACTACCAACTCGGATGGGAAGAGAAACAACAGGCGGGCGATAGTCTGGTTCCGCAAGACCCTGAACACCGCTACAACCTGCCGGAAGGGCTCGGCTACGACTATGAGGGCAAAGGTCTGATCCGTGACGAGCAACCTGCAACACCGTTCCCGAGCAATCCGCTCGATACCCTGAATCAGGAATCTGCACCATGAGTGAAGTTTCGCAGTTTCCGGGAGCCGAAGCGGTGGCGACAAAAGGCTGGTGGCAGGCTTACCGCTGGCTGGTCCTGCGACGGATCTCGCAATTTGGCCTCATGGGTCTGTTTTTACTCGGACCTTGGGCCGGAATCTGGATCATTGAAGGCAACCTCAACGCCAGCATGACGCTGGACATCTTGCCGCTGACCGATCCCTATGTGCTGTTGCAGAGCCTGGCCGCTTTTCATGTTCCGGAATGGACGGCGGTACTCGGTGCGTTGATTATTTCTGTTTTCTACCTGCTGGCAGGCGGCCGGGTTTATTGTGCCTGGGTCTGCCCGGTGAATGTCGTCACCGATACGGCTTCCTGGCTGCGACGGCGTCTCGGCCTGACCGGCGGCGCGCGTCTGTCGACTCAGACCCGCTACTGGTTGTTCGGCGCCACGATCATCGTGTCGATGGCGGCCGGCACCATTGCGTGGGAACTGGTCAATCCGGTCTCGATGTTACATCGCGGGCTGATTTTCGGTATGGGCGCGGGATGGATCGTGATTCTGGGCGTATTCCTGTTCGACCTGCTTGTCAGTCGGCGGGGATGGTGCGGCCACCTGTGTCCCGTCGGGGCTTTCTACAGTTTATTCGGCACGGTCAGTGTACTGCGGATCAGCGCTGTGAACCGTGAGAATTGCGACCAGTGCATGGATTGCATCCAGGTCTGTCCCGAGTCCCATGTTCTCAAAATGCCCCTGTTCGGTGCGGATAAAGGCGCCGGACCGATCGTTCTTTCACCCAACTGTACTAACTGCGGACGATGCATCGATGTTTGTTCGCGGGATGTCTTTAAATTTGGCGTTCGGTTCGAGCGCCAGTCCGAGCAACCCATGCAATTTGCAAAGGAGACTCAGAGATGAATCGCTCAGAGATCTGCGCACTGGCCGCCACCCTGTTGTTATTCGTTACCGCGAGTAGCGTTGGAGACAATGTTCAAAGTTTGCGAGGCGATTCCAGCCTTGACGAGGACGCACAAACCCCGGTGATTAAACGCTGGGAGCCCGACCAGGATGTGCTGGCCAGAGACTATGTCCAGCAGCCGCCGCTGGTTCCGCACTCGATAGAAGAATACAGGATCGATATGAAATCGAATAAGTGCCTGACTTGTCACAGCTGGGCCAACTACCGCGAAGCCGAAGCGACCAAGATCAGCCAGACGCACTTCGCCGACAGGGATGAGAACGTGCTGTCCAATATCTCGCCCCGGCGCTACTTCTGCACGCAGTGTCATGTGGCGCAGAGGGATGCGAAACCGCTGGTAGAGAATGAATTTGAACCGGTCAAGGCTATTCGCGAGCAATAAGCCCGAAAGGAATCCATTATGAGCGATAAACAATCATCCGGGCTTATGCAAACCCTGCGCTCTCCTTCGAGCCGCTATGGCCTTGGTACATTACTGGTTGTCGGCTTCATTGTCGGCGTCGTGTTCTGGGGCGGTTTCAACTGGGGCATGGAACTGACCAACACAGAAACTTTCTGTATTACCTGTCATGAGATGGAAGTTAATGTGTACGAGGAGTATCAGAACACGGTTCATTACAACAACCGCACCGGCGTTCGTGCAACGTGCCCGGACTGTCACGTGCCGAAGGAGTGGAATCACAAGTTCGTGCGCAAGATCATCGCAACCAACGAGTTGTTTCATCACTTTCTGGGCAGTGTCGATACCCCCGAGAAGTTTGAAGCGAAACGGCTGGGATTGGCGCAGAGAGTCTGGCGGACGATGGAGAAAAATGATTCTCGCGAATGCCGTAACTGTCATGACTACGATTCGATGGACTACGTAGCCCAGCAGCGTCGTGCCGTGAAAGGGCATATCAAGGGTTTCGATGAAGGTGAAACGTGCATCGATTGCCACAAGGGCATCGCGCATACTCTGCCGGCAATGTATGAGGAAGATCCGAGTGCAGTCGTGGGCAATGCTCACTGAAAATCTGCCTCAGTGCATTCATGAGCGGCTCAGGCTGAAGTGTGTCGCGGGTTGAAACGACCGAATCTAGCTGAGCATTTGGCTGGTTTCGATGGGATCATTCGGCCAGTCGCCGGTTGCCGGGAATGGCGTCAGACGGGTCAGGAGAGTATTGAATTCGCTGCGCGGAATCTCGCGGCTGCCGAGGCTCGCCAGGTGGGTGGAGGAGATCTGACAGTCGATCAATTCGATGCCCATGGTGCGGCATACGGAAATCAGTTTGACAAGCGCTACCTTAGATGCATCGGTGGCTCTTGAAAACATCGACTCACCAAAAAATACGCGCCCGATATTGACGCCGTACAAACCACCGACCAGTTGCCCGTCGCACCAGGTTTCGATGGAGTGTGCGTGACCCGCTGCATGCAGGTTTTTATAGGCGGCGGCCATGCTCGTTGTAATCCATGTGCCGTCGTCGACGCCGGGATGGATGCCGCGTTCCGCGCATCCGGCCATGACCCCGGCAAAGGCCTGATCGACCGACACGGCAAAAATATTCTTGCGCAGCGTTTTGCGCAGGCTGCGTGAAATTCTGATTTCAGGCGGAAACAGGACCGCCCGTGGATCCGGCGTCCACCACAGGATCGGCTGGCCGTCACTGAACCACGGGAATATGCCCTGCCGATAAGCGGCAATCAGGCGCTCGACTGACAAGTCGCCACCGATTGCCAGCAATCCATTTGGGTCGGACAACGCATCGTCAGGGTTGGGGAATTCATCAGGCGGTGCATCCGGATTGATCCAGCGTATATCCAGTCCGGGTTCGCTCATCGGGTGTCACGCCTGAAGGGGACATGATCACGAACTGTTTCGATATAGTCGTCGGTATATGTGCGTTCGCGATCGAGGTAAGTATTCACGGCGTCGGCAAATTGAGAATGCGATAACCAATGCGCCGACCAGGTTTCAGTTGGTTCGAATCCGCGACTGATTTTATGTTCACCCTGCGTTCCCGGCTCGAAGTTTTTCAGTCCATGTGCGATGCAATAGTCGATACCCTGGTAATAGCAGGTTTCAAAATGCAGGCTGTGGTAGCGAGCCGAGTTGCCCCAATAGCGTCCGAACAAAGTGTCGTCGCTGCGAAAGCAGATCGCACTGGCGATGGGTTCATTGTGATATTCGGCGAGGATCACGAGAATTTGTTCGGGCATGTTTGCCGTAACAGCCTCAAAAAAAGCCTGGTTCAAATAGGGCTTGTGACCACGGCGTAAAAAGCTGCTCGCATACAGCGGCATGATGGCGTGCCACAGATCGCTCGTCAGGTCAGCACCGCCGAGGTGGCGAAATGAAATCCCTGATTCCTGTATACGACGGCGTTCACGACGCAGTTTTTTACGTTTGACTGCACGCAGTTCACTCAGAAAGTCGTCGAAAGTCGAGTAGTCCCGGTTATGCCAGTGAAACTGGCAATCTTTGCGCATCAGCAGCCCGTGGTCTGCAAGGATTTTGTGTTCCCGGTAATGCGGGAAGAGTACGTGCCATGATGAGATGCCTCGCGCTTCGGCGCGTCGACGGATTGCGTCGATCAAAGTACCGGCCAATGTGGCCAAATCCTGGTCCGGTGCGGTCAGGAACCGCGGTCCTGATACCGGCGTAAAGGGTATCGCCGAGACCAGTTTCGGGTAATAACTCAGCCCGGCCTGTTGATAGGCATTCGCCCAGGCGAAATCGAAAACAAACTCACCCCATGAATCCGTTTTCTCATACAACGGCATTGCGGCGACGAGTTGCTCTTCATCATAGAGTGCGACATGGCAGGGCAACCAGCTGGTGCCCGGTCCGACGCAGCCGCTTGCTTCGATCGAGGATAGAAACTCATGGCGCAGGAAAGGGTGGTCCGAACCCGCGAGGGCGTTCCACGCCGGGGGGGCGATCGCATCAATCCTGTCATTGAATTCGGTTCGCATCACTGTGGGCGATCTGCACTATGTTGTGGGAGCGGCTTTAGCCGCGAATAGCATGACATGCTACTGTAAGGAGATCGCGGCTAAAGCCGCTCCCACAATCGTCTGTTCAGGTGGAAAGAAATGGTGTCTGACTCCATTTCTTTCTTAGCTCAGACTATCCAGGAATTTTTCGGCATCGAGCGCCGCCATGCAGCCGGCGCCGGCCGACGTGATCGCCTGGCGATAGATCGGGTCGGCGACATCGCCGGCCGCAAAGATACCGGGTACGCTCGTCACGGTGGACTGCTGACCACGATTCGCATTGACGATCAGGTAACCGTCTTCCATGTCCAGTTGGCCTTTAAACATCCCGGTGTTCGGGTCGTGACCGATCGCGATGAATACACCGGTCAGATCGATGTCCTGAGTTTGCTCATTTTCAAGCGTGCTTTTGACCCGGATGCCGGTCACGCCACTGTCATCACCGAGAACCTCATCGAGTACGTGATTCCACAGAATCTCGACGTTGCCGTCGGCAGCCTTGGCGAGCAGTTGGTCTTGCATCATTTTTTCGGCACGCAGCGCATCACGGCGATGAATCAGCGTGACTTTAGACGTAATATTCGCCAGGTATAACGCTTCTTCGACTGCGGTGTTACCGCCGCCGATGACGGCAACCGGCTGGTTCCGGTAGAAAAAACCATCGCAGGTCGCGCAGGCCGATACGCCGCGACCCTTGAACTGTTCCTCGCTATCGAGCCCCAGGTAGCGGGCCGTCGCCCCGGTCGCAATGATCAGTGCGTCACACGTATATTCGGTCTGGCTACTCCACAGGCGGAACGGCCGCGATGAGGTATCGACACGGTCGATGTGATCGTGGACGAGCTCGGTTTCGAACCGCTCGGCATGGCCACGGAGTTGTTCCATCAGCTCTGGACCTTGCAGACCCGGCGCTCCACCGGGCCAGTTGTCAACTTCGGTCGTTGTCATGAGTTGCCCGCCGAGTTCGAGGCCGGTGACGAGCACCGGCTCAAGGCTGGCGCGTGCGGCGTAAACCGCGGCCGAATAACCGGCCGGCCCGGAGCCCAGGATTAACAATCGGGCATGTTTGGTGTCTGGCATGATATTGCAGTCTTGGGTGGCGTGGGTGCCCGCAGGATATGGCCCTTGAGCGAAAAGGCACGCTGAATAGGAGCGTGCCGGCGAAGGGCGAGTGTAGGGGAATCGCCGCCGGTTGCACAACCCGGCCCAATTGCTGTTATTATCCCGAAGCAATAACTGCTTATGATTAAAGTAGTTAACTTGTGTTGTTGTTGTTGTATCTCGGTTCGTAGTGATTGTGGGGCATTGCGTGTGGCCAGAGTAGCCAGAATGCACAGTCAGCCGCAGGCTGATAGTGGGTCGTCCGTTTCATATTCTGTTCGTGAGGCGGCATTGTGGGTTTTTGCAGCGTTAGCGGTCATCATGCTTGTTGCATTAATGACCTATGATGCCCGGGATCCTGGATTCAGTCATACCGGCGACGGTGCGGCGGTGCGCAACCAGATTGGTGCCGCCGGCGCGTGGTTTGCCGATGTCACTTACAGCCTGTTTGGCATGCCTGCTTACCTGTTTCCGGCCATGTGCATGTTTGCCGGCTGGTTCATTTTTTCGGCACGCCACGATGCAGAACCGCTGGACCGTGTGGTTATGGCCACGCGCCTCGGTGGCTTCGTGCTTTGTATGGCTTCGAGCTGCGGGCTTGCAACACTCCATTTTATTGCACCGCTGCTGCCACAATCGGCCGGCGGAGCGCTCGGCGAGTCGCTTGGTGCAGCGCTATCCGGCGGTCTCGGTTCGCTCGGCGCGACACTGATATTGCTGTCTTTGTGGCTCGCGTCCGTTTCGCTGTTTACCGGCATTTCCTGGTTGGCGGTGATGGACCGGATTGGCCACCATGTATTGAGCGGTTTCGATCAAGCACGGGTAGTCGTGCTTGATCTCAGGGAAAAGGCGATTGCGCGCAGGGCTCAGCAAGAGCGGCATGAAGTTGTTCGTGTACAGCGCAAGAAAACCGACAAGAGCAGAACGCCGCGCATTGAGCCGGTGTTGCCGAGCGTTGCGACCGGCAAGCGTGCTGCGAAGGAACAGCAGGTGCAAATGTTCGAGACGGTTTCGGCCGGAGAATTACCGCCATTGTCGATCCTTGACGAGCGGCCGGACCACGGTCCCGGGTATTCTGACGATGCCCTGCAGGCGATGTCCCGGCTCGTCGAGATGAAGCTTCGCGATTTCAACGTCGAGGTTCAGGTCGTGGCCGTGCACCCCGGCCCTGTAGTGACCCGCTTCGAGCTTGATCCGGCAGCGGGCGTCAAGGTGAGCCAAATCAGCAATCTGGCCAAGGATATCGCACGGTCGTTGTCGGCAATCAGTGTGCGGGTCGTCGAGGTCATTCCGGGCAAGTCGACTGTCGGCCTCGAGATTCCGAACGAATCACGCGAGCTCGTGACACTGGGTGAGATCCTGCGTTCACAGATCTACGAAGATTTAAAGTCACCGTTGACTCTTGGACTGGGTAAAGATATCGGCGGCAAACCTGTCGTCGCCGACCTGCAGAAAATGCCGCACCTGTTGATTGCCGGTACGACCGGTTCAGGCAAATCGGTCGGCATCAATGCGATGGTGCTGAGCCTGCTCTACAAGGCGACGCCTGAGCAGGTCCGGTTGCTGATGATAGACCCCAAGATGCTCGAATTATCCGTCTACGAGGGCATCCCGCACCTGTTATGCCCGGTGGTTACGGACATGAAGGATGCCGCGAACGCGTTGCGTTGGTGCGTAGCTGAAATGGAGCGACGCTATCGGGTGATGTCCTCGCTCGGCGTGCGAAATTTTGCCGGGTACAACAAGAAGGTTCGTAACGCGATCGATGCCGGGAAACCGATTCGTGATCCGTTTTTCGAGATGCCGGATCCGGAGACCGGCGAGGCGCAGACTCGCGATCTTGAAACCTTGCCGCAGATCGTCGTCGTCATCGATGAACTCGCTGACATGATGATGATCGTCGGTAAGAAGGTCGAAGAGCTGATTGCACGACTCGCCCAGAAGGCTCGCGCCGCCGGTATTCATATGATCGTTGCAACCCAGCGGCCGTCGGTCGATGTCATTACTGGTTTGATCAAGGCAAATATTCCAACCCGTATCGCCTTCCAGGTATCGGCAAAAGTCGATTCACGAACGATTCTGGATCAGGGTGGCGCCGAGGCGCTACTCGGACATGGCGACATGTTGTACATGGGCGGTGGTACCTCGGTGCCGCATCGTGTCCATGGCGCTTTTGTGTCTGATCAGGAGGTTCATCGTGTCGTTGCGAGTCTGCGCGGTGAAGGCGATCCGAACTATGTCGAAGGCGTTACGGAAGGGCCCAGCGAACCTATCCCCGGTATCAGCGGTGAGGCGGCAACGCCCGGCGAAGTGGATGCGGAGACCGATCCGCTCTATGATCAGGCCGTGCGTATCGTGACGGAATCCAGGCGGGCATCGGTGTCCGGTATTCAACGGCGACTGAAGATTGGCTACAACCGGGCGGCACGAATGGTCGAGTCAATGGAGCAGGTAGGTATCGTCAGCGAGTTGCAATCGAATGGTATGCGCGAAGTCATCGCGCCCCCGCCGCCCAAAGACGGTTAATTCGTGTTGCGTTCGTTCCGCCCGGGTCGCCCAAGTCTCCCTGGTCACTTGAGTCGGCAATTAGCGGCCTGTTGCCTGGTCATGCTGATCGTAACCGGCATGGCTAACGGTGATTCTCATCAGCAAACTCAAGCCGATTTTCAGTGGCTGCATCGCTACCTGGCAACGATGGGTGATCTGCGCGCCGAATTTCGCCAGGAGGTCATCGGTCCCGAACAGGAGATTATCGAGCACGCAAGTGGCTCGGTAGTCCTGAGTAAACCCGGGCGGTTTCGCTGGGATTATCGTGAACCATACGAGCGTATTATCGTCGCCGACGGAGAACGAGTCTGGTTCTACGAGGCTGACCTCGAGCAGGTAACGATCCGGCGTATGGCAACTGGCCTCGGTGACACACCGGCCGCGTTGCTGACGGGTGACGCGCAAGCGCTCGAGCATTTCGAATTGCTCAAGACATGGTCCGCCGATGATCTTCGCTGGCTGCAACTGGCCCCGATCTCGCTCGAGGCTGATTTCACGACCGTCGATCTTGGCTTTCTCGCGGATGAATTACAGCAAATCGAATTCGTCGATCGCCTCGGGCAACGCACGCGGCTAACGTTGTCCGGAATTGATCGTGCGCCGGAACTGGCCGATAGCGAATTTCATTTCGAGATTCCCGCCGGCGTCGATGTCATCGGCGAAAATGAAATGTGACCATGACCACATGAGAGCGCTGCGATATCCTTACTTGTGGTTGTTCGGCGGGCTGTGCCTGGTCGGGCTGGTGCTCTACACAACTCTAATGCCACCTGTTCCGGCGCCGGTCCTGATGAATGACAAGGCGGCGCACGGAATTGCGTTCGTGGCGCTGATGATCTGGTTTTGCGGCGTCTTCGAGATGCGATTCTCGCCCCTGGTCGCCATTGCATTGCTGGGTCTTGGTGTCGGCATTGAGTTGGTGCAACAACAATTGACTTATCGGTCCGCGGAATTTGCCGATGGCCTGGCCGATTTGGCTGGCATCGGGGTGGGTTGGGTTTTGGCGGTCGTGGGGTTACAGCACTGGGCGACACGGCTAGAGTCGTGGGTTGTGCCTGATCGCTCCTGAGCCAATTAACGATATGAGTCCGAACGATATGTGGGGAAAGGACGAGCGGCTTCGTCCGCTCGCCGATCGCGTGCGGCCGCTCGCACTCGAAGATGTTGTCGGGCAAATGCATTTACTAGGCCCCGGCAAGCCGCTGACGCGACTGGTTGAGGCCAGTTCCCTGCATTCGGCAATCCTGTGGGGGCCGCCCGGAACCGGCAAGACCACGTTGGCCAGGCTCGTGGCGCAGGCAGCCGAGGCGAACTTCATCGGCTTGTCTGCGGTCTTGGCCGGCGTCAAGGATATTCGTGCAGCCATCGCGCAGGCACAGGCGCACCCGGGCACGCCGACCATCCTGTTCCTCGATGAGGTGCACCGGTTTAACAAGGCCCAGCAGGATGCTTTCTTGCCCTGGGTCGAGGACGGGACGATCACGTTCATCGGTGCAACGACCGAGAACCCGTCGTTCGCATTGAATAACGCACTGTTATCCCGGGCGCGTGTCTACGTTCTCAAGGCATTGAGTGACGAGGATCTCGTCGCCGTTCTGCATCGTGCGTTATCGGTGGCAACGTTCGAGCAACCAATTGAGGTCACGGACGACGGGCTGGAAAAAATTGCCGCCGCCGCCGACGGCGATGCGCGCCGAGCATTAAACCTGCTCGAACTTGCGATTGGCTTATCGGATGATGGCGCCGATGAAGAAGAAGCTAACAACAGGGCCCGGACTGTCGACTCAGGCAGTATAGATGAAGCCTGTGCCGGAACCGTGCGGCGCTTCGACCGGCAGGGAGACTATTTCTACGACCAGATTTCGGCTTTGCACAAAGCGGTGCGCGGATCGGACCCGGATGCATCGCTGTATTGGCTGTCGCGCATGCTCGATGGCGGTGTGGACCCGAACTTCCTCGCCCGCAGGATTGTGCGCATGGCCTCTGAAGACATTGGCAATGCTGATCCGAGAGCACTGCGCATTGCGCTCGATGCCTGGGAAGCTTTTGAACGCCTGGGCAGTCCCGAGGGTGAACTCGCGCTGGCCCAGGCGGTCGTATTTCTGGCCTGTGCGGCCAAGAGCAATGCGGTTTATCGGGCTTATAATGCAGCGACAGACGATGCCCGCAAATTTGGTTCGCTGGAAGTGCCCGCGCATCTGCGCAATGCACCGACGGCACTGGCCAGAAGTCTCGGACATGGCAGAGACTACCGTTATGCACACGATGAGCCGGGTGGATTTGCGGCCGGCGAACAGTATTTTCCTGCCGAAATGGAAGGCCGGATTTACTACGAACCGGTAGATCGTGGGCTTGAAAGCCAGATCGCCGCCAAGCTGGCGACGCTCAGGAAAACTGAAAAGTTCGAAAAATAAAATTCATTAATCATATATTAAACAAAAAGATAGAAGTAACACCTAATGTTAGATCAGAAGTTATTGAGGAACGACATCGATGGCGTCAGGGTGAATCTTGCCCGCCGTGGTTTTGCGTTCGACACCGATGCATACGTTGCTTTGGAAGAGCGGCGCAAGGCATTGCAGATTCGTGTCGAAGAATTGCGTAATGAGCGCAACGTCAAATCCAAGGGCATCGGCACAGCCAAGGCGGCGGGTGAAGAGATCCAGCCGTTGCTGGATGCGGTTCAGTCGCTCGGCGATGAGCTGAAATCGGTTGATACGGAACTCGGCGAGGTTCAGTCAAACCTGAGCAACCTGCAGATGGGGCTGCCTAATCTGCTGCACGACTCGGTGCCGGATGGGTCGGATGAAGCCGATAATATCGAAATACGCAGCTGGGGCGAGCCGACGGCGTTGTCGTTCACGCCGCGCGATCATGTTGACCTTGGTGCGGCACTCGGTCAGATGGATTTCGAGGCGGCAGCGAAGCTGACCGGCGCGCGCTTTAGCGTCTTGCAGGGCGGTCTGGCCCGGCTGCATCGTGCCCTGATCCAGTTCATGCTGAACCTGCATACGGAACACCATGGTTATGCCGAAATCTATGCGCCTTATATCGTCAACGGCGATTCGTTGCGCGGTACGGGTCAATTGCCCAAGTTTGGTGAGGATCTGTTCGCGTTGTGTGGCGATCAGGAGTATTACCTGATCCCGACAGCCGAAGTGCCGGTGACCAATCTCGTCCGTGACGAGATTATCGCTGCCGAGCGCCTGCCGCTGAAATTTGCCGCCCATACGCCGTGTTTTCGTTCCGAGGCCGGGTCACATGGTCAGGACACACGGGGCATGATTCGACAGCATCAGTTCGAAAAGGTCGAACTCGTCCACATCGTGCGACCCGACCAATCCTATGTGGAGCTGGAGGAATTGACGGGACATGCGGAAACAGTCCTGCAGAAGCTCGGTTTGCCCTATCGGGTTATCACGTTGTGCGCCGGCGATATCGGTTTCGGTGCAGCCAAGACTTATGACATCGAAGTCTGGATACCAAGCCAGGATCGTTATCGCGAAATTTCTTCATGCAGTAATTATGAAGACTACCAGGCGCGACGCATGGCGGCGCGCTGGCGCAACCCGGAGACCGGCAAGCCGGAGCTCGTGCATACGCTGAACGGTTCAGGCGTCGCAGCCGGCCGGGCGCTGGTTGCCGTGATGGAGAGCTATCAGCAGGAAGATGGTTCGATTCGGGTCCCGGATGTGCTGCAGCCGTATATGAATGGTCAGGAAGTGATTTTGGCCTGAGGCGATGTCGGTTAGTCGTACTGTTACGCTGTCCTTGATTGTTGCCGTAGTTGCGGTCATTCAATCTGGTTGCGGCCATTCACCGCGTGGACCACAAGACATATCATCACTCGACTACCCGACGAGCCCGCGTTCGGAGCAGGTTGATGATTATCATGGCACGATCGTGCCAGACCCTTATCGCTGGCTCGAAGATCCGGCGGCTCCTGCGACGCAAAGCTGGATCACGGCACAAAATGTTCTGGCACAGCGTTACCTATCCGGGTTGCCCGGCCGTGACAGTTTTGCCAAGCGGTTGCGTGCACTCATTGACTACGAGCGTTTTGACGTACCGCAGGCAAGCGGAGGCCGCTATGTGTATACGTACAACACGGGCCAACTTGAGCAGGATCAGCTCTGGGTGACGGATGATCCGCTGGAACGCGGACGCTTGTTGGTAAACCCTGGAGCTATTGCAGCAGATGGCACCGTGTCGATTGGTGACTTCCGGTTAAGTCGCGATGGCAGGCGCCTCGCTTACAGTTTGTCTGATGGTGGCAGCGATTGGCGCAGATGGGCAGTGTTGGCGGTCGATTCCGGCGAAACTTTGGATCAGAACCTGGTTGGGATTAAATTTTCCGATGTGGCCTGGGCGCAGGACAGTAGCGGGTTTTTCTATAGCCGTTATCCGAAATCCGTCACGCCGGGTGTTTACGACGACGCACGGCAGGTATCGATCTGGTATCACGTGATCGGGTCGCCGCAGGTCGATGACCGGCTCATTTATGCTGTAACTGATCATCCGACGCGTAACCCATATGGATCGGTGACCGATGACGGTCGCTACCTGGTGATAAATTTGTTTGACGGCTATGCCTCCAATGGCGTGTACCTGATGCCGCTGGATGACGGACAGCCGACCGGTGCGGTCGTGCGGTTGCTCGATGCCTGGGATGCACAGTACGAGTTTCTCGGCAATATCGACGAACGGTTGATTTTCAAGACGACACACGATGCGCCGCTCGGACGTGTCATCGAGATCGATCTGAATCGACCAGGCCCGGAAAGCTGGCGCACACTCGTAGCCGAGCAGAAGGAGGCGATCGAAGGGGCTTCATTCGTCGGTGAGATGCTGATCGTGCGTTATATCGTCGATGCGCACGCACAGGTCAGGCTGTTTTCGTCAGGCGGGACAGATCTCGGTCGTGTCGAATTGCCGGGCAAAGGCACGGTTGCCGGTTTTGCCGGACGTTACGATGATCTGGAAACATTTTTCTCGTATACCGATTTTACTACGCCAACGACAGTGTACCGGTTTGATTTACAGTCGAAGGCCACTGCTGTTGTCCATGCACCGAACGTAGGATTCGATCCACGAAGCTATCAAAGTTCCCAGGTGTTTTACGAGAGCAGAGATGGAACCTGCGTGCCGATGACTATCGTGCGGCGCAGGGACAAGCCCACCGACCAGCCATTGCCCACCGTTTTGTATGGCTATGGCGGCTTTAATGTTTCACTGCTGCCACGTTACTCGACATCGCGCATAGCCTGGCTCGAAGCGGGTGGCACTTATGCGGTCGCCAACTTGCGTGGTGGGGGCGAATATGGCGAGGCTTGGCATGAGGCTGGAACAAAGCTGAACAAGCAAAATGTGTTCGATGACTTTATCGCTGCCGCCGAATGGCTGATCGGCAACGGCTATACGTCGGTGGACCAACTCGCGATCTGGGGCGGTAGCAATGGTGGGTTGCTGGTCGGTGCCGTCGCCAGCCAGCGACCTGACCTGTTTGCCGCGGCCGTACCGGCGGTCGGTGTAATGGATATGCTGCGATATCACACCTCGAGCGCCAATGCGCGCCAGTGGTCGAGCGATTACGGGTTGAGTGAAAACCCCGCTGAGTTTCAGGCCTTGTATGCCTACTCGCCGCTGCACAATTTACAGCGTGGCGCTTGCTATCCGTCGACCCTGGTCATGGCCGATGCGAATGATGATCGTGTTGCACCGTGGAACAGCTACAAATACGCGGCTGCACTACAGTATGCACAGGAATGTCCGCGGCCGGCATTGATTCGCATTGAAACACGGACCGGCCATGGTGCCGGTGCATCGACTACAAAGATCATCGCTGAGTATGCCGATCAATGGGCATTTGTCGCCGCTGAACTCGGGCTTGTGGTAGCCGAGTAATTCAACCCAAAAAAAACCTCGCCGAAGCGAGGTTTTTCCTGTCTTGTGGGACGGGATGCCGATCTAGTCGTCGCCACCCATGCCGAACAGCATCAGCAGGTGAATAAAAATATTGTAAATACTAACGTACAGGCTGATGGTCGCCATGATGTAGTTGGTTTCACCGCCATGGATGATCGCGCTGGTCTGAAACAGGATCATTCCGGACATCAAGAGCACGATACCGGCCGAGATCGCCATCTGAAATGCCGACATATCGACAAACAGGCCAATGACGATCACCCCGAGCATGCCCAGCAGACCGACCATCAAAAAGCCGCCCATGAAGCTGAGATCTTTGCGCGTCGTCAGCACGTAAGCGCTGAGTGCCAGGAAAATCAGTCCTGTCGTGCCGAGCGATGTCAGTACGAGTTGCCCGCCATTCGGTACATTCTCGATATAGGCGCTGAGCAGCGGTCCGAGGGTCAGCCCCATGAAGCCGGTCAGAGCAAATACGCAAACAATGCCGATGGCGGAGTTGCGAAATTTGCTGGTCAGGAACAACAGGCCGAAATATCCGACGAGTGTCACGATCGGGTTGATCCATGGCATGTTGACAGCCATCGCAACGGCCGCCATGACTGCGCTGAATAGCAGCGTGGCAGACAGAAGGATATAGGTGTTCTTCAGGACCTTGTTGGTCGCCAGCGCGGATTCTCGTATCGCGTCGGGATACATCGCGGTCGTTCCGTTTTGACTGGGTCCTGATCTTCGTACTGGCTGCATTGAAAAACTCCTGTTACTTCAGTAAGCACACAACCCGGGATTTTAGCATAAGTGCGCGTGCCCCCGGGTATGGGGCAGGTTACAAAATTGTAAGGATCTCAGAGTGAGTCCAGGCCCTCGCGGAGCCTTGCGCCCCAGCGTCTGGCGAGGCGGCGCAACTCATTCTGATTTGTGGCCGCATTGGAGCGCATGCCCCTGTTGCCCGCTGGTTCCAGGGCACGGCGTTCTACCGCGCGCACAAGCGTTTCGCCGCTTTGTGAGTCTTTGAGTTCGAGCACCAGCGTAATCTCACCAACACTGGAAATAAATATATCGCCTCTGCCGATAGGTTCGGGCGGTACGTGGGAGACGATATCGAGCAGAGACCCGGCCACGATTAACGTATCGGGGCCTGCTTTATCGCTTATCGCAAAACGATTGTTCTGGGCAATTTCCTCGCTAAAAATCTCACTGACCGTGTCGACAATCTTCTGTTGAGTTTTTTCATCGATCGGAAATTCGCTTGTCGATGATCTTGCTGCCCCTGTCCTTGACACCGGCTTGACGGCGCGAAATTCGACCGTCGCCCGGATCGGCACTATCTTCGTGTAGCCGGACAAATCTGCATCCGGATCGGCCCAGACGTGTTTGAACTGCGTGTTATCGATTCGCACGAGCCCGTCAAATGTGATCTCGGCATCCGGACCCTCCTGAAAGGATGGCGGTGCACTGGTGCAACCGGTGATGAGTATGGCTGAGGCGAGAGCGAGGCCGATACTGATTCTTATTAATTTTTCCCTGAGTGCTCTCATGTTTTTGTCTCCTGAACAGAATTCGACCCACATTGCGCCCGATAGTTGCAGTTTTGTCGTGTCGATGTCGCTACTGAACGGTGGCCGGGATCGGGGCCTTTGGCGGGACCGGGAAACTCTTGTAGATTTCTGCCACGGCCTGATCCAGCGCGGATTCGAGATTTTCCATGACTTCCTTGGTGATCTTGCCGACGAGTGCACCTTCCCAGACGAGTTGTTTCGTACGCACATCAACAACATCGATATTCAGCGTGCCCTGGGTGTATTGATCGATTCGAGTCTCGTACCCTCCCCAGGCTCCGTAACCGCGGTATCCGTAATATCCACCACCGTAATATCCGCCAGTTGTCGGCGTCTGGCGTGAGCGAATTTTCTCTTCTGTCTCGATATAGAAGTTAATCTTCAGGTCCGGCATATCTGCAGAGATAAAATTGCGATTCTCCATCTCCCGCGCCACAAAGGACTTTAATAATCGGGTTTCCGTCGATTCGTAACCTGCTCGGTCCGTAGCCAATTGATCGAAAAAGCCGTATGTCTTGTACTGCGTAAAATCAGCATTTCTGTCAACGTTGGTGTAGACATCCGGTGTCGATGCACAGGCGCCGATAACAAGCGCCGCGCCCGCTAATGCCAAATGACGTGAGCCGGTCAGGATGGAACGAAGCATGATGATATTTCCTTTGTCAGATTTGGCCTGAATCTAATGAGAGCAAGAGTAATAAATCCAGTGTAATGAGCCCAGTGTAATGAACCAATGGCATCAATAGTACAGTTGGATTCAGGCATCTGCCTTTGTTCCGCCGCGCGTCTGCGGCGAGCCGCGCCAGTCTTTAGGCGAGGCCCCGGTCCAGCGCCGAAATGCCCGCGAGAAATTACTCTGATCTGAAAAGCCGAGCAGGAAAGCGACTTCCTGCAGCGAAATGTCGCTGCGCTGGACGTATTCAGTTGCCAGTTGCCGACGGGTTTCCTCGCGCACATCTCGAAATGAGGTACCTTCAGCGCGTAAGTCGCGTTGCAGGCTGCTGCAACTGCGATGCAGCCGACTGGCGATGCGATCCTGGGTGGCATCACCGGATGGCAGCAATTGCATCAGGAGATCCCGTACCGTCCGTGTGACGGTGGACGGTTCCAGTGCAGCGAGGTAATCCTCGGTTATCTGATCATTAAAACGTGCCAGTTCGACGTTACCGCCGGATACAGGTCGTTCTACTGTTTCGCGGTCGAATATCATGCAATCCTGCTTTGCATCGAACACGACAGGCGCGCCAAAGGCAGTGACGTACTCACCGGCGCGGTCGCCGTCAGCATGGCGCAGGTGAATCTCGAGTGGGGCGACGTTTGTTTCGCCAATCCAGCGGCACATTGTAATCAGCGCCATGAAATAGCAGTCGGTGCCTATCGGTCGCGGGTCTATTTCTGTGTCGCGATCCTCGAAAATCAAGGTGTAGCTGTGATCGGCCGGAGCGATAGTGACCCGACTGACCGTTGAAACGATCCGGTCGTATCGTGCCAGTCGCTTAAATGCTCCGAGCAGGGATCCGCTGGCGAGCCAGGCATAGCCGAGCGCATGGAATGTCGTCGGCCGAACGTGACGGCCGATGGCCAGACCAATGGTGCTGTCGCCTGTCTTGTCCAGCAGGGCCTGAGTCATGCCCATCATCATGGCCACCGGATAACGTGCGCCCGGCACGTCGATACGAGACAGATCGATACCGAGATCCGCGATAAGTGGCCGCGCGTCAAAATTGTAGTTTTTCTGCATGGCTTCAATGACCATGGGAACCACAGTGGCGATTGTGCTGGCTTCAAATTGCATGGTTAAGTGATGGTTGCAGGGCGTGAGACAGTAAATATATCAGGTTTAATTTCGCATTCGCAGGTGAGGTGTTAGCGATGCTGTTATCCGCTATGCGGGATTTTCATTATCGGTTAGAGTGCAAATGATGAGCAATACGCCGACAGCGAAAGAATTTCTGTTCAACATCACCGGCCAGATCATGCTGGCACGTGCACTCGGAATTGTGGCAGATCTTGGTATCGCAGATCTTGTTGCAGATGGCCCAAAATCGATGGATGAGCTGACTGCGACGACTCGTTGCGACCATGATGCACTGTACCGATTGCTCAGGATGCTCGGTGGGCACGGCGTATTCGCTGAAAATGAGCAAGGTCACATTGAACTGACCCCGCGTGCCGAGTTACTGCAGGCCGACCATCCTGATTCGATGCGCGAGATGTTCGTACTCGACTGGCAGGATATCCACTGGAGTACCTACCGGGCATTGCCGGAGGCCATACAGACCGGTGAGATCGCGTTCGAGATTGCTTACGGGCAGGCATTTTTCGATTACCTGGCCGAGCATCCGGATGCGAATGCGACGTTCGACCGGCGCATGGCGAGTGTCTCTCAGGCCGAAAACAAACAGGTCGCACAGGCTTATGCTTTCAATGATCATGCACCCGTCATCGATATCGGCGGCGGGCAGGGGGGGTTGCTGGCCGCGATCATCGAGCAGTACCCGGGTACTACGGCGGCATTATTTGAACAGCCGCAGGTACTGGCCGATCCCGTAAACCTGGACGAGGCCGGATTACGCGACGTGGTCGCGCGTATTGCCGGCAATTTCTTTGCTGATGTGCCGTCCGGCTTCGGTCTGTATGTCATGAAAAGAATCATCCACGACTGGGATGATGATCGGGCCATCAATATCCTGCGTCGCTGTCGCGACGCGATGACGGACACGAGCAAGGTACTGGTCATCGATGCCGTCATGAAGCCGGGCAACGACCCGGATCCGAACAAGAACCTGGATCTGGCAATAATGGCGTTGACGCCGGGCCGGGAGCGAACCGAGGAAGAATTCTCGCACCTGTTTGCCGCGGCCGGCCTGCGCCTGCTGCGCGTGATTTCGACCGAAGATCCGTCCATGCTGTCGATTGTCGAGGGGGAGAGGGCAAATTAGCGGTTAACCTGACTGATTTGCGCCGGTAGAATAGCCTTGTGCGTTACATTCGAATAACCAGTGCCGGGGGCTCGCGGCCGACCAATCCTTTCGTGCAGGCCTTAGGCCTCATCGTTGGGATTATTGCGTTCATCGCTGCCGTATTTCTTGGCGGCATCGTGCTCGTGGCACTCATCGGCTTCATGCTGGTCGCCGGGATTATTCTCTATATTCGTATCTGGTGGTTGACACGCAAAGCCGGCCTGCAACGGCGCGACGATTCATTCGTCGAAGCGGAATATGAGGTGCTCGATACCAAGACAGCGGACGATGATCGGCCCGGATCAGCCGGGAAATAATGTCCGACCGAACAGGGTAGAACTGAAGAATTAAACAAGAAGGAAGAAACGAGACTCGTGGATGACAATCGACGTAAAAGGCGCCGCCGCCGAAGAGTAATTGCCAGCGCGTTATTCCTGATCGTGGCACTTAGTCTGGCCTGGGTTTTCGAATCTCAGGCGACGACAACTGTCGTGTTCGTGCGTTATGCCGAGATTCTTGATTCAGGTGACGAGAATCCGGGTCTGAGCCCAGCCGGCCAACAGCGCGCGCGTGAACTGGCGAGGATCGTCAGCACGGTTGATGTCGTTGCCGGTGTCGATGCGATTTTCGCGACTCAATACCGCAGCACGCAGGAAACGGCTGAACCGCTGGCAGATTCATTGCAGATACCGGTGCAGGTCGTCGATTCACAAAATGTCAGGGGTCTGACACAGATGATCCTGAAAGAGTACAAGGGCAAAATCGTACTCGTGATCACCGATCAGGAAGCACTGCCGCGTCTGATTCGCAAGTTTCATGGCAGCAAGCGCCTGGGGCTAATCGCCGAACAGGAACATGACAACCTGTATATTCTCAGCATCCCGTGGTACGGAAAGGTCAAAACGCTGCAGCTGAAATATGGAACGCCCTACGGCCTGTAGTCGATGGCGGTTTATCAGCGCACGTTAGAAGTCACGACGGTTGGGCGTAGCACGGTCGACCTCAGCGACGAAATCAAGTCGACCGTCAGTCTCTCGGGAATCAATACCGGCATTTGCCATGTCTTCGTGCAGCATACGAGCGCATCGCTCATGTTGACTGAAAACGCCGACCCGGACGTTCGTCGCGATCTCGAGGCATTCATGCAGCGCACCGTGCCGGATGGCGATCCGCTCTATCGGCATACGATGGAAGGGCCCGACGATATGTCCGCCCATGTGCGCAGCGTGTTGACACAATCGGACCTGAATATGCCGGTCGATGGCGGTCATTGCCTGCTCGGCACCTGGCAGGGTATTTACCTGTGGGAACATCGCACGTCGGGTCATTCGCGGCGCATTATAGTGACTGTCTCCGGCGACTAGTGGCGCCACGCGCGGGGCCGTCATGGTCAACCGCAGGCAACGGAATAATCATGGCTGATGACATCGACAATGAATTCTTTCGGTTACGGCTGATCGAATTGCGTGACGAGATCCTGCAAGTCGGGGATACCGGAGAGCAGGCAGCGCAGCCCGTCGAACTCGATCAGAGCAAGGTGGGCCGCTTGTCGCGAATGGATGCAATGCAGGCTCAGGCGATGTCGCTGGAAGCGAAGCGGCGCCGGGAAGCCTACTTGCGACAGATCGAAGCGGCGTTAATCCGCATCGATGCCGACGATTACGGCCGCTGCATCGATTGTGACGAGATGATTGCGCATCGCCGCCTCGAGTTCGATCCGGCAACGACACGTTGTATTCGCTGCGCCGGTAAAATCGAGTAGGAACGGCATCTTGCCGCGATTGGTTCGCGGCAAGATGCCGCTCCTACGGAAATTTTGCTATAGTGAAAATACCTTGGGGGTGGCTGAAAGGCCTGAGATCTGACGACAGAAACCCTTGGAACCTGATCCGGTTAATGCCGGCGTAGGAAGAGGGCGCACGAATCGTATCCCCCACCGACCGTCAAGAACCGGGTCTCTGATTGCAGCAGAGATTCACAAGATGTACCGATATTTTCAGGCGGCGATGTTAGTAACAGTGGCCATCTTCGAGTGTGGTGTGGCTGGCCGCGCTAATGCTGAAGAGCGCATTGGCGAGGCAACCAGTTCAGTAGACGAACTCGTCGTATCGGCATTTCGCGAGTCCGGGCCGGAGCGACTCGCAACAAGCATCACCGTACTGGATAGCGATGTTATTCGTCAGTCCTCAGTACAGCATTTCGAGGAGTTAATTGCGCTGGTGCCAAACCTGAACTATTCAGGTGACGGTAACCGCGCGCGCTATTTGCAGATACGCGGTATCGGCGAACTCGAACAGTACCAGGGCGCACCGAACCCATCCGTCGGCTTCATCATCGATGATATTGACTTGTCCGGTCTCGGCAGCGCCGCCACGCTGTTCGATGTCGATCAGGTGGATGTGTTGCGGGGGCCGCAGGGTGTGCGTCACGGTGCCAATGCACTGGCCGGGTTGATCTACGCAAAATCTGCAGATCCGACAGATGCACTGGAGTCACGTGTCGAAGCCACGCTCGGCAGCGATAACACCACGGCACTCGGCGGCATGCTGAGCGGGCCAATTGGCAGCGGTGCCGCTTTTCGGGTTGCCGTCCAGAAATACGACAGCGACGGGTTCCTGCGCAACAGCGCGCTCGGTCGTGACGATACGAACGGTTTTGATGAACTGACGGTCCGCGGTAAATTGCGCTTTAACCCGGGTGACAGCTGGCAGATCGATCTGACCGGCTTATATGCCGATATCGACGACGGCTATGACGCCTGGGCTGTCGATAACAACGGTTCGGTGACGTATGCCGACAAGCCGGGCAAGGATGCGCAGGAAACATGGGCCGGTTCGGCCCGGGTGACGGGCCAAATTGGCGGCAGCGTGACCTTCGTCAGTATAACGAGCCTCGCGAATACCGATTCGCTGTTTAGTTTCGATGCCGACTGGGGCAACGATTCGTTCTGGAACACGCCACAATTCGGAGATTCGATCTACGACTATTTCTCGAGTACAAATCGTGATCGTGACACCATTAGTCAGGAGTTTCGTCTGATTTCCGGACCCGCTGGCAGGTTGTTCGGGGTCGCTGACTGGCTTGTTGGTGTCTATGGTCTGAATCTCGATGAAGGCATCGACGTCACCGATTATGGTCGTGATGACTTTTTTTGCATCGTGCCTTGTCTGACGTCGTTTGCCAGTGCGTACGACGCTGAAAGCCGTGCAGTTTTCGGTGAGGTCGGACTACCATTCGGGCCGTCCTGGCGGCTGGATGCCGGGTTACGCTGGGAAACATGGAGCGCCGATTACACGGATCCGGGCGCAAACTTCTCACCGGATGATGACTTGTGGGGAGGGCACGTTAACCTGAGCTTTCAGGCGACTGCTGCGACAATGATCTTCGGTCGTCTCGCGCGTGGCTATAAGGCGGGTGGGTTTAATCTCGACGCCAACGCACCGCCGGACAAGGTGCCGTATGAGTCTGAAACGCTGTGGAATTACGAACTTGGCATTAAATACCTGAGCGAAGATCGAAACTTGCGTGCCGATCTCGTCGCATTCGTGATGGTTCGTGATGACATGCAGGTCAAAGTGCCGGTGCAGGATACGGTTGGCAACCCCATCGCATTCTCGTTTCTGACCGACAATGCGGAACAGGGCAGAAACCTGGGGCTGGAGGCCAGTGTCGATTGGCACCTCAGCGAATCGTGGAGCGTATTTGGCGCACTTGGGTTGCTCGATGCAGATATCGAGCGCTTCGAATATATCCGTGATCTCGAAGGCCGTGACCAGGCACATGCGCCCGCTTATAACTTCATGCTCGGTGCCAGATGGCAAAACGGGCGCGGCTGGTTCGCACGCCTGGACGTTACCGGCAAGGATGAGTTTTATTACGACTACAGCCACGATCAGAAATCGCAGGCCTACGAGCAGGTCAATCTGCGGCTAGGCAAAGCATGGGGTGCGTGGTCTGTCGATGTGTGGGGACGCAATATCTTCGACGAGACGTTCACTGTGCGCGGTTTCTATTTCGGCAACGAGCCACCAAATTATCCGAACCGGCTCTATACCCAGGCCGGAGAACCACGTCAGATCGGCATCACACTGAATTGGGCCTATCAATAACCGGATGAGGACATCGAGACAATGATAATCACCGTCGAACTCAGCATGTATCCGTTGGATGCCGACTACAAGCCGGCGATACGTGCATTTATCCACGAACTTCGCTCACAAAACGGAATCGAGACCGTTACCAACCAGATGAGTACCCAGATACGCGGTGAGTTTGATGACGTCATGCCGGCTGTGACCGCCTGCCTGAAAAAAAGCATGGCCGACAATGACAAGGTCGTGTTCGTCACGAAATTCCTGAATGCCGGACTCGAGATAACCCAAACACCGGATCTTGAGTAATCTGACAGACAGCATATTGACCGCGGCGGCTGCCATGTCGCCATGGGAAGTTATCGCCGTAGTGCTGGCGATCGCTTATCTCGTCCTGGCAATCCGGCAAAACATCTGGTGCTGGTCAGCGGCGTTTGTATCAACCGGAATTTATCTGGTACTGATGTACCGGGCGTTTCTGTACATGGAGTCCGCGTTGCAGGTGTTCTACCTCGCCATGGCGGTCTATGGCTGGTATCAATGGCGCCATGGACCGGGGCCGAATCATTCGTTGCCGGTCAGTTGCCGACGCCCGGTCTGGCATGCCACCGCAATTATTACTGTGTTGCTCGCAACACTGATCAGTGGTCGCCTGCTGACGGAGTACAGCACCGCAGCGTTACCGTATGCTGATTCCTTCACGACATGGGGTGCGATCGTTGCGACCTACATGGTGACACGCAAGATCCTGGAAAACTGGTTGTACTGGTTCGTCATCGACAGCGTGTCGATCTACCTGTACATCAACCGGGAGTTGTACCTGACGGCGTTGCTGTTTGCCGTTTACCTGATCCTGATCGTGCTGGGTTACCAGACCTGGCGCAAAGATCTGCAAGAGATGCAACCGACATGAACGCGGTTGAGATGCTCGGTGAGATTGAGGTGTTTTCCGACGCACGAATCATCGGTGAATTGGGCGGGGGGCCTGCAAGTGATAGTTACCTGGTTGAACGTGGTACGGAACGGTTCATGTTACGGCTCGATACCACTATTGCGGCGGCACTCGGACTCGATCGGTATGCCGAAGCAGAAATACTGAAAACCATTAGTCTGCAGGGGCTGGGGCCTGCGCCGGAATTTTTTGATCCGGATCGGGGTATTCTGATTACGCGCTTCATTAAGGGCAGGGCATGGAATGAGGCCGACCTGCATGATCCCGATCGCATGCAAAAGCTGGCAGTGCTGTTACGACGCCTGCATGCGCTGGAACCGATCGGCCCTGCTTTTAATCTGCACGAAAGAATTGAAAACTATGCGCGGATTGTCGGCACCGCTAACAGTCGCGATCTGGCGGATGATGCACAACACCGGTTGCGTGAACTCAGTACTTCTGCGGCAAGCCAATGTTTGTGTCACAACGATCTCATCTGCGCGAATATCATCGAAGGGCAGGGGCTGTCACTGATCGACTGGGAATATGCCGCCATCGGCGACCCGTTCTTCGATCTCGCAACGATTGTCGAACATCATCGGCTAGATCGGGACGACGTAAATTGTTTGCTCCAGGCGTATTTTGGGGCGGTTCACGAAGATAATTCCGGGCGACTGGAGCGGTATCGTTCGCTATACAACAGCCTTCAGTTATTGTGGCTGGCGTCGGTTGAAAAATTGCAAGGGCTGGCTGCCGGATAAGCAGTTAAGGCGCGCACAAAAAGGATGCCGAGAGTTGCGAGACCATGCCAAATTACGGAGCCAGTTCCAGGCGCCCGTACCAGGATGCAAACAGAAGCATTGCAAAAACAAATAAGATCATGGCCCCAACTGCCCAAATCGGAATTGATCTTTTCTTGCCTTCAGAGACCCTGTCTCTCGTGACGAACACGAGGAATAGATAACAAATAACTATGAGTGCAAAAAACTCGATTCCAAGAATAATCATCGGCCCTTATCTTCTGTCCCTGAACTGGTATGGATTATAGCCGGCGACTTGTCAGGCAGGTGCGGTTAATTACAAGACCCGGTATCCTGTCAGCCGTGCCAAACGGCTGCTGTACATATGCTGCATTGGTCAGATTTCTTGTTAATCAAGTGCCCCGGTAGCTCAGCTGGATAGAGCGTCCGCCTCCTAAGCGGAAGGTCACAGGTTCGAATCCTGTTCGGGGCGCCAAGCCTAATCGTGGCGTGCCTTGAGTTCGCGCACGACCTCGGACAGCGATAACTCGTGATCGTGCAGCATGACGAGCAGGTGATAGATCAGGTCCGAGGCTTCGAGCAGGATCTCGTCTTTGTTGCCCTGAACGCTGGCCAGCGCGAGTTCGACACCTTCCTCGCCGACCTTTTGCGCGATACGCGATGTGCCGGCCGCGAACAGCTTGGCCGTGTAGCTGTCCTCGATGCGAGCACCGCGCCGTGATGCGATGACGCTCTCCAGCGTCAGCAGAAATTCGATGTCTTTTTTGTCGCTCATATTCGTACCTCGACAGACTGCTCGCGCAGGTAGTTTTTCAGATCCCCGATATTGATCGCCGCGCTGTGAAATACGCTGGCCGCCAGGCCGCCGTCCACACGCGCTTGTTTGAATACCTCGGCGAAGTGCTGCATCGTGCCGGCACCGCCCGAGGCGATCAGCGGCAGCGTGCACATTTCGCGGACCAGCCTGAGCTGCGGCACGTCGTAACCATTGCGAACTCCGTCCTGATTCATGCAGTTCAGCACAATTTCGCCGGCGCCGCGATCCTGTACTTCCCGGACCCAGTCGACCGTCGCGCGTCCGCTGTGACTCGTCTTGTCCGGATCGCCGGTATTCTGGTAGACGCGATAGTCGCCGTTCTCGGCGAGGCTGTCGATGCCGATGACGACGCATTGAGTACCGAAGCGTTTTGCTAACTCGTCGATGAGTCCGGGGTTAGCGAGCGCCGGCGTGTTGACCGAGATCTTGTCGGCACCAAAATTCAATACCTCTTCGGCATCGGCGATACTGCGAATTCCGCCGGCCACCGAGAACGGAATATCCAGCACTTCGGCGACCAGGTTGATCCAGTGCCTATCGACCGACCGTCCGTCCGGGCTGGCCGTGATGTCATAGAACACGAGTTCGTCGGCGCCTTCGTCAACATATCTGGATGCGAGCTCGATGATGCCGCCCATGACCTTGTGGTCCCGGAAGCGGACGCCCTTGACGACCTGTCCGTCGCGCACGTCGAGGCAGGGAATTATTCGCCGCGCGAGAATCGTTCTATCTCCTCGATGGTGAGTCTCCCGTCGAGCAGCGCTTTGCCGGTCACGACACGGGTGATGCCGGTCCGGTCGAGCGCTTCGAGATCGGCAAGGTTGCTGACGCCACCGGACGCGATGAATTGTGCATTCGGGAAGCGCGTTGCGCACGTCTCGTACAGTGACAGGTTCGGTCCCTGCAGCGTGCCGTCTTTGGCAATATCGGTGCACAGAAACTCGGTGGCGCCGCGGTCTAGATAATAGTCGACGAGCGGCCACAATGACTGACCGCTGCCGGACTGCCAGCCACGAGTCAACACTTCCGGTTCCTCGTCTTCCCCGAGCCGCACATCGACGGCCAAAATGATTCTGTCGGCTCCGACTACCGACATCCAGTTTGCGACTTCCGCACGATTTTCGACAGCGACCGAGCCGATCACTGCCCGCGAGACACCCGCATCGTACAGCGCCTCGAGTCGTGTCAGATCGCGAATACCTCCGCCGGCCTGAATCTCCATTCCAACCGTGGACAGCGACTCGATGATCGGCAGGTTCGTCGGCTTGCCCGTCTTCGCGCCATCGAGATCGACGACATGCAAACGTTTGGCGCCGGTATCCGCATATCGTTTGGCCAGTTCGAGCGGATCCCTGACGTATTGCGTCACCTGGTCGAAATCTCCCTGGAAAAGCCGCACGATGGCGCCTTCGAGCAGATCGATCGCCGGAATAACTTCGAGTTTTTTGCGTGCTGTATTCATGATTTAGCGAGCGAGAAAATTCCTTAGCAGTTGTGCGCCGTGTTGCCCCGATCGCTCGGGATGAAACTGGGCAGCGGCAAAGTTTGCGCGTTCGGCGATTGCCGTAAACGGTTTTCCGTACTCGGCAACAGCCAGCGTATCGTCGGTCACATCGACCGCATAACTGTGGACAAAGTAGAAATGGGAGCCATCGGGAATGCCGGCCAGCAGGTCCGACTCACCCTTCGAGTCATTATGGCGGGTGATTCGGTTCCAGCCCATGTGCGGCACGGCGCGGTCGGGTGTGGGTTCGAACAGGCGTGCCTGACCGTGGAATACACCGAGGCAGATCGCATCGTCTTCCTCGCTGGCTTCGAACAATAACTGCAAACCGAGGCAGATACCCAGGAAGGGCTGGCGCAAAGTGGGAATCAATTCGACGAGTCCGGCCTGCTTTAGCCGGGCCATCGAGTCGGCTGCGGCGCCAACGCCGGGCAGGATGACATGGCTCGCGCTCCGGATGCGGTCCGGGTTCACGGTCAGTTGACCACTGATGCCGAGCCTGCCCAGCGCGAACTGCAGCGACGCGATGTTAGCGCCGCCGCTATCGATGATTGCGACCGTCGGCGTACTCATTGCGGGGTCCTAGAGCGTTCCTTTTGTGCTTGGCAGCTCGGTGCCGACGCGGGTCTTCGCCTGACGTAATGCGCGTCCGGTCGCCTTGAAGCAGGCTTCAATGATGTGATGCGTGTTTTCACCGTCGACCTTGATGTGTAAAGCGGCACCCAGACTGTCTGACAACGAGCGGAAGAAGTGCACGATCATCTCGGTCGGTAATTCACCGACCATGTCGCGGGGGAATTCACCCTCGAACCGGAACACGGCGCGGCCGGCAAGATCGAGTGCCACCTGCGCCTGTGCCTCGTCCATCGGCAGCGTGAAGCCGTAGCGGCCGATGCCGCGTTTGTCGCCCAGCGCCTCGTTAAACGCCTTGCCGAGTGCCAGTGCGACATCCTCGACCGTGTGGTGCTCGTCGACCTCGAGGTCGCCAGTGCAGGTCAGCTTCAGTGAGAAACCGCCGTGTTTGGCAATTTGTTCGAGCATGTGATCGAAAAAACCGAGCCCGGTACTGACTTCGATCGGCCCCTCGCAGTCGAGATCGAGGTCGATACGGATATCGGTTTCCTTCGTTTTACGGGTGACGGTCGAGCGTCGTGGCTGGTCACAGACTTCGTGGACGATTTCTTCCCAGCTCAGGCCGCCGTTTTTGCCGTTCTTGTCGGCGAGGCTATAACCGGTCAGCCCGATGTTGTCGGCAAAATCCAGATCCGTTTGCCGGTCTCCGGCAACGAAGCTGGCATCGCGGTCGACACCAGCCTGGCGCATGAAGTCGCCAATGTGGCCGGGCAGGGGCTTGCGGCATCGACAGCCCTCATCGGGCAGGTGCGGGCAGACAAAGATTTCGCGAAACACGATGCCCTGCGAGGCGAACAATTCGAGCACAAACGTCTGGCAAAGCCGAAATTCTTCTTCCGGAAAGCTGTTCGTGCCAAGTCCGTCCTGATTGGTGATCATGACGAACTGGTAGCCGGCATCCCTGATTTTCAGCAAAGCGGGGATTACGCCGGGCAACAGGCTGATCTTGTCGAGCCTGTCGACCTGTTCGTCCGGAGGCTCCCAGATCAACGTGCCATCGCGGTCGAGAAATGCAATTTTCTGCAATTCAGGCATTCATCGTCTCCGGTTCATTTCCCTGGGTTGCCAGGGCTTCGAGTAATTGATCGTTTTGCTCCGGAGAGCCGATCGTGATTCGCACACAGCCTGGTGTGAACGTATCCCAGCTGAAATCACGGATTAATACGCCACCTGCCTTCGCAGCCTTTGCGAGTCGGGTGGCATCGGACGCCCGTACCAGGACGAAATTGGTTGCCGACGGCAGGACCCGTTCGATGCCCGGCAGCATTTTCAGCGCCTTCACGACTCGTTGCCGTTCGGCACGCAGGATCGAAATTCTTTTCGCCAGCCCACTTGTGTCGACAAGCCCGGCCAGCACGACATCGGCCGACGGTGTCGGGAACGCATAGGGCGGCAGTATGCAGCTGAGCATGTCGATGATGGCGGGTGCGGCAATAATCGCACCGCAGCGAACGCCGGCCAGTCCGAAGACCTTCGACAATGTCCTGAGGATAACGACATTGTCATGTCGATCGAGCAGCTCCCGCGTCGGATCGGATTCTGCAAACTCGATGTACGCCGCATCGACGACAACAATGCCCGTACCGTTCATCGCCCGGCAGGCGGCATCAATCTGGTCAGTCGGGATCACATTGCCGGTCGGATTGTTTGGCGAGCAGATGAACAGCAGTTTTGTTTGTGCCGACACCGCAGCTTCGATGCCATCGAGGTCGAGTGTGTAGCCCTGTTCCGCAACAAGAGGCCGTTGCACGACATCGGCGCCCTGCAGTTGCGCGTAAACCTCGTACATGCCGAAAGTCGGCGGGCAGATGATGATCCGGTCTTCGCCCGGTCGACAGAAACAGCGCATGAGCAGATCGATGCCTTCACTCGAACCGCGCGTGACGAGCAATTGGTCCGGCTCGATGCCGTAGTGACCGGCCAGTCCTTGCGTCAGTCGTAGCGGGCGCGCTTCCGGATACAGGTTCAGCCCGTCGGCAGTATCGTCGCCGGCGGGGCGCCACGGCGTTTCATTGGCATTCAGGCGCAGCAGGCCGGTTTTGAATTGTGCCGGTCGGTAGGGGCGCAGATCCCGGATCTCGGGACGTGCCAGGCTTTTAATGTTCCTCATGACGGGGCACCGTTGGCCAGCCTGACAACGACAGCCTGCGCGTGCGCGTCGAGGTCTTCCAGCCCGGCGAGTGTCAGAACGGTGGGCCCGAGTGCCTTGAGTCCCGTTCGTGTCAGTTCCTGCACGGTCAGTTCTTTCTGAAAATTACGGACGGACAAGCCGCTGTAATTACGGGCGAACCCGTAGGTCGGCAACACGTGGTTGGTGCCGCTGCAATAGTCCCCGACTGATTCGGGTGTCCACGCACCGATAAAAATAGATCCAGCATTATTAATATAATCAATATATTGGCGAGCATTATTAACTTGAATAATAAGATGCTCCGGCGCGTAGCGATTGGCCACATCGATTCCATCGTCGATGTTTTCGACAAAAAAACAGCGGCCGTGCCGCAATGATTGTTCGATGATGTCACGGCGGGGCAAGTCAGTAAGTGCTGCGTCGATTTCTACCTCGACGGCATCAGCAAACGCGGTATCAGTACACACCAGTATGGCTTGAGAATCCGGCCCGTGTTCGGCCTGGGACAACAGGTCGAGTGCGACAAACTGCGGGTTGGCTGCGTCATCTGCGATGACCATAACTTCGGACGGCCCGGCCGGCATATCCAGGGCTGCGCCGGCGGGATCGGCTGCGACGGCCGATTTAGCTGCTGTGACCCATGCATTGCCCGGGCCAAAAACTTTGTCTACCTTTGGAATCGTCTCGGTGCCGTAAGCCATCGCCGCGATGGCCTGCGCACCGCCGACCTTGTAAATAGACTCGATGCCGCACATCCGCGCCGCAACGACGACCGCCGGATCGGCCCGGCCGTCATGCCGCGGTGGTGTACAGATGATGCGAGTCGGGCACCCGGCAAGCTTTGCCGGCACGGCGAGCATGATTGCCGTCGAGGGCAGCGGTGCACTGCCGGCCGGGACATAGAGGCCAACGGCGCCGACCGGTCGGGTGATGCGTTCACAGACGACACCGGGCGTTGTTTCCACCCGTACCGGGTTTGATAGTTGTGCCGTGTGGAACGCCTCGACGTTGTTTATTGCGATTTCCAGCGCGGCCCGCGCTTCTTCGCTCACTTGCTTGTCAGACCATGCTATTTCATCTTCATCGACTCGCAGCGCTTCGATTTTGAGTCCGTCGAAGCGTTTCGTCAGTTCGTACAGCGCCCGGTCTCCATCCTGTCGGACCTGGTCGATAATCCGGGTGACGTTTTCAGCCAGATCCGGATGATCCGTTATGGCGGGGCGGGTCAGCACATCTTGCCGCGCGGCTTCGTCCAGCGTGGACCATGTCAGTCGTTTCAGGCGTGTCTTCATGCCAGCATCTTTTCAACCGGCACCACGAGCACGGAACTCGCACCGACGCCCTTGAGTGCCTCGAGGGTTTCCCAGAAGATGTTTTCCCGGCACACGACATGGATGGCGACCTTGTCATCGACACCGTCGAGCGGCAGAACCGTCGGCGATTCGGCGCCCGGGAGCAGGGCCTTGATGTCGGGCAGGGCGGATTTCGGTGCGTGCATCATGATGTATTTACTCTCACGTACGTGCATGACGCCTTCGATACGCTGCAAAAGTCGGTCAACCCAGTCGGTTTTTTCCGGGGAGATCGCCACCGGTGTCTTCAACAGGATGCACTGGCTTTCGAGTATGGTTTTTCCCTCGCGAATCTTGTTTGCAGCCATCGTCGTGCCGGTGGAGACGAGGTCGCAGATGACGTCCGCACGCCCGAGACTCGGTGCAATTTCAACGGCTCCTGAGAATTCAACGACATCGGCCTTAATATTTTTCTGCAGCAAAAAGTTACGCACGATGAACGGATAGCTCGTCGCGATGGTTACGCCCTCGAGATCTTCAACAGCCTGAACCCGACCGGTTTCCGGGTAACCAAAGGCGAGTCGGCAGTGTCCATAGTCCAGTGGGCGGATCTCGGTGTAGGGATTCTCAATTCCCTCGGACAGAAATTCGAGGCGCTTTTCCTCGATGATGTTCAGTCCGGCAATGCCCAGATCGCAGACATCGTCGCGCACCAGGCCCGGAATATCATCGTCGCGCACGAATAGCAGGTCGACCGGCATGTTCTCGCCGTAGCCGATCAACTGGTCGCGTCCGCGTGTATATTTGAGGCCGCAACGTTCGAGCAGATCCAGCGAGTGGTCGGTCAGGCGGCCGGACTTTTGGATCGCAATCTTGATGCGGGTTTGTTTATCGATCATTCGTAAATTCCTTTAACCGGCCAGTTTGCGGGCCCGTATTTACTTGTCTGTTTTGCTCGTCCATGAATATGGCCCATGTTCATGACCCATATTCATGGCTTATTTATCAGGCTTGAGTTCTTCAAGTGCCCTGCGGTAGCCGCCGGCACCGTCGGTCAGGCAGCGCGCTACCCGTCCGACAGTTGTGACACTGACGCCGGTCTGTTCGTGAATGGTGCGGTAAGTCATGCCATCGGCAAGCAACTCGACGACAGCCCAGCGGTCTTTCAAGGCCTGTAATTCAGCCGGCGTACACAGATCGTGGAAAAAGGCACGCAATTCCCCAACGGTTTGCAGGCCGAGCAGTGCACTAAATAATTCGTCTTCGGCAGCGACTTCCTGCCGTGGACTTAACACTCGATGATCTTTCATAATATACCACTGTATTAACGCGCTAGTACATTAGTTGAATGGCTCACCAATTGCAAGAGCCCATGTCGTAGATACCATGTTTCAGACCGGAGTCAAGCGGACACCGGGCAGTGATATGGCTCGTCATTCTTGATGACGCCATAAGCGACATGGACCATTTTTCTCATGATGGCGGTAAGAGCCTGCTTGGGTGTCTTGCCGCGCCGGATCAGACGGTCATAGAAAGCAGGCATGGCGGGATCATGACGCTTGGCGCAGACGGCTGGCATATACAATCGCGAGCGCATGTAACGATCACCTCGGCCGCTTAACCGACCGCATTTTTTCAGTGATGTTCCGGACGTTCGGTGTACCGGCGTCAGTCCGAGGAAGGCGGCCAGTTGCCTGGCCGACTCGAACTGCTCGCGGTACAGCAGTGGCAACAACCATTGACTGGTGATTTTGCCATAGCCCTTGATCGTCATGAGCAACACTTGGATATGCCTGAGTGGGCGGTGTTCATTGATGAGGCTATCGATCTTGCCCTGAATGAGCTTGCGCTCCTTGCTGAGCTGGCGGACCTGGCGCTGAATAGAGGCCGCCAGCACCTGGCTTTGGGCAATAAAGGCGCACTTCTCCAGGCGATTGCGTTCGCGCTGTATATCCTTGTCGAGTTGGCGCAGGCGCGACAGCATGGCTCGCAAGGCCTGTATTTGCGGGCTGTCGGGCACATACTCATGGGCTTTCTCGAGCTGACGACCATACTGCTGCAGACCCCGCGCATCGAGGCGATCGCTCTTGTTGAGGCGATTGTGGCTGCTGGCATGTTCAGCTGCCCGGCCGGGGTTGGTGATCACGACGCGAACGCCGGCACCATACGCCAGATCTGCCAACGGCCGGTGATACACACCCGTGGCCTCGACAACCAGGCAGATATCGTCTGCTTCGCAGTCACACGCTGTCAGCATGGATTTCAATAAGCTTTTCCAGCCGCCACGGCTGTTTGGGATCTTTTGTTTTTCGACCCAGTTGCCGCTGGTTTCATTGAACCAGGCAGCATCCAGCGTTGCTTTGGACACATCACAACCAATGAAGTACATGGCAAAACTCCTCTCGTTAGTTTTAGAAAAGAGACAGCCACCGCTTCAACTTACCTTGTTTATGCAGCCTCGCAGGCTTGGATACCATACAATCTCTTTGGCGGGTGGCGTGGCAACGGGAGGCTGATCTACGTCACAGGTTCTATGGCCTCAGGAGCGGCTCAGTCTCTCCACGCTGCCCGTCTACTCTGATAGCTAATCAGAGTAGACTGCCAACATACAAGGAGCGGCTTCCAGCCGCGAATGGAATGCCAGCATAGGGATTCGCGGCCGGAAGCCGCTCCTCCGAACGATTATGGATTGTTGTATATCCGGTTGGATTCGACTCCCCTAATCGAGCTAAACTGCGCGCCCTTCAGTGCATGGGCACAGTTTTTCGGCGGGTTTACAGGTTATGAAGAAAGATAAGGCGCGCCAGACCCAGGCGGTCAGGGCCGGGGTCGATACCGATACGCAACACGGTGCCGTGATGCCGCCGGTTTACCTGACGACGAATTTTAGTTTTGCCGGATTTGAAACGCCGCGCGAATATGACTACACGCGCTCCGGCAACCCGACGCGAGAAGCCCTGGCCGGCGTACTGGCTGAACTTGAGGGTGGCTTTGGGGCGACCGTCACCGCTTCGGGCATGGGTGCCGTGACGCTTGCGTGTCAGATGCTGGATCCCGACGATCTAATTGTGGGTCCGCGGGATTGTTATGGTGGCACATTTCGGCTTTTAAACGGGCTGGCCAACCGCGGCCTGTTCCGTGTCGAACTCGTCGATCAGACCGATCCCAGGGTGCTGGGCGCCGCGTTAGCCGAAGGTGCAAAGATGGTCTGGGTTGAAAGCCCGACTAATCCGCTGCTACGCATTGTCGATCTGGCGCAAACAAAAAAGCTGGCTGAGCAAAGCAATGCGCTGATGGTGGTCGACAATACATTTCTGTCGCCGGCATTACAGCGTCCGATCGAGCACGGTGCCGATCTTGTCGTGCATTCGACGACAAAATATATCAACGGTCACAGCGACATGGTCGGTGGCGCCGTGGTTGCGGCGAGTGAAGAGTTGCACGAGCAGATGCAATGGTGGGCCAATGCGCTCGGCTTATCCGGTTCGCCATTCGACAGTTTCCTGACTATGCGCGGCATACGCACGTTGTATGCGCGCATGCAGCAGCATGAAAAGAATGCATCGTCGCTGGCGGAAATTATTGGCGACCACGACGCTGTGAGTCGCGTACATTATCCGGGATTGAAAACACATCCGGGGCACGATATCGCTGCCCGCCAGCAACTCGGATACGGTGGCATGCTGAGCTTTGAATTGACGGGAGGCACGGCTGCGGCGCGTTTGTTTCTCGAGACTGTCGAGCTGTTTACATTGGCCGAATCACTCGGCGGTGTAGAAAGCCTGGCGGCGCACCCGACGACGATGACGCACGCCACGTTTGACGCCGACAGCCTGGCCGAGGCCGGTATTACTGACGGGCTCGTGCGGCTGTCGGTCGGTATAGAGGCCACCGAGGACCTGGTTCGTGACGTGTTGAAGGGACTCGATGCGGCGGCAACGGCCGGTTAGTTCAGTTAGCCGGCCAGGCGCCGGTATTGCTCGATCACCTGGTCGCCCATGACCGATGTGCCGACCGGCTTCGTGTCGGCCAGGGCAATGTCGCCTGTCCGGTAGCCGGCTTCGATGGCCGCGTACACGGCTGACTCGATAAGCGTGGCTTCTTCACCGAGACCCAGCGAATAGCGCAGCATCATCGCAACCGTCAGGATCGTTGCGCAGGGGTTGGCAATATCCTGCCCGGCGATGTCCGGCGCAGAACCATGAATCGGTTCGTACAATCCACGGCGATCTTCATTCAGTGATGCCGACGGCAACATGCCGAGCGATCCGCACAACATCGAGGCCTCATCGGTGAGGATGTCGCCGAACATATTCTCGGTAACGAGCACATCAAAATCACTCGGCCGTGACAGCAGATGCATGGCGGCTGCATCGACGTACAGCGTCTCCAGTTCGAGATCGGCAAATTCTTCACGGAACAATTCATCGGTCACATTGCGCCACAGGCGTGACGTTTCGAGGACGTTCGCTTTGTCGATCGATACGACCTTGCCGCGACGCTCGCGTGCGAACTGTGCCGCCATGCGCACGATGCGTTCGATTTCACTGCGATGATAGGTGCAGACATCGGTGGCCGCGTCCGCCGTGCGATGTTTTTCACCGAAATAAATACCGCCGGTCAACTCGCGAACGACCATGATGTCCACATCAGCGAGATATTCTGGGCGTAAAGGTGAGGCCGAATACAGGGCAGGGTGCGTCTTGACCGGACGCAGGTTTGCATAAACGTTCATCGCGGCCCGCAGGTCCAGCAGTCCTTGCTCGGGGCGCACCGGCGCATCCGGAGAACTCCACTTCGGCCCGCCGACCGCACCGAGCAGCGCGACGTCGGCTTCACCGACCACGGCGCGGGTCTCGTCTGGAAATCCATTACCGGTAGCATCGATTGCCGCACCGCCGATCAGCGCCTCGTGCAATTCGAATTGATGGCCTCCGCAATCACCAACGGCTTCGAGGACGCGCACGCCTTCGTGCATGATTTCCGGCCCGATACCGTCACCGGCCAGGACCGCGATCAGGGCTTCCATGTGCGTGCCTGTTCAAATGCGCTGATGTCGGCCTCCTTGCTGCGCAGGAAGCCGAGTTGATCGATGCCCTCAAGCAGGCAGTGCTGCGAGAAACCATCGAGTGGAAATTTGACGCTGCGTCCGTCCGGCAGGCTCAGTGTTGCTGTGGCCACGTCGATCTCGACCTCGGCGCCGGGATTATCGAGCAGCCAGGCATGCACGTCGGTATCGACGATGACCGGCACGAGACCGTTTTTCAGAGAATTATTACGGAAGATGTCGGCGAACTGCGTGCTGATGACGGCGCGAAAGCCGAAATCGACCAGTCCCCACGGCGCATGTTCGCGAGATGAGCCGCAACCAAAATTATTACCGGCGACAAGCACCTGACAATCGGCGGCGCCCGGCTTGTTCAGCGGAAAATCAGGCAGTGGGTCGCCGTTGTCGTCAAAGCGCCAGTCGGCGAATGCGGCCTTACCGAGGCCTTCTTTGTCCGTCGTCGTTAGAAATCGTGCCGGCATGATCTGATCGGTGTCGATGTCGGTCTGCGGCAGCACGACGGTTTTAGATCGAATGTGTGAGAGTTTTTTCATGATTCTGTTTCCCGGTTCAGAGCATCGTGCGCGGATCGGTGATGTGCCCGGTGACGGCCGATGCGGCGGCTGTTTCGGGGCTCGCCAATACCGTTCGGCCGCCGATACCCTGGCGACCTTCGAAGTTGCGATTGCTGGTACTGACGCATAACTGGCCCGGCTGCAATATGTCGCCATTCATGCCCAGGCACATCGAGCATCCGGCCTCACGCCATTCGGCGCCGGCTGCCATGAAGATTTCATGCAGGCCTTCCGCTTCGGCCTGCTGCTTGATGATTTCCGAACCCGGCACTACCAGCATGCGTACTGAGTCTGCCACTTTGTGTCCTTTCAAAACCCCGGCCGCGGCACGCAGATCGGGTAGCCGCGAGTTCGTGCAACTGCCGACAAACACGACATCGACGGAGGTCTGTTGCATCGGTTGGCCCGATTCGAGTCCCATATAGTCCAGCGCTTTCCTGAAACTCAAATCACCATCGCCGGCTGGTACCGCAGCGGAAACCGGAACGACCATGCCCGGGTTCGTGCCGAACGTGACCATCGGTACGAGTTTTGACACATCGATCGAGATTTCTTTATCGAACGTCGCGTCGTCGTCGGACGGCAGGCTGAGCCAGCGCTCGACCGCCGTGTCCCAATCGGCTCCTGTCGGCGCCTGTGGCCGTCCGCTCAGAAATTCGACGGTCGTGTCATCGGGCGCCATCATGCCCGCGCGCGCGCCGGCCTCGATGGACATATTGCAGATCGTCATGCGCTCTTCCATGCTCAATCCACGAATGGTTTCGCCACGATACTCGATGACATGACCGGTGCCGCCGTCCACGCCAATCTCGCCGATCGTTGCCAGAATGATGTCCTTGGCGGTGACGCCGGTCGGCAGTTGGCCGTTGAAATTAATGGCCATGGTCTTCGGTTTGCGTTGTAACAGGCATTGCGTCGCAAGCACGTGGCCGACCTCGGTGCTGCCGATGCCGAATGCCAGCGCGCCGAATGCGCCATGTGTACTCGAATGACTGTCACCACAGACGATGGTTTTACCGGGTTGCGTTGCCCCAATTTCGGGGCCGATTACATGCACGATGCCACGCTGATCACTGCCGAAACCGTGCAACTCGATGCCGAAGTCTTTGCAGTTTTGCACCATCTGGCGAATCTGTGCGGCCTGATCCGGTGCGGATACGACGTCGAGGTCCTTCAGGCTCGTGACGGGTACGGTTGGCGTCGAGTGGTCGAGCGTTGCCAGCGTCAGATCGGGTCGACGCACCGGCCAACCGTTCTCGCGCAACAGCGTGAATGCCTGGGGTGTTGTGACTTCGTGAATCAGGTGCAGGTCGATATACAGCACGGCAGGGTTAGCCGGGGATTCCCTGGTGACCAGGTGATCTTCCCAGACCTTTTCGAATAGCGATTTACCGCTCATTCCAATGAACTCCAGATACTTTGATGAATAAAATGGGGTAAGAAACCCCTGTCAAGACTTGATGTTAATTCTTTAAAAAGTTGTTAACTGTATGATAAAACATTAATAATACATAGGATAATGACGAATTTAGGGAATGTGGGAGCGGCTTTAGCCGCGATTATCTTAGATTGGCATATCCATCGCGGCTAAAGCCGCTCCCACATCTTGTTTCTCAGTCGCTCTTTTCACTGTTCAACGTGTCACCTTTCGAATCTCCGACGGGCTCAAGCCAGCCCCATTTGTCCGCGGTTCGGCCATCGAACAAACCGAAAAAAGCATCCTGTAATTGTTTCGTGATCGGACCACGTTTGCCCGTACCGACTTCGATTCGGTCCACGGAACGTACCGGTGTAACCTCCGCGGCCGTTCCGGTCAGAAAGATTTCGTCGGCGATATACAGCATCTCACGCGGCAGCCGTAGTTCGACAACATCCAGCCCGAGCTCTTTGGCCAACACCATGACGCTGGCTCGCGTGATACCGGTCAGAATTGATGCACTTGCGCTCGGTGTATGGATAACACCATCGCGGATCAGGAACAGATTTTCACCGGCGCCCTCGCTGATCGTGCCGTCAGTCGACAAGGCGATGCCTTCGTGAAAACCGCGATCGCGTGCCTCGAGACTGACAAGCGTGCTCGACAGGTAGTTGCCGCCGGCCTTGGCCAGCGCCGGAATGGTGTTCGGCGCGGCGCGTTGCCAGGATGAGATGCAAACATCGACACCATTTTCCAGCGCATCGTCACCCAGGTACGTACCCCATTGCCATGCCGCCACTGAAACATCGGTGGGGTGGTCAGGTTTGGGTGCCAGGCCGATATCACCGTAGCCGCGAAATGCGAGCGGCCGAATATAGGCGCCGTTGGTCAGTTTGTTCTCGACGACGACATCGCGGCATGCGGCGTCGATCTCGTCAGCCGAGAAGGGGATCGGGATACGGTGAATTCTCGCCGAATCGAACAGGCGCCGCGTATGTGCCTGCAGGCGAAAAACCTGCGAGCCATTCGGCGTTGCGTAGACGCGGATACCCTCGAAGACCGATGAACCGTAATGCAGCGCATGAGTCATTACGTGCACCTGTGCCTGGTCCCACGGGATGAGTTTGCCGTTGTGCCAGATCCATTCGTTACGGTTTATCGACATGAGCGTTCCTTATATACAACGTTTTTATATCGTGGCGGCCTGGTCGGCCGGCCCGTCCTTGCCGTCATCGGTACCGGCAGCCTGGCGGCGGCCGATTTGATTGATGACCTCCAGAAAGGCGCGGGCGCCGGCTTCAACGATGTCTGTGCTGATGCCATTGCCACGATAGCTGTGGTCATTATATTCCACGGTCACGGTGACCTCACCCTGGGCATCGTCGCCCATCGTTACACTGCGTACCTCGAAATTCCTGACTTTTGTTTCGATGCCGGTAGCGTGCTCGATCGCCTTGAATGCGGCTTCGACCGGTCCGGCTCCATCTGCGGCTCCGTCCACCGTGTGCCCGTCTGCATGACTCAGTCGTACCGAGCCGGTCGCGAGCGCGGCCGTGCCCGCCGAGGTGCGCAGTTCATCCAGAGTCCACGGGCCACGGAGCCCGCCTTCAGCGCTCATGATAATCGCCTCGATGTCGGCGTCGAACAGTTCCTTTTTACGGTCGGCCAGCTTTTTGAACGCATTGAATGCGCGGTTCAATTCAGTGTCACTCGGTGAGAAGCCCAGCTGTTCGACCCGTTCACGGAACGCGTGGCGTCCACTGTGTTTGCCCAGAACCAGGTTCGATTTGCTCAGCCCGACATCTTCCGGCCGCATGATCTCATAGGTCGACGCGTGCTTGAGCATGCCATGCTGATGAATGCCCGCCTCATGTGCGAATGCATTCTCGCCAACAATTGCCTTGTTTCGCGGCACGTGCATGCCGGTGATCTGTGCCACGAGACGGCTGGTGGGATACAGTTTCTGTGTGTCGATCGCCGTATCGATGCCGAAATACTCGGTGCGGGTCTTCAGCGCCATGACGATTTCCTCGAGCGAGCAGTTGCCGGCTCGTTCGCCAATACCGTTGATCGTGCATTCGATCTGACGTGCGCCGGCGCCAACGGCTGCCAGACTGTTGGCAACGGCCATGCCCAGATCATTGTGACAGTGGACGCTCAGTATTGCCTGATCGACACCGGGCACATGCGCTTTGAGATAATGGAACAAGTCGGCAAACTCACCGGGAACCGTATAGCCGACGGTATCCGGAATATTGACTGTCCGGGCACCGGCCTCGATAACGGCTGAGACAACGTCGGCCAGGTAGGCCGGTTCGGTCCGCGAAGCATCCTCGGGCGAAAACTCGACGTCTTCGCAGACTTCGCGTGCCATGCGCACCGCATCGGCCGCGCGCTTGATGATCTCGTCCTTGGCCATCTCCAGCTTGTATTTGCGATGAATCTCACTCGTGGCGACAAACACGTGGACGCGTTTGTTTTGTGCCGGGGCAACGGCCTTTGCCGCTTTTTCGATATCGTCCGGATGGCAACGCGCCAGGCTGCAGATCGTCGGCCCTTCGATCTGTTCTGCAATCGTGGCAACGGCATCGAAATCACCCGGCGATGCGGCTGCAAAGCCGGCTTCGATGACATCGACATTCAGATCACGGAGAGCCGCAGCAACACGCAGTTTTTCCCGGAGTGTCATGCTGCATCCGGGTGCTTGTTCGCCATCGCGCAAAGTTGTGTCAAAAATAATGACACGGTCATTTTCTTGCTCGTTCATTGCTTGCCTCCGTTTCTCTGTAATTCGGGGTCCGGGGACCCGCGGTATTAGTTTTCCGTCCGGTTGTGGTTTGTCGGCGGCCGGAACCCGACATAAAAAAACCCCGCGACCTGGTGGGGTTGCGGGGTTTGTTTGCCTTGTTCGTCCTGTCAGTCGTGCAAACGCCCACTTCCCCGCCCGCGGAGAGCCGCTGGCAGAAGTTCAAGAGGCGGTACGGCCAAAGCCGCAGTGCAGCTCCAGCGTTGGCACGGTTGAATATTGTCTGACACATTAATCATATGCGGAATATTCTTTGATGCAGCGCCCATTGTCAATACATGGCGCGTGTTCGGGGGCATTCGGTTGCCACGGTCAATTGGCTGACCGGTGGTCGATTTTACCTGTTCAGTCGTGGAAGTTTAGAGATTCTGCGGTGACAGACCCGGGCGTACAGTTTTTCTCAATTGCTAAAACCGGACAGTGGGTTATTATATTCTCAAGCACCAAATTGAAAGGGGCCATGATTTCTTGGGTGTAACTGTAGTAAAGTACTGATGCTGTAATGCAAATGTCGGGCAGTCTTAATTATTGATTTGTCCGGCAACAAGAATTCTGAAATCAATAAATTGACAAATTCGAGGGGATCATTCATGAGTCCAATTAATTGGAGGTCGTGGATCGTGGCTGTGTTAGTCACGGCAGCGGTTTCTCTGCCGCTCACTGGTTCAGCCCAGTCGCTGGATCAGATAATGAAAGCACAGCAGGGGCGTACGCGTATTGCTCAAGAGTCACAGGAGCGAATCGATGCGGTCGTCAAGCAGACCCGAAGCATTGAGGATCAGTACAAGGCTGCCCTGAAGGAAATCGACGGGCTTAAGGTCTACAACACGCTGCTCAGTCTGCAGGTCGATAACCAGAACATGAAGATGCAGGATCTCCGTGATTCGATCGATCAGGTCGAGGTTATCAACCGGCAAATCGTGCCGATCATGACGCAGATGATTGAAGGACTTGAACTGTTTGTCGATCTCGACATTCCGTTCCTGCTCGAAGAGCGACAGGAGCGAATCGCCAAGCTCCATGAACTGATGGAAAACAGCAATGTGACAGTTGCCGAGAAGTTCAGAAAGGTTACCGAAGCGTACCAGATCGAAAATGACTACGGCAGCACAATTGAAGCCTACAAGGACACCGTTAATATCGATGGCGGTACCCGCGAAGTTGATTTCCTTCGCGTCGGTCGCATCGCACTGATCTATCAGAGTCAGGACGGCAACGTGTCGGGCGCATGGGATCAGTCGGCCCGCCAGTATCAGGCACTCGACAGCAAGGCGAAGAATCAGATCAAGTTTGCTCTGCAGATCGCCACGAAACAGAAAGCTCCGGACCTCGTCCTGCTGCCTGTGCAAGCGCCGGAGGCCAACTAATGACTAACCCAATCAATAAGCCAATAAATAAGAGAGCCATCAAGCCATTGATCGCAGTCGTTGCGGTCGTCGGACTCTTCAGCGCCTCTTTGCCCGGTGTTGCTCAGGATAACCAGGCCATGTCGATGAGCGAATTGCTTCGCCAGGTCGAAAAGGGCCGCGTCAGTGAATCGAAAGAGTACAAGGCTCGGGAACAGCAGTTCCGTCAGGCGAAGTCTGAGCAGCAGAAGTTGTTGGGCGCTGCAAAACGTGAGAAGGCGCAGCAGGAAAAGCGCAGCCAGCAGCTCGAATCTGATTTTGAAGAGAATGAAGTTCAGATCGCAGAGTACACGGCGACGCTGAATCAGCGCCTCGGTTCACTGAAGGAACTGTTTGGCGTCATGCAGCAGGTTTCGGGTGATTCACAGGTTCGTTTCGACAACTCGCTGACGAACATTCAATACCCGGATCGCGGCGAATTCCTCGAAGCGCTTGCGAAGAAAATCGGCGGCAGCGCGAAGTTGCCGTCACTCGAAGAGATTGAGCGTCTGTGGTTTGAGTTACAGCGTGAAATGACGGAGACGGGCAAGGTTGCTCGCTTCTCAACCAGTGTTATTTTGCAGGACGGAACCGAGCAGGAAATGCCTGTCGTTCGTGTCGGTGCGTTTAACATCATTACAGACGGTAAATATCTGAAGTATGAACCACAAACCGGTAATGTGTCGGAATTACCCAGACAGCCTGAGCAAAGTCGCTTTATCGACAGCACGACCGAACTCTTCAATGCGGATTCCGGGCTCGTTACATTCGGCCTCGATCCGACACTTGGCGGTGTTCTTAATTCACTGATTGCCCGCCCGAACCTGAAGGAACGTGTGCAGCAGGGTGGCTTGGTCGGTTACCTGATCATTGCACTCGGTTGTATTGGTTTGCTGATTTCGTTCGAGCGCATGATCGTTCTCGGTTTGGCGAGTCGCAAGGTCACGGCGCAACTCAACACCGATACGATCAGTCAGGACAATGCGCTCGGTCGTGTGCTCAGCGTTCACGAGGAGAATCGCCGCGGCGATACAGAAACTCTGGAATTGAAGCTGTCCGAGGCTATATTCAAGGAAACCCCGGCGCTGAATCGTGCCTTGTTGTTCCTGAAGATAATTTCGGTTGTCGCTCCGTTGATGGGGCTGCTCGGTACCGTCACAGGTATGATCAAGACATTCCAGGCGATTACCCTGTATGGCACGGGCGATCCGAAGCTCATGGCCGGTGGTATCTCACAGGCGCTCGTGACGACAGTGCTCGGCCTGACGGTTGCCATTCCGATGGTTCTGTTGCATACGCTGGTTAGCGGCCGCAGCCGCCGCATCGTGCAGATATTGCAGGAACAGAGCGCGGGAATACTTGCGGAACACGCCGAGAAACAATCGGCGGGATCCGCACAGTAGCGGCGCCTGATTCGGCATGTTGGCTATTGAGGTGCTGGGCTGATGGAATGGTTCATGAATGCATTCGTCGCCGTTCGGGACTTTTCCGAACTCGGGGGTGATGTTCTGACGCTGATCGCCTGGACCATCTTTGGCATGTGGTTCCTGATCGTTGAGCGCATGATCTACTTCCAGACCGGTCTGAAGCAGTTGAAAGCGAAAATTCTCGCTTCATGGGAAGGGCGTGCCGAACGAAAATCATGGAACGCGCACCAGATTCGCGAGGCGATGATTTCCAGGTACTCGATGTCTGCGAGTATGCCCGTGCCGGTCGTGCAGACACTGGTAGCGCTGTGTCCATTGCTCGGGTTGATGGGTACGGTGACGGGCATGATCGAGGTATTCGATGCGATGGCGATATCCGGCAGCAGTAATGCTCGCCTGATGGCCTCCGGTGTGTCGAAAGCGACTATCCCGACGATGGCCGGCATGGTCGGTGCGCTGTCGGGTGTGTTCCTCGTCACGATTCTGACACGCCGGGTCGAGACCGAGGTCGAGACACTCGAAGAAGAGCTGGCACTCGAACATTAAATTGGTTGTCTGCTGAATTCGCAAGCGAACCTTCAGCAGGCTGACAGAAGAACGTTACGGCAAGGACAAGAGTAAATGGCGAGAAGAGCTAGCAGCATCTCCCAAATGCTGGGTCAGGATGAGGACGAGGCGGACATCGATCTGACGCCGATGCTCGACGTTGTGTTCATCATGCTGATCTTTTTCATCGTCACGGCGTCATTTCTGCGTGAATTCGGCGTTGATGCAACAAAACCTCCCGCAGTACAGCAGACCACGTCCGAGTCCAAGTCGATTGCTATCAAAATCCACAGCACGGGTACGATCATCATCGATGGTTTGAGTGTCGATCCGCGTGCTGTCAGCGCGCATATTACCCGCCGCAAAGCGGAGAATCCGGATGCGAGTATCGCTGTACTCGCCGGCGCTCGAGCCAAGACAGAGTTGGTCGTCGGCGTTATTGATGCCGCACGTGACGCGGGTTTTACGCGCGACCCGATACCGGTTAGCGAGTTGCAGGAATAGTTACTACAGGTTCAGTTTATGCGTAGATCGATTCTTGATAATCAGTCCCCCGAAGATGAAGAGGGTATTAACCTGACGCCGATGCTCGACGTCGTGTTCATCATGCTGATCTTTTTTATTGTGACCGCGTCATTCGTTAAAGAGGCGGGCGTCGAAGTACAGCGACCCGAGGCGAAAACGGCCATCAACAAGAAAAAAGCCAATATTCTCGTCGCAATTACGTCCAATAACGAAGTATGGATGGACCGCAAACAAATCAAGCCGCAGGGTGTTCGGGGGCAGATAGAACGCATGCATGCGGAGAATCCGGAAGGGTCGGTATTAATTCAGGCGGATAAGGATTCGTACAGCGAAACGCTGATGATGGTCATGAATGCTGCCCGTGAAGCCAAGGTCGACGTAGCGATCGCGGCGGTAAACTGATTGTGAATTTGATGTCTGTTTTTACTAATTACATGTGCTTCTGGAGCATAGTAGTCGGGCGGGAGATGCCTCGATGATAGGTCGTCTGGGCACCTCATTAGTGACTGGCGTTGTCGTGACGTTTGCGTTGTTGTGGTTGATGCAGTTCCTGATCGGTACTGGTAAGGAAGCGCTGAGCGAAAAAGTTGATTTCCGGATCATGGACTTCATTCGCGTCAAGCATGACGAACTCGTTGAGCAAAAAGATCGTAAACCACCGAAACCACCGGAGGTCGAGAACAAGCCGCCGGATATCCCGCCGCCACAAACCGATGCACTAGATCCGACCGCGCCGACAGTCAACCTGGGGCGGGTCAACGTCTCCACCGGAATTGATATCGGTGGTACTGATTTTGCAGTCGATGGGGAATACCTGCCGATCGTCCGCGTAGAACCGATATATCCGCGGCGCGCTCAGTCGCGTGGAATCGAGGGTTACTGCGATATGGAATTTACGGTTACCAGGACCGGTGAAGTCCAGGATGCAGTTGCAACAGAGTGTTCAAGTTCCGTGTTCAAGAATGCGTCGGTCAAGGCCGTTTTGAAATGGAAATACAAGCCGCGTGTTGTAGACGGTGACCCGATCGATTCACCGGGTGTTCGCACGCGGCTGACGTATCAATTCGAGGAGTAGGCACAGGATTTGAATCCCGCCAGTTGCATGAATATTTTTTCTATTAACCTTTCGCTACGCGGATCCTTGAGACATTTATTGTTCGGGGCTGCATTCCTGTTTGTTTTGTCGCTGACCGACAATCCAATGTGGTCGGGGCAGGCTTTTGCCCAGCAAGGTGCAGAAGATGAAGAAGAAGTAGAAACGACTAAGGTCAGTGGAATCAGCGAAAAAGTCTACCGAAAGTTTGCCGAAGCGCAGGAAAAAATGGAGGCTGATGACTATCCGGGTGCACTGAAGATTCTCGACGAACTCAGGGATAGAAAAAAGAAACTGTCTTCCAGCGAATCGATACAACTGTATCGTATCTATGGTGTGGTCTATTTCAATCAGGAGCGTTACAAGGATGCAATCAAGGCGTTCGAAATGCTGCTCCAGCAGGAAGATCTGAGCGAACGTGAGAAGCACGATACGCTTTTCACCCTGGCGCAGTTGCACTTTCAGATTGAGGACTGGCAGGGTGCAATCAAGATCCTGAATAACTGGCTTGCATCAGTAAATAATCCACCTCCCGAGCCCTACATCATGCTCGGTTCGGCCTATTACCAGATTGAGAAATACAAAGATGTGATTGCGCCAGTCGAGAAAGCGATCGAAATTGCCAGGCAGCGCGAGGATGAAGTCAAGGAACGGTGGTGGTTGTTGCTCCGGGCCGGTTATTACGAAATCAACGATCTCGCTAAGGTCACTGAAATTCTCGAGATTCTGGTTGTTACCTGGCCGAAAAAGGATTACTGGACGATGTTGTCCGGTATGTACGGCGAGTTGAATCGTGAAAAACACCAGCTTGGCGCATATGAGGCTGCCTATGATCAGGGCCTGCTGGTCAAGAGTTCCGAGATCGTGACATTGGCGCAATTGCTGATGCAGGCCGAAGCCGGTTACAAGGCGGCACGGATCCTTGAAAAAGGCTTCGCCGACGGCTACGTCGAAAAAACGGAAAGCAATTTCAGGCTGTTATCGCAAGCCTGGCAGGTAGCGGCAGAATATGAGAAAGCCATCAGTCCGCTGCAGCAAGCTGCCAAAATTTCGGGAGATGGCGAGCTGGACATTCGTCTGGCTAACAGCTATCTGAACCTTAGTCGGTATGATGATTGCATCAGTGCAAGTCGTTCAGGTTTGAAGAAAGGCGGCCTGAAGCGACCGGCGGCCGCACAGGAACTGCTTGGTATGTGCTTGTTCGAGAAGGAACAATTCGAGAATGCGAAAAAAGCTTTCCGAATTGCCGCAAAGGACGAAGCTATCCAAAAAAGAGCACGGAACTGGATTAAATATATTGAAAGCGAGCAGGCGCGTCTTGCGTCAATCAATGCGTCAATCAAACAAGCTCGCCTTGCTCGCGATCGGGCGAAAAGCCAATAAATGACACGACACCGGTTTCCCATACCCAATCTGCTGAATGGGTAATTGCTTTCTGTATCGCGGACCAATTATTTTGACGACGGCATGCCACGCGTAATATTTCATGGTTCTGACAGCGAGCGGCATGAACTGGATGTGCCGGTCGGGCAAACCCTGATGGAAGCAGCCATTGATCACGGAGTTGCCGGGATCATCGGCGAATGTGGTGGCGCCTGTTCGTGTGCGACGTGTCACACATACATCAATGGCGACTGGTTGAACAAGTTGCCCGCCATCTGCGAGATGGAAGACGGAATACTCGATGCTGTACGCGACCGGCATGCAAATAGCCGGCTGGCATGTCAGATTGAATTAACCACAGAACTCGATGGGCTTGAGGTTCAGGCCGCGGATAATGAGAGCTGATCGACCGCTTTGACGGAGAACGATGCATGAAATTGTTGACGATCGACTCTCGTGAAGTAACCGGCCGGCCCGGAGTATTGCTCGATAGCGGCGATATCCTTGATCTTGCGGCGGCACCGAGTACTTTGGCGGAATCTCAGTGGATCCCGCATTCGGTGGTCAGCGTGATCGCGTCCGGAAAAGATGGGCTTGATCGTATCGCACGCCTCATCGCGGCAGCTGAAAAGGCCGACCGGCAGCAGTTACTGCAGGTTGGTGCACTGTTACCGTATGCCGGGACTGCTTTACTGGCTCCCGTTCGCAGGCCCGGTCTCGTGTTGATCATCGATCCTGATGGGGCCGGTTTTATAAAGAGCCCGAACGCGGCAGTCGGCAGTGCCGCAACCGTCACTATTCCCTCGGCCAATATCGATCACCTTTGGGGTATTCCGATGCTTGCTCTGGTGATTGGGCGCCAGATTTTTAAAGCGAGTGAGGCTGAAGCAGACGAGGCGATCGCCGGTTATACACTGTTGATTGATTTGTGTGGTCAGGAGCCGGGTGTTGCGTCAGGCGAAACGGCACGAAACAAGCATATAGAGTCCCGGCAGTTTCCAGGCGCCAGCCCAATCGGTCCGGCAATCCTGACTCGCGATGAAATTCGTGATCCGGGTGATGCGGTGGCAAGTATCCGCATCAACAACGTAGAGGTCGGTTCGGGCAGCCTGTGGCCGGAGGGTAACGAAGGGGGGCGTTTGCTGGCGGGCTTGTCGCAGCGCTATGGATTTCGTCCCGGTGATCTGGTCGCGTTCGGACCTGCTGCAGATGATGCGGGCACACCAAGAAAACTTCGTCCGGGCGATCGATTCTGTGTCGCCTGCCCGGGCCTGATCGAGCTGGATGTGACGATCGGGTAAGCGAACAATGTCGTAGGAGCGGCTTCCAGCCGCGATCAGGCTACGCTACCCAATCGCGGCTGGAAGCCGCTCCGGTCGAACAGTCATAGCACCAGAACGTCCCAGAACATCCTGACTGCCGTGATGCCGAGAAACAAGGCGAACACCTTGCGCAAGGGTTCGGGATCCAGGGCATGTGACAGACGTGCCCCCAGCGGCACGGCAAGAATGGTAGTTGGAACGATCAGGAAAAAACCGAGCCAGTTAACGTAACCGATACTGAACGGTGGTAATCCGGGTGCGTATCTTCCACCCAGCATGAATCCGATTGCAGCGGGAACGGCAATTACCGTGCCGAGGCCGGCGGCCGTGCCTACGGCGCGGTGTATAGGAACCCCGAACAGCGTCATGATCGGCACGCTCAATGTGCCACCACCGATACCCATCATGGCCGACAATATCCCGACACTTCCGGCCACGCTTGCCTTGCCGATTCCGCCTGTCGGTAGCGGTACAAGTTGCAGGTTCTTGTCGCCGAACGCCATGTGTAGTGCTACGCAGAATGCTACGATCGCGAACACCGACGCCAGGACTGTAAACTCAACGAGATTGGCGAGCCAGGTGCCGAGAATTGCACCAATAAAAATACCTGGTACCCAGAGTCGAAACAGTGTGGCATCAAATGAGCCTCTGCGATGGTGCGCCAGCAATGAGCGGATGCTTGTCGGAATAATCGTCGCGAGCGATGTGCCGACAGCCAGGTGCATGAGAATCTCGGCTTCAATACCGAGATAACGGAATACGTGGTAAAGGACCGGCACGATAACGATGCCGCCGCCGACACCGAGCAAACCGGCAAGAATGCCGGCGATAATCCCGGCTAATCCGAGCAGGGGAATTAACCAGAGCAGCCCCGAGGTGTCAGGCATGCAGAATTTCGATCAGCTCACCGGCTGAGCCAACATTGCAACTAATATGTTCGCTTGTTCGATACGGTGCTTCATCGTGATCGGCCGGCAACGCATCGCGTGCATCAATGCCGTGTGCGATGAAACTGACGATCGAAATTCCGGCGGGCAGATAGCCGTCGCGGCAGGGCCTGGTCGTGGCTTGCGCTGGCATTTCATCGACCTCGATCAGCGTCTGGCCGGCCAGGGGCAGAGCGGCAATTGGGTATTTGTGTTCTGGTGAGTTGCCGAATGCGGCAGACATGCCCTTGACCCGCGATTCTACCGGGTCGGCACCCGGGACGCAGAACACGTTGCCGAAAAACGACTGCAGGTTCTGCATCGAAGGACCACCGAGGATGACGATGAAAACACGGTCGACAGGGCAGCGCGCAATGGGCGTGTCCAGACCGGGAATTTGTTTCTTGAATTCTGTCAGGTAGAGTAACTCCTTGCCGGGGCCGAGAATCTGCATGGCGCGAATATCATCGGTAAATGACAGGTTCTGCGGTTCTCCGACCACTTCAAAAGGTGAGTCGGCAAAAGTTTGCGCTATCGCATCGACATTCTCGACCATGATTTCGGCTGCGTTCCAGCCAAATGTAGAAAATGGTACGTAGTCCGGATCGGTGTCACTTTCAATAAACCGAAACACACATTCATCACCAGCGACAGGGCTTAGCAATACGTATGGTTTCTCCGCCATGGCCGGCGCTTGCCAAAGCGCAGCGAGCTCGGTGCTGACGGTTCCGCGGCCGGCGACGCGATGGCCCAGGTAACCGGTGTAGGCTTCCTCGACAGCGGCGAGATCCGGAACGGTTACCGTGATGCAGGCAATCGGACCCAGGGATCCGGGCTGTGTGCCGACTTCGCTCATATTCCCAAGATCACAATCAGATAATGCCGGCGGCACTTAACGCTGCGAGTCGGTCATCATCGTAGTTCAACACATTCCGATAGATTTCTTCATTATGTTGACCAAGGGTTGGGCCGGGCAGGCGAATCGAACCCGGCGTGGCCGACAGTTTTGGTGCGACGTTCTGCATCATTAGTTCACCAAATTTGGGGTGCTGCGTTTTGATGATAGCTTCACGTGCTTTGAAATGTGCGTCTTCGAGCATCTCCGGTGCACGGTAGATCTTGCCGGATGGGATACCGAACTCGGACATCATGTCTTCAAGTTCCACTGCATCGATTGTCATGGTCCACTCGCTGACGATTTGATCGAGCTCGGCCTGGTTCGCGCCGCGAGCAGAGTGTGTTCGGTATTTTTCATCCTCGGCCAGATCCGGTCGGTTCATCGCCTCGGTCAACCGTTTGAAGACCGTATCCTGGTTAGCAGCGATCAGGATCATGTTGCTGTCTTTGGTCGGATACACATTTGACGGCGCGACATTCGGCAGAATCGATCCCTGTCGTTCACGGATGTACCCTGCATGATCATATTCGGTGATCAGCGACTCCATCATATTCAGCACGGCTTCATAGATGGCCGAGTCGACAACCTGTCCCTCGCCGGTGCGTTCACGGTGGTGCAATGCGGTAAGTGCGCCGATACACGCAAACGTGGCAGCGAGTGAGTCCCCGATGCTGATACCCATGCGGCTCGGCGGTGTAGACGGGTCGCCACAGACATAGCGCAGCCCACCCATCGACTCACCGACGGCGCCGAAGCCGGCTCGCCTGGAGTAGGGTCCGGTTTGGCCGAATCCCGAGACCCGAATCATAATCAGCCCGGGATTAATTTCCTTGAGCTCCTCGTAGGACATGTTCCAGCGTTCCATGGTGCCCGGGCGGAAATTCTCGAGCAGGAAGTCAGCTTTCGAAATGAGTTCGCGGGCAATGGCCTGGCCCTCATCCTCACGAAGATTCAGTGTCACAGATTTCTTGTTGCGGGCGATGACCGGCCACCATAGCGACATGCCGTGAGATTTCTCCTGACCCCACTCACGCATTGGGTCTCCCTTGCCCGGCGGTTCGACTTTGATGACCTCTGCGCCAAAATCGCCCATCAGTTGGCCGCAGAATGGGCCTGCCAGTAAAGTTCCCATCTCGATGATGCGAAGATCGGCAAGTGGGCCGGTATTGGGTTTTACGTCCGTTGTCATTCGGTGGTTCCTTTCCAAGAATCAGTCAGTTACACATCAACCGTCCGCACGTGACCGGACCCGTCAGACGGGTAGATTCCGTGGCGAAAAAGCCGAATATGCATGGTGTCGCGTCGGTGTTGAAGTACAAATGAATGTTTCGACCCGTGCGGCGGATAGTATAGAATAAGTTCCTTTAACCTGTCTGCAAGTTGGTAATGACCGAAGTCCCCCGCAAAGTTTCCATCATCGAGGTCGGCCCTCGCGACGGCCTGCAAAGCGAGCCGGAAATCCTGTCCACGGCGGCCAAGATTGAGTTTATCTCACGGGCGATCGACGCCGGTATCAGGCGACTGGAAGTCACGAGTTTCGTGCATCCCAAGCGTGTCCCGCAGATGGCCGATGCCGAAGATGTCATTCGCAGTCTGCCAGGCAGAGATGATGTGACCTATATCGGCCTGGTATTGAATCGGCGCGGGTTCGAGCGGGCGCGCGATGTCAATATCGATGAAATCGGCATGGCGGTCGTCGCCAGCGATACCTATAACCGACGCAACCAGGGTGTGTCGACGAGTGACTCGATCAAGGCCTGGCTCGAGATTGCCAGAGATGCCAGGGAGGCGGGTATTCGAGCCAACGTCATGGTGTCTTCCGCATTCGGCTGTCCGTTCGAGGGCGAGGTGCCGCTGCAGAATGTGCTGGACATCGTCGAGCAGGTGGCCGAGGTTGAGCCGATCGAACTGGGCATTGCCGACAGCATCGGCGTTGCCGTACCGAACCAGGTCACCGAGATGATCGGCGCAATACGAGAGCGTGTGCCGCATCTGCCGATCCGTTGCCATTTACACAATACACGCAATACCGGCCTGGCCAATGCGCAGGCCGCGCTGGATGCCGGTGTGGCTTCTATTGATGCGAGTATTGGCGGAATTGGCGGTTGCCCGTTTGCACCGGCCGCGACGGGTAACATCCCAACCGACGATTTGTTATATATGTTTGAGCGATCCGGCGTTGAGACCGGAGTGTCATTGGAGAAAATAATCGAAACCAGCGTCTGGTTGCAGGAGCAACTCGGGCGGGGAGTGCCGGCAATGTTGCCCAAAGCAGGCATTTTCCCGCAGGTAGCCGAGCAATACAGGCAAGCCAGCTAGTAAACTTAAGATAAGTGCTGAATTCTTCGAGTGCCGGATTGGTAGGCTATTTTTTGAATTCATCACACCTCCCATTATGAGACATGTGTTGACTGCCGGATCCTGTATCCACGGCAGTGATTTGATTTGATTTATAGAAAATAATTTGAAGGTGAAACCATGAGTTACCGTCTTGGTGTGGATGTCGGCGGCACGTTTACCGACCTGCTCTTAATCAGCGAAGAAACCGGCGAAACATTTACCGCCAAAGTTCCTTCGACACCGGAAGATTCATCCATCGGCGTTCTGAACGGCGTCGCCCGAATTTGTGATGAATCAGGTGTTGATCCGAAGAAGATCCAGCGTGTGATGCATGGCACGACTGTGGCAACCAACGCAGTGTTGCAAGGACGGGGTGCAAAGGTCGGTCTCGTGACGACGCAAGGCTATGAGCAGACCCTGCAGGTGGCGCGTTCATTCTGTCCGGGTGGTCTCGGCGGCTGGGTGACATTTAATAAAAACCCGCTGCTCGCGCCACTCGAACTCACGATCGGTGCACACGAGCGCATCGGCGCCACGGGCGAGATTGTCCGTGAACTGGACGGCGAAGCGCTTCGTAAAGATCTCGAGTCATTGAAGGCAACCGGAGAAGTCGAGGCATTGACCATCTGTTTCGTGAATGCCTATATAAACCCCGAACATGAACAAAAGGCTGCGGCAATCGCCCGAGAAGTTTTCAGTGATACGGCGATCTCGGTCTCTAGTGAGGTCGTGCCGGAGATGCAGGAATACGAACGGACCGAGACGACGGTCATGAACTCGTACGTGCGCCCCGAAATGCAGTTGTATATCGATAATCTGCAGTCGGCGCTCAATGAACGCATGGGCGATGATCTGCTGCTGTCGCTCCTGCGCAGCGATGGCGGCCTGGCTTCGGGCCGTGCGGCGGCCGATTCGCCGGTCAACATGCTAATGTCCGGTCCGGCTGGCGGCGTAACCGGTGCTATCTATTTTTGCAGTCGCGCCGGCTACGACGACATTCTGACTTTCGATATGGGTGGCACGTCAACGGATGTCGCGATGATCCAGGACTCAAAAGCCCGCGTCCGACGTGAGACTTTCGTCGGCGACGTTAAGGTACGTGCGCCATCGGTTGACGTGCGCACGGTCGGAGCCGGGGGTGGTTCCATTGCCTTTGTGCCGGAACTGACCGGAGCGCTGCGTGTCGGTCCTGAATCTGCCGGCGCCGTGCCGGGACCCGCTGCTTACATGAAAGGCGGCGACAGGCCCACTGTATGTGATGCCAACGTGTCGCTCGGATATCTGCCTTCCGATGTGCAGCTGGGTGGCAAGATGGAAATTTCCAAGGAAGCAGCCGATAAGTCCGTACAGACGATTGCGGATGCATTGAATATCGATGCGCTGGAAGCGGCGGAGGGCATCATCAAGGTTGTTAACGAGGCCATGTTCGGCGCATTGCGTCTGGTATCGGTCGAGCAGGGTTACGATCCGCGCGACTTTGCGCTGGTCTGCTTTGGCGGGGCCGGCCCATTGCATGCGAATGCGATGGGTATCCTGTCCGACGCCTGGCCGGTCATTATCCCGCCTGGTCCGGGTGTGCTGTGCGCCTACGGCGATGCGACGACGACGGTCCAGGATGAGGCGACCCGTACTTACATCAAGTTAGCCGAAGACACCACGAAGCAGCAACTGCTGGAGGACCTTAAGGCCCTGCAGGATCGCGCCGCCGAGTCGTTGATCGCCGACGGTATCCCGAAGGAAGAGCTCGAGGTTGTCTACCAGGCAGACATTCGTTATGCCGGCCAGGCTTTCGAAATCACGCTGGACTTCACCGAAGAACAGCTGAAGGCGCAGGGCGTGGCGGTCATCACTGATCAGTTCGATGCCGAGCACGATCAGCTGTTCAGCTTCAAGCTGAGTGACGGGCACGAGATTCTGATGATTCGTGCGGTCGTGAAAGCCCGGGCCAAAGACGTTGCAGCACGATCCGTCGGTTCCACGGATGCGGAACTGAAGGACTGCATCGTTCACGAATCCAGGTTTTACTACGAAGGTGCATGGCACGACGCGCCACTCTATGACCGTACCAAGCTGCACGCGGGTATTGTCGTACCGGGGCCATCTATTGTCATGGAGATGGATTCGACGACGGTCATCCTGCCTGGGCATGAAGCCAAGGTCGACAAGATCGGCAACCTGCTGATCAACCCGAGCAAGTAAGAGAGAGGAAAGTACAATGACTGCAAGAATTATTGAAACGAATGACACTCCTCTCAAAAAGATCGATGTCGAGGGCGTGACCGCCGACATTATCGAAAATGCGCTGAAGAATGCGCGCATCGAGATGGATGCCGTATTGTTCCGCACGGCGATGTCGCCGGGTATCCGCGAGCAGGGTGACTGTTTTCCGATGATTGCGAACAAGGAAGGCAAGATGGTCGTCGGCCAGTTCGGTTCCTTTATCGGGCCGTTCATGGAGGCTTATGACGCCGAGATCGAGGAAGGCGACATCATCCTGACCAATGACCCGTATATGTGCAACGCGGCCGTGTCGCACCTGCCTGACTGGATCGTACTGATGCCGGTGTTCAAGGACGGTCGGCATATCGCATGGACGGCAATGTTCGGTCATATGTCCGATAACGGCGGTATGGTGCCGGGTTCTATACCGATCAAGGCGACCACGATCTACCAGGAAGGTATTCGCATCCCGCCGACCAAGTTATACAAGAAAGGCGAACTGCAAAGCGATGTCCTGGAGTTAATCCTGCATAACGTTCGGACGTCTCAATGGAACCGCTTTGATTTGAATGCACTGGTTGCCGCCTGCAAAACAGCCGGTCGTCGCTGTGTCGAAATGGCGGATCGCTTTGGTGACGATATCCTGTTCAGTGCCATGGATATCATGCTCGAACGTAACTTCAACGCGATGAAGTTCATCATTCAGAATTTCATCCCCGAAGAACCGCGAACATTCGAAGATTATATTTGTGATGACGGTATGGGCATGGGTCCTTACAAGATCAAATGCACGATGTGGCGTGAAGGCGACGTTGCTATTTTTGATTTTGACGGTACCGATCCGCAGGCTCAGAGTTCCGTGAACTTCTATTTGAACGAAGATATGTTCAAGATGTTCTTCGGCTCATTCACAATCAACGTCGTGGACCCGCATATCGTGTTCAACGACGGCTTCTATGACCTCGTGGATGTGCGGATACCTGACGGCACGTTGCTTAAGCCGAAGTTCCCTGCGGCGCTTTCAGGGCGTACTCATGCACTGGGACGGCTGTTCGATGTTCTCGGGGCCTTGCTGGGTGCCGGTGCGCCCGAGCAGATGCTAAATGCAGCTGGCTTCTCGGATTCGCCGCACCTGTTTTACTCGGGCTACGACAACCGGGAAGGCAAGAATGGCGAGTGGTTCCAACTGTTTCAGATCGGCTTTGGTGGTATCCCCGGCCGGCCGGCCGGTGACGGTGCCGATGGACACTCATTGTGGCCCGGGTTCACCAACGTGCCGAATGAGTTCATCGAGTCGTACTTTCCGCTGCGAATTGAGCGATATGAGACCATTCCTGATTCCGGTGGTGCCGGACTGCATCGTGGTGGTAATGGCCTGAGCGTCGCATACTGCTTACTGGCGGATGGGGAAATTGCCATTCATGACGAGCGCTGGCTGACTTACCCCTGGGGTGTGCTCGGTGGTCAGACCGGCATGCGTTCGACGAAGAAACTAGTGAGAACCGATGGCAGCGAAGAATGGCTGCCATCGAAATGTGACGGTATCAAAGTCAATGCCGGTGATCTGCTCTACTTCAATACGTGGGGCGGTGGCGGCTGGGGCGATCCGCTCGAGCGTGACCCTGCCCTGGTGCTTGCGGACGTTAAGCGTCAGCTTGCCACGGTTGAGGGTGCCAAAGACTACGGTGTCATCATCAGCGGCGGTGCTGTGGACGAAACGGCAACCAATGCACTACGCGAGCAGATGAGTAAGGATCGTGGCGACGAAATCCCGACCTTCAATTTTGGCCCGTCGATCGAAGAGCTTCGCGCCAGTTGCAAGCAGGAAACCGGGCTGGAGGCACCCGTGCAGCCGATATTTCGGTAGTTGGTAACCAGTAACCAGCTGGTGAAGAGTTCTTGTGGGAGCGGCTTTAGCCGCGATCGGTACGCCAACCCAGGTTAATCGCAGCTAAAGCCGCTCCCACATTAGCCGCACAGTCGTTCGTGGGGTACACCTTGAATTATGCCAGTCAGGCGGAATCGAGGTCCTGATCATCGAAGTGTCCTGTCGGCATGGAGACCAGCGCATCAGTCGTGCGTTGTTCGATAAAATCCTGACCGATTTGTTGCGCAACAGCTCTGAGTTTTGGCACGAACTTCTTGATCGCATCGGCTTCCGGTATAGCCGTGCTGGAGCAACGGAAACTCAATGCCGCAAGCAACCGATCTTCGGCGATGATCGGCACCGAGATGCTCAGCTCTTCAGAAACCCTGCGCTTGCGGTGACAAAGTGCAAATCCGCGTTTACGCGCTTCAACAAGTGTGTCGTAAACTTTTTTTCGGTTGCGGGCCGGACGATCCGCTTCTTTGCGTGAATTTGCCAGTATGTCCAGCAGGCTGTCGCGCTGCTCCTTTGGACAGAAAGACAGGTAACACAAACCAGCTGCGGAACCGAGTATCGATACACGAAAGCCCGGACCGTGTTTTTCCACGACCAGCGGGCTCTGGTGATCGGTGTTTTGACGAACCAACATCGTCGAACCGGATAACGTTGCTACGGCGACCGGCCAGACGATCTCGCGGCAGAGTTCACGTATATACGGCCGCGCTATTTGCATCACCCAGGCCTCATCATCGAAACCATCGCTGAGACCACGCACCAGGATGGTCAGCCGATAGCGGTCATCAGATTCAGCACGATAGGCATAGCCGGCAACACACAACGTTTCCAGGATCCGGTATGTGGTTGTGCGCGGTAAATCGATGGAGCTTGCAACCTCTGAAACGGTCGCACCATCGTGTTGATTCAGGACATGCAGGACTTCAAGGCCGCGGAGCAGGGCTCGAATAGGGCGGGTAGAGCTCATTGTTGTTATAGACTCAGTCTGACCGACAGGTGGTCATCTTAGCGTCAAACGGTGCTGATGCCAACCCAATCTAATGTCTGAAACTCAATATGTTGTAACAGTTTGTAACAACCTGCCTGAGTTACAGCCCTGTGCAATATCCGTAAAATCTAAGGCCCTGTTACGCGCTGCCGCTTACCGGCTTCACGTAACAGGTGCTGATTTCGATTCAGTCGTCGTGTTTGTAAACGTGAACGTCGCGCTGTGGAAACGGGATAGAAATGCCTTCCTGATCGAAACGTTTCTTGATTTGTTCTGTTACATCGAATTTAACAGCCCAGTAATCAGCCGCATTGACCCATGGTCTGACCACGAAGTTAACGCTGGAGTCTCCGAGTTCGGATACGGCGATCGTAGGTGCTGGGTCCGCGAGAATTCGATCATCGGCAGCAATAACACCTTCGAGTACTTGGCGTACCTTGTCGAGGTCATCATCGTAGCCGCAGCCGGCCACAATATCGACACGGCGAGTCGGGTTGGCCGAATAATTAGTGATCTCGGCAGCCATAACCTGGCTGTTCGGGACGATAATTCTTACGTTATCCGGTGTTTTCAGTATGGTCGTAAAAATTTGTACTTCTTCAACCGTGCCGTTGACGCCACCGGCCACAATGTAGTCACCGACGCGGTAGGGTCGAAATGCCACAATCATGACGCCTGATGCGAAATTTGACAGCGAACCCTGCAGGGCCAGGCCGATGGCCAGACCCGCGGCGCCGACGACGGCGAGCAGGGAAGTTGTCTGTACGCCCAGTTGATTGATTGTCGCGATGATGACGGCAGCCATCAGCGTGTAGTAGAGCATGTTGCCCAGGAAATGCTCGAGTGTGTCTTCTACGTCGGCCTTTGACATGGCTTTCTTGGCCAGGTTGGTCACGATCCTGGCAATCCACTTACCGATCAGGAAAATTGCAATTGCGGAGATCACGTGAATACCGATCTGCATGAGTTGGTCGGTAGAGATGGCCGGCATTTCAAATTCCATGACGAGGATTCCTTTCTTTGTTATTCGCTTTTGAAACCGCTATCTTGCAGCGATAATCTGATTATTGTAAACCAAGAGCCGCTGGATTGCTGCACTGTTAGAGCTATGTTATTTCTACAATAATTGAATAAAGCTATGAAATATAAGGTTTTAGGTAAGAGTGGATTAAAGGTGTCCGAGTTATGTCTCGGGACCATGACATTTGGTGAAGAATTCGGCATCGGTGCGCCGGAGGCAACCTGCCGGGAGATTTACGAGGCCTTTCGGGGTGCCGGCGGAAATTTCGTCGATACCGCCGATATGTATAACGCCGGCACGAGCGAACGAATGCTCGGCTCATTTATCTCTCAGGATCGCGAGCAAATCGTGCTGGCCAGCAAGTACAGCCTGAATACCGGCAAAGACGATCCAAATGCCGGTGGCAACCACCGCAAGAATCTCGTGCAGTCACTGGAGGCGAGCCTCGAACGACTCGGTACGGATTATATCGATTTGTTCTGGGTTCATGCCTGGGACGGCAGTACCGAAATTGGTGAGGTCATGCGAGCGCTGGACGACCAGGTTCGCCGCGGCAAAATTCTGCATATCGGCATCAGTAATGCACCGGCATGGCTGATTTCAGCGGCCAATACACTCGCCGGGGAACGTGGCTGGACGCCATTTACAGCGATGCAATTGCATTACAACCTGGTCGAACGAAACATCGAACGCGAACATTTTGCGCTTGCGAATGCGCAAAACATGGCCATCACGCCGTGGAGTCCGCTGGCCGGCGGCCTGTTGACCGGCAAGTTCAATCGCGATGCGGATCGCAGCGCACAGGAAGGGACCAGGATGGCGGACAGCCCCCGGCGTGCACAGGTATTGCAGGAAGAAAATCTTGCGGTTGCCGAGCAGCTAGTCGAACTTGCCGGGCAGCTGGATTGTTCGGCAGCACAGCTCGCGCTGGCCTGGATGATGAGGCGCAGCTCGACCTGTGTCGTGCCGATTATCGGCGCTCGCTCGCTTGAACAGTTGCAGGACAACCTCGGCGCGGTGCACATCAAGCTCGATACAGTTCATATCGCGGCACTCGATGATCTGGCCGCGCCGGACCCGGCATATCCGCAGGCGCTCTATGCCAGCGATTTCTTTCGCACGCTGATGTACGGCGAGGCCTGGAACGGACTCGAACTCGACAGGCCATGGGAATGACCGGCCGGTCCGGCGTCAGAACATAACGGTCGTCGCCTTGGTCTTCAGGTAAGGTTCGAGGCCTTCCTGGCCGAACTCGCGCCCCCAGCCGGATTGCCGGTTGCCGCCGAACGGAATGGCAGGATCGACCGCCGCATGGCAATTGATCGAAACCTGTCCCGAATCGATCTTGTTGACCATCCTGTGTGCAACAGAGATGTCCCGCGTCCAGACGCTGCCTGATAATCCGTAGATTGTACTGTTGCATTGTTCGGCAATTGCATCGAGATCCCAATCGCCAAATTTCTGTATGCACAGAACCGGACCGAAGATCTCTTCTTTGGCTATCTTCATATCCATATTCGTCTGGCCGAAAATCGTCGGTTGCACGAAATGGCCCGGACCCTCTATGGCTTCGCCCCCGCAGACGAGGTCGGCATCGGTCGCCTTACCGGCCTCGATATAGCCCATGACCGTCTCAACCTGATCGGCGGAGACCAGCGGACCAAGCTGCGTGTCGGAGTGCAGGCCGTGACCAATCTTGAACGAACCGGCCATCGCTGCGACTCCGTTGACGACTTCATCATAGACGTCGTTATGGACGAACAAACGGGTGCCGGCCATGCAGTTCTGACCTTGCAGGAAGAAAGCTGCGCGGGTCGCACCGGGGACGACCCGGCTGATATCGGCGTCCGGAAAGACAACGACGGGCGATTTGCCACCCAGTTCGAGCGAAACCTTCTTCATGTTGCTCGCTGCAGCCTTCAGGATGATCTTGCCCACGGAGGTCGAGCCTGTAAACGCAATCTTATTGACGTCGTCGTGTTCGGACAACGCGGCGCCGGCATCGGAGCCATGACCGGTGACGATGTTGAAGACGCCGTCGGGTAGTCCGACTTCCTTCGTCAGATGGCCGATCAGCAGCGCGGTCAATGGCGTTATTTCGGCAGGCTTGAGCACCATTGTGCAACCGGCTGCCAGCGCCGGGGCAAGCTTCAGGATGACCATCGGCAATGGCGCATTCCATGGCGTAATTGCGCCGACGATGCCAATGGGCTCGCGTTTCGTGTAAGTCAGGGTTTCTCCATTCTGTGCGCCGCCGGGCGATACCGGGACTGTCTGGCCGTGAATCTTCGTGGCCCAGCCGGCGTAGTAGCGCAGGTGATTGATACCGGCATTGCTGATTGCAATGGACGCGATCGACCGCGGCATGCCATTGTCGAGCACTTCCAGTTCTATGGCGAGATTCAGGTGCGCCTCGAGCGCGTCGGCCAATTTCCAGATCAAACGGCTGCGTTCATGCGTCGTGATCGTCGACCATTCGCCCTTGAGGGCTTTGCGTGCAGCCGCGACCGCTCGATCGATATCCTCCGCACCGCCGCATGCGACCTCGGTGATCACGGACTCCGTGGCGGGATCCTCGGTCCTGCTTGTGGCCCCATCGGCTGCGTCGACCCACTGGCCGCCAATCAATAGTTTGTGTTTGCGTGCCAGAAAATCCTGGGTTTCCTTTGCGGGCGTGATGATGTCTTCGGGCAGGGCACTCATGGTCATTCCTCGTTATGGGTACAAGTAGGGGGTAATCTGTCAGCATATATGCGCTGCGCCGTGCGAATCAAGGAAGTTTTCGGTTGCCTGAACCACCGGCTACCGCAAAACAGGGTCTGCACAAACCTGTGGTACATCGCTAAAATGGCCGGATGGCCCACCCTGACCAATGCGGAGGCTAACCATGCTTGCTTATGAACTGCACGATGACACCGGTATCCTGGTCATGATGCCGGATGGCCCCCTTGAGCGTAATGACTTCGAGCGCGTGAGCCAGGCAGTCGATGAATATATCGTCAGGCAAGGGGCGCTGAACGGCCTGATGATCTATGTGGATTCATTTCCGTGGTGGGAAGATTTCGATGCGCTTATCTCGCATGTTCGCTTCGTTCGGGATAATAGTGCGGATATCGACAGGGTTGCGACCGTGACAGACAGTAAAATTCTGACCATCATGCCCAGGATCGTGGACCGATTCGTCAGTGCCGAAATCCGGCATTTCGATCATGACGAGAAAGAAACTGCCATGGCCTGGCTTTCTGGTCACGGCTGACCGGCCCGGTCAGTTAAAGCTGGTTTAATAGGCCGGGGATGGCATCTGGGGGGCAGGGTTTGAGATTTCCGGTTCGCTGGCAGATTGCCGTCCTGCTATGTCTGATAACGACGATCAATTACCTTGATCGTCAGGCCTTTTCCGTTGCCGGCCCTGTCATCGTCGAATTGTTCGAACTCAGCAATACAGAGTTTGGCTTAATCGGGTCTGCCTTTCTGTATGCCTATGGGATAGGTCAGGTCATCATCGGTCCGCTGGTTGACCGGTTCGGTACCAAGAAATCATTTCGTTTCGCCGTCATCGCCTGGAGCCTGGCCGGAATCCTGCATGCCGTCGGGCGTGGCTTCTGGAGTTTCTTTTCCCTGCGGGCACTGCTTGGCATCACCGAAGCCATGAATCTGCCGGCGGCAATCAAAGCCGTGGCGGAATGGTTTCCCCCTGCCGAGCGCTCGATGGCGGTCGGTATAGTGACAGCAGGTATTGGTCTCGGCGCGATCATCGCGCCGCCGCTGCTGGTCTGGCTGATCGTCTCTTTCGGTTGGCAATGGGCCTTTATCGTCCCTGGTGCCGCCGGTTTTGTCTGGCTGATCGTCTGGAATGCGCTCTATGACCACCCCGAGAAACACGCCGGCATTTCCGAAGCCGAGCGTGAATTGATCCTCGCGGACCGTGAGCGGTCAAGTGAGGTTGGCGGCGACGAGCCCTGGTACGGTTTTATTCGGTTCCTGCGCTATCGTGAAGTCTGGGGCCTGATGCTGAGTCGCCTGGTCAGTGACGGGGCATTTTATTTCTTCGTCGCGTGGTTGCCGCTGTACCTGGTGCAGGAACGGGGCTTTGATATGACGGCGATCGCGTTTTCGGTCATGATCCCGTTTGTTGCGGCGGATCTCGGCAGTTTGTTCGGCGGCTGGCTGGGCACGCGACTCATTCGTGCGGGCTGGTCCGTTAATGCGGCACGCAAGGTGATCATCTGGGGTTCGGCGCTGGTTGTGCCCTGCGCGTTGCTGGTGGTCCTGGTCGATTCGGCCACGATCGCGATCGGCCTGATCTGCGTGGCGATGTTCGCGATTCAGATGAAGGCATCGAGCCATTTCACAATTCCGGCCGACCTGTTTCCGGCCAAAGATGTGGCGACAATCTGGGGGTTGTTCGGTGCGGTCGGGAGTCTGGGCGGTGGGTTGTTTGTTGCTTCGACCGGGTGGGTCACGGAGCATTATTCGTATACGCCGATATTCGCGGCGGTCGGTGCAATGCATATCGTATCTGCGCTGATTATTTCATTCACAATACCAAATATAAAGCAATTAAAACAATAGTATATCGAGTATTATTATTGTGATTACTCAAGATCGGCAGCGATCGCTTGCGACGACTCTCAGGCACATTGAGCGGGTCGAGCGAGTGGTAACCTTCGGCTGTTTCCTCGTGTTGATCGCGGTTGTTTTTGCCGACGTCGTCAGTCGCGAGTCCGTCGGCACAGGGTTGCACTGGGCCCGTCAGGTCGGAGTCTATGCGAATCTGATCGTCATCATGTTCGGCCTGGGCCTGGCGTCGGCCGCCGGTGTGCATTTGCGACCACGATTCGCTGATCACTGGTTGCCGGCCAATTGGTCCGACACATTAGATCGTTTGCGGGATGCCGGCATGGCGCTATTTTGCCTCGGCTTTGCGGTGGTAGCGACCGGGATCGTGTATCAGGGTTTCGAGCTGGGCGAGCGGTCAGCCGTACTCGGTATCGTAATCTGGCCCGTGCAGGTCGTGATGCCACTCGTGTTTATCGTGGCGACGTTTCGCCATGGCACTTATGCGTTGTACCCGGGCCTGCGGCCCGCTGCGTCGGACGACGCAGCTAAGCCCGGTGTGGTGATCGAGAGGGATCCGGGATGCTAGCGGGTCTCGGACTCGTATGTCTCGTGTTCGTTCTGTTGGCTGTACGGCAGAACCTGCTGGTGATACTCGGAGTTGTGACTGCTTACGCGACCATTGCCTGGGGCGATGGGCGCATCGGCAATATCGTCATCGATGCATGGGATGCGGCAAACAAGGAAATCCTGTTATCGATCCCGCTCTATATTCTGGCCGGTAACATCATGTCACGAGGCGCGATGGCGGCGCGACTCATTCGCCTGATGAAAGCCATCAGCGCTTCCGTTCCGGGCGGTCTGGCCATTGCGGCAATATTATCCTGTGCGTTGTTTGCGGCTGTATCCGGATCGGGTACGGTCACGCTGATCGCCGTCGGCGCCGTCATGTACCCGGCGTTGCTCGAAGCGGGTTATTCAAAGTCCTTTGCGATCGGCGCTCTATGTGCCGCCGGGACTCTCGGCATCATCGTGCCGCCGAGTATTCCGCTGATTCTGTACGGGGTCATGACGCAGACTTCGGTCGCCGACCTGTTCATGGCCGGGATCGGTCCCTCGCTGGTGCTGATCGCGCTGCTGACCGGCTACGCGTTGTGGCACAACCGTGCAATCCGTGGCCAAGCCTGGTCGGTTCGTGAAACCTGGGTCGCATTGCGCGAAGGCATCTGGGCGCTGGCGATGCCGGTGATCATTCTCGGCGGAATCTACAGCGGTGCATTTACGGCAACCGAGTCGGCGGCGGTCGCGGTCGTTTACGCAATGCTGATCGAGATCCTGGTGTACCGTGAGATGGGTTTCGCCGACCTGTATGACGTCGTCGGGCAAACGACACGCCTGCTCGGATCTTTATTTCCGGTACTGATGCTGGCCCTGAGCCTGAATATTTTCCTGGCCTACCAACAGGTACCCGAGTTACTAGTCGGGGGCTTAAGCGAAGTCGTCGACAGCCAGGCCGGGTTTCTGATCGGCATGAACCTGTTCCTGCTGGCCGTCGGCTGTGTCATGGATATCGGTTCGGCGATCCTGATCCTCGCGCCGATGCTGCACCCGGTTGCGGCTGCGCAGGGGATCGATGCAGTCCATTTCGGCATCATCACGGTCGTGAACCTGGAGATCGGTTACCTGACACCACCGCTTGGCATGAACCTGATCGTCGCGATGACGGTTTTTCGTGAAGAATTCTGGACCGTATGCCGGGCCGTCGTGCCGTTCGCGATCCTGCTGGTGATCGGCCTGCAGATCGTAACGTTCTGGCCTGCGCTGTCGCTCGTCCTGGTCAGGTGATATTTGTCGGCAAACCCGCACGGGCAACTGTGTACAATACGCGGCCAATCCGGCTGAACCATAATAAAACAAGTCGGTAGCCCTCAATAACGACCAGACTCAGGAGCAGAATCATGAGCATTCAGGTTGGCGACAAGATGCCTGCAGGTAATTTTGCTGTCATGACGAGTGACGGTCCCGACTCGATTTCCAGTGACGATTTATTTGCCGGCAAAAAGGTCGTGTTGTTTGCTGTACCCGGTGCTTTTACACCGACGTGTTCAGCCAAACATCTGCCTGGCTTCGTGGAGAATGCCGCTGCGCTGAAATCCAAAGGCGTGGATACCATTGCATGCCTGTCGGTCAATGACGTGTTCGTCATGGGCGCCTGGGGCAAGGATCAGGGCGTTGGGGATTCCATTGTGATGCTCGCTGATGGCAACGGCGACTATACCGGCGCGCTTGGTCTGGAACTGGATGGCAGCGGTTTCGGCATGGGGCAACGTGCAAAACGCTTTGCAATCGTCATTGATGACGGCATTGCCTCGCAAGTGCGCGTTGAAGCACCGGGCGAGTTCAAAGTGAGTTCAGCCGAGTTCATTCTGGAGAATCTCTGAGCAGACAGGCCGGAGAAAGTAGGAGATAACACATGAGCCTTTATGATTTTCTGTTGATCTTTCATTTGCTGTTGTTCGTGTACTGGCTCGGCGGTGATCTCGGTGTGTTCTATTCGAGCGGCATGGTAGTCGACCCGGAACTCAGCAACCAGGCGCGAGTGACGGCAGCAAAAATCATGGTCAACCTCGATTTCGTACCGCGCATTTGTATGGCGCTGATGCTGACGGTCGGCGGTCTGTTGTCCGGGGAGATTGGTATCGAGCATTCGACATGGCAGACAGTCGGATTCACGGCGATGGGTCCCGGCTGGCTAGCAATGGTGGTGTTTCTCCATTACAAGCACGGCACCCCGCTCAGCGATCTCGTGACTAAAATTGATTACTACTTCCGTTGGGTATTGGTGATTTACCTGTGTTGTTCGGTGACGTTCTATACATTCTTCAGCGACCGCCTCGCAACGGCGCCCTGGATCAGCTTCAAGCTCGGGATTTTTGCATTTCTCGTTTTCTGCGGATTGATGATCCGCAAATTTATTCCGGATTACGGCATCGGTATCGGCAAACTGCGCAATGATGAAGTCAGCGATGAGATCAACGCAGCCATGATCGCAAGCCTGAACAAATGCCGACCATTCGTGCTGGCGATCTGGGTAGGATTGTTATTGGAATGTTACTTCGGTGTCGCCAAGCCTGGTGATCAGCCCCGAGTCACAGAAGTGCTCGGTTCACTGGCGCCGCTCGTCGGCATGTAATCAGACTTAATTACTGATAAGTAAAGCCTGAAAGCGTTTGCAAAACTTTTCCAGGCTACTGGCCTAGCTCCGGAATCACGTCAAACAGGTCTCCAACCAGACCGATGTCGGCGATCTCGAAGATCGGCGCATCCGGGTCCTTGTTGATCGCAACGATCGTACCGGCGTCCTTGATGCCGGTCAGGTGCTGGATTGCGCCTGAGATGCCAAACGCCATATACAGATCCGGCGAGATGATCTTGCCGGTCTGGCCGACCTGCATGTCGTTCGGCACATAGCCGGCATCGACGGCTGCGCGCGAAGCGCCGACGCCTGCGCCGATCCTGTCGGCCAGGTCGTATAGCAGCTGGAAGTTCTCCTTACTGCCGACGCCGCGGCCACCCGAGACGACCAGGTTGGCAACCTGCAGGTCGGGGCGGTCGCCCGTCTCCGATTTGAGTTCAACATAGCGCGTGTGTGTCGGTAACGCTGCGTCGGTGGTTGCGGTCTCAATGGTCGCTGCACCATCGTCAGCCACCTCGCGGTATGAGGCGACGCGCACGGTGGCAACGATCGTCCCGTCTGCCGGTGCCTTAACCGTGGCAATGGCGTTGCCGGCGTAGATCGGGCGCCTGAAAGTACTTGCATCGATCACTTCCATGATGTCGCTGATCTGACCGGTGCCGAGCAGGGCGGCGACACGCGGCATCAGGTCCTTGCCGAATGTCGTCGACGGTCCGAATACGTAACGGTATTCCTTCGCCAGTGCGGCCAGTTGCGGCGCGATGATGGCAGCCAGTGGGTTCGCGTTGTCGCTCTGATCGCACGTCAGAACCCGCGTTACACCGTTCAGCCTGGCCGCCTGCGCAGCGATAGCATCCACACCCTGACCGAATACGGCAATATCGATCGAGTTCGCATTCAGCGACTGCGCGCAACTGACGGTTTTCGCCGTGCTCGGATTCAGTACCGTGCCGTCATGCTCGGCAATAATCAAGACCTTACTCACAATGAAAATCCTTTTTCCTTGAGTGCGCCGACCAGAGCGCCGACGTCATCCACCATCAGGCCCTTACTGCGCACTTCGGGTTCCGCGTAGTTAGTCACTTCGAACACGGGCGTTACATCGATATCGAAATCACCAATCGCGATCGTATCGAGCGGTTTTTTCTTGGCCTTCATGATATCGGGCAGTTTGACGTAGCGTGGTTCGTTCAGGCGCAGGTCCGTGCTGACGACTGCCGGCAGATCGATGTCGATGACCTCGAGCCCGGCGTCGACTTCGCGCGTCACGCGCAGAGAATCGTCTGCGGTTTCGATTTTCGATGCAAAAGTTGCCTGCGGCCGGTCCCACAATGCCGCGAGCATCTGTGCGGTCTGGTTACAGTCATCGTCGATGGCCTGTTTGCCAAGTAGCACGAGATCCGGGCTCTCTGTTTCGATCATCTTGAGAAAGACGCGAGCGGCGGCGAGCGGCTCGATGTTGTCATCCGACTCGACCAGGATGGCGCGGTCGGCACCCATGGCGAGACCGGTCCTTAGCTGTTGCTGGCAATCCGAAGGGCCGATCGACACGACGAAGACTTCACTCGCCTTGCCTTGTTCACGCAGGCGAAGAGCTTCCTCGAGTGCGATCTCGTCAAACGGGTTAATGCTCATCTTGACGCCTTCGGTCACGACGCCCGACTGATCCGGCTTGACCCGAATACGCACGTTGTAATCCACAACGCGCTTCAGGCAGACCATAACTTTATTCATGCAGAGACTCCCGAGTCTTTATCTGAATCCGGATTTGCAGGCGAGTGGAGACGGCAGGGGCAGCAGTTGAACGCTTTTATATCCGTCCGGCAGGGGTTCGGCCGCAAAAACGTGATATTTTCCCCGCACAGGACCGCGCTGACAAGTCGTGAGAGAAAATACATGGAGCCCGCAATGTCATCAACAAAGCAATGGAACGGCTGCACGGTCGGTGCACCGGAACTACTCGAGCATATCGAGGACCCGGAATGGGTCGTCGTGGATTGCCGATTCAACCTGCAGAAACCGGCGGCAGGGCGTCTCGCCTGGGAGTCAGGGCACATACCCGGCGCACAATATGCAGATCTCGATCGGGATCTTGCGGCAGCGGTGAAACCGAACGGAGCGGGTGGTCGACATCCATTGCCTGATCCGGACCGATTCGCAGAAACAGTAAAGAACTGGGGTATCGGCTCCGGTTCGACCGTCATTGCTTATGACGATGCCGGTAATGCCGTCGCAGCGCGCCTGTGGTGGCTGCTGCGCTGGCTCGGTCACGAGCGTGTTGCGGTACTTGATGGCGGGCTCGATGGCTGGACCGCGGCCGGCGGGGGCTTAACAACGACAACGCAAACACCCGAGCGCGGCGCATTGGTACCAAAACCCGGGTCGCAGCCCGTGATTGATGCCGACCAGGTTCAGACTGATCTCAACAACGATGAACTCATATTGCTGGATGCCCGCGCAACAGATCGATTCATGGGCCGGCAAGAGCCTATCGACCGTCGTGCCGGGCATGTTCCCGGCGCCGCGAACGCGCCATTCAGCGACAATCTCGACGCTGATAAATGTTTACGTCCACCGGCGGAATTACAGGCATACTACCGCGCACTGATTGCCGACCGGCCCCTCGAATCAGTTGCCTGCATGTGCGGTTCAGGCGTCACTGCCTGCCACACATTGCTGGCTCTCGAGGCCGCCGGAATGCGTGGCGCGGCATTGTACGTCGGTTCGTGGAGCGACTGGATCAGCTCAGGAAAGCGCCCCGAGGCCAGTGAATAACAATTAGAGGCGACCCCTTGTCGGGTTCGGATGAAGGAAAGAATATGAGTGACGATATTATCCAGCGTGATCATCGGTCGATTCGCGGCACGATTCGCTATACGAGCAAGAAACCGGACAGGTTGGATCAGGTCAGGGGCCGCGAGTACTTTCATGTCGATGTGCATAGCGATGGCAAGCGCACGATTACGGCACATTGCGAGATCGATGACCGGCCGAGCGTTATGCGTGACATTACCTACAGTATTGACGAAGACTGGAATCCGATGGATTGCTTCGTGCGCCTGTCAGTCGACGATAAATTCATGGGCAGTGGCTGGTTCCGGTTCGGGCCGGATTTTGCCGAGTGTGAAACCAATTCACTGCTGGATGGCCGCGTCTCACAGCGCATGGAAACGAACGGTCGTCCGAAGACGTTTCAGAATCACGCCATCGCCTGCGATTCGTGGCATATGCGTCTGTTCGATCTGAGCAAACAGGCGACCGAGGTGCAGGCCATCGATGAGATGCTGTTGTCTTCGCCCGATCATCGCGGTGCGACGGGTCCAATGCTGTTTCGTATCGGTTTCGGTGTCGAGTATGCCGGTGAGGAAACGATCGAGGTCGAGGCCGGTAAATTCGATGCGCTGCACTTTCGCTTCGTTTCGTCTCCGGGTTTGCCCGAAGCGCATCCGCCGTATGACATCTGGTGCACGAACGACGGTGACTTCACGTTTCTGCGCGGCGATATAGGCGGTTACATGCAGACCTATTATGAACTCGTCGAACTTAAACACGATGAATAGAGGCTGAATCGAATGACAGGCAGCACTCCGGAAGTTCGCGCCTATCGATGGGTCATCTGCGCCTGCGCATTTCTCATTCTGTTCGTGTCCAACGGCATGACGCTCGGCGGTATGGCCGTATTCGACATTCAGTTGATCGAGGCAATCTCCGTAGCGAGCGGGACCGAGGTCAGCGTAGCGGATATCAAGTGGCGCGACACGATTATGTTCCTGGCGGCGGCCGTGAGTGGCCTGGGTGCCGGGTGGCTGACCGACAAGGTTGGCGTCAAGCCGCTGATCCTCTTTGGATTGGCCATGCTGGCCGTGGGCAATCTGCTGTACGCGCGAATCGATCAACTGGTTGAGGCCTACTGGATCAGTGCGGGATTCGGCGTTGTGCTGGCATTGTGCGGACTGATGATTAATGTCTACCTGATCTCAAGCTGGTTCGACAAGCAACGCGGGCTGGCCATCGGACTCGTACTGGCAGGGACGAGCCTCGGTAACGCATTCTTTCCGAAACTCAATACATGGATGATTTCCACGGCGGACTGGCGTCAGGCTTTCGAGTGGCTGGCTTTGATTCCGCTCATCATGCTGCCGATTGTGTTTTTCGTCATCAGAAACGGACCGATGAGCGCTGGTAAATCAAGTGATGCCAATGCCGCCGAACCAATGCGCATGTTGTCCGGTTACTCGCTCGGGCACGCTCTGCGCAGCCGCAATTTCTGGATCGTTGCGATCATAGCGATGTGTACGTTTTATTCGATCCTCGGCATGACGACCAATATATTCATCTATATGAGCAAAGCCGACTATCCGCCACAGGTCGCATCGACCGCCATCTCGATCCTGTTCCTCGGCGGTCTGATCGGCAAGGTTCTGAGCGGAACCCTGGCTGAGCATTTTGGCCGCAAGCTGATTCTGCTGACCGGTCTCGGGTTGATGTTTATCGGCAGCATCAGCCTGCTGCTGGCGATCAGCTGGACGAGTGCCACAGCGCTCTGGGCCGGCCTGGTTTTCTTTGGCTTCGGTTGGGGAGGGATCTATACCCTGATCCAGCTCCTGTCAGCGGACCTGTTCGGCATGCGCTCGCTGGGCAAGATTCTCGCCGCCGTCAATATTCTGGATGCGGCCGGCGGCGCGGCCGGGCCGATCGTCACGGGGCTGCTGTATGGTGCCTCGGGCTCGTACTTCCTGCCGTTTGCCGTCATGACCGGGTTGTTGCTGGTCGCGATAATCGCAGCTTCGTTGCTCGATATGAGCAATGCAGCATTTGTTGATGGTATGGCCGGGCAGGCGACATGATGAATCAGCTACAAACCAGCACGGCGTTGCATGAAGTTCGTTACGAGATTCGCGGCAAGCTCGCGAGCCTGGCGCACGATATGGAGCGCCGCGGTTATGAAATTATCTCACTGAACATCGGCAATCCGGGCGCTTTCGGCTTTCGCACACCGGAAACGATGCGCCTGGCGATGATCGAGAACCTGCAAAGCAGCGAAGGCTATTGCCACCAGAAGGGCATTTTTCCGGCGCGCGAAGCCGTGGTCATGCAGCAGCAGGATCGTGGCGTACCCGGTGTAACCGCCGAACATGTTTTTATCGGCAACGGCGTCAGCGAACTGATCGACCTGACGCTGCGCGGTCTGTTGAATGACGGTGATAAGGTGCTCGTGCCGAGCCCGGATTATCCGCTGTGGACGGCCGGCGTAACCCTGAACCAGGGCAAGGCGGTGCATTATCCGTGCCCGCCCGAGAACAACCATGAACCGGACCTCGAAGCACTCGAAAGATTGATCGACGACAGGACCCGGGCGATCGTCGTCATCAATCCGAACAATCCTACGGGTGCCGTCTATTCCCGCGCGACGCTCGAGGCCATCGCCAGTCTCGCCGAGCAGCATGAACTCGTCATCTTCAGCGATGAAATCTATGACGAGATGATCTATGACGATGTTGAATTTGTCCCCATGGCAACGCTCGTCGGGGAGGGCGTCTGCGTAACCTTCAGCGGCCTGTCCAAAGTCTACCGTGCCTGCGGCTACCGGGTGGGCTGGGCTATCGTCAGTGGCAATATCGAGCAGGCCGAGGAATACCTGGATGCGCTGGAGTTGCTCGCGTCGCTGCGCCTGTGCAGCAACGTACCGGCACAATGGGCCGTGCAGACGGCGCTGGGTGGGTATCAGAGTATTGGCGAACTCGTTCGCCCCGGCGGCAGGCTGTATAAAACGCGTCAGGCCATTATTGACTGTGTCGCGGCGAGCCGTTATCTGCGCGTCGTGAAACCGGCCGGCTCAATGTATGCGTTCATCGGTGTCGATACCAATGTGCTGCCGCAATTCGACGATAACGAGTTTGCGTTGCACCTGCTCGAACAAAAACATGTGCTCGTCGCTCCCGGTGTCAGCTTCAATGTCGAGTACAACAACTATTTCCGGATTACGCTGTTACCGGATGTCGTGACCATGACCGATGTTTTTGAAAGAATCGAAGATGTGTTGCAGGCTTACGCTGAATCTTAGCTATATATTACATTCAATATAGTTAATAACTATCGGAATAATATACCAATAATGCTTTTACCGTTTCCAGAGTTGACGCTTGGTGGAACGGTCGTGACATCGTCACCGGGCCTTGCGCGGCACTGGAAATGGCGTTGCAACGAAGCACTCAAAGGTGCCGGCGAACGGGTCTGGCCGACACCCGACATTCTGCCCCTGCATGCCTGGCTCGAACGACTCTGGGAACAATCTTTACTGGCCGGAGGCGCGGCGGGTCAGCGGAACCTGCTTTCGTCACGCCAGGTCCGGTTCATCGCTGAAGACCAGTTGCCCGACACGTCCCTGCATGCGATTCCGGGTGGCCGGGGCAGCACGGTCAGACGGATCGTGCAGGGCTGGCAGCTGTGTCGCGAGTGGGGAATCGCGACCCGTGAACTCGACATTGCTGCGGTCAGCGCCGATGAGCATCTGTTTGCCGACTGGGCACAGCGGTATGAATCCCATGTACGTTCACAAGGCTGGGTTGATTCATGGTCCATGCAGCGGCTCGTGCGCGAAGATCTTGTATCCGGGGCGATCCGGCTGCCTGGTCCGGTGCGCTTCATCGGCTTTGATACGGTCACACCGCAATTACGGCAGATGGCTGATGTGCTCGAGCGCCTCGATCGGTTTGCCGGTTGGGGATGTATTGATGATTCGAATCCGTCCGGCAATACACGCCGGCTCGCCTGCGTGGACAGCGCCGACGAACGGTGGCAAATCGCATCCTGGGTGACCCGGATGCGGGATCAAAACCCGCGGGCTCTGATCGGGATTGCTCTGCCGAATCTGGCTCAACAGGCCGAGGATTTACGCCGGACACTACTCGATACGCTGACGCCGGGTTGGCGTTTCGATGTGGAAGGGGCCAGCGCAGTCAGTGCGATCGGCACCGAACGCCTGGCTGATACCGGGTTGGTACACACCGCGTTGATCGCACTGCGACTGCCTGCCGGCAGACTCGACTACCGGGATTTCGGCCAGTTATTGCGCTCACCGTACCTGCGTGGCGCCGATTCCGAGGCCGGTGCGCGAGCTGCGCTAGACATTCGTTGCCGGGAACAAAAATTTCAGGAAATCGATCTGCGCGCGCTGTTCGCAGCAGATGTGGCGCGTGGTACATCCGCTGTACCGCAAATGATGGACATTATTCGCACCGGTCTGGCACTCGATAGACAGCAAAGTAAGGAGCCTGGGGATTGGATCGGCACGTTCGAGCCATACCTGCGTTCGATCGGCTGGGGGCAGGGACGAGTGCCGGGTCCCGATGAACGTAAAACGATTGACACGTGGCAATCGTTACTCGAGCAGTTTGCGACGCTGAATGCGTTTGTCGGCAAGATCGGCTTCAACCATGCGGTCGGCCTGCTGGCAGCCCTGGCCCAGGAACAGCCGGTATGGGATTCGGCCGGCGCCACTGCCGTGCAAATCCTGTCGGTGGCCGATGCAGATAGTTACCGGTTCGATGGCCTATGGTGTGCCGGACTGACGAGCGAAGCCTGGCCGCCGTCACCACGATCAAATCCGCTGGTGCCGATGATTCTGCAGCGCGATCGCGGTATACCGGATGCGAATCCGGCGGCGTACCGGCAGGTGGCTGCCGATCGTCTGGATCGTTTGCTGGGTTCCGCGCCTGTCGTGTTCGCGAGTTGGGCCGGGCAAAGTGACGGCACGCTACTGGCACCGAGCCCGGCTCTTGAATCCTTGCCGGATGCTGAAAATAAATCGAAACCCATTAACCACAATTACGCTGGAGCGTCGGGTGAGAGTATTCTGGAAACCCTGCACAGCGACCCGGCGCCACCGGTCGGTAATCCGGCCGCCATTCGTGGCGGCAGTCGTGTCCTGAGCCTGCAGTCGAATTGTCCGGCGCGCGCCTTCTTTGAAATCCGGCTCGGCGCCAAACCTCTGCGTGTGCCGCCGTTTGGTATCGATGCGGCCTGGCGCGGCAATATCATGCATGACGCACTCGAAACCTTGTATCAGCAGCTTGAGACATCCGGTGGTCCGCAACAGTCCGGCGAATCCGAAATTTCTGCGGCTATCACGGTCGCCGCCGATGCGGCGCTTGATAAGCACGTGCCCCGTGGTCACCCGTTGTCGAATGCCCTGCGACACAATGAATATGAACGCCTGCTTCGATTGCTTGGTGATGTCATCGACTCTGACCGGCAGCGTCCGCCGTTCAGCATCGTGGGACTCGAAGCCCAGCACACGGCACAGATCGGCCCGCTGAAACTGAATCTGCGTATCGATCGTGTCGATGAACTGGAGCCCGGGAAAAGACTCATCATCGACTATAAAACGGGTAAAGCGTTCAGCATCGCCAAGTGGCGCGGCGAACGTCCGGCCGAGCCGCAATTACCCTTATACGCCGTAACCGGCGATGGCAACGCTGCCGCCATCGCGCTGATGAAAATAGACGACAAGGTCACGTTGACCGGAATCGGCGCCGGCGATATCGGCATCAAAGGCATTATTCCGCCCGATACATTCGGTGGTGATGATTGGGGCGAAGTCGTCGCGGAATGGGGCTATTGGTTCGAGCAATTGGTCGCAGAGTTTATTGCCGGTGACATTCGAATCGATGCACTCAACGAGCCCGATGCACACGGAGAATTCGCGATGCTGACGCGCGTGCACTCGTCTTCGGCAGAGCGGAGCGGAACCTGATGCCGGCATCGCAACGCAAGCCCTGTGATGGCGACATTCGCGAGCGTGCGCTGGACCCGTCGCAATCTTTCATCGTCCAGGCACCGGCGGGATCGGGAAAAACAGAGCTCCTGATTCAGCGTTACCTGCGGTTGCTTGCGCTCGTCGAAGAGCCGGAGCAGGTACTCGCGATCACCTTTACTCGCAAGGCAACGTCGGAGATGCGTCACCGCGTCGAAAAAGCGCTACATGCGGCGCGTCGCAAAGAGGAACCCGACGAGGATCATCTGCAACTCGGCTATCGGCTGGCCTGTGCGGTTGTCGCTCGTGATGAAAAACAGGGTTGGGGGCTGGCCGGACATCCGGCCCGTCTGCGCATCGGCACGATCGATTCGGTCAATTCGCGTATCGGTCGGCGTGCACCGCTCAGCACGGGCAGCACTTCAGCGAATACGTTGATCGAAGAGACCGAACCCCTGTACCGGGAGGTCGCGCGGCGAACCATTGCTTTCGGTCAGGACGACAGTGAGCTTGGCGAAGCGGTCAGATTGCTTTTAGCGCATTGCGATAATGTTGCAGACCGGCTCGAGACGCTGCTCAAGATGATGCTCCAGCGTCGGGACCAGTGGTTGCGAAAAATTGGTATCGGACAGATTGAAGATCCTGCCGCGCTCAGGACGTGGCTCGAAGCGACGCTCGGTGAACTGATCGAAAGTCAGTTACGCATTGTCGAGAATAAAATTCCACACGAGCTTGCTGTCGGCCTTCTTACCTTGTTACGAGATGCGGCCGCGGGATTCCTCGAGAGCAAGCCGGATGCACCGGTAATCGCCTGGGCGGAGCAAGATGAATTGCCGGATTTAACGATTGAGAACCTGTCGTTATGGCGTGCAGCGGCCGATACATTGCTGACCAGGGATGGCAACTGGCGCAAGAGACTGGATAAGAATTCCGGTTTCCCGCCGACGCGCAAGGATGAAAAACAGCGGGCACAGGATTTACTCAAAAAATTAGCGGACTACCCGCAGTTCGAAACGGCACTGGCACAGGTGCAACTCTTGCCCGATCCGCACTACAGCGATGCGCAATGGCATGTTTTGGCAGCGTTGTTTCCGGTACTGCCGGCTATGGTCGCCGTCCTCAAACAGCTGTTCGCCGAACGCGGGCAGACTGACTACACGGAAATCGCGCAGGAAGCGCTGAATTCAATAGGTGCGGACGATGACGTAACCGAACTCGGCCTGGCACTCGATTATCAGATTCGGCATATCCTGGTCGATGAATTCCAGGATACGTCCCGTTCCCAATACGATCTGATCAGTCAATTAACGATGGGCTGGGAGAGCGAAGCCGGGCGCAGCCTGTTTCTTGTCGGTGATCCGATGCAATCGATCTATCGGTTTCGCGAAGCAGAAGTCGGTCTGTTTATCAAAACGCAGCGGCACGGAATCGGCGACCTGAAACTCGAGCCGCTGACGCTCAAAACAAACTTTCGCTCAGAAAAAATTATTGTCGACTGGTTCAACGAGCTGTTCGGGCAGATCATGGGGCAGGGAAGCGATGCCGTGACGGGCGCGGTTCAATTTGAGCCGAGTACCCCGTGGTGGGAGAACTCATTGGATGCCGGCGCTAACTGGCATGTCATCGAACACGGCAAACGCGAAGAAGAGACAAGGAAAATATCGATACTCGTAGCCGATGTGCTTGAAAAACATCCACACGATACGGTTGGAATCCTGGTGCGCAGTCGCAGTCATGCACGAGATATCTGCGCTGCATTGCGCGAACAGAACATCGATTACACGGCGACGGATCTGGAGAATCTCGACGATCAGCAAGTGGTACAAGACCTGCTGGCACTGACGCGGGCCGTGACACATCCGGGTGATCGGCTCGCCTGGCTGGCCTGCCTGCGTGCACCGTGGACCGGACTGACACTGGCCGATCTGCACGCACTGGCCGCCGATGACCACGAGTCATGCCTGTGGCAAGCCATTAACAATCCGGAAATCTTTGGCCGTCTCAGCGACGATGGACAGATCAGGCTGGCGGCGTTCCGGCGCATTATGACGGCGACGCTGGAACGCCGGGGTGCGATCGGGTTGCGAGAACTCATTGAGGGAACATGGGTCCGATTGCACGGCCCGCAGACGCTGAGCAATCCAGCCGACCTGGAACTGGCCGGGCGCTACCTGGCATTCCTCGGCAGCATGGAAAAGGGCAGCGACTGCATCGATGGGGCAGAGCTGATGCAACGCCTTGCCGATAAACCGATCACGCGCGGCGGTGGCGATGCTCGAATTCAGGTCATGACGATGCACAAAGCGAAGGGACTGGAATTCGATACCGTTATTTTGCCGTGCCTCGGTTACAGAACACGCACCAGCCAGAAGCCGGTCCTGCTGTTCCACGAACTGCCGCGAACCGAGGGAGAAGAACCGCTCGTGGTTGCACCGATCAAGCCGACAACAGAAAAAACAGAGCCTTTGTACGACTTGCTATGGCGTTTTGAAAAGCAACAGGAAACCTATGAACAACTGCGTCTTTTGTATGTTGCGACAACGCGGGCCAGGCGACGACTACACTTGTTTGTACAGCTGCAGCGTGACGGCAGCAATCCGGGTGAACTTGCGAATCCCGATAGCTCGACGTTGCTGTCCCGGCTCTGGCCGGCGATGCCCGACGAATTAATTACCGAAGCCTGCAGGACATTACCCGATCCGGTCGTCAAACCACGGGCCTGGGAGCAGGAACCGGAATGGTACGAGGTCAGGACACAGCGTCTGCGCCAGGTAGCCGAGCCGGATTTGCCGTCAGTGGAAACCGGCGCTGCGGTCATCGATGAAGTTGAATTCGAGTGGGCTTCGATATGGGCAAAGCATGTGGGTACAGTCGTGCACCGCTGGTTGCAGACAATTGCCGCCGATGGCATCGATCGTTACAGCGACGATGAGATCGATCGACAACGGCCCGCAGTGCAGCGCATGCTGCGGCAGCTCGGTACCGAGAAACGAATGTTGCAACAAGCCGAGGATCGGGTAATCGACGCACTGAAGAGAACCCTGAATGATCAGACAGGTCGCTGGATTCTGTCGGATCAACATCAACATACCGCGGTCGAATTACCGATTACCGTTGCCGGTCCGTACGACTTCGAGCAGTCGGTAATCGACAGAACCTTTGTCGATGCCGATGGTATTCGCTGGATCATCGACTACAAGACAAGTAGCCACGAAGGCGGGGATCTGCAGCATTTTCTCGAGTCGGAAGAGACGCGCTACCGTCCACAGTTAGCGCGTTACCGCGATGCGTTGCGTGAATCTGAAGATTGTGAAATGCGCACCGCGTTGTACTTCCCGCTATTGCAGGTTTTTCATGTCGTCAATTGCGAAGAACTACAACGTTCCGGCGATTGAGATTTCGCGTCGCCCGTCCGGGCCGACCGGACCGGCCAGATTTAATGCCTGCACAATATCGGCCGGTGCACCCGGACGCGCCTTGATTTTTGCCTGCAACTCATAGTTCGCCGGTGGCGTCAGCAGGATATTGCCGCCAACTTCTACCGGTCCGCCATCATCTGATAATTCCCCCGACAACAAACCGTCTTCCGTTACGGCTTCGACATCGAACAGCAGTGAATAGTTACCGGTCGGTCCGCTGCCGTTGCCCATGATATTGAGCGGCACGTCGATGATGTGAGCGGAACCGATCAGACGCGTCGGCCAGTTATCTGCGATATCCAGCGCGGACAATTCAACTCGATACCGTCCACTGTTTGCCGGCAGGTTAAATCGGCCGACAAGTGGTGCAAGCGGTCCGGATGCTTCGAGATCCCGTACCGAAATGCTGCCCAACAGGCTGATCGAGGTGTCGGCATTAATCTCACTGTCGGCAACACGTGTGGCAACATTCGCCGACAATCGTCCCAGCAGCAAGGCAGCCGGATTCAGGTCCCAGCCCGTATCACGCAGCTGCCAGCCGTTAAAGTCCATTGAGCGTACGTGGCCACTCCACAATGATCCTTCGACACCGCCAATTCTGGCGTGGCCGGACAACCGGTTCGTCACCACGCTGGCCGGTATAAATGCAATGGCGAAGATGATGAAACTGGCGATGCCGGCGACGACCAGCATGGTTTTCTTGCGCACTGCCATCAACTGCCGCCGCGTGACAGTGTCAGGTTACAGTTGATTCGACCTGCAGCGCTAGTCGTATCGATGTTGGCTGCCGTAGTCCGTAACCCGTGCTGGCTTTTGATGATTCCCAGCCACTCAATAACAGCGTCGAACGGTGCATTCTCGAAGCGCAACCGGATGCTTGCCGTCCCATCGGGCTGGTTTCGTTTCAGGTAGGGCGCCAGCCCGTTGTTGCGTGTTGTGCGGTCGACAATGACGACCAGTGACTGATTACCCGCACCCGGAGTTGCCTGACCTGTACCGGTTTGTGGACCGATGCGTTCGGCCACCCGCTCGAGTTCGGACAACAGTTGCCGCTTGTCTGCGACCCGTTCGTGACCGCGGGTCGTGTTGCTGACGATCGGTCGCACACCAAGTGTGACAATTAGCGTGATGATGGCCAGAACAGCGGCGATGCTGACCAGCATTTGCTCACGTGGCACAAGTTGCAGGAACCATTCCTTTATTTTTAGTAATTGAGCCACTAGGCACCTGTTCGCTTGATTTGCAGGCGTCCGCGCACACGCTCGCCATCCGGGTTGGCGGACTGAATTTCAGCCTGCAGATTGGTGTCTTTCGCGATCAATTCACGAATCTCGTCGAGCGCTTCTACGTTGGGTGCCAGGATCCTGAGTTCCATGATTCCGGAGCGGTAGTTGATCGAATCGATTGTCACCGTCGTACCATTGTTTTTTGCTACTGCACCGGCGACGCTATTGAGCGTATCGAGAAATCCGGCCCCGGCTGCGACAGGGTTATTGCCGCCCAGGCTGCGCAGTTTGCTGTCAAACAATGCGCGCGCGTCACGTATCTCACGAACTTCCGGAAACGTATAGTGAATGGCCTGTTCGATGCTCTGATCCAGCCGGGCCGCCTGCCTGTTAAGACTTGAGATCTCAAGCAGCCTGGCGCCCAGCAGCGTGATGCACAGACCGACCAACAAGGCGGCTGCAACGCGCCAGACAGGCCAGTATGCGCCAAATGTCGACCGGGGCGCGTAGGCTCCCTGCAACAGGTTTATGCCGGACGCAGCGATACTCTGCGCGGCCATGCGCGGCAATCCTCCGTCCGGCAGGACCATGATCTCGAGCGTCTCGACCTTGGGCCGCAATCGCTCGCTGATCGGCTGCAACGTCGCTTCGCATTCCGGGGTCACATAAACGAGCAGGTTGATCGGTGGTGGCAGTTCGTCGTCATCGGTGCGTTTGTGATTGTTAAGCCAAACGTCGACCAGCGCATCGATCGAATCGATATCTGTCGCGGCATAATGACCCGTGGCGTCGCGAATGGTTGCCCGGTGACCCTCGACCAGCAGGATCGTCGTGTTGGGCATGTCACCGAGAGCATCACCGTCGGTATACACGCCGACAAGATCCAGTCCGACGGCCGAGATTTGCTCGAGCCAGGCCTCCATCTTCAGGCGTTCGACGACGGCAACCGGAATCAGACCGTCCTCATCGCGCTTGCCTGACGCGAAATGTAATTCATCGATGTTGCCCGCCAGCTGATCTTCCATCGCAAATGGAATAGCCTGCAATAACTTGGCCTGATTGCGCACGGGAATATCGACAAAGGCGCGCAACACATTGGTGCCCGGCACCAGCGCGATGACGCGTTTGTCCGCCGCCGCCTCGGCCACGGCCCTTAAATCACCGTGTTCGATCTGTCCCTGTTGGGCGCCGGACTGATCGACAATGACCCATTCGACCGACTCGGTCGGGCTCTCGGCAAAGCGTAATACGAGAAAATCAGCCATACGACAGAATGCCAGGTTCGTTCATTTGGTATCGAAATACCGCAGCCTCGTTGTCACGAGTCCATTCGCATCACGGTAGAGCAGACTGTACATAGTGAGCTGGGTAGTTCCAAGGGTTACCAGTACCTTAAGTTGAAAGAAGCTCGTGCGGATATCAAGGTACTTGGTCATAAATTTGTCGTCTATGACATCTTTTACGTCATCCTGGAAGGCCCCATCGGCTCCGTCGGCTGCCAGAAGGTCGCAATATGGGCGGTTAGACCGTAGCGCGGCCGCGTCCCGAGTGCCCGAATCCACCGACATCGCAAGCAGCACGGGATCCTCGGCACTGTTTACGTTGATTTTCTGAACACCGGGTAATGCGGCAACATATCTTTCGAGTAAGGGAAATATATTCTTGTCACGATCCCGGGCCGTCGGATCGACAAACCCGTCCACGGCCATCAACTCGGTGGTTGTCGTGAACCACGTGTTAGCTGCGCGATAGGGCGGCCTTTGCAACGTATACGCTCCGTCTTCGGCCCCGCCGAGTTCTTCTAACTGGTCCGGATCGATCCAGTCCAGTACTTTCATGGCCAGATCACGATCCAGTTCGAGGTTTTCGAGCAGTCGGGTAAAAAAATTGACCATTTGCTCGTCTTTGGCGCCGTTGGCAACGAGATTGTTCAGATTAAAGCGACTCTGCAGGTCCGTGATTTTTCCGCGTACCGTACCGCCCTCGAACGGCAGCGTTATTTCTTCATCCCAGCCTTCACCCGGGTAATCACAAAAGTCATCGTCTTCAGCGTCGCTTTCATAATCTTTGCGCAAACCATCGGCAGCCATCATTTCGGCGCCCAGCGCGAACTGAATCGCCTGGTTGCGCAATAGCATCGATTCGCTGCGCTGGATGTCAACATACAAATCCCAGGCGAGTTCGGCGGCGAGTACGGTTGCGATGGCCACGACGAGCAGGGCGGTAATCGCGGCGATACCGCGTTGCCTTTGTGCCGGGAGTGTGGAACGCATCATTACAGCAGGTCTACGGTACGGACAATTTCACCCCAATCCGCCAGGGTCAGCGTAATTCTGGCGGCGCTGGGATAAGGAAAACTGCCCGTGTCTTGCTGACTTAGCGGCGGCCATTGAATATGCCATTGTGACCGGCTGTCGAGGTATTCGATCGTGATCTCAACGATGTCGTCGATGAGCTCGATTTGACGCGGCTCCATGCCGAGCGGGAAATCGATGACGGGCCAGTATTCACGGTACAGGACCTCGTCCTCGACACGATACTGGACGCGTTGCAGAGTACCTCTCCTGACCGGTACCGGGTTTCGCCAGCCGCCGCGCGTCAAACGGACGATCGTACCGTCTTGCAGATCTGCAATCAGCGGCGCTTCGCTATCCTGACCGAGAACATCACGGACATAGCGGGGATTCAGCTGGGCAAAATCCTCGGTCAGGTAACGTACCGTACGCTGCAATTGACCGAGGCGCAGAATCTGACTTCTGGCGATTGACTGCTGCGTCACGATCGCGTTCAGGCCGCCGAGCGCCAACAGACTGATAATGCCGAAAATGGCCATCGCCACGAGCAGTTCGATCAGCGTAAAGCCGCCGTCCGCCATCGAACGTGGTGTTCGCCATGAGAAAGCGTGACTATGATTTGTCACCGGGTCTCTCCGGAGTTTTCACCAAAGTTTTCACTCGGCGGCTCCCAGCCGCTGCCAAAACCGGCGGTGGAGGTGTCCGCATTATTTTGCGTACCACCCCCCTGATTGCCCGCCTGATTCCCGGCTGTGGCATCGCCATCCGCCCGTGGGGCGATGAAACCGATCACGGTCGCGAGAATGTCATCCGGCGTATCGGCGTAGCTGACTGTGATATCGATGCGGCGCATCTCGATCTGTGGAATATTCGAGATCTGCATTGCGTAGACCCAGTCCATACTGGCCATCTCGACCTGATCGCTCCGGTTGCCGGCACCCGGGTATTCTCCGGTCACCTGCAACTCGGTAATCTGGTTGATTGCAATCCAGCTCGCCAGGGTCTTGTCACGCAGACGGGTCGTCGCATTCAGTGACTGACTCATGCCGCTGAAGACGGCGATCATGCCCAGGCTCAGGATCGCCATCGCGACGAGCACCTCAAGCAACGTGAAGCCGCGGCGGTGAGCAGTGGAGCGGTAGCGGTCCATCCGCATTAACCCTCGCTGAGCTCGACCGAGCCGTCAGCAGCAAATTCCAGTATCAGGCCCTGATTAGAAAATTCCCGACGAAGCCGGATCACAAACGGACTCATGTCACCGGACGAATATAGCCAGATTTGCGGTCGATACACATCATTTTCGTCGTCGCCGGTCGAATCAGAATTGTCATCCGAATTCTTCTTCGTTTCTTTCTTGACGTCGAGCACAATCTCGCGCTCGTCGATTTCGAGTTCGATGACTATGCCTTGCGGCAATTGGCGCGGCTTGAGCAATGTGCCGGGAGCCAGCATGATCCATTCGGACTGGTCCTGTATTTCATCGTCCGGATCGTAATATTCGATGAAGTCTTCCTGGAAGGTGGCGAATTCGTAACCATCCGGATAGAAATGCAGCCCGAGTTCACGTCCGTTCATCACGGCCTCTTCGCGCGCAAGGCTAATCAAGGCCTGCAGCCGGTCTGTTTCTTTTTCGAGTTCGCTGTCCGAGCCGAGTACGCCAACCGATAGTGTAAACATCGTTGCCAGGATGCCGATGATAAAAACGACAACAAGCAATTCGAGCAGCGAAAAGCCCGCTGCCCGATATAAGCCAACCCCAGCCGTAGGAGCGGCATCTTGCCGCGATTCGCACGGTATGAATCGCGGCAAGATGCCGCTCCTACGGCTAAAGCTGTCAATCACACACGACTTCTCATCTTGTAGTGTTGTCATGTGCTAAAGCAAAGCGTGCGTCAGTCCAGCGTCCAGTTACCGACGTCTGCATCGAGGCCTTCGCCGCCCTGCTGGCCATCACGGCCGAGTGAATAAATGTCGAATTCACCCTGGTTACCGGGATGCAGATACAGGTAGGGTTGATCCCATGGGTCCTTGGGCAGGCGTTCGAGATAGCCGCCGGTGGGCCAGCGCACATTCGGATCCTGTGGCGGGGTTACCAGCGCCTCAAGGCCATCCTCGGTGTCCGGGTAGCGGAAATTGTCCAGCCGGTACAACTTCAAAGCGCTCTCGATGGCGCGCAGATCCTGCTGAACCTTGACAGCCTGGGCGTCATCGATCCGGTTGATGACGTTTGGCGCGATCAGTGCGGCCAGGATCCCAAGAATCACGACGACAACCATGATCTCGATGAGCGTAAACCCCTGGTTGCCGGCCCGGTATGAAGTGCTTCGCGATGCCATGAAAATAACCCGTATTTCTGAGATGATCCGGCGCACTCTAAAGCGACTATTCGGCCCTGTCAGTAACTTCGGTAGCATATTCCGATGACGATCAGGTCCGGTTCGCAGTCAGCACGGCAAACAGTTACTAGATATAACATTATAATAATGACTTTACTATCTAATATAAAAGAATATTTTAATGATATTCCGATAGTTGCACTGCGCCCGTGGCTGGCCATAGCCATACTGATGATTGCACTGCAGGCAACTCCCGACAATTGGCATGCTGCGCTTCGTTACGATCTTGATGCGCTCGCGGCAGGGGAGATCTGGCGCATTCTGACCGCGAATTTTATTCACCTGGGATGGAATCATCTGTGGCTGAACCTGGCCGGGTTCTTGATGATTGGTTGGTTATTTGCCGACGAGGTACCGGTGGCGGCGTGGTGTGTAGTATTGCTGGTGAGTTGTGCGGCCTCCAGCCTGGGCCTGTATTGGTGGACACCGGAGGCACACTGGGTCGTCGGGATGTCAGGTACGCTGCATGGCTTGTTCGTATTTGGCGCGCTGCGCTGGGTCATGCGCGGCGATCGCATGGGCTGGGGTTTGCTGCTGGGAGTGGGCGCCAAACTCGCGTGGGAACAGACCAGTGGGGCGATGCCGTTCTCTACAGGCGTTGTCGGCGGGCCGGTCGTCACGGACGCCCATCTGTGGGGCGCTATCGGCGGTCTGTGTGCGGGACTCGGATACGGCATCTGGCAGTGGCTGCGCGCACGGTTATAATGCGCGCCACATTTGGCGGGTATTGGTATGAATCAAATTGCTGAACTTTTTGCGCTTTCCGGAGAAGTTGCGCTCGTAACAGGCGCCTCACGCGGAATCGGCGCGGCTATTGCCGACCTTCTGGGGCAGGCGGGAGCCACCGTCATCGGGACGGCGACAACCGAAGAGGGTGCCGTTGCAATCGGCGAACGTTTTGCGGCTGCGTCGATCAGCGGCCGCGGTATCGTCCTGGATGTCAGCCAACCGGCATCGATCGCGGCGATGCTGAAGGACATCGGCAGCCAGGAAGGCGCCGTCACGATTCTCGTCAACAATGCCGGCATCACCCGGGATAATTTATTGATGCGCATGAAGGACGAAGAGTGGGACGCGATCATTCAGACCAACCTGACCTCTGTCTTTCATCTGTCCAAGGCGGTCCTGCGTGGCATGATGAAGGCGCGCCATGGGCGTATTATTTCGGTGTCATCCGTTGTCGGCACCATGGGCAACGCGGGTCAGGCGAACTACGCGGCTGCCAAGGCCGGCCTGGTCGGTTTTTCCAAGTCGCTGGCCCGGGAGATCGGCTCGCGTGGCATCACCGTCAACGTCGTTGCTCCGGGTTTTATCGAAACGGAAATGACCGGTAGTCTGGATGATGAGCAAAGAACCGGACTCGTTGAGCAAATTCCGTTGAATCGATTGGGTGGCGTTGGCGACATTGCTGGTGCCGTTTTGTTTCTGGCATCACCCGCTGCCGGCTACATGACCGGTGAAACCGTCCATGTTAACGGCGGTATGTATATGATTTAGCACGATGATTCAACGGATCGGCGCCACTTTTCCGGACTTTCTCCAGAAGTAGCACGGTCGTGAACATTCGCATAAAATAGTCGCCGGCTTGTCCGGTTCCCGGATTAATCAGTAACTACTCTTTCGTTAGAGAGGAAGAAAACAGTATGAGCAGCATTGAGGAACAAGTTAAGAACATCGTCGCCGAGCAACTCGGTGTTAAAGAGGATGAGGTGACTAACGCAGCATCTTTTGTCGATGATCTTGGCGCGGATTCGCTCGACACGGTTGAACTTGTCATGGCGCTGGAAGAGGAATTCGAAACCGAAATTCCTGATGAAGAGGCGGAAAAAATCACAACGGTTCAACTGGCCATTGATTTCATTAAGTCTCGTTCAGAAGCATCCTGATTGCTGATCCGTGCATGGCGCGGACCCAACATCGTTCAGCGCGTGTGACTAACGTTCCATTGAAGAGTTGATATGACCAAACGACGTATTGTCGTAACAGGTTTGGGCATCGTTTCCCCTGTGGGAAATGATGTGCCGACCGCGTGGAACAATGTGCTTGAAGGCCGCAGTGGTATAGGACCGATCGAGGCGTTCGATGCCAGCGCTTTTAGCACCACGTTTGCGGGTTGCATTAAAGACTTCGATGTTACCGAGTATATGCCGGCCAAGGATGCCCGCAAGGTGGATCCGTTTGTTCATTACGGAGTTGCCGCTGCGGAACAGGCCGTACAGCAGTCCGGTATATCGACGGAATGTTACGCACCCCCGCGCATCGGTGTCGCCATGGGTTCGGGTATCGGCGGACTGGGAACGATTGAGCAGAATTACCAGAAGTACATCGATGCGGGTTCGCCGCGCAAGATTTCTCCGTTTTTCGTGCCAGGCAGCATTATCAACATGATTTCCGGTCATGTGTCGATTCGACACGGCTTTCGGGGACCGAATATTGCATTGGTGACAGCTTGTACCAGCGCAACGCACAGTATCGGTATTGCGGCCCGGATGATTGCCTATGGCGATGCCGATGCCATGCTGGCCGGCGCCGGCGAAGAGCCGATCACCATTCTGGGTCTTGGCGGTTTTTGCTCGGCGCGTGCGTTGTCCAAACGCAATGATGATCCGCAGGCAGCGAGTCGCCCGTGGGACCGCGATCGTGACGGCTTCGTGCTCGGAGCAGGGGGCGCGTGCCTGGTTCTGGAAGAGTATGAGGCGGCGAAGAAACGTGGCGCGGAAATCCTGGCCGAAGTCTCCGGTTTTGGCATGAGCGGTGACGCTCATCATATTACTGCGCCGGCAGAGGATGGTTCCGGAGCTGCGTTGTGCATGGAAGCGGCCATTCGCGATTCAGGCCTGGATCTTGATGAAATTAGCTACATCAATGCGCATGGCACATCGACACCGCTCGGCGATATCGCAGAGACAGTCGCGACGAAAACCGTGTTCGGCGCACATGCCGATAAACTCGCTATCAGTTCGACGAAGTCGACTACCGGCCATTTACTCGGCGCCGCCGGCGCGATCGAAGCCGTGTTCGGCGTCATGTCTGTCGTCGATCAGGTTGTACCGCCGACCATCAATCTCGACAACCCGGATCCGCAGTGCGATCTGGATTATGTGCCGGGCACTGCACGTGAGATGGAGATTAAGTCGGTTCTGAGCAATTCGTTCGGGTTTGGCGGTACCAACGGTAGTCTGATTTTTTCCCGGGTCTGAACGGGGGGGAGGGTCAGGCACTATGGATACGGCGGTGGTTTAGTGCCGCCGGGTGAAGCCGGAGATATGCCCCTCGCCTCCGGAAGTCATTAGTCGGGTCGGGACATATCTCCGGCTTCACCCGGCTACATTGGTGGCGTATCAGACACTGATTTTCCCTGATGAAACTGACGAATCAATCTGTCACGAAGACCGCCATCGCGTGGCCGTCTGACCTCGTAGCGCTGCACCGGCTGAATCCGGGCCGCTATCCATTCCTGTTAGAAAGCGCCGCCGGGGGCATTGATCTGGCGCGCTTTGACCTGTTGTTTGCGTATCCACAGGAAGCTCTGCGTCTGAATTCCGACTATTCGCTGTCGGGACGTGAATCCGGTGACAGTACTTTATTTCTCGAGGCCTTCGACCGCTGGTGGTTGGAGGAATCTATGCCCGCGATGTCGGAGGGTGACCGACCATTCAGCGGTGGCTGGTTCCTGGTGCTCGGCTACGAATTAGCACAACAAATCGAACCGACTCTCGATTTGCCGACCCGGGCTGAGCAACCTGTCGCAATTGCGACCCGCGTACCTGTGGCGATTATTCGGGACCATCAGGAGCATAAAGCCTGGATCGTAGCCGAAGTGGGTTTTGATGCAGAAGTCCGGCAGATTGTTCGAGATCTGGAGTCGCCGGCGGTAAGCAAGAATACAAGTCCGGAAATCGGGCTGAATGTTCCGTCCTCAGAAAGGTCCAATGAAAGTGCAATAGACGGGGCTATTGATGAGGATGATCCGGGTGAATTTCTCGAGGCGGTCAGGCGTGCACAGCGCCATATTACTGCCGGAGACATTTTCCAGGTGAATCTGTCGCGCCAATGGCGCGCACACCTGAATCCCGGCGTGCAGCCGGTCGATATTTACGAACGTCTGTGTATGAGCAATCCGGCGCCATTTGCCGGCCTTGCCGTATTCGACGATATGGCCGTCATCAGTTCGTCACCGGAGCGTCTGTTAAGGATAAGCGGCGGCTGCGCCGAGACGCGACCGATTGCCGGCACACGGCCTCGCCCGATATCCGGACAAGGCGATGCGATGCTGCGCGAGGAGTTGCTCGACAACCCGAAAGAACGCGCGGAACATGTCATGGTCATCGATCTCGAGCGCAATGACCTCGGACGCATCTGTCGAGCCGGAAGTATCGAAGTCGATGAATTCATGGTTGTCGAGTCGTACTCGCATGTGCACCACATCGTGTCGAACGTCAGCGGTTGTCTGGTCGACGATGCAACACCGGGCAAGGTTATTGCGGCATTGTTTCCCGGTGGCAGTATCACCGGATGTCCGAAAGTACGCTGCATGGAAATTATCGATGAATTGGAAGGGCGGCCTCGCGGGATGTATACCGGCGCCATGGGTTACATCAATCGTGACGGCAGCGGTGACCTGAGCATCCTGATTCGCAGCATGACGACGATCGAAAACAACCTGTCGCTGGCGACCGGTTGCGGTATTGTTACGGACTCAGAACCCGAACAGGAACTGGCCGAAGCACGAGCCAAGGCAAAGGGTCTCTTGCTCGCAGTGACAGGGCAATAACGAACATGGCTAGTTGGCTGATCAACGGTGTCGCTGACGATCGGATCTCAATCACGGACCGGGGCTTTACCTATGGTGACGGGTTGTTCGAAACGATCGCTGTGCGCGACGGACAAGCTCGATTCCTGGACTATCATTTGGATCGTTTATTGGATGGCGCTACGCGACTCATGCTAGCGGCACCGGAACGGGAATTATTCACGGCGGAAGCAACGGATCTCATTAAGGGATGCAAATACGGCACACTGAAGATCATGCTGACCCGCGGAACAGGTCAGAGAGGTTACGCGCCGCCGGACGATGCGACCCCGACGCGGATTCTGGGCCTGCTGCCTGGCGTTCGTCCGGATCAGGAAAAATATACTGACGGAATTGCAGTCCGGCATTGTTCGACACCGATTGGGCGCAATCCGGCCATTGCAGGGATGAAAACCCTCGGGCGACTGGAGCAGGTACTCGCGCGGGCCGAATGGCGGGATGCATCGATTGCCGAGGGCCTGATGAGTACGGCAGACGGAATTGTCATTTGCGGTACGATGTCCAATCTGTTTCTTGTGCAGGACGGCGCCCTGGTTGTGCCGGACCTGGCGACATGTGGCATAAACGGAGTCATGCGAAGAGTGGTACTCGAAAGAGCGCAGCGGATTGGTTTGCAGTGGCGGCTCGATGACGTGCAGCGCGATGCGCTCACGAGGGCCGACGAGGTATTTGTTACCAACAGCCAGATTGGCTTGTGGCCGGTCAGGCGTGTCGATGACAGGACCTTCCCGGTCGGTCCGGTAACACGTCACCTGATGAACGAACTTGTCGATGCGGGCGTCAGTGAATGCGCGGGCCTGTGAAAAAAGCTGCAATAATGATCTGCATTGTCGCCGTGCTTGCGGTCGTCGGTGCGGTCCTGTGGTTGCAAGAGTATTTGGCGACGCCATTGAATATTTCTCAAGACGGTTACACGTTGATCGTCGAACGTGGCAATTCCCTGCGCGGCGTCGCCACGCAGCTGGCTGAGCAGGATATTCTTCGTGCACCCGCCATTTTCAGCGGTTATGGCCGCGCATCCGGACTTGCCGGACGTATCCAGGCCGGCGAGTATGCGCTGCAGGCCGGCGATACCCCCCATGAGTTATTCGATAAGCTCGTTAACGGCCACGTCAAGCTGCATTCGATCACGATTGTCGAAGGATGGACGGTCGCGGAACTTCTCGAGGCGCTGAATGATCATCCGGCGGTGCGCCACACGCTCGAAATCGAATCACCGAATGATCTGAGTAAGCGTCTGAGTCTCGACTACACACACCCCGAGGGCTTGTTTTTCCCGGACACCTACCATTTTCCGCGCGATACCACTGACGTCGAGTTATTGCAGAACGCGCATGAATTGCTGCTGGTTCGATTACAGGCAGTCTGGTCAGGACGTGAACCGCGCGGCGTGCTTACCGATCCTTATGCCGGCCTGATTCTGGCATCGATCGTCGAGCGGGAAACCGCTCTCGAACAGGAACGCGCAAAAATTGCCGGGGTATTTATCCGCAGACTCGAGCGGGGCATGCGGCTACAAACAGACCCTACGGTCATCTATGGTCTTGGTGATACTTTCGATGGCAACCTGACGCGGCGCCACCTGAAAACCGATACGCCCTATAACACCTATACCCGCAATGGTTTACCACCGACGCCGATTGCGTTGCCGGGCGAAGGCGCGTTGCAAGCCATGGCACATCCAGAGGCCGGCGATGCCCTGTATTTTGTCGCGACCGGCCGCACTGACGGCAGTCATTATTTCACTGCGACGCTTGAAGAACATAACGCCGCCGTTAAACGTTTTCTGGCAATGCTGCGGCAGCAGAAACAGAATGGGATGCAATGATGACGACGAAAACCGCGACGGCAACCGGTCGATTCATTACCGTTGAAGGCTCCGAGGGGGTTGGCAAATCGACGAACATGCAGTTTATCGGTGATTATCTGAGCGCTCGTGGCAAGACAGTCGTCACGACCCGGGAACCGGGTGGGACGCCGGTCGCAGAGGGGATTCGCGACCTGTTACTGCAATCGGCAGTCGGCAGCCTGTCCGATCACTGCGAACTGCTATTGATGTTCGCAGCCCGTGCCGATCACGCTGAACAGATCATCCGACCTGCTCTGGAACGCGGGGACTGGGTACTCTGCGATCGATTCACGGATGCGACCTATGCTTACCAGGGTGGCGGCAGGGGCATGGCCGATCACGATATCGCAATACTCGAGCAGTTTGTCCTGCAGGGCCTCGGTCCTGATCTGACGATACTGCTCGATGCAGCACCGGAAGTCTCGGCCGCCAGGCGTCTCGCACGCGGCATTTCCGACCGTTTCGAGGCCGAAGAAGAGGCTTTTTTTGCGCGAGTGCGGGCAAAATACCGTGAACGTGCTGCAGACGAACCGGAGCGAGTCAAACTCGTCGATGCATCCGGTTCGCTCGAGGAAGTCCAATCCATGTTGGTAAAAATACTTGATAAACTGCTTTAATATAACGATATAACTTATTTATAATAATGGAATTAATTAATTTACCAGCTTGGCTTGATGCAGAATCCAGACGTCTGGCAACGTTGCTTGATCGCGACCAGTTGCCACATGCACTGCTAATTCACGGTCCGGCAGGTGTTGGACGCCGAGCACTGGCATTCTGGCTCGTGCAGCGTTTACTTGATCGAATCGAGGGGATTCCCAGGCCAGAGCAACTGGTGAGCGGTCGTATTGACGATGACGCATTACCAACGCACGCAGATTTCAGATTATTACAGCCACTCGAGGACAAAAAAACGATCTCTGTCGACCAGGTGCGTGAATTGATCGGATTTCTGTCCCTGACGAGCCATCAAAGTGGCGCAAAAGTTGTCGTCGTTTTACCGGCGCAGGCGATGACGCGTTCTGCCGCCAATTGCTTACTCAAGACCCTCGAAGAGCCGACCACAAACAGTTATCTGATACTGGTCGTTGAAGCATTATCCCGCTTACCGTCCACGATTGTCAGCCGCTGCCATCGGGTTCGGGTGGCAAAACCCAACGCCGAGGCCGCCGGCCACTGGCTGCACGATATCGATCCGACAGTTGACTGGCAGAATGTGCTCGAACTGAGTGCCGGCGCCCCGTTAGCGGCACTGGAATTGCAACGAACTGAATTCCCGCAACTGGCTAAAAAACTGGAGATCGATCTTGCAGCGCTACGCCAGCAAACAGAGACACCGGCAAGCGTGGCAAAGCGCTGGACGCAAAAAAAATATGACCCTGAATCTTGCCTGCGCTGGTTATCCGGCAAGCTGAGTACGGAGATCCGTTCACAATTCGACGGATGCAACGCGGATTTCCCGGCAAAACCCGGACATCACCGCTTGCAAAAACCAGGGGAAATGCTAAACATGGAGGCGCGCTTCGTGAGCTTGCGCCAAATTGGTGAATTGCTCCGATTGCAGGGTACCAGGTTGAACGCGGAGCTATACTTGGCCGAGGTTCTGACCCGGTGGTATGGTAAAATCTGATGTTAAATTTTATTGGGCTATTGAACGGTTGACGAAATGGCGAAGCCTGGCTTACTGACCCTGACAATCAAAGACAAGAGTGCGCTATATCTGGCGTATATGCCGTTCGTGCTGAACGGCGGGCTCTTCATACCGACCAGCAGTAGCTACGCCCTTGGTGATGAGGTTTTCATGCTGCTCAATCTAATGGATGAAGAAGAAAAAATCCCGGTAGCCGGCAAGGTTATCTGGATGACACCAAAGGGTGCGCAGGGAAAGAGAACGGCAGGAATCGGCGTACAGTTCAGCGATCAGGATGGCGGGACGACACAGAAAAAAATTGAGATCTACCTGGCCGGTGCACTAGGCGGCGACAAGCCGACTCATACAATGTAGTCGTAAGAAATTACGCTATTTCCAGTTTGTTGTTATTCAACCCACCACGCAGGACACGGGTATTGAAGCCGTGTTCATTCAGGATGAACGTACCTGCGGAACTACGCCGGCCGGTATCACAACACAGCACGTAGGTTTTGTCCGGATCGAGTGTCTTCAGTTTCAGGCGGATGAAATACAACGGGACGTTGATCGCACCTTTTTCGTGAAATGCTTCGAACTCGCTCGGCAGTCGAACGTCGAGCCAGTGACCGCCTGCGGCGACGATTTCCTGCGCTTCGTCATAGTCGATCCAATCGGTCATCGGTTCGTTGAGCAACTTGTTGAAATCATCTTTCTCCAGACGCATCACCGAGCCGTCAGTCAACATTGCCACGGTCGCATTGCGTTTGGTTTCTGATATCAGCGCTTCCTCACCGAACGTATCGCCTGCCTGCAGTTCTGCGAGCTGAATGCCATCCGCGTTCAGCGGCGTTTCACGCATGACCGAGCAGGTTCCCTTCGTAATGACGTAAAAGTAATCTCCTTCCTCACCCTGCCTGATAATAATGTCGCCGGCGTTGTAATTTACCTGCTGCATACGCATGAAGATCGCCTGGATATTGCCAGACGGAATACGGTGGAACGCCTTGGTTTGCAGCAGGGTCGTCATCCAATCGTTTGAATCGGATTCGTTATCCTCCTGTAACTCATTGACCTCGTAGCAGCCGGTCTGGTCCCAGGTCAGCATGACGTCCAGCAGATCAGTGTCGATCGAAATAAACTGGACCGGGGTCTCTGCCGTGGCCGTGTAGCATCGTGGCAACATCGGCACGAGCGGGTTACGCGTTCCATCCGTGCCGGCCTCAAGCGTTTTGCTGACACCGTTTCGGTCGGTCAGACTTAGCTTGCCGGCCAGCAGGTAGAAAGTGCGTTTTTCCCTGTCACCCTCCTTGAACAGCACCTGGCCGGGTGCCAGATCCTTGATCTGCGTTTTTTTGGCCAGCGCAGTCAGGTTTTCCCGTTTCAGGCTATCAAGCGGCGTGAACGCCCCAAGCGTCTTGAGTTTTGGAATTTCAGCTGGCATCAATCGAGCGTATCGTTAATCAGGAACAGGATGGTTTCCGTATTCTAACTGCAACCCACGGTTCGCGGAACCGACTTGGTCTCATTTATTGTCGCAAGCTATCCCAGGCTTGCGATGGCCTGAAACGATCGCCGCAGCGCTCACTCAGATCGGTCAGGTTTGCGACAACATCATCGATACCCCGGTGTCGGGCGTAATGCAGCGGGCCGCCACGAAAAGGGGCAAAACCAGTGCCAAAGATCACGCCACCATCGATGAGGTCCGGATCATCGACGACGGCGTCGGCCACACAGTGGGCCGCCTCGTTGACGAACGCGAGCATCAGTCGTTCCTGCACATCGCTACTGACATTGGTCGCTTCGACCGTCGGTTTGACAGGCTTTCGCTCCTGGTACTGGTAGAAGCCATGGCCGGTTTTCTGGCCGAGCCGGCCCGCAGAGACGAGTTTTTGCAATTCGGGGTTAACCGGCCGGTCAACGATCGGTGACAATATCTCGGCCACATGAAGGGCGACATCGACGCCGACCGAATCGATCAGTTCGATCGGTCCCATCGGCATGCCGAAACTGACGGCCGCATGATCGATTTCAGCCAGCGGTACACCTTCTGCAACCAGTTCGAGCGCTTCGGCCATATAGGGCGCGAGAATGCGGTTGACTAGGAAACCCGGGCAGCTTCGGCAGGGCAGCGGTAACTTGCCGATCTGGCGGGCAAAAGCCAATCCGGCCGCAAGCGCCGGGGTACCGCTTGATTCGGCCCGCACGACTTCGACGAGCGGCAGTTTGGCTACCGGGTTGAAGAAATGCAATCCTATCAGCCGGCCCGGGTTTTTCAGGCCGGTCGCCAGTTCTTCCAGCGGTATGCTTGACGTATTCGTCGCCAGCACGGCGCCGTGTTTCATCCGTGGTTCGATCCGTGCAAAAAGCTCCCGCTTGGCGTCACGATCCTCGAAGATTGCCTCGATAATGATATCGGCCTGCGGGACGCCATCACCGTCCACATCCGCAACCAGGCGCTGGCTGGCGGCTGAGCGGTTATCTGGATTGGACAGCCGTTTGGCAAATAATCGATTGGCGCGTTTCAACGCCGGCTCGATGAATCGCAACTCCCTGTCCTGCAATGTCACGAACAGGCCTTGCAGGGCGCACCATGCTGCGATATCCCCACCCATGATACCGGCGCCGACGACATGAATATGAGTTGCGGTAGCGCCAGGCTGGTCGCTGTCTGCCGTTCGCTTCAGGCGTTCCTGCAGGAAATAAACGCGAACGAGGTTGCGGGATGTGTCGGTCTCGATGAGCCGGGCGAATGACCGGGCCTCGGCATCGTAGGCGGCCGGTGCGGCGGCACCATGCTGCTCCCAAAGATCTATGATGGCATACGGTGACGGGTAGTGTTCGGGGCTCGCTTTGCGCGCCACGCCGGCGCGCATCCGCCGAGCCAGAATCGGTCTTACTTTGTCATGATGCAGGATACGTTCGAGTATATTTCGACGCCGTCGCGGCGCTGGTCGCCGGGCGAGCTTCGCAGCGGTTTCTTGCAGCCGGCCGGGTTCGACGACCTTATCGACCAGTCCAATCTTGCGCGCCTTGCGCGGTGACACGGAATTGCCGGCCAGCATCAGCGGCATGGCCTGAGTAATGCCGGCAAGTTGCACGGCACGCACCGTACCGCCGAGACCGGGGTGCAGTCCGAGCTGCACTTCCGGCAGACCCAGTGTGCGCTTATCCGCGTCGGCTACGACCCGAACGTCGCAGGCCATTGCGAGTTCCAGTCCGCCGCCAAGTGCATAGCCAGCGATCATCGCCACGGTCGTGCACGGCAAGGCTATGAATCGTTCCAGCACCTCGTGGCCGTGACGAAGCAGCGCGAAAGCATCGGCCTCACTGCCTATCGATGGAAATTCATTGATATCCGCACCCGAAATAAATCCGTTCTTCTTTAAGGAATAGATAATCAGGCCCGACGGGGGATTTGCGGTCAGGTGTTCGATGATGGACTCAAACTCGAGCATGACATCGCGTGACAATACGTTCGTAGACGCGTCCTGCTTGTCGATGCCAAGCCAGACAATCCGATCGGGCGAATACTCGACTTGCCAGTTAGCGAAGTGGGGCAGCTCTTTTTGCAGAGCAAAGCTTAAAGGCGCAGTCATTTCATCTCCGTAATATTGAAATCGCAGATTAGCGGCAGATGATCGGATAAACCGACATCGGATATTTCGAAATTCGTTACTTCGATACCTTCACCATACAGAATAAAATCAAGTTCCATACGTGGCGATCGACTTGGGTAAGTAGGGGCGCTGGCGAAATTGGCGCTGCGAAGTCCGGCAGCTTTCATGAACAGGAAAATTTCGTTTTCACCCCAAAATGTATTGAAATCTCCCGCCACAATTACGGGCTTGTTGCTTTTCTGAACCAGCTCATACAGGTGGCGTAACTGAAAATGACGGTGCCGGTATTTCAATGACAGGTGAACGAGAAAAATAGCAACTTCATCGAGCTCAAGTTCGATGATCAGTTTCTTGATGCCCTGATCGAAATAATGAAAACGCTCACCGGTTATCCGGGGCGCCGCCAGGAATGCATTGCCCTGTTTGCGCAATATAGGGATCAGTTGATTCACCGATTCCTCGCCGTACTTGCACTCGTAGGCCGAAAAATGACCCAATGCGTCCGCGATTGCTTCGGCCTGGTTGATACGGCCACTGCGCATGGAACCGATATCGACTTCTATCAGGCCGACGATATCCGGGTCTGTGGATTTAATGAAGTCAGTGATCTTGGTCAGGTTGCCGGGGTTGCCGAACAGATAGCCGGCACCGGGTACGGGCATCTGCGGTGTCGGCCCTGCGCCGACTGCGTAGCGTATGTTGTAGACCAGAAGGCGCATCCGGACTAGTGTATAGCCTGTGACCGCCGCTTGCAGTAATTGACCGCGAAACGGGCCGAAAAACGACGGCTGTCACGGTTTCGTGACATGCCTGTTTCTACGGTGTGGGCTCCTGCGATAAACTCCGGGGTATTCTGACTTGATTCAGGAGCTTGTAGTGTCCGAAAAAAACCCGTTTCGTGTATTTGTGGCCCATCTGTTTCAGGATGACGAAGATTATCAGCGCGTCTTCGAATACCTGGAAAGTCGCGACAATTTTTTCTATTTAAACTACAGCGATCCGGAAAATATGCCGGCCGGTGGCGGTACCGATGCGGTCAAGGAGGAGCTCCGTAACCAAATCAAGGAAGCCGAGGTTGTGATTCTGCCGCTCGCCATGTTCGACACCAATCCAAGCCTCATTGGATTCCAGATGGACTATGCCCAGGCGTCTAAAAAACCACTTCTGGGCATCCAGGCATTCGGCGGCACCGTCGCCATCAATAAGGATGTCCTGGATCGCTGCGACGATGTGATCGAATGGAACGAGCGCACCATTATCAGTGGAATCAAACGCTTGGCGCGAAATGAAGACACCGCACAGTGGGAAACGATCGAATTTAATCTGGATTAGCCAGTCCCCCACTGGTTTTAGCTTCGCTCCACCTTGTAGCCTAACGGCTGCTCCATTAAAATTTCCGCCCCTCCTGTGATACCGGCAGACGGCGCAAGCCGCGAGCCTCAACTGCGGAAAATATAATGACCATTAAGACAGATGCACTGATCGTCGGTGCCGGACCGGCCGGCTTGTTCCAGATTTTCGAATTGGGCCTGCTCGGTATTAAACCGGACATAGTCGATACACTCACGACAGTTGGTGGCCAGTGCACCGAACTGTACCCGGACAAGCCTATTTACGATATTCCCGGTATCCCGATGTGCACGGGCCAGGGCCTCACAGACGCCCTTATGGAGCAGGCCGAACCGTTCAACGCAGGCTTTCACCTCGGTGAGGAAGTCGTCAAAGTTGCGCAGCAGGAAGAGGGCGGTTTCAGAGTTGTGACGAATGCCGACAAGGTATTTGACGCCAAGACCGTCTTTATCGCCGGCGGCGTCGGTTCGTTCCAGCCCCGCAAGCTTAGACAGCCGGAGGCGGAGAGCCTCGAGGACACGCAGCTGTTCTATCGTGTCAGGGACCCTTCGCGCTTCGAAGGTAAGAATGTCGTGATCCTGGGCGGTGGCGATTCAGCCCTCGACTGGGCCATGGAACTGGCGCCCAAGGCCGAGTCCCTGACCCTGGTGCACCGCCGTGATGAATTCCGTGGTGTAGAGGCCTCTGTCGATACCGTAGAAAACCTGGTGGCGAGTGGTCAGGCGACCATCTTGCGCAGCGCCACGCTGTCGAAGCTCGGTCTGGAGGACGGCAAGCTGGTTTCCGTGGATATAAAGGGAGTGGACAATGATGAGGTCCAGACCGTGCCGGCGGATGTGGTACTGGTCTTTTTCGGTCTGGCGCCGAAGCTCGGTCCGATTGCCGAGTGGGGCCTTGAGATTACCCGTAAAACGATCGCGGTCGACACCGAAAAATTTGAGACGACGACTCCGGGCATCTTCGCGATCGGCGATATCAATAATTACCCGGGCAAGAAGAAGCTGATTCTCAGTGGCTTCCATGAAGCCGCACTGGCGGCTTTTGCGGCCAAGGCGATCATCGAGCCTGGCAAGAAAATTCCTCTGCAGTACACGACGACGAGTCCGATCATGCACAAGCGTCTCGGCGTCGATGACGAGGAAGAATAAACCGGGCGCTCGCCGAATCGGGCAACATCCCGGTTAACCGAATATGCCGGCTAAAGCACCGTTAATCATTGCCCACCGCGGCGCCAGCGGTTACCTGCCGGAACATTCGCTGGCCGCCAAGGCGCTCGCCCATGGGCTTGGTGCTGACTACCTGGAACAGGATGTCGTCGCCAGCCGCGATGGGGCATTGCTCGTGTTGCACGACTTGTGGCTCGACGACGTATCGGATGTCGCGGATCGTTTTCCTGACCGCAGCCGCGACGACGGGCATTTCTACTGTATCGATTTCAATCTCGAAGAAATTCGCACGCTGCGTTTTGGCGAACGTATCGATCCAGCCACGGGAGCCGAAAAATTTCCGGGCCGCTTCGCGAGGGAAGCCGGTACATTCGAGGTCATTACACTCGATGAGGAAATTCGTTTCATCAAGGGGCTGAATGCCAGCACCGGACATACAGTCGGTATCTACCCGGAGATAAAAGAACCGCAGTGGCATATGGAGCAGGGCATCGATCTGGCCTCGCTCGTTATCGACACGCTGGAAGGGCATGGCTACCTGACCGAGGGCAGTCGCGTCTACCTCCAATGCTTCGATGCACAGACCCTCAAAACAGCCCGCCAACGCGTTGGCCCCGCATTGCCGATCATCCAGTTACTCAGTAGTAGCACGAAGGTCGATGCCGAGTTATTGCGTGATGTCGCAGGATATGCCACCGGTATCGGGCCGTCGATGAAACTAATCTGGCGAGGGTTAAAACCGGACGGTCGGCACGACCTGACCGATCTCGTCAAGGTTGCACACGATCTGGGTCTGGACGTACATCCGTATACTTTCCGCATTGATCAACTGCCGGACGGCTGTACGGAATTTGCCGAGTTATTGCGTGTCTTTATCGCCGATCTTGGTGTTGACGGGCTATTCACGGATTTTACCGAGCAGGTTGCTGAATTCAGACGCACACTGGCAGTTTGACTGTCCGGGCAGTCATTCGCGTCCCCAATAACGCTGCATCTCGATGAAGGTAAACGAGGCCGACCAGGTAATCAGTAGCAGGCCGCCGACGGATTCCATGCCAGTCAGAAATCGAATTGGCCCAACCGGAACGATTTCACCCATGCCTAGCGTTGAGTAAACGACAGCCGAGTAATAAACATAATCCGCGAAACCACTCGGATCAATCAGCGGATTACCCTGATCGACGACATTCAGCAGAGTCCCGAATTCAAGATGCTCAGCCAATACAAAATAGCCTGCCGCAAAAATACATATCTCCGTGAGATGCAGAATGAACTGAGCGCAAATCAATGTCGCTATTCGCACACGCGGCCGCAAAAGGTCGTAAGAAACCCACCGAGTCAAAGCGCTCAGGCCTTCATAGTGAATAATCACGCACGTGACGAATAACAGGAGTGTCGCCATGAACGTGATGATCGTCGGTCCGTCAATTCCCATCGTCATATTTTAGCCAGCTTGCAGAAAAATCACAGCCAGGGCGGTGTTACTGCGTAATCCAGCCGATCACCGCAGCGCATCAGAGAAAAATAATATCCGACCGATGGACCCGGGAATAAACAGAGGTCATGAGCTATGGACGATGCGTTGCTAATACAGTAAATTCTGCGCGGGATTGGTCAGCCAAGCCGTCACTCGGACCGATATAGGCGCCTGCCTGAAGCAAGAACTTAAGGCGTACAAAATAACAACAGGATCTGATCCGGAACTCGAATCTGTAATGATAAAACTTAACACCACAATCGCAGCCTGCCTGTGCCTGTTTCTGTCCACCGCACTAGCCCAAATGCAGCCGGATCCGGAGCAACTGCATCAATCTGATCAGTTGACACTCGGGCTTCTGGTTGACGAAGTGCTTCTGAAGTACCCGGTTTACGAGGAATTGCCGGCGCGACTCGAAGAGGCGGAGAAATTCGATAACAAGGCGAGCAGCCTGTTCTCGGATGCGTTTAGCTTGAGTTTTCGTTATCAGACCGGCCGGATTGGCAATAATGACAACCTTCGCGAGTATGAGGCAGGTGTTCAAGTGCCGCTTTGGCGCTTTGGGGAGCGCAAGGCCAGCCGGCAGGTTGCCAGCGGCATAGAACTCGAGGCCAATACCTTCGCCGCACTGGTTCGCTGGGAACTTGCCGGTGCCCTGAGAGCTTCTTTGTGGCGCATTGCATTAACCGCCGATCGCGTCGCCAAGAATGAAAAGCACACCGAAATTTCCGGTGATTTACTTCGTGGCATAGCGCGACGAGTAGATCTCGGTGCATTGCCACGCAGTGATCTGCTCCAGGCTAAGCAGGATAAATTAAACAGCGAAATTCGGCTCAGTTCAGCCCGGATAGAACATGCCAACGCCATTCGAGCCTATCGAATCATTACTGAACAGAACGTGATGCCGGCACGATTTATTGAAGAACGAAGCGTGAGAACAGGCATTGATGAACAGCACCCGGCTTTGATCTACAGCGCTGCCCGACTCGAACGCGCCGGGGCGGAATACCGTTTACAGCAGGAGTCGGGAACGGATAACCCGTCTTTATTATTCGGGGTTCGTTCCGAACGGGGCGGCGATGATCAAACAGCCGAAGAAAGTGTCGGCGTATTTTTTAACTATCCACTAAGTTTTGGTTCGCATGTCAATGCAGAACGAGCCACGGCCGGAGTTCAGGCGGCGGCAGTTCGGGCCGAGCATCGTTCGCTGCAGCGGGAATTAGAGAGCGCATCCCACGATGCAGAACGAAACCTCATTGGTGCGGAGCGTGAATATCACCTCGCATTTCAGAAAAATGAGTTGGCGCAGCAACATCTGGCCATGAGTTTGACAGCTCTTGAATTGGGGGAGATGCACCTGCAGGCTTTCCTTCTCATTAAGGAATCGGCATTTGCTGCCGAGATGGATGCATCAGAAAAGGAGATTCAATGGCGAACTGCTATCGCAAATTACAATCAGGCTGTTGGAGAAACGCCATGATCTACCGGACCAAAGCCTGGACACTGATTTGCATGGCATCAATTGCCACAAACATGACCCTGGCAGATGAACTGGAAATTTCGGCAAGCCAGCTGGACAATCTCGGCGTCGAATTCGGCACCCCGCAAGTTGCCGAGCTGGCCGATGACTTTCAGGCACCGGCTCGCGTCAGAATTCCACCGGCAAACGACTATGCGGTCGTGCCGCTCTTGCCCGGTACCGTAAAAAATCTCGGTGTTTCCATCGGTGACCATGTCCGTAAGGGCGAGCCGATCGCCTGGATTGGCAGCCCGGAGTTTCTGGAGATGCAGGGAGAATATATCGATGCATTTCACCAGTTACGCTTGACGCAAACTCGATTTGATAACGACAAGACACTCAATGAAGAAGGCATCGTATCGTCGCGACGTCTTGCAGTCAGTGAGCATGAGATGGAAGACCATCGAATTGCCGAACAAAGGCTTCGTCACTCTTTGGGCTTGGCGGGGTTGGGAGCGGCAGAAATAGATGTTCTGCGCGAATCGTTACTTCTGCAGCCCGCACTGATACTGCGTTCACCGGTCGATGGCGTCGTTCTCGAGGAATACCGCACGGTCGGTCAACAGGTTGATCCATCCCAGGGGGTCTATCGAATTGCCAATCTGAACGAGTTATGGCTCGAGATCAATGTACCTTTTATCAAGAGTCTCGACATAATTCCGGGGGCCACTGTACTCACAAAACAGGGTCCACGGAATGTTTCTGCAACGGTAACTAAAATCGGACGCCATGTGGATGAAGGCAATCAAACTGTCGTGGTGCGCGCAGTCATTGAAAGTGATAGTGGACTCGCTCCCGGTCAGTTTGTAACTGCGACATTCACAAAAAGCCGGTCTGATAAATATTTATTGTTACCGGCCGGCAGCACGGTCAGAAAAGAAGACCGGGACTATGTTTTCATCCAGAAGCCCGCAGGCGTGGAGAGTCGTGAAGTAGAAGTGATCCGACAGGCACAGGGTCGCATTATCATTGGTTCCGGAATTAGCGCCAATGAATCGGTTGCAATTCATGGTACGGCCGCACTCAAGGCACGGTGGCTGGGTATGGGTGGAGGCGAGTAGTGCGCTTCATGATTCAGTTTGCGCTGACTCAGCGCATGTTTGTGCTGTTGATGATCGTGCTGATCTGTGTGGGCGGTTACCTTGCCTATAATAATTTGCCGATCGACGCATTTCCTGATGTATCACCAACCCAGGTCAAGGTCATCGTCAAAGCACCCGGTATGACGCCGGAAGAAGTCGAGAAACGAATTACGACCCCGATCGAACTGGAATTACTCGGGCTACCTGACCAGGAAATGTTGCGATCTGTTGCCAAGTACGCGCTGACGGACATCACGGTAGATTTTGCTGACGGAACGGATATCTACTGGGCACGTCAGCAGGTAGCAGAACGACTCGCCAATGTCTGGGGCGATCTGCCGGCGGGTATAGATGGGGGCATTGCTCCCATGACGACGCCACTTGGTGAAGTATTCATGTTCACCGTGGATAGTGACACATTATCGCTGATGGAGCGTCGCGATATTCTGGATTGGGTGATCAGACCAGCCCTGCGCACCGTTCCGGGTGTCGCCGATGTCAATGCCCTGGGAGGCCATGCACGCAGCTTCGAGGTCATTCCCGATGTCGCCAGTATGGCCGCCCGTGGCATCAGCCTGACGGAATTACAGGATGCACTACTGGCCAATAATCGTAACGATGGCGCAGGGCGCATGGACGTCGGCGAGGAGGCGCTGCTGGTTCGAACCGAAGGGCGCCTGAAAACAGCTCAGGATATCGAGAATATTGTCGTCGCACTGCGCAACGAGGTTCCTGTACGCCTTGGCAATATTGCCGAGGTGCGAATCGGACATCTGACACGATATGGCGCGGTCAGTGATTCGAATGAAGAAGAGGTTGTAGAAGGGCTGGTCCTGTCGTTACGAGGCGCGAATGCGAGACTGCTGGTCGACGGTGTTCGCGAGAAACTTGCCGAGTTGGAACCAACACTACCGGAAGGCGTTTCCATATCCATTTTCTATGACCGGGGAGACCTGGTTCAGCGTGCTGTGGCGACCGTGTCGACAGCGTTACTGGAGGCAACCGTTCTCATCATGATCGTGCTGATACTGTTTCTCGGCACTTTCAGGTCAGCGCTGGCCGTATCTCTGTCACTTCCGCTGGCGGCATCGATCACCTTCATGCTGATGAATCAGTTCGGCATGAGTGCCAATCTGATGAGCCTCGGTGGTCTGGCGATTGCCATCGGCATGCTGGTCGACGCGGCTGTCGTCGTTGTCGAGAATATTGTTGCCCATCTGGCCGATGAAAAGCATATGAACCGGCTGCCACGACTACACATTATCTACAGATCCGTACGGGAAGTATCTACACCGGTTTTCTCCGGCATCATGATTATTATTATTGTCTTCCTGCCGTTGCTGACACTACAGGGACTCGAAGGAAAACTGTTTTCGCCGGTGGCATTAACCATCGTATTCGCATTGGGTGGTGCACTGCTGGTGTCCCTGACCGTGGTTCCCGTCGTTGCCTCTTTTCTTCTCACGCACGTTTCCGAAACCGAACCCTGGTTGCCGCGCAAACTTCATGAACTCTATGAGCCGAGTTTGAAATGGGCACTTGCAAACAGCCGTATCGTTTTCGGAGTTACGGGCGGTGCCTTTGTTCTGGCAATCGGTGCTTACCTGATGCTCGGAAAAACATTTATGCCGACGATGGATGAAGGTGACATTATCGTCCAAACAGAGAAACTTCCATCGATCAGCCTCGAGCAATCTGTGCAACTCGATATACGTGTACAAAAAGCCATTATCGAGAATATACCGGAGGTATTAAGAACCGTTGCACGTGTAGGCTCCGACGAAATCGGACTGGATCCGATGAGCCTGAATGAAACCGATATTTTTATGGTGCTCAAACCCAGGGACGAATGGTCCGTCGACAGTAAAGATGAATTAAAAGAGAGCATACGTGAGATTCTCGACCGGTTCCCGGGAGTTGCATATGGCTTCACGCAGCCTATTGATATGCGTGTCAATGAAATGTTGTCCGGTACGCGCGGAGATATCGCCGTCAAGATTTTCGGTGAGGATATCCAGACGTTGACCCGTCTGGCAAAGGAAGTCGCCACGACCCTTGAATCGATACCGGGAAGCGAAGACGTCTTTATCAGTGAAAATGAGGGCATGCAATATTTTGAAGTTGAAATAGATCCGTTGCGAGCAGGCAGAGTCGGACTGACCAACGATAAACTGGCTGACATTCTTCGTGCGCAAATCGAAGGTTTACGAGTCGGTATCGTCCAGGAAGGCATCAGACGAACACCGATTATTATCCGGGGTGCGCAGGATCTGCGTGAATCACCGGATGAATTCGAACACTTGCTCATTCAACTGGAGAATGGAGTCAGCATTCCGCTCTCGTCAGTGGCTAATCTTCGTCGAGTGGAAGGATTTGTGTCGGTCGATCGCGAACGTGGCCAGAGATTTGCGGTCGTTCAGACAAATGTATCCGGACGTGATCTCGTCGGCTTTGTCGAGGAGGCACAACAGACAGTCATCGGAGCTGTATCAATGCCGCCCGGATATTTCACGGAATGGGGCGGTCAGTTCGAAAATCAACAGCGTGCCGCGGCGCGTTTTGCCATCGTAATCCCGGTAGCGCTCGGGCTTATATTCCTGATGCTTTTTTCGACCTTCGGTTCGATCAAGCAAGCTGTTCTGGTCTTTATGACCGTACCGTTTGCGTTGATCGGAGGCGTCTTTGGCTTATGGGTTTCCGGGTTGTATATGTCCGTGCCGGCATCAGTCGGTTTTATTGCCTTGCTCGGTATTGCGGTCCTGAATGGTGTTGTCATGGTTTCATATATTAATCGACTGCGGGCATCGGGCATGGCGCTCCTGCAGGCCGTTATCGAAGGAGCCGCCAGGCGTATGCGGCCGGTCATGATGACCGCGAGCATCGCATCATTGGCGTTGATTCCGCTCCTGTTTGCCACTGGTCCCGGAGCCGAAATTCAGAAACCCCTGGCGATTGTCGTCATCGGCGGCCTGATCACCGCAACCATGCTGACACTGATCCTGTTGCCGATTCTGTACCTTCGCTTTGAAGGTGTTAGTGGAGAAAGCTCATGAGCGCGACGAATCAGGGAATGCTGACGTTGACAGCGCCACACATACTGGAAGAAAGTCTTGTCGATTTCTTTCTGGACAGTGACCATCATTATGGTTTTACGAGCATGCTGGTGCGGGGCCACTCATCGACTCACGCCGACTTGAGCATGATTGAACAGGTTACCGGACGACAAGAGCAGGTCCAGTTTCAAATCCTCGTTGACGAATCTCAGGCTCGCGAGATCTGCCTGCGTCTGGAGGTCATGTTTTCTGGTGCAGGGATTCATTACTGGTTTCTCGAGGCAACAAATCAGGGGCAAATCTGAGCTCTTAAAACCTAGAATCAATATAATAATACCTAGTAACTCTCTGATTAATTAATATAAAAGTAAAGATTTAATTACGGTTGTGCGGCATGAGATCTTATTCCCACAAGACGTATAATGTATATTATGTTAAATAGCAGATTAGAGTGGGCACGGGGACCAGGCCAGACCTCCCTACTTGAATTGCCAGGTTGCCGATAGCGTCGCGACCCAGACACCATCTAGGGCATCGATACTCTCGACTTCGAATTGTGCCCCGAATGCCTTCCCGGTCTGCATGGCGATACCCAGGCCAAGCGACAGATCAGATCCGTTCTCATCCGCTGTCTCAAGGTGGTCAGCCGACACCTTTCCGTCCCAGAAATAGATGCCTGCTTTACCGAACACATCCCAGTGCCGGCCGATCGGCAAGTAGACGACGCCCGCTGTAATCAGACTCTTAAACTCGACTTCCACATTTGAACCGGCCTCTTTTTCGTCCACTTTACCGAGGTCTGCGTAAGCGGCCTCGAGACCGATATCCATGTCGAACGGCAAAGGTAGATGCGCAAACCGGTAACCGCCGAGCAATCGATAGCTGACCGATTCACCGCCGACGCTGATCGAACCATCGCGCGTGTCGATCTTGCTGTAGCCGCCACCAACGCCCAAATAAGGGCCACTGGTTTTTGTCGGCAGATCTCCCTGATCCGCAAGAACCATGCACGGAAGAACAAGCAGGCATCCGGCCAGAAGGGTTCGTACGTTCATTGTCCCTCCCTCGCTGATTGGCGTCCCCAGCCGATGGCGAGTCCAAACGAGAACATCGAAAACATCGCTGCAAGCGGGTATTTCAACGCGTAAACAATCGGGCTCAATAAAATGCGCACGACTGCACGAGCTGAATCATTATCGGCGATCAGGGCAGCGACATTAGGTGAGTTTCGATAATACCAATCGACAAATGCCCTGCCCGGTTCATTCGTCAGCAAGAATTTGTCACGAAATCGACGCAGGATCATCACCTCAGGCTCCAGGTATGAGCCGTATGCTGCTGTTGCAATAAAACAGTTTCCGCTGCCGCCGGTCAGTAAATTCGCGCTGGTATCGTTGATGACGATGATGGCGTTCGTCGCATCGCCGATCATTGCCTGCACGTCCGAATCCGTAATCTCGGCCTCGTTGCTGACGTCCTGTCCGCCCGCGGCAAATAACACGCCCATCTCTGCAATCAACGTGACATCAGCTCCGGCAGCCAGATCACCAATGTTCCAATTGATAGTATCCGGAGGCCCTGTATCATGATCGGCCGGCGCCGGAATTGCGCGGACGAATTCGAGGTTGTCGGCCAATGTTGCTGTCACGGCGAGACCGGTCGCATCGGCCTGACTCTCGTTATGAACAATAATTTCATAGCTGATTGCATCACCGGCCTGTGCGCTCGTGATACTGCTGCCGGTGCTATCCAGATAACCGCTCGAAATACTGACGGCCGGATCCACGCGTATGCTGGTTTCGACAGCGTCTCCCGGTGCGGGCAATGTGGCGGCAGCGGATCCGATCAGGGTTGCATCGCTGCCGATTATCGATGCCGTCACGTCGATGTCGAGGGTCGCATCTTGCCCGGCATTCAGGTTATCGACTGTCCAGACGACGGTTTTCGGTGGCCCCGCATCGAATACAACTGCGGCCGGTGGTGTCGAATCGGCCTGCTGAAACAGAAGTGGTTCGGGAAATATTACGGTGACCTCGACACCGGTACCATCGGTCTGACTCGAATTACTGGCAATGACCTGGTAGACAAAAGGTTCTCCCGCCTCGACGGTCGTGATCGCGGCGCCGGATTGATCGAGCATTTCACCGGTGATATCAATGACCGCTGCGACCGTTACCTTAGATTGATCGGTCAGCCCGGTCTTGAAAGGCGCATCGGACGCCGTCACCTCGGCGGAGTTCGAGATGGTTTGGCCACCGGCGGCAAATGATACTTCCAGTTCGACGTCCAGTGTTGCTTCCGCGCCGCCAGCCAGCGATCCGACCGACCATTCGATCGTCGCCGGCGGCCCCGCATCGAAGACGCTGCCGGCCGGAGGATTTTGTGTCGATTGTACGAATGAGACAAGATCATCCAGCGTCACGGTGGCTATAACGCCGGTGATACCATTTTGATCCGGGTTTTGCGCGAGAACCTGGTAAGTGATTGTCTCACCCACCTCGGCGGTCGTGATTGCTGCAGCGGATTGATCAAGCGTATTGCTCGCCAGCAAAACCGTCGGCCCTTCGATCACCTGGAACCCACCGATAATCTCTTCCATCAGATTGATCGGCGGATCCGGGGACCAGGGCGAAGAGAGCCCGTCTTCGTCAGCCCAGAATGCCTGCACGAAAAAACCACTCGTATCAGTTGACAGGGCCACGACTCCGACCTGATCGCAAGACACGTTATCGTCGCGATAAGCTGTTGATCCGTTGGAAAAACGGATGATCAATCCACCGCCGGGAAAGCTGTATGCGTTGTCGCTGACAAAACGCAAATCGAAGTTATCAATAATCGTGTCGCCGCGCGGTTTTAATGGAATGTAGGTATTGCTGACAACTTTCGTGAACGAGCCGGCTTCGGTCGTTTCGCCGTTTGCCGTCGTCGCGGCCATTTCGATATCCAGTGCAACATCGAAATCATTCTCGGCGCCAAGATCAAAAGCGAGCACATCGCCAGGGTTCAAATCAAATGCCGGAATATCCTTGTAGATAAATCCCATAAACGGTGATGTCCCAAGGAAACCGGAATCATTGGTCGGATTTCCGGAGGCATCTTCCACGCCTGTCCCGGGTGCTGCGCCAAATGCAAGACAAGAGGACACGTCGGGGGCATCCGGTGTAATCGTAACAATCGGCGCCGCCGTGGCGATGCAGGCGAGAAATAGTGCAGCCCAAATGACTGCCAGGGATTTTCCTGTCGACTTCAGCTGGGTCTTCAGTTGTTCATTCAATGGGCTACTTCGCTCTTTCATGTATGGGTTGATCCGTCGCATCCGCTTGATATATCTGCTCGCAGATATCGGTCAGTCATTACAACCACTGCTGGAGTATCCGGTGATGAGTCCGTCGCTGGCTAAAAATGTTTTTTCGCAGTTCCCTGCATTTTCTGTCCAAGTATAGGCCAGATAATCAATACCCAGTTGTTTGGCTCTGTCAGGCTGGCCCCAGGATGCGATCAGATCATCGATTCGTTGCCCTTCCCAGGCCGTATTGTCGGATTGCAGCGGTGACAGTAATTCGCAACCTTGCAACAAGAAGAATGTCAGTACGACCATCATTAGACATAATGTCGATGTTTTCATATTGGGCGGCTTCAACGAGTCTTCTCCGTAGTAATCGAGGATCAGGATTTCAAGGTCTGCAAGAATTCTTAACTAAGTCTTTCTACTTCAGTCGAAGATCTGATCGACAACAATCGAGACGTCCTGGCCGGAATTCTCGGCCGCCGTCCAGACCATCTGACCGAACAGATCGCCGGGTTGCCCAACCGGTTCGCCACTGTTGGTAATGCGTGCAATCAATTGCACGCGCGGTAAAGATGACAGCATTCCTCCGGGTATCATTGCATCGCTATCCTGAATTTTCAGTGTTACCGGAAGTTCCGACGCATCGCGCCTGACGGCAGCCAAAGGCGGACCGGGACGATCAGGCTCTCGAGCCATGAGAAATAGTACGGCGCCGGGTTTAATGCGTTCGGCAAGTTCAGCAGAGACGGATATATTGACGGCAATACCCGTATCTGGCGTCTCGTTTATCTGTTCCTGAACTCCGACCTGCGCCAGCTGCGCCTCGATCATGGTACGAATTTCGTCGGGCGGCGACATAGTCAGCACCCGCTTCCAGCGATCGCGAAACGTTTCAATGTCATTGCGTGCCATCGCAACCATACCGCCGTAGAACAGCGCCTTGGGATTGTCCGGTTCGACGGCGAGAACTTCCTCGATCAGCCGACCGGCATCGCGCCGCACATTTTCACGGTCGAGGATGATATCCGCTTCGGCAACACCGAGCTTTGCTTCCGGACTTGCTTCGAGGGCCAATGCCTGCCGGTAGGCACGACGTGATTCCGGAATCTGTTGCAACTGGGCATAGGTCCGGCCCAGCATCAACCAGCCGTCGACATCATCTGGCTCGGCGCGTAATCGGTCCTCGAGGCCCGCAACCATCTCGTTGATGTCGCTCGGCAGAACGCCATTTGTATCGGCAGTCGTAGCTGCCGTCCAGTCATGGTTGCTGATGGACAGATACATCAACAACACGGCGGTCGGAAACGCGAGGCCGAGGACGAACGCTGCAACCGGTGCGGCGGGCACATCATCGACTTTGCGGAGCAACGGTCGAACGATAATTGCGATGGCCAGGCCGGTCAGAACCACGGCGAAAACAACAAACAGGTTCATCAACCCTTCAATCTCCTGCGCCTTCATGCGGCCCGGATGCATCATCAACGGATTCATCAAATAAATTCACCGGTAACGCCATACGGCGACGTATGATGCGCCACATCACAAATCCGCCGAGTATCAGCAGCAGTATCGGGGCCACCCATAACAATGCCGCCGGCCCCCCATACCGGGGTTTGTACAATACAAAATCGCCGTAGCGATCGGTCAGGAAGGTCTTGATGTCCTGTTCGCTCTGTCCGGCCGCGACCATTTCGTAAACCTCGCGCCGCAGATCTGCGGCAAGTGGCGCGTTCGAATCGCCGATTGTCTGGTTCTGACATACCAGGCAGCGAACTTCTTCGGTCAATCGCTCATATAAATCCTGCTGTCGAGGATCGGCTAACGGCTCGACTGACTCGATGGCATAAGCGGTGGACAGGCTCAGCCACATTGCCAGAATAGTCATCAGGAGCGGGTTATTCACCTTCCCTCTCCGCCGGCAGCCGTGATTCGCGCTACAAATTCATTTTCCCAGACTTCCATCGTCATCGGGCTGATATGGCGATACAGGATCGTGCCGTCGGGCGCGACCAGGAACGTCTCCGGGGCTCCATAGACGCCCCAGTCGATGGCCACGCGCCCTTCTTCGTCGAATGCAGTCGCCGTGTAAGGGTCGCCGAGCCGGCGCAGCCACTCGCCCGCCATCTGCGCATCATCCTTCCAGTTCAACCCGTAGATCGGCACGTTGCCCTGCTCGGCAATCCGGTTTAAAACCGGGTGTTCCTGGCGGCATCCCCCGCACCAGGTCGCCCAGACATTCAACACACTGAATTGCCCGCGCATGTCATCATCACTGACCATCCGATCCGGCTCGTCAAGCTTCGGCAGGCTGAACGCAGGCATCTGTTTGCCTATTAACGGTGACGGCACGAAGGTGGGATCGCGATTCAATCCGATCAGCAAGAACACGACCAGAACCGCAAACCCGATGATCGGTACGATGAAACGATTCATGACAGGCTAAGTTGAACGGGCTGCTTCGCCGGCCTTGACCGTTGCCGGGGTACTTTGCGCGACGGCACGGTAGCGCCGATCACCCATCGCAATCAGGCCGCCGAGCGCCATGACAATACAACCGATCCAGATGTAACGAATCATCGGCTTGTACTGGATGCGCAGGCTCCACGCGTTGTCACCGAGATCGTCGCCGAGCGCGACGAACAGGTCGCGGCCGAGACCGACATCGATACCCGCCTCGGTCATCGGCATCGTCTGCACCCGGTACACTCTTTTCTCGGGATTCAGATGCGCCACCTGCTTGCCGTCCCGACTGATATCGATATCGGCGCGCAACGCCGTGTAATTCACGCCCTGGATCTGTTGCAAATCGTTGAATGTGACTGCGTAATCGGCCACTTGCACGGTCTCGCCTATCCTGACGCTCTGGTCTGTTTCGATACTGTAAGTCGATGTCACCGTGACACCGATGACGAACAGGCCGACACCTGCGTGTGCGAGTTGCATGCCGATCATGCTCGCGGTCAATCGCGGTCCCTTGCCGAACAGGCGCATGGCCGGATCGCGCAGCGAAGCAAGCAGGAGCCAGAGCCCGGCCACGACGCCGACGTAAGTCAGTACCGGCCCGGTGCCCCAAGCTAGCGCTGTCAGTGCGACGCCGGATACCAGTGCGATGCCGGCCGGCCAGCGCAGCTTACGCACCAGCTGAGCAGCATCGGCCGATTTCCATGCCGCATGCATGCCGAAACCGACGGCCAGTACGAGCGGTAGCATCGGGATGATGAACACGGTATCGAAATACGGTTTACCGACCGAGATCTTGCCCATGTTAAGCGCATCCAGCACGAGCGGATACAGCGTACCGAGCAGGATTAAACCGGTCGCAATGCTTAACAGGATATTGTTCACGAGCAAAAATGTCTCACGCGAGACAGCCTTGAAGCCGGCATTACGATCGAGTCCGGGGGCACGCCAAGCGTAGACCCCCAAAGCACCGCCGATGACGACGACGAGCAGGCACAGGATAAACACGCCACGTGTCGGATCGCTGGCAAACGCATGCACCGATACGAGCACGCCGGAACGAACCAGAAAGGTGCCCAGCAGGCTCAATGAAAACGCGCCGATCGCAAGCAGCAGTGTCGAGCCCTTGAACAGGTCACGCTTTTCGGTGACGGCCAGCGAGTGGATCAGCGCGGTGCCGATGAGCCACGGCATGAAAGAAGCATTTTCGACCGGGTCCCAGAACCACCAACCGCCCCAACCCAGTTCGTAATAAGCCCACCAGCTGCCGAGTGCGATGCCGAGTGTCAGAAACATCCAGGCAGCTGTAGTCCATGGCCGGGCCCAGCGAGCCCATTGGCGGTCGACGCTCCCGGCAAGCATCGCCGCGATCGCATAAGCGAAAGCGACGGCGAAACCGACATAGCCGGCGTACAGCATCGGCGGATGTAACGCCATCGCCGGATCCTGCAGTAACGGATTCAGGTCGTTGCCGTCGAGCGGTACCGGAAAGAGTCGTACGAACGGACTAGATACAGTCAGGATATAGAGCAATAACCCGGCACTGACAAAACCCATGACGCCGATGATCCGCGCAGACAATTCATCGGGTAACCGGCGGCTCGATACCGTGACGGCAACAGTCCAGGTAGCGAGCAGCAGCACCCACAACATCAGCGAACCTTCGTGACCGCCCCAGACAGCCGCAATGCGATACATGAGCGGCAATGCACTGTTCGATGTCGATGCGACGACCAGCACGGAAAAATCATTAATGATGAATGAGTAGGTCAGAAAGCCGAAACCCAGCGCGAGAAAAACGAAATGACCGATTGCAGCGGGCCGGGCGACGTCCATCCAGGCTTGCTGGTTACGGTGGGCGCCGACCAGCGGAAAAATCGTTTGTACGACGGCCAGGCACAATGCGATCGTGGTACAGAGTTGACCGAGTTCAGGAATCATCAGGCGACGTAGATAATGCTTAGTTGCTTACCGGAGATTCCGGCTGACCGTCTACCGGGTGACCCTGCTCGGCCAGCAGTTCCTGAACTTCCGGCGCCATGTAATTCTCGTCATGTTTGGCCAGAACTTCTTCGGCAAGGAAACTGCCGTCCGGTTGCAGAGTGCCGTGTGCCACAACCCCCTGCCCTTCACGAAACAGGTCGGGCAACACGCCTTCATACGAGACCGGCATTGCACTTTCGAGATCGGCTACGATGAACGATACCTTGAGTTCGCCGGGTTGGCGCACGAGACTGCCCTCTTCGACCAGGCCACCCAGGCGAAATTTTCGTCCTTCGGGCGGCTCACCGGCAATTGCCTGCGTCGGGCTGTAGAAGAACAGCAGGTTCTCCTGAAATGCCTGTAACGCAAGACCAACCGCGAGGCTTATTCCGACGACCATCAGGCCGACTGTCACCATTCTTTGTCGTCTTGGCTTCATGTTTTGGACTTCTTCCTGGCCTTGCGGCGCCGGACGCGTTGTCGTGCCGCCGCTACTGACGCGTGTTCGAGCGAAATCCGAATCCTGCGGCGCGCCGACACGATATTGAAAATCACGCAGACGAACCACAAGCCGAATGCGCTCCAGACAAAACGGGCATATCCGCCCATCGCGAGAAAGTCTTCCATTCTACCCTTCTCCGGGCGTTTCGCCGAGCAGTTCCTGCACCCAGCGCGAATGATGTTCACGGTCCAGAACCTCGGCCTGGACACGGTACAGCAGCATGGCGCCGAAAAACAGCGTCGAGGCCCCTATCAGCAGCAGCAACGGCCACAACATATCCCCGGAAATCGATGGCGCGCCGAGTTTCTTGATACTCGGCCCCTGGTGAATGCTGCTCCACCAGATCACTGAATAATGGATGATCGGCAGGTTCACAACGCCGATAACGGCCAGGATGCCACTCGCCCGATCGGCCTTGCCGATATCCTCGAAGGATGCGCGCAGGCTCATGTAGCCGAAATAAATGAACAGCAGGATCAGTTCAGAGGTCAGGCGCGGGTCCCATTCCCAGTAGGTGCCCCACATCGGCTTACCCCACAGCATCCCGGTAACCAGCGCTACCGCCGTGAACGACGCGCCGATCGGTGCTGCACCGGCAGCGACCGCATGGGCCAGCTTGATGCGCCAGATCAACCCGATGCCGGATGCAACGGCCATGACGCCGTAGATTGTCGTCGACAGGTAGGCACTTGGCACATGTACATAGATGATCCGGAAGCCGTCTCCCTGCTGATAATCGGCCGGGGCGAGCACGAGTCCGCCGTATAGCCCGATCGCCATCAGAATCAGCGATGGCCAGAACAGCCACGGGCTGAAAATTCCCGCCAGGCGATAAAAATGCGGCGGGGATGCCAGTTGATGAAACCAGGTCCACATAAGAATTCAGTCAGTTGTTCCAGTCAGTCATAAAGTAAGCCGGCCATAGAACCCGAAACCCACCCATACCTCAATCGAGACTTACACGTATCGCCGCCGCCGCCGCAAATGGCAGCAGGCTCAGGGCCAGCAATAATAATGCACCGAGCAGGTAAATCGGCCCGGTGATTTGTTCACCGCCACCGGCCAGGCTCGTCGCCCGCGCACCGAACATCAGCACCGGCAGCATCAACGGCATGACCAGCAAAGCCAGCAATCCGCCGGTTTGCCGCACGCCGGCCGTCAACGCAGCGCCCGCGGCGCCGAGCAAACTCAGTGTCGGTGTGCCCAGGAGCAAAGTCAGCGCCAACGCACTCACGCCTTGCGGCGGCAGATAATAAGTGACTGCCATCAGGGGCGCCAGAATAACGAGCGGCAAGCCGTTGAGCAGCCAGTGGGCAACCGTCTTGCCGAGGATCGCCAGTGTCAGAGGATATGGGCTGATGACCAGCTGCTCCATCGTGCCGTCCTCGACATCGGCGCGAAACAGTGCGTTGAGAGACAGCAGAGTGGCGAGCAATGCGGCGATCCACAAGACTGCCGGTCCTAGATTGCGCAGTACCTCGTGTCGCGGCGCAAGCGCGAGCGGAAACAGTGTCGTGACCAGGACAAAAAACATCAACGGACTGACCAGGTCGCCCCAGTGTTTAAACGCAATTTGCAATTCGCGTCGCACGATTGCCATGAAGAACCGACCGAGGTTCACAGGTCATCTCCGAGCAAAATTTCATCCGCTGCTTCATTCGTCAGGCGAATGTCCTCATGCGTGGCGGCGATGGCCAGACCACCGTCTGCAACATGGCTACGCAATCGGTCAAGAACGTATTCGCGTCCTGCCGCGTCGAGATTCGTGACCGGCTCATCGAGTAGCCAGACTGTCGCGCCGGACATCAGCACCCTGGCCAGTGCAGCGCGGCGTTTCTGTCCTGCCGACAGGTAACGCGCTTCCAGCTTCGCGCACAGCGACAGGTTCAGCGCATCGAGCAGAACGGGGATCTGGTTGCCGGACTGACTGTACATTTGCGCCGCAAAAGCCAGGTTTTGAGTCACGGTCAGGTCGGCCTTCAGGCCATTTGTGTGCCCGAAATAGGCCAGTTCGGCACCAAACGCCTGACGATTTTTGTCGATCGACTCGCCGCGCCAGGCGACCTTCCCGGTCTCCGGGCGTGTTAAACCGCATAAGACCCGCAGCAGTGTTGTCTTGCCCGAGCCATTCGGGCCGCGCAGCAGCAACATGGAACCCGGGGCAACGGCAAACGACAGATCCTCGAACAGGCAATTCGGGCCCCGCCACAGAGTCAGATCCGTCGCCACAAGGCCGGTCATCGAGACGTCACTCGCGTTACCTTTAAATCGATCAAGCCAGCTATTCCGTTGAATTGTCGTGCCACCATATTCGGATCGGAGAATAATGTATCGAGCGCCGTTAAGACAGAGACTGTGAAAATGGTGTCAGACACCAGTTTCCTGCCCAATAATGTAGTTACCGGGCAGATACTGAATGAAAAATGGTATCTGACAGCATTTTCACAGTCTCGGACCCCCTTTCACGTGATATCTTTTGAGTATTAATTCATGACTGGTTTTCTCATCAAGGAGTCAGATATGTACCTGACTGGAATTTCCTACCGTATGTGCCGACTGCTCGTTACTGCAGTTATGGCCGTCGGCGCAACGGGCGTCGCATTTGCGGGACATGCCGACATGACCGGTTCGCATGCGTTTAATTCAATGTTTCCTGAAGGCTGCCGAATGGCATCCGATGGCGACACAAATTCACCCGCGGATAAGATGCAGGCATTCGCTGATGAACTGGGGCTGACCGGCCAGCAGCAACAGGATCTGCAGATTCTGACGGCGGATTATGGCGAGAGACTGCGTGATCTGGCGAAACTCATGCGTGAATCCGGTACAACACTCATGTCGACCGAACCAGGCGATCCGAACTACTGGCCGCTCACGCAGGAATTCAGTGCAACTGTCGCGTCAAGCAGCGCTGAAACAGTCATATTAATCAGTGAGTTGAGAGAGAATGTTAATATGTTGCTTACATTTGAGCAACGCACCGAATTGAAACGCAGAATCGATGAGCGCAAGACACAATGCAAGAAGCCGGCAGAGACTGAAGAGTCAGCTGAATAATCAAACTAGCTTGGGTTGCTGCCGTGAGGCATGGTCGCGCACGTGGGTCAGCGTGCAGACAAAGCACCGACCACAACCAGTATCAAAGGTGCGGCAAGCATTTTTCCGATATCGAAACCATGACGCAACAGTATGACCAGGACGGGATCGTTACCGGGTGCCAGCAAACCGATGTTTCTATACTGGACCCAGATTTCATAGGACTCCAGAGCAAGTCCGAGCACCAGTGGCGCCAGCAAACCCAATGGCGAAGTCAGTGGCTTGCGCAATATCGTATTCAGCATAAGGTGAGCAACGCATCCGGCAATGATGAGCATCAGTGACGGCGGCAGTCCTAGCTGATCGCGAAAAAGGTCCTTAATTCGTTGTAACACGTCTCATCGCCAATTGGTGTTAAGCGATATTCAGATTGGTTCTCGCCGGCACTCAATCAATCTGAACGCGCGGCGTTCAGATTCTGCACGAAATCGAGATCAATCATCGTAACACCTGCCTTCTTTGCCTCAGCAATGATTCCCTTCAGTGCCTGTACCAGGAATGCCTTTGGGATACCGGTCAACTGCTTGCAGGCATCCTCCGTGAATCTGACGCTTTCGTCGAGTCGATTGGCCTCATAGAAAACGACTTCGTGCTGTGGGCCAAGATCCGGTAACGGTAAGGCGTACGGTTCGGCACGCTCGCCGAACCAGAACTTCGACGCACCGCGAAACCCATACGTCAACGGCATATCGGGCATGGTCTTGCCACCACCTTCAAGGTTCGTGAACCATTTTTCCTTAAGCAGAATATTATCGATATTTAGCAGCAGGTGCGCCGACGCGGAATCGCGGAGAATCGGATTTTCTTCGATACGATCCGTATCGAGTGTGCACTCGTAGACCTGGTAGGCCTGCCCGATAATTTTCGGGAATATGTCGTTCGATTCATGGTCCGGTGTCGGGCTGTCGATCAAATCGAATGTGTTGTATGCCATCTTCTCAGCCGGCTCCTGGCCGGGGTACCCAAACTTCAGGATCGTCTCGATCTGTTCCTTGTCGTACTCGACGAAGTTCAAAGCACATTTTTTTGTCCGGCTGACATTCCGGTGCGTATTCGATCCCGGCCGGCTGACGACCATCCATGACCGACGCTGTATGACCTCGAACGGAAAACAGAGCTGGTAGGGACCGATACTGGTCAGGCCCTCTTCGTTGACCGTCGTGATTAGTGCGAATGAGGATGTGTAATATGAACTGGCCTGATACCAGTTGTCATGCATCGGACTAACTACGAACGCCTCGTTATCTGGGCTCATGCTATTCGGTTTCCCCTCTGAGGGCTTTGCGCTGGCTCCCGGATATTAATAGATTTATATCCGTACCTGCACACGGGTTCCGCCGAGATCGCTCAGATCAATTTCCAGCGAACCTTTATAAATATCCTCAACCACCTCACGCACTACTGCAAGGCCGATGCCCTGGCCAGGTATCTGCGAGTCAGTTCGCACGCCTCGTTTTAAAACCAAGTTGCGCAGGTCCTCGGGTATGCCGGGGCCATCATCCTCAATATTGAGCATTAGTATCTTTCGCTCTGGCACGCCGATCATGTTGCTCACCTGAATCCTGACCCGCGATTCAGCCCACTTACAGGCATTATCCCCAAGGTTGCCGATTATTTCGGCCAGATCGCCAGGATCTCCCATGAACTCTGTCCCCGGAGTAACTCGCACGTCAAACTCAAGCTGCTTGTCGTGATACAGCTTTTGCAGTGAATTCAGAACGCGCATGGTCGTTTTGTTGACATCGACGGCGGCAACCAAAGGAGAGCGACCTGTGGTTGCGGCACGCTGGAGTTGATATTCGATGGTTTTATCCATTCTATCGAGTTGCTCCAGTAACTCAGGCTTCTGTGTGTCAGTCGCTTTCACGGATGAGCTGCTGCGAAGTATCGCCAGTGGTGTCTTTAAACTGTGTGCAAGGTCAGCCAGTGAGTCACGATAACGGCGCACACGAGCCTGACGGCTATTTATAAATGCATTGAGATTATCCGTTAGCGGCCGCAATTCCAGTGGATACCGACCACTTAATTGTTCTTTGTCACCCGCTTCGATCTGTCGTATTTCATCAGCAACACGGCGAACCGGGGCCAGGCTCCAGATCAGCACGGTGATCTGAAGTGCCAGCAGAAGTAAACCGGCGCCACCCAGCCAAATCAGCAGCGTATTGCGAAACGCTGCAACTTCGGCATCCATGCCAGCCCGATCCTGCGCGGCGCTGAATATCAAGGTTGTCTCGAGACCGGGGCCCAGTTCCCAGATCACCGGATAGGAAAGAGTCAGGAGGCCACTTGTTGAATTCGACCAGTCACCGGCTACCGGCACCCCCGGCGGACCAGCAGCCGGGTATGTGATGGTTGTTGCAAGACTGGATTCAGATTGCCACAGCAAACCGGCATCGATACCGCTGATCGCAGCGTAGGCGCCGGAACCCGGATTGGAAAGTTCCGGCTCCGGCAGGGTAACGGGCATATCAAGGACAATACTATCGCCCACCTCGGCCACGCCGATCAGCATGTAAATACGCGCCTGTAAACGTTCCTGATTCAGCGCCAGAACGCTGCGTCCGAATGCCCGATCCAGTGCGACGCCGGTCAGAATGATGAAACAGGCCACAACGATTGTTCCGGAGATCAGCAACCGCCTGCGCAGCGACCACTCGTTGCGTGCAGCGGCAGATGGATTCATCTGTCTACAGTCCAAATGATTGCAGCAATGCCGGTCATGATGAAGAGTTCTCCAGGCGCAGACGATACCCGCGACCGCGAAGTGTCTCGATAGGATCCAGTGATCGATCGGGATCGAGTTTGCGTCTCAGCCGGGCAACCAGAACCTCCAGTACATTGCTGTCGCGATCTGTTTCTTCATCATAAAGGTGTTCGGCAAGCGTGCTTTTCGAGATCACCTCCCCTGCATGCAGAATCAACTGTTCGAGCAGCCGGTATTCATAGGCTGTCAACGTGATTTCATGATCATCGACAGTGACTCGCTGGCTCGACGTGTCCAGCTCAATATTTCCCGCAACAAGAACCGCATTTGCCCAACCACTGGAGCGCCGTACGAGGGCCCGCAGTCGCGCCATGACTTCTTCCATGTGAAACGGTTTGACCAGGTAGTCGTCGGCACCGGCTTCAAGCCCCTGAACTTTCTGGTTCCAGCGACTGCGCGCCGTCAGGATCAGGACCGGAAAAGTTCGCCCCGCTGCGCGCCACTTGCCAAGTACTTCGAGTCCGTCGATATCCGGAAGACCGAGGTCCAGAATAGCGACATCGACGGGAAACTCATTGCCCATGTATATCGCTTCGGCACCCTCACCGCACGCATCTACCGCGCAACCGTTGGAACGCAGAGCATCAACGAGCTGCTCGCGCAGCAATTTTTCGTCTTCGATGACCAGTACCCGCATGATCCGGATCTCCGCCGAATGATCAGTCAAGAACACGACCGGTTCGGGCATCGACCCGAACCGTTCGAACCCGCTCACCTTCCAGTAAAACCCTGACCCGGTATATCTCCTTGCCCTCGAGCTTTACTTTAAGCACGAGACCGCCGGTCGCTTTGCGCGCCGCAGCCGCGGCCTGATCGCGCGAGATACGCCCGCCGGCCGCCTGCTCAGCTTGAGTCTGGGCATAGCGCGGGCCGGCATTAAGCGAGGCTGATACGAGAGACATGGCGAGAATAATCGCGACAAATGCAGTAATTCCACGTCTCTCGTTAGTCATCAGCTCTTATATGGGTAGGTTTCGTCAGGTTTCCGGCCGGTATGCCGACCGCTCATGCCGCCCCGATTATAGGTCAACGGCTGCACCCTGACACGGACCCGGATCGTCTGGCCCGGATCTTCCGCGGTCTGGGTCACGAAGGTGCGCCCGCCGTATGCATAGGTTACTCGATAACCTTCGAGGCGCTCTTCCTCGTGCACGCTCTCTTCTATCTCGCACCTTCGTTCCATTGAGACAGTGCTGTGACGGCTGGCATGGCGACGGTGCTGTGCATCCCGCCCCATCGAAGCACCGAGCAGTGCGCCGGCAACAGTCATGATGTCATTGCCGCGACCGCCGCCGAACTGGTTGCCGACAACACCACCGATGATGCCGCCGATCACTTTAGGTGTGTGCGAGCGATGGCCGCCCTGTGCGATATGTCTGACTGGCTGATCCCAGCAAACTTCCTGCGGTGTCGTAATCTGAACGATGCGTACCAGTGGCTGAACGTCGACTACTTCGGCCTCAATCGAGAACATATCCGCAGACCCGGCGAGCGGCTCATGATTCGCCAAAACCATAGTGGGTATCAAAAGGCTGCCCGTTAACGCGTTAATCACAAACTCTGAAATGCGCTTCATTGTGAATCCCTCCCGGCCTTTGGCCGCTTATCTGAATTTTCACCGGTTGCCGCAATTGCGGGCAGACCCGATGAACTGTGGCCAGCATAAACGACTGACCCTGAACGAAAGCTGAATACCGAACTCCGGGAAATTACTTTGGCTTTGAACGCCGTATAGCCCTCAGGCATTCAGCGTAGATTCAGCCAGAGACAGCTAATTTAGAGCTCAGAGTCAGCATTTTGACTCGCAGTGAAGAGAGGCAGCAGACTATGAAACACTCACAAACGATATTGAGCATCGCAGCTTGCGCACTCCTGTTTTTCTCGGGAACAGTGCAAGCGGATCATAGGCATGACAGGGGTAAGGATGGTTATCGCAATTCAGCTCGCCATCATCAACCTTCGAAAATCAAACATCACCGACAGCGTGACCATGACAGGTCGCATCGGGCTTACCGTTCCCGTGACAGCAAGTGCCGAGGTTACGGTCGGACTCACTACCGCCGGGGTGACTATCGTCATCGCAGTGCCTATGTACAACGCTGGCACGTTCGTCAACACAAGCCCAGGCGGAATCATCGACGTTATTACGGTACCCTGCCTTACTACCGTCCGGCCAACAGGTCAGTCATCAGCGTCTGGTTCGATGGGATAGCGTCTAGCTTCGCCGAGCCACGCTATTGAGATTGATCAGCCAGGTAGTTTTCAAAGCACCGGCTTCATCACCCTGACGCAGGACGGCCAACCGGAATTGGAATTCCTATCCCTCGATAAATAGGGTCAGAGCAAAAATCAGCCAAATAAAGCCTCTGACTGGCCAGTTGTTACTTTGATCCTATTTATTTAAGAATATGAATTAAGTTCTCACACTAACTTATTGAAATATAATGGAGGCTAGGGTCGGAATCGAACCGGCGTACACGGAGTTGCAGTCCGCTGCATAACCACTCTGCCACCTAGCCGTGCCGGCTGCGGCAGCCTGAGCGCCGTCGCGACCTTTAAATCATCGCAGACCGAACCCCGGTGACGGGGAAAATGGAGCGGGCAACCAGGTTCGAACTGGCGACCTCAACCTTGGCAAGGTTGCGCTCTACCAACTGAGCTATGCCCGCTTTAGAGGTCTGGACGACGGGCCGAAAATCCGGCCCGGACAGGAATGATATAGCCTGCCGGCGGTCTGTCAAGAATTGCTTAGTGGGGGCCGTCAGGTTCACTTAATGCGGGCCAGGCTGCCCGGATGTAAACAAACATCGAATACATGGTCAGGCCGGCCGAAATGAACAACAGAGCCATGCCGATCTCATAGATTGGAATGCCGTAAAACGGATAGGTCCAGAGCATCATGCCCAGCCCAACCATCTGCAGGATCGTCTTGAGTTTGCCGAAGCCGGATACCGCTACGATACTGCGGGCGCCGAGTTCGGCCATCCATTCACGAAGCGCCGAAATCGTAAACTCCCGTCCGATGATAATAGCCGCGACCAGCGCAATGATGATTCGTGGATCGGACTGTACGATGATGATGAGCGTTGTCGTAACCATGAGTTTGTCTGCGACCGGGTCCAGGAAAGCGCCGAATTTTGACATCAGGTTCATGCGGCGCGCGAGGTAGCCGTCCAGCCAGTCCGTTAGACCGGCGATCGTGAAGACTACGCAGGCGAGCGGATGCATCCATTTGCTCGGCGGCAGGTAGTAAACCAGGGCAATCAGCGGGATCGCAGCAATGCGAAACCACGTCAGAATTGTGGGGATATTGAGCTTAGATGACATTCCGGTTCCGACCGGTGATTAAAAGGACTATGGACTGCGCAAGCGAATTGTAGCGCGATGCAGTGCCGGTGTTAACTTTTTCGACTGCAGGTTGTGGGAGCGGCTTTAGCCGCGATTTGCACACCACTGCAGCCGAATCGCGGCTAAAGCCGCTCCCACAGCTGCCGCTCCCACATCCTGTTTTTCCCTACCCGCCGTGCAGGCGATCGTAGATTCGCTCGGCCAGGGCACGGCTGATGCCTTTGACGGCGACGAGATCATCAATCCCCGAGCGCTTGACCCCTTGCAGTCCGCCAAATGCCTTGAGCAACGCCTTGCGGCGTTGCGGTCCGAGACCCGGGATCGACTCAAGCACCGATTGTTGCTGCGCCTTGCCGCGCCGCTGGCGGTGCGCGGTGATCGCGAAGCGATGTGCCTCGTCACGGATCTGCTGGATCAGGTGCAGGGCGGGTGAGTCACCGGGCAGGTTGAGAGGCTGTGTCGCGCCGACGAGAAACAATTTCTCGCGGCCGGGTTTACGCCCCTGCCCCTTCGCCACCCCTAGCAGCATGACATCGGCCAGTTGCAATTCACGCATCGCGGCAACAGCCTTGCCAAGTTGTCCGCGCCCCCCGTCGATCAGGACCAGATCAGGCAGCGGCGCTTCGTCTTTTTGCATACGCCGATAACGACGTGTCACGGCTTGCTCAATCGCCGCGTAATCGTCGCCGGGTTCGACACCGCGGATATTGAAGCGCCGATAAGCTGACTTTACGGCACCCTGCGAGCCAAACACGACACACGATGCGACAGTCTCATCGCCGCTCGTATGGCTAATATCGAAGCATTCGATTCGCTCCGGCGTGCCGTCAAGGGCCAGCAACTCGGTCAGTGACTCGAACTGGCGGGTGATCGTTGCATTTGACGCACGGTGTGTCAGCAGGCCCTGAGCGGCGTTTGCGGCCGCCATATCGAGCCAGCGCTTGCGATGGCCGCGCACGCGATGACGAATCGCGACGTTGCGCTCGGCGCGTTGTGTCAGTGCCGCCTCGAGTAATTCACGATCATCAATTTCAGCGTCTGCGAGGATCTCCGGCGGCGCATCCTGTGAAAAATAATGTTGCGCGATGAAAGCAGAAAGCACTTCACCGGATTCGGTGTGTGCCGATGTCCTGGGAAAGAAATTGCGGCTACCGAGCATTCTTCCGCCCCGCACCATCAGCACGGCGACACAAAACGTTCCGGCATCGGTTGCAACGGACAATGCGTCCGCATCTTTCAGGCCCGCTCCGCTGATGACCTGGTGAGCCTGAACATCCTTGATCGAAGCTATCTGATCGCGATATTGCGCCGCAACTTCGAACTGCAGTGCCTCGGCAGCCTGGTCCATCCGCTGCTGCAGATCGACGAGCACAGCATCGTTTTTGCCTGTCAGGAAACGGATCGCATTGTCGACATCCTTGCGATAAGCACGTTTATCGATCAGGTCAACACACGGCGCCGTGCAGCGCTTGATCTGGTATTGCAGACATGGTCGACTCCGGTTGCTGAAGTACGAATCGGAACACTGGCGAATGCGAAACAGCTTCTGTAATTGCCCGAGCGTCTGGCGTACTGCGCCGGCCGACGGAAACGGGCCGAAATACCGATCTCTTGTCGACCGTTTGCCGCGGTGAAATTCGAAGCGTGGAAATGGTTGTGATTTCGTCAGCCTGATAAACGGGTAGCTTTTGTCGTCACGTAGCAGAACATTGAAACGCGGTTGATGCTGCTTGATCAGGTTGTATTCGAGCAGCAAGGCCTCCGGTTCAGTTGCCGTTACCGTCACTTCGATACTGGCGGTACGATTCATCAGCGCCTGGGTCTTTGGATGATGCGCCTTGTTGCCGAAATAACTCGCGACTCTATTCTTTAGATTGAGTGCCTTACCGACATAGATCACGGTGTCGTCATCGTCGAGCATGCGATAAACGCCGGGACGCTGGCTCAGTGTCGCGAGAAACTTTCTGGCATCGATTGGCTCGCCCATCGATGCTCAGCCTGCAGCGTCGAGCGTTGTTCGCAACCCGCGAAAAATATCCTGAAACATCGCCGGTGTCAGGCGTCGCGTCTGCGTGTTGTAGCGACTGCAATGATATGAGTCGATCAGCCGCAACCCTTGGGCAATCTCATGCTCGGCAGCGTGTCCGAACCGGAATGCGGACAACTTCAGATCCAGCGCCTTGAGCACGGCCCGATGCGCAATCGTCCCGAGTGCCAGCACCAACCCGTTAGCAGGCATGGCACGTAACTCATCGGTCAGATAAGTATTACAGGTATCAACCTCGCGGGTCGTCGGTTTGTTTTCCGGCGGCAGGCAGCGCACCGCGTTAGTAATCCGGCAATCACGCAGTCTTAGCTTATCTTCGGCGCTTTCACTGACAGGCAAGGTTGCAAAGCTAAACTCGAACAGCGTTTCGTATAACAGGATACCGGCATGGTCTCCGGTGAACGGGCGACCCGTCGCATTCGCCCCGTGCATGCCCGGAGCCAGACCGACGATCAGCAAGCGCGCCTCCGGGTCACCAAAGGACGGTACGGGTCGGGAGAAATATCCCGGATGTTTGGCTCGCACTTCGCCCAAAAATCCGGCCAACCGTGGGCATTTACGGCAACCGGTATCGAACTCGTCGGTCATGGAAGCACGTGGAGGCTTCAGCCGGAACGCGTCGCGGTAGCGCGTTCTGCAATACTCAGGGCAACTTCCATGGCCTGCTCATAGTTCAGTCGCGGATCGACCTGCGTCAGGTAGGCTTTATCCAGATCCTGTTCGTTGAGGCCGCGTGCACCACCTACGCATTCGGTGACGTGCTCGCCGGTCAGTTCCAGATGCACGCCGCCGAGCATCGTCCCGGCATCTGCATGAACCCGGAATGCCGCCCCGAGTTCACCAAAAATATTCTCCAGACGCCGCGTTTTCCGGCCGCCCGTCACCGCCTCGGTGTTGCCGTGCATCGGATCACACATCCACAGGACCGGCATCTCGAGTGACTTGATGATCTCGATCATGCGCGGCAACTGTTCGTCGATGTGTCCGGCACCGAAACGATGAATCAGCGCCAGCCTTCCGTCTTGCCGATCGGGATTCAGCGTAGTGACCAGGCGCCGCAGCTCTTCGTCTGTCATGGCGTTACCGACCTTGATGCCGATCGGATTACGAATACCCCGGCAATACTCGATGTGCGCACCATCCGGATCGGCCGTACGCATGCCGATCCACGGGAAATGAGTCGTCAGGTTGTACCAGGCATTGCGATGGTCCAGGTAGCGTGTTTGTACCTGTTCGTATAGCAGATGCAACGCCTCGTGCGACGTATAGAAATCGATACGTTTTGCGCGATCGATCTTTGCGCCGGTCATCGATTCGAAAAAATCCAGGCTGTCGGCAATGCGCTCGACGATACGATGGTATTCGGTCGCCGATGTCGAGTGACTGACAAAATCCAGATCCCAGTTCTCGGGGTGATGCAGATCCGCGAACCCGCCATCGATCAGGGAACGAATAAAATTCAGTGCCAGTCCCGCGCGTTCATAGCCGCGCAACATCAACTCCGGATTCGGCTCGCGGTCTTCGGGAGTAAATGCCATGCGATTAACCAGATCACCGCGGTAACTCGGCAGTGAGACACCGTCGCGTGTCTCCATATCAGCCGAACGAGGCTTGGCAAACTGCCCGGCCAGGCGTCCCACACGGATGATCGGCCGCTTTAAACCGGTCGTCATGACGATGCTCATCTGCAGCAATATCTTCAGCTTGGTAACGATATTTACCGAGGTACATTCTTCGAAGTTTTCGGAGCAATCGCCGCCCTGCAGGACGAATGCACGCCCCTGTTGAGCCGCCGTTATCTTGTCGCGCAGTGATTCGATTTCCCAACTCGTCACGAGCGGTGGCAACTGTCCAAGCTTGTCGACGACCCGGCTCAGATGCTCGGCATCGGCGTAACTCGGTTGCTGGATCGCGGGCCGATCCTGCCATCCATCCGGTTTCCAGTTTAATTCGGTCATTTTATTTATTGTGCCTCGGCCGGCAGATCCTGGGCTAACAAATCGTAGACCAGCGCAACCCACTGATCAGGTTTAATGAATCCGCCACCCCATTCGGCGTCATACTCGGCGGTTGGTTTGGCATCGATGATTTGTTGACTGGATCGACCGTCCCTTATCTGTGTTTCTATCCGGCCGGTAACAGTGTGCAGCATGTCACGATACTGAACGAGTGCCTGCCTGTCAGCCAGTGGTCCGTGACCGGGAATAACTTTCGTCTCCGCATCGATATTCGCCAGTGCATTGTCGACGGCCGCGATCATACCGTGGATCGAACCACCGCTGTCGATATCGATGAACGGATAAAGCTTGTTGAAGAACGTATCGCCGAGATGCACGACATTTGCCTCCCGAAACCACACAACGGCATCGCCATCGGTATGGGCCGGCGGTACATGCTGCACATGAATCGTCAGGCCATTGATGTGCAGGGTTACCGTGCTGTCAAAAGTAACCACCGGCAAAGCAGCCTGCGGAGACGGCGGCCGCTCGGAGCGGAAAAACGATGAGAAGTGACTCGCATTCATACGGGTACGTACGTTGTCGTGCGCGACAATCAATGTACCGCCGGCGGCAAACAACTCATTGCCGCCGGTATGATCTCCATGCCAGTGGGTGTTCAGCAACATTTTGACGGGTTGCTCCGTAATCTCACCGACTGCCGCAACGATCTTGTCATGCATCGGCGCGAACTGATCATCGATCAGCAGTACGCCATCCTCACCGACGCTGACGCCGATATTGCCACCCTGGCCTATCAGCATATAGATGCCCTCGGCTACCGGGACTGTCGTAATCGTTGCGTTTGAAAAATCCTGTGCGCCAACCTGTGATGACACGATCAGGAGCGCCAGGAGTCCGAGACCAAGTTTTTCTTTTACCGCCATAATCTGGCCGCCGTTTGACTTAGAGGACCCGGATTATCGCAGTATTACGGCTGGCACCGGAACCCCATGGCACCGTGAATCATTGAGCACACGGACCACGGCCGCTCCTGCTATTATGTTCTGGTCAGTCTTCAATGAAGTCGGTCAGTACGGGCAACGAATGGCATCATGTAGCTCAACAATACCAGGCAGTCGAGCCTTTGCGATCATCGCACTATTGCTCGCAATACTGGTCACCTCTTCGGTTCAGGCCGGCGGTACGGCCCTGCGACTCGAGATCAAGGGTGCGATCGGACCCGCGACAAGTGACTACATCGTCAAAGGCATTGAGCATGCCGCCATTAGCGGCGCAACGCTGATCATCATCGAAATGGACACACCCGGCGGCCTCGATTCGGCCATGCGCGACATGATCAAGGCCATCCTGAACTCACCCGTACCGGTTGCGACTTTTGTCTCTCCGAGCGGCTCCCGTGCGGCCAGTGCCGGAACCTACCTGCTGTATGCGAGCCATATTGCCGCAATGGCGCCGGCCACCAATCTCGGCTCCGCGACACCTGTACAGATTGGCGGCGGCAACCAACCATCGAATCCATTTAAAATAAAACCCGCTGACGAACCGGCGGATGACGATGAAAAGGCAGATGGCGAAGTCGACAGCGAACCGAAGCCGCAGGCGGCAGACGACGGCAAGACAGCCATGGAACGCAAGGTGATTAACGATGCCATAGCATACATTCGTGGCCTGGCGGAGTTGCGCGGCCGTAACGCCGACTGGGCCGAACAGGCCGTGCGGAGTGCCGAAAGCCTGAATGCCACGCAGGCACTCGAGCAAAACGTCATCGATGTCGTCGTCGAATCGATACCCGAGCTGCTGGCTGCCATCGACGGACGTACGGTCAAGGTTGGCGATACGGAACAGGTCCTCGCAACCGCGGACCTGCTCGTCGAACATTTCGAACCCGACTGGCGCACGCGTCTGCTGGCGACGATCACGGACCCGAATATTGCCTACCTGTTAATGCTCATCGGCATCTACGGCCTGATGTTCGAGGGTTACAACCCGGGTGCGATCGTGCCGGGCGTCGTCGGTGCAATCTGTATCCTGCTTGCGTTGTTCGCCTTCCAGGTTCTGCCGGTCAACTACGCCGGCCTGGCGCTGATTATTCTCGGCGTGGTACTGATCATTGCAGAATCCCTCGTGCCGAGCTTTGGCGCGCTGGGCTTCGGCGGTGTTGCCGCGTTCGTGTTCGGCTCGATCATTTTGCTCGACAGCGATATCCCGGGTATGCAGATTGCTCGCCCGCTGATTTTCAGCATCGCACTGGTGGCCAGTCTTCTGCTGCTGGGGCTTGTCTTTGTGCTTATGAAATTACGCATCCGACCGGCGGTTAGCGGCGCAGACAGCATGCTCGGCCAGCTTGCCGAAGCGCTGGAAGATTTCGAACGCGACGGTGTCGTGTTCATTAACGGTGAACGCTGGAACGCACACAGCGAAGTTCCGGTGAACAAAGGCGACAAGGTGCGGGTCACCAAGATACAAGGCCTGGTCGTTGACGTCGCACCGACTGATTGATTAAAAGAATCAAGGAGATCCTGACATGTTAGGTAGCTTAATTGGTGTTGGATTCGTAGTCCTGATCATTGCCTCGATTTTCAAAATCCTGACCGAGTACGAGCGAGGCGTGATTTTTTTCCTTGGTCGTTTTCAAAAGGTCAAAGGACCGGGCATCATCATCGTCGTTCCTTTCATCCAGAAAATGACTCGTGTCGATCTGCGCGTTATCGTTATGGACGTACCGACTCAGGACGTCATCTCGAAGGACAACGTATCAGTCAAGGTCAATGCCGTCGTGTATTTTCGGATCGTCGATCCCGAGAGAGCGATCATCCAGGTCGCTAATGTGTTCGAGGCGACAAGCCAGCTGGCCCAGACGACGCTGCGTTCGGTTCTCGGCCAGCATGAACTGGACGAAATGCTGTCGGAACGGGATAAATTAAATGCGGATGTCCAATTAATTCTGGATCAACATACCGATGCCTGGGGCATCAAGGTCTCGAACGTCGAGATCAAGCACATCGACCTCGACGAGAGCATGATTCGGGCAATCGCGGCACAGGCCGAGGCTGAGCGAACTCGACGTGCGAAGGTCATTCACGCCGAAGGCGAACGTCAGGCCGCCACCATGCTGGCCGACGCTGCCGGCACACTCGCCGTGCACAAACAGGCGCTGCAATTGCGTTATCTGCAGACTCTGACCGAAGTCGCAACGGAAGGTACGAACACGATTATTTTCCCGCTGCCGATGGATCTGCTAGAAGGACTGATAAACCGTGACAAAACCTGATCGTTAGCGCCGCATCTCCTGACATAATCCTTGGCTCACAGGACATCGCACTTATTGTCTTCGGGCAATAGTTAAATACCTGCAGAAAAATCCACCGCAATGCGTCAACGAAGTTGGCCGTAAATAGTTCCGCAGGGCTGCAGTTCAAAACCAGCGCCGATCCTGAACTTGATTCGACATCTGTTCACGAAAGTCGGCTCATGCCGGCAGCATCTACCGGTGCGATCCAGTCACTCAACAGGAATAACAAATTAGACATAATCTATAAAATCGCGAACACGGTATTTTGGTCTCTGGATTACCCATTTTAAACAGCGTATCTTCACCGTAGGTACTTTACGCAACAGCAATAAATAAATGCGGTTTGTACGCGGTGGCGTTTATCATTTTCGCAACACGCACCGCACTGCGGCAACCAGGATTGCCACTCGATAACAAACAATAAAAACTCAGTCACAGACGAGAAAATTTATGCGTTTGATCAAGTCCATCTCAATTCAAGTTCTGGTTCTAAATGCACTATTCATGGTGACGGGCAGCAATGCAGTGGCTGCGACCTGCAACCTGGAGCAGGCAACGAATGGCGGCGGCTATATCCAGGCCATAGTCAATGAACCGGTCTCGCAGGACGTCGATACACAGTTGCGCATTGAAATCTCGGAGAGCCTCAGTTTCGTGCGGCTGATCAACAGTGAAATCTCTGTTGAATATGGCGGTTTTCACGGCGCCAACCCCGAAAACCTGCAGTTTGCAGTCAAGTCACTCGTCATCAAGGACACCGGCCTCGAACAGATGGGCCCTTCTGATTTTCTCGGTGCAGGTGCGGGTATCGGCCCCATCGACAGTGCCACGGTTATCTTCGATGGAACCGATCGCAAGACGGTGCGTATGATCTGGAACCGCTGGAATGTCGGTTCACAGACCGAAGTTCCAACGAGCAAGATCATTCGCGATATCACGATTTATGCGAACCAGAAGTTTCTCAAAGTTGATTTCGTCGACATGCAATGGGCGGCGAATATCGCGGACAAATTACTACCGGGCGGCACGTCAACCGGCGTGCATATTGCTCACGGTGGTGAGGACTGGGCACGAGGTTATCTGACGCATAACGAGCCGCCGCACGGATTGTTCTACAGCCGTTACGGAGACGACGGTGTATTCGATCCTGTCGACGGCGGGCCGCTTAATTACAACGGCCATTTCATTACGGCGGTTTACAACGCGTCGAATGGCCAGGGTTTTGGTCGCGTGATGCCGATTGCGGATACGCACGTCATCAAGCTGTTGTTCTCGCCGGATGCAAGGCGCGGGCTTGAGTTCCAGAACTACCCGTTTCTTAATCCGCATCCACCGTTTAGCGGCTGGATGTATGTCTTTACCAGCGGTGCCGCCGAGGCAATGACTGTCGGCAGACAACTGGTGGATCGAGTGGAACAGGAGGAGAACAGCGCAATTGAGTGCGGTACACCGATCGATGTCAGCGCGATGGCTTATTCCGGCTGGGGATTCACCGACTGGAGCGGTGATCTGACCGGCACGCAGAACCCGGTGCTTTACCCCCTGGATACGGATGCCAGCATCACGGCCAACTTTGAAATGTTGCCCGGCCTGTATGGCGAAGATTTCGAAGGTTATACCGCCGGCGATCAACCCGCTTTCTGGCTCGACACGGGTCCGTTTTCGAGTCTGACTGAAGACGATGCACTATTTTCGATTCAAGCGGATGCCGGTGGAAGTTATCTTGCGACAGATTCCACCGCGACGAATATTCATTCGCATCTAGACGGCGTCGCCCTCGCCAACGGCTACGAATATACCGGTCGCTTGCGCATGACCCATCAGCAGGCCGGTATCGGTGTGACGGTATTCAGCCAATACCCGGCGGCTGCAGCTTACTATCGCCTGCGCCAGTTCGGTTCCGGCGAATTTCACCTGACGGCAGAAGGTTCCTCATTTACCGGTGGCATGACCCAGTCAACCGTCATTGCCCGTGCCAATACGTGGTTCCGATTCCGGATACGCATCGAAGACACCGGCAGCCAGACCGAGATCAAGGCCAATGTCTGGGAAGACGGTCGCGAGGAACCTGCCGGCTGGCAGATAAACGCATTCGACTCCGGTCCAAGCCGCCTGACCGGCGGTACGGTGGGCTTGTGGACATACTCGAGCGGCAGCAAGCACTTCGATGAACTGGAAGTGCGCTCATTGATACCAGCGGTACCGACCATTCCGTTGACGACGGCGGTCATCGGTAACGGCACCGTAGCCCGTAACCCGGATCAGCCGCAGTACGCGTTTGGTGATCGCATCTCCGTCACCGCGTTGCCCGACAGCGGCTGGCTCTTCACCGGATGGTCCGGCGATGCAGAAACATTGCGCAATCCACTGGAACTGTCGATTTCGACACCGCTGGCTCTGACTGCAAATTTTGACGAGATTACGTTGCACGATCTGACACGCGCGGTAACGGGTCTCGGTACAATTGTCGCGCAGCCGGATCAGGCCAGCTATCTGTCTAACGAATCCGTAACTCTGACTGCCGTTCCCGCAGCCGGTTGGGGATTCTTGAGTTGGGAAGGCGCACTGACGGGTAGCGAGAACCCGGCCACGCTGCCCATGAATCAGGATCGCAGCGTGACGGCCAACTTCGCGCCACTGGTACCGATCTATGAGGAGAGTTTCGATGGCCTGATTATCGGCGACGATCCCGGTGGGTGGCTGGATACGGGTCCATTTTCCAGCCTGACGGAACAGGACAATTTCGAGGTCCAGGATGACGGCGGCAACCAGAGTTTCTGCACCTCTTCCACCGCGACAAATATTCATTCCCATCAGACCGACCTGGTGATCCCGGGCAGCGGTTACCAGTACAGTGGGCGCATGCGGATCAATGCACCGCGCGGCGGCATCGGCGTGACGTTCTTCAGCCAGTTCCCCGGCTCCACTGACTACTACCGGTTGCGCCGTTATGGCAGCGGCAGTTTTCATCTGACACCCACCGGTATCGACGGTTTGAACGGCCTGGTCGTGTCCAACGTGACTCCGCAGCCGGGCGTGTGGTATCGGTTCCTGATCGAGGTCGATGCACTATCCGATCGCACCGAAGTAAAGGCGCGCATCTGGCGCGAGAGCGATCCGGAGCCACCCGACTGGCAGGTCAATGCGACGGATACCAGCGCCGATCGGCTCACCGGCGGACACGCGGGGCTATGGTCATTCAGTGACGGCTCGAAGTGCTGGGACGACCTGAGTGTGCTGGCATTGCAAACCGGGCCCCTGGTCACTTATACGCTGGGTACGTCCGTGATCGGCAACGGCACGGTGATGCTTTCCGAGGATTTGCCTGAATACAACGCAGGCGTAACATTAACGCTTGAAGCGATTCCCGATCCAGGCTGGCGTTTCGTCGGCTGGCAGGGCGATCTGACCGGAGTCGAAAACCCGACAGGCCTGCAAATGCTGGACAACCATAACGTGACTGCGGTGTTCGAGGAAATCGTGCAGCACACGGTATCCGTGTCACCAACGGGACAAGGCACGATTCTGGCAAATCCGGATCAACCGACCTATGACAGCGGCACGACGCTGAGCCTGACGGCAACTCCCGATGTGGGCTGGTTATTCAATGGCTGGAGCGGCGATGTAATTTCGAACGACAACCCGCTGAACCTGACGGTACTGAGCGATTTGTCGATAAATGCCGAATTTATTCCAATCACGCAGCACCCGGTAGCCGTCACCGTTGATGGCCAGGGCACGGTTGCCCGATCTCCCGATCAGCCGACCTATGATCTGGGCAGCACGGTCACCGTGACCGCCACGCCCGCGCCCGGCTGGCAGTTCAGCGACTGGAGCGGCGCTGCGACCGGCAACACGAACCCGCTGGTGCTAACGATTGCGGGCGACGTTGCACTGACCGCCACATTCGTCGAAGCGACGGGACAATATATTGATGACTTCCAGTCCTATGGCAGCGGCCAGAATCCAACCGGCTGGATGGATACCGATGCAAACAATAGCCTGAGTGCAAACGACTCGCTGTTTTCAACTGCTACCGAAGGCGCGAATACCTACTTTGCGACCAGTTCCGGCGCGACCAATATTCATTCGCACCTGGTCGGAGAACCGGTACCGCTCGGTGGCTATCGATATTCGGGACGGATGCGTATAACCAACAGCGCAGGCGGCATCGGCGTTACATTTTTCAGCCAGTACCCGACGCAATCCACCTATTATCGTCTGCGGCGTTATGGCTCTAACGCATTCCATTTCAGTCCGGTCGGCACGACGGTCAGTGGCGATACCGATACGGGTGTCGTGCCGGTGGCGAACCAGTGGTACCAGTTTGTCATCGAAGTCGAGGATGACGGTATCCAGACGAACCTGCGCGCCAAGGTCTGGGTGGATGGTCAGACCGAACCGGTGGACTGGCAGGCCGATGCGATCGACAGCAGCCCGACGCGCCTGGTGGCCGGGACCGTCGGCGTCTGGGGTTATCACAACGGCGGCAAGCAGTTTGACGACATCACGATCGATCCGCTCGGTCCCCCGCCTCCGCCACCGACCGATCTGGTCCTGTCATTGACAACCAGTGGCAACGGCAGCGTAGCGATACAGCCGGATAAACCGCAATATGATTTCGGCGAGCTGGTACAGATTACCGCGACACCCGATGCCGGCTGGGCTTTCTCCAGCTGGAGCGGTGACGCCGGTGGCAATGACAACCCGCTGAACATTGTGATGACGGGCGACTTGTCGATCAATGCGGCCTTCATCGATCCGACTGCGCAGTGGTCCGAATCATTCGACTCGTACAATATCGGCGACGACCCGGCGGACTGGATCGATACCGCGTCGGGTAACTCGACCCAGGCCGCGGACAAACACGCGGTCGCGGATCAGGGCGGCAATCTGGTGTTCGAAACGCAATCCACCGAGACGAATATACATTCGCATTACAGCGGGTTACTGCCCAGCACCTCGTCGTATGAATTGACCGGGCGCATGCAGATGACTTCGGGATCGAGCGGTATCGGCGTGACATTCTTCAGCCAGTTCCCGGCAACGGCGGCGTACTACAGGCTGCGTCGGTACGGCTCGAACAGCTTCCACATCAGCCCGCTCGGCACGTCGGTCAGCGGCGACACCGATACCGGCGTGCAACCGGCTTCGAATACCTGGTATCGGTTCAGGATTCAGGTCGTCGACACAGGCGTGCAGACTGAGATTCGCGCCAACGTTTGGGAGGACGGTATGACGGAACCTGCCGGCTGGCAGGCTGACGCTGTCGACAGTTCTCCGACACGGTTGACAGGTGGAACGATCGGCGTCTGGTCATTCAGTAGCGGCACCAAGCGTTGGGATGATTTCCAGGTTACCCCGTTTTAATTAACATGGGTGCCGATGGACTGGTTCGAGTTGCCGATATGCCGGGAACGCAATAAGTCATGATCGGCGAGTAATGCCTCGCATTACTCGCCGCGCTTGACCCGCTGCCAGCGCTCTTCCATTTCGTCGAGCGTCAGATCCGACCAGTCTTCGCCGACTTCGGCAAGCATCTTCTCCATGCCCTGAAACCGCCGCACAAACTTGTCGTTGCCCGCGCGCAGCGCATCCTCCGGATCGACGCCGAGATGTCGGGCCAGCGTCGCAATCGCCGTCAGCAAATCTCCCAACTCTTCTGTGATTCCGGCTCGGTCCCCGTTCCCTCGAGCCTCATCCAGTTCGGCCAGTTCCTCAGCGACTTTTTCGCGTACGCGATCGGCGTCCGGCCAGTCAAAACCAACACTTGCGGCTCGCTTGCTAAGCTTGTCCGCACGCATCAGGGCCGGCAAGGCTCGCGCCACGTCGTCCAGAAGGCCACCCTCACCTTTTACTTCCCGTTCGGCCTGTTTATGAGCGGCCCACGCTTTGCTCTGTGCCGCAGCCGTAGCGACGGATTCATTACCGAAGACGTGCGGATGTCGGCGTGTCATTTTGTCGGTGATTGAATCGACGACATCATTAAAATCAAACAGACTGCGTTCGCTGGCCATCTGGGCATGGAATACGACCTGCAACAAAAGATCGCCTAACTCATCCTGCAGACCCGGCCAATCTTCGCGATCGATTGCATCGGCAACTTCATAGGCTTCTTCAATCGTATAGGGATAGATCGAGTGAAAATCCTGCTCCAGATCCCATGGGCAACCAGTGTGTGGATTACGCAGTGCCTGCATTATATCAAGTAGTTTCTTGATATCAGTCATATCTGATTGTTTTTTAATATCTTAGTTAAATCTAAAATCATCTTCGCTGTTGCCCCCCAGATCCGTCGACCGGCGAAATGATACTCGACGAAAGGCATCGTGATGCCATGCACGGTTCGCTCGCGATCCCGACGGTTCGCACTGTCCATGAAGAACCCGAGCGGCACCTCGAATACCTCTGCCACTTCGAATGGATCGAGCGTAATTTGCGCATCCCCGGCGACAAACCCGACGACCGGCGTGACGGCAAACCCGGTCACGACGGCCAGCGGTTCGAGATAGCCGACGACCTCGATTGATTCCTCAGCCAGGCCAATTTCCTCGAGCGTTTCACGCAGAGCTGTGTGTCGTGAGCCTGTATCGGCCGGTTCGGCCCGGCCGCCAGGGAAACTGATCTGCCCGGGATGATCGATGAGATGCTCGGTTCGCTGGGTCAGCAGCACGCTCAACTCCGAACCGCGCTCGACCAACGGGAATAGCACAGCGGCCGACACGAGCGGCTCACGAAACCAGGCCTCGGCAATACCGGCAGGTAAGCGGGCCAGCGCCGCACCAGCCTGATCGGCAGACGGCCTGGTATTTTTCAGCCGTCGTTCGATCAGGTGTTTCAATGTCGCTCCGGTGCTGAACCTTGTTGCTAGGTCTTGATGCCGCCGCGGGTCAGATCAGCCGGATCGAGCAGCCGATCGAGTTCCTCGTCGCTCAGGTCCGTCATCTCTTTCGCAACATCGCGCACGGGCCGCCCTTCGGCATAGGCCTTTTTCGCAATCGCGGCACCCTTGTCGTAACCGATAACTGAATTCATTGCCGTGACCAGAATCGGGTTGCGATTCAGCGCATGGTGCAGATTGTCGATATTGACGGTGAACCCCGCGATGGCCTTGTCGGCGAGTTGCCGGGTCGCATTGCCGAGCAGCTCGATACTCTGCAACAGGTTGTACGCGACGACGGGCAGCATGACGTTGAGCTGGAAATTGCCGGACTGACCGGCAATGGTGATCGCCGTGTCGTTGCCGATGACGTGCGCGGCCACCATCGTGACCGCTTCGGGGATGACCGGGTTGATTTTACCCGGCATGATACTGCTGCCCGGTTGCAGGGCCGGCAATGCAATTTCGCCGAGACCGGCCAGCGGACCACTGTTCATCCAGCGCAGGTCATTGGCAATCTTCATCAGCGAGACGGCCAGCGTCTTGAGCTGACCCGATATCTCGACAGCCATATCCTGGCTGCTCAGCGCTTCGAAATAGTCCGCCGCAGGTGCAAATTCCAGATCGCTCGCCTCCGACAACAGGACAGCAACCTTGGCGCCGAAATTCGGGTGCGCGTTGATACCCGTGCCGACCGCGGTACCACCCTGGGCCAGGCGGCAGAGTCTCGGCATGGATTGCTCGAGCCGTTCGATGCCATGTCCGATCTGGCTGGCCCAACCGTTCAACTCCTGTGCAAGGCTGACCGGCATCGCATCCATCAGGTGCGTGCGGCCGGTTTTAATAACATCCTTGTTTTCTTCGGCTTTGGTTTCCAGTGTCTCCTTCAGATGCACCAGGTCCGGTAATAGCTGTTCGGCAATCTGGATTGCCGCGCTGACATGCACGGCGGTCGGAATCACGTCATTACTGCTCTGGCCCATATTGACATCGTCATTCGGATGCACGGCTGCGCCGAGCTTCGCCGTTGCGAGCTTCGCGATGACCTCATTGGCATTCATATTCGAGCTCGTGCCGGATCCGGTCTGAAAAACATCGATCGGGAAATGATCGTCGTATTCGCCCTCGGCAACTTGCAGTGCGACGCCTTGTATCGCAACGGCCGTGCTGGTCTGAATCAGACCCAGCTCGGCATTCGCGCCGGCTGTCGCCCACTTGATCAACCCGAGTGCGCGGATGAAGCCACGCGGCATCGTCAGGCCGCTGATTGGAAAATTCTCGACCGCACGCTGGGTCTGCGCGCCCCACAGAGCATCCTCGGGCACCTGCAACTCACCCATGCTGTCTCGCTCGATGCGAAATCCGTTCGACATCAGTAACTCCTGGAAAATATGTAGTGTCAAAACATATTATTTTAACGCGCCCGGGATACCTTCGGGAGACCTGCGTACGAAACTCGTCCGGGGCAGCGAATCGGTGTAGAGTAGCGACCCGCGCAGACAGCACCCGGCCGATACGGCTTTACAAAGCATTAATTATTGATTAAACAGTCTATTACAGACCCTTCTTAAGGTATCACTGGGATTAGATTGCCAGCACCTCAGGGCCCTCCGACGGAAATCAAGCACATGGAATCCAGTTCGTTAACCGCCATCTCACCGCTCGACGGTCGTTATGCCCGCAAATGCGACGACTTTCGCGAAGTATTCAGCGAGTACGGACTGATCCGGTTACGCACCTTTACCGAGGTGCGCTGGATACAGTTTCTTGCCGACTGCCCGGAAATCAGAGAACTCGAATCCTTGTCTCCGGTCGTCAACGATTACTTGAATCAACTTGCCGAGAAATTTGATCGTAGCCATGCCCGACGCGTCAAAGACATCGAGAAAACCACGAATCATGATGTCAAAGCCGTCGAGTACCTGATCGCGGAACAGCTCGCAGAAGACCCGGATCTCGGCCGCATCAGGCCTTTTGTGCATTTTGCCTGTACGTCGGAAGACATTAACAACATTGCCTATGCGCTGATGCTCAGGGAAGGCAGAAGCCAGGTGATTCGCCCGGCGGTCGGACGCGTCATCGAAAAGTTTCGCGCCATGGCAGTCGCGATGGCGTCACAACCCATGCTGGCCCGCACCCATGGCCAAAGCGCCAGTCCGACAACACTCGGCAAGGAAATGGCGAATATTGTGGCGCGCCTGGAGCGACAGGAACAATTGTTCAATGCGGTGCCGGCACTCGCCAAGCTGAACGGTGCGGTCGGCAACTATAACGCACATGTCGTCGCTTATCCGAATGCGGACTGGCCGGCTCTGAGCCGTGCTTTTATCGAATCTCTCGGGTTGACGTGGAATGAACACACGACGCAAATCGAACCACACGACTGGATTGCCGAGTATTGTGACGCGCTGGCGCGGATTAACACCATCCTGCTCGATTCGTGTCGTGACCTCTGGAGCTATATCTCGATCGGCTATTTCCGGCAAAAGAGGATTGCAAGCGAAGTCGGCTCCTCGACGATGCCGCACAAGGTCAACCCGATCGATTTTGAGAATGCCGAAGGTAACTTTGGTGTTGCCAATGCGCTGCTCAGGCATTTTGCCGAAAAGCTACCGGTCTCCCGCTGGCAGCGAGATCTGACGGACTCGACGGTGTTACGTAACCTGGGTGTTGCGATCGGGCACAGCATGCTCGGCTATCAGTCGCTGCTCGCCGGTCTCGACAAGCTGCAGCCGAACCCCGAGCGCATGCAAGCCGATCTCGACGCCAATTGGGAAGTACTCGGCGAGGCCATTCAGACCGTCATGCGGCGCTACGGGCATGGCGATGCCTACGAGCAGATGAAAAACATGACACGTGGCGCCAGAGTCAGTAGCGATGCGTTACGAGAATTTATCGGCACCCTCGATATCCCCGAAGATGCCAGGGCCGCCCTACTCGACCTCGAGCCAGGCACCTACGTCGGGCTTGCTGAAACACTGGCCCGCAGCCTCAAAAACAGCTAACAAGCATCCAAAAACGTGACCTGATCGCGCGCGTCGCAATGACCTCGCGAAATAAAATCCCCCATGTCCGGCAGGTGCCTTTAAAAAGCAGGCCGCCGTGTCAGTCACGTTGGAGGAATGTATCGCATGGAGGCATCACGTACCCAAGGCCGACGCTGGGTCATTTCCTCTATTGAAGAAACACTGGGCGCCGTCGTCGAAATGGTCGACATGACGAACCGGCGTATCTCGATTTTTTCTTCGGACCTCGAGCCTGGCGTTTATAACGAGGAAGTCTTTCTCGAGGCCGTTAAACGCCTGACACTCGGCAAGCCATTTGCCCGGATTCGGGTCCTGATTGCAGATCCCTCGCATGTCGTTCGCAACGGCAATCCGTTTGTACAGCTGGCCCGTAGGCTCAGTGCCTGTATCGAATTTCGCAACGTCGACGAGAAATATCGTGACCATCGCGAAGCCTTTCTGATTGCCGATGAAACCGCACTGGTCTATCGCGTCGATGCACGCAAGTGGGAAGGTATCGCCGATACACACGAACCGGCGGTTGCGCGGCGTTATCTCGGCATGTTCGACGAAATCTGGAACGCGTCACGCATCGAAAAGGAAAAACGTGAGTTGTACGTCTGATTGAGACGGTGCGCCTCAGGCACGCTTCACGCATGCGATAATTCCCGGCATGACACCGGGTTCCCGTAAAAAAATCATTGTTGCCCTGTCCGGCGGCGTCGATTCCGCCGTTGCCGCGATTCAGCTCGTACGTGCCGGTCATGACGTCGCCGCATTGCACATGACCAACTGGGAAGATGACGATGGCTATTGCACCGCCGCCACCGATTTGCAGGATGCCCGCACGATCTGCACGGACATCGGCATCCCGCTGCATCAAGTAAATTTTGCAGCGGATTATCGCGAACAGGTCTTTGCCAATTTCCTCGACGAATATTCGCGTGGTCGCACGCCAAATCCGGACGTGTTGTGTAATCGCGAGATCAAGTTCGGCGTCTTCCTCGAGTATGCCAGGCGACTCGGCGGCGACCTGATCGCCACCGGTCATTACGCCCGCATCGATCCCGGGCCGCCGACACGCCTGCTAAAGGGCATCGACGCGAGCAAGGATCAGAGCTATTTCCTGCACCAGGTCGCCGCCGATGCACTTGCCCAGGCGGTGTTCCCGCTCGGTACGATGAAAAAGAGCGAGGTCAGACGTATTGCCAACGACGCGGGACTGAGTGTCTATGACAAGCGGGACAGCACCGGAATCTGCTTTATCGGCGAACGTCCGTTCCGCGATTTCCTCGGGCAGTTTCTGACCGGTGAACCGGGTGATGCGGTGACACCTGAAGGTCGTGTCGTCGGACGACATGACGGCCTGATGTATTACACGCTCGGGCAGCGCCAGGGACTCGGCATCGGCGGTCTGGCCGATGGCAGCAACGAACCCTGGTTTGTCGCCGCCAAGAACGAGGATCGCAATGAGCTCATCGTCGTACAGGGACATGATCACCCGTTGCTGCGGGCCGATGGGCTCAGCACCTCGGCGCCGTACTGGATCAATGGTGAACCCGCTGCGCTCACTGCGGGTGCGACGCTGCACTGTGCCATCAAGACGCGCTACCGGCAGCAGGATGCGCCCTGCGCCGTGACCCGCCAGGAAGACGGCAGCCTGCACGTCGCCTTCGACTCACCCCAGTGGGCTGTCACACCGGGCCAATACGCGGTTTTTTATGCCAGCGACGAATGCTTGGGCGGTGGCCCGATCGATTCTGCCTGGCTTGCGGAAAACCCTGTGGCCGCGACCGGCGCCGCTCCGCTATAATTCCGCGCCTCTTGAGCCGACGCCACACCGCCGACCGAACCACGGTCATGCGGAGACCACACCCGTCGGAACTGAATTTAAAGGCCTGCGTGGCCATTAACCTGCGCCGGCCCACAAACGGAGATACTTCATGGCGCAAGTGGTTAATGCAAAAACAACGCTGTCCGTCGGCGGGGCCGATCACCAGATTTACTCACTGCAGGCCGTGACCGAAGGGCATGTCAATCGCCTGCCCTACTCGCTTAAAATCCTGCTCGAAAACCTGTTGCGCCATGCCGATGGTGAGGACGTCAGCGCTGAAGATATCGCGACCCTGGCGAATTGGGATCCGCAAGCCGTGCCGAGCCACGAGATCGCCTTCACGCCCGGCAGGGTCATCATGCAGGATTTCACAGGCGTTCCGGCCGTCGTCGACCTGGCCGCAATGCGCGATGCCGTCGTCAAGCTCGGCGGCGATGCTGCGAAAATAAATCCGTTGTCGCCGGCCGAACTCGTCATCGACCATTCGGTGCAGATCGACAAGTACGGCACCCCAACTGCGCTGGCTGAAAACAACGCGATTGAGTTTCAGCGTAACCAGGAGCGTTACTCATTTTTACGCTGGGGACAGGACGCATTCGATAATTTCCGCGTCGTGCCGCCAAACACGGGTATTGTCCACCAGGTTAACCTCGAGTACCTGGCGCGCGTCATCTTCGACGACCAGCAGAACGGTGAACGTGTTGCCTATCCCGATACGGTTGTCGGCACCGATTCACACACGACAATGATTAACGGCCTGGGCATCCTGGGTTGGGGCGTCGGCGGCATCGAGGCCGAGGCCGCGATGCTCGGCCAGCCGATTACCATGCTGATACCACAGGTTATCGGGTTTCGTCTCAACGGCAAGCTCACCGAAGGCACGACGGCTACGGATCTCGTGCTGACAGTCACACAGATGCTGCGCGAGAAAGGCGTCGTCGGCAAATTTGTCGAGTTCTTCGGTGACGGGTTGTCGAGCCTGCCGCTGTCGGATCGCGCAACACTGGCCAACATGGCGCCGGAATTCGGCAGCACCTGTGGCATTTTCCCGATCGACGGAGAAACCATTCGCTATCTGGAATTATCCGGTCGCGATGCACAACAGATCGAACTTGTCGAGGCGTATGCCAGGGCACAGGGCCTGTGGCGTGAAGACGGCCAGCCCGATCCGTTGTTCACGGACGTACTCGAACTCGACCTCGGTTCCGTGGAGCCGTGTATATCCGGGCCCAGTCGGCCACATGATCGTATTGCACTGAGTGCCGCGGCCGGCACCTTCGCTGAGTTGCGCGGGACAGCCGGTGTAAATGAGGTTCGTTCGGTAACCGCAACCAATCACGGCGAGACATTTGAGCTCAAGGACGGCGCAATTCTGATCGCAGCGATTACGAGTTGCACGAACACGTCGAATCCGTCGGTCATGATCGGCGCCGGCCTGCTCGCCCGCAAGGCTGCCGCGCTGGGCCTGAAGGCTCAACCATGGGTCAAGACCACACTCGGCCCGGGTTCGCGCGTTGTCAGCAATTACCTCGACCAGGCCGGCCTGACAGCCGATCTCGACGCGCTCGGCTTTAATGTGGTCGGCTTCGGCTGCACGGCGTGCATCGGTAACTCCGGTCCGCTCGATGAACCGATTGCCACGGCCGTCAAAGACAATGACCTGTTAGGTTGCAGCATACTGTCCGGCAACCGGAACTTTGAAGGCCGAATTCATCCGCTCGTCAAGATGAACTTCCTGGCCTCACCGCCGCTCGTCGTGGCATATGCCATCGCCGGCTCGATGGATGTCGATCTGACCCGGGATGCCCTTGGCACCGATGGCGATGGTAATCCCGTCTACCTCAAGGACATCTGGCCGTCACAGGCGGAAATACAGGAGATCATCACGGCGACGATCGACTCGGACATGTTCCAGGCCAGTTATGAAGGCGTGTTCGCCGGCGATGAAAACTGGAACAGCCTGGATGTGCCAAGCAGCGAGATTTACGACTGGGTGCCGGACTCGACGTATGTGCGCAATCCGCCGTACTTCGAGGGCATGTCGCTAACCACCGATGATGTCGAAGACATCCATGGCGCCCGGGCCCTGGCTCTGCTCGGTGATAATGTCACAACCGATCACATTTCTCCGGCCGGCTCGTTTACACCCGATACACCTGCAGGCAAATATCTCGTCGAACAGGGTGTGGATCCGAAAGACTTCAATTCTTACGGTTCACGCCGCGGCAATCATGAAGTCATGATGCGGGGCACGTTCGCGAATATTCGTTTACGTAACCAATTAGCTCCGGGTACCGAGGGTGGCTGGACCTGTCATCAACCCGATGGCGAACAGATGACGATCTACGATGCATCGATGCAGTATGCCGCCGAAGGCACGCCGCTGATCGTCATTGCCGGCAAGGAATACGGCATGGGTTCGTCACGCGACTGGGCGGCAAAGGGAACCAAGCTGCTCGGTGTCCGCGCCGTAATCGCCGAAACCTACGAACGCATCCATCGCTCCAACCTGATTGGTATGGGCGTGTTGCCATTGCAGTTCAATGATGGTGCATCGGCCGATTCACTGGGTCTGGATGGCACGGAGACATTCGACATCACCGGGCTGAACAACGGCGAGGCTGCGCAGGTCACGGTTTCGGCGATAAAAGCCGATGGCAGCAAGTCGGAGTTTCAGGCTCGCGTACGCATCGATACGCCGAAGGAACGCGATTACTACCGCAACGGTGGCATCCTGCATTACGTCTTGCGGCAACTCGCGGCCTGACCGGATCGAGAAATGCAGTGTCGAATTCACCTGTGGGAGCGGCTTTAGCCGCGAATGGTGAACCACAGCACGGAATCGCGGCTAAAGCCGCTCCCACAACACATGCTCAGGCGTCTATAAATGGAGTCTGATCAGGATTTCCTGATTCCGCCTGATCTCGTTCAGGCGCTCGACCGTTCGACTCATACCGTCGTGATGACCGGCTCCGGCACATCGGCCGAGAGCGGCATTCCAACCTTCCGTGACGCACAGACGGGTTTGTGGGCAAATTACCGCCCGGAGGACCTCGCGACGCCGGAAGCGTTCGAGCGCGATCCAAAACTCGTCTGGGACTGGTACGTCTGGCGGCGTGAGTTGGTAGGTGCTGCGGAACCTAATCCCGGACATGTCGCGATAGCCGAACTGAATGGATTGCTACGACGCCTGACACTGATTACTCAGAATGTAGATGGCTTGCATCAACGCGCCGGCAGTGCGGGTGTTATCGAATTTCACGGCAACCTGATGCGTAACCGTTGTACCGCCGGGCATCCTGTCGACGAAACAGGCGACTCCGACAAAACGCCGCCACTCTGCCATGAGTGCGGGGCCATGGTACGGCCCGATGTCGTCTGGTTCGGTGAGGCAATACCGACCGCCGCGCTCGAAACAGCGCTGGAAGCCGTTACGGATTGTGACATCCTGTTCGCCATCGGCACCTCGGCGGTAGTACAACCGGCCGCCGGCCTGGCGATGCAGGCGAAACAACACGGCGCGCTCCTCGTCGAGATCAACCCGGAGCCAACGCCACTGACTAACGATGTGGATTTTGTATTGACCGGTCCGAGTGGCCGCATCATGCCGGAACTCGTTAATGCACTGCGCAGCAGATAGAACCATGCATGCCCTGATCGACATCGGCGCAAACCTGACCCACGATTCGTTCGATGCAGATCGAGAGGATATTCTGACGCGCGCGGCCGATGCCGGCGTGCAGCGAATCATCGTGACTGGTACGACACTGTCGGCCAGCCGGGATGCGTTGCAACTGGCACGCAACTATCCGGGACAGTTGTACGCCACTGCCGGTGTGCATCCGCATCATGCCGAAGAAGTGGACGAAGAGACGCTCAAGGGCCTGCGCGACCTGGTGGCAGAACCCTGCATTGTCGCCGTCGGCGAATGCGGGCTGGATTATTTCCGTAACTACTCACCACGGCCGGCACAACTCGATGCATTCGAAAAACAACTCGATCTCGCATCCGGGACCGACAAGCCGGTGTTTCTGCACCAGCGCGATGCGCACGACGACTTTACGGCCCTGCTGAAGGATTTTCTCGACGGGATATCCGGCGGGGTCGCACATTGTTTCACCGGCGATCGCGATGAGATGAAAACCTACCTGGATATGGGTCTGTACATCGGTATCACCGGCTGGATCTGCGACGAACGGCGCGGGCACGATCTGCGCGACGCTGCAGGCTATCTGCCGCTCGATCGGCTCCTGCTCGAAACCGATGCACCCTACCTGTTGCCGCGCGATCTCAAAGACAAACCATCCGGTCGCCGTAACGAACCGTCGGTTCTGCCGCACATTTTACATGCCGTCGCAGGCTGCATGAACCAATCCATCGAAGCCGTCGCCGAAGCCACGATGCAGAATACTGAACGACTGTTCCGCCTGGACCCTGATGATCAGCAACCCTGACCTGCTGATTTGCAATTTCCTTGCTCGATGGGTGCGCTGGAGCACCGGTCACGCGTGGCTGGTGATTATCATTCTCGGCGTGGCAACGATCTGGTTTTCGAGTTACACGGTGACCCACCTCGGGGTCAGCACCGACACCAATGACATGCTTTCGGAACACCTTGAGTGGCGCCGGAATTTCACGGATTTGCGTTCGGCATTTCCGGAACGTGCAGAAACAATGCTGATCGTCATTGATGGCGTGCAACCCGGCCCGGTGCGCAAGGCAGCAGCCAAACTCCATAGTCGTCTGACCGCGGATTCCGCCAACATCGAGATGATCTTGAGGCCTGGTGCCGGTGACTTCTTTGAAACGAACGGCTTGTTGTACCTCGACACCGTGGAGTTGCAGCACCTGGCGGATTGGTTGACAACGGCGCAGCCTTTTTTGGGCAGGCTGCAAGCTGATTTCAGTCTCGGGAAATTTGTCGAGAACCTCGACGAGGCCCTGTCTCACGGAACACCCCAGGAACGCAAAGAACTTGCGCCTGTGTTTGATCAGTTTTCCCAGGCCATCGATGCGGCCGGGGCCAGCGAGTATTTTGAGATTGACTGGCAGACTCTGCTGGCTGTCGATGAACCTGGTGCAAATAAACCCGGCGAAAATGAACCGTTCAGAGAATTTCTTATCGTCAAGCCAGTTCTCGACTATTCCCAATTACAACCCGCCGGCGGAGCGATCAATGATATTCGCGACACCATAAAAATCCTCGACGACAGATTAAGCCACCAGGTACGGGTTCGCCTGACCGGTACGGTGGCAATGGAACATGAAGAGCTGAACAGCATTTCCCGCGGCGCCAATATCGCGGGTGTACTGGTCCTGATCGCCGTGGCGCTGGTGTTATATACGGCGCTCGGCTCCGTCGCGACGCTGGTCGTCTCGCTGCTGACGCTGATTTTCGGGCTTATCGCAACGGCCACTTTCGCAGCCATAGCAATCGGCGATCTCAACCTGATTTCGGTTGCGTTCGGTATCCTGTATATCGGTCTTGGCATTGATTTTATTATTCACTTTACGCTGCGGACCCAGGAACTCATTTATGCCGGTCAGGAGGTCTCGACCGCTCTGCCCGATGCAGCCCGTGACGTCGGCTCATCGTTGATGATCTGTGCGCTAACGACTGCAGCCGGATTCTATTCCTTTATTCCTACCGCTTTCGACGGGGTGGCTGAGCTTGGCTTGATTGCCGGAACAGGCATGTTTATCAGCTTTTTTGCCACGCTGACACTACAGCCGGCGTTGCTTGGCGTGGCTCTACGTATCAGTCCAATTAATAAACCACGATTCCAGCGACTGAATGCTGATTTTCTCCACACCGTCACCCGCTGGCGCAGCGTGGTCCTGACTGTTGCAGTTGCGGTTGCGATTTTATCCACAACCCAGGTCGATAAAGCCCGTTTTGACAGCAATCCGGTCAATCTGCGCGACGCTAATACCGAATCGGTTAAGACCTTCCTGGAATTACAGAAACAGGCCGATGCCGGTCCGGCGACACTGGCGATTCTGGCCCGGGATGCGCAGCAGGCCGCTATCCTGAAGTCGCAAATCGAGCCACTGCCGGCAGTCGCCTCGGTTACAACTGTGCTGGATTTCATTCCAACGGAGCAAACAGAAAAGCTGATGATGCTCGAAGATCTCGACATCGTGCTCGGCTCCGGATTCGGCCAGTTGGGCGAATTGAGTGAGCCCGATACCACGCGATTCGATACGGCCCTGGCTTCACTCCAGGAACGTACCCTGGCATTGCAGGGACCAGGCACCAGTGAACCGGCTCTGAACCGACTGGAACAAAGTATCGAAGCGTGGATTCTGCAGCGTCGAACGACTTCAGCTTCGAATTATGCTGCGAACCTGGCAGAACTTCAGTCATCGGTACTGACTGATCTGCCGGTTCAGCTGAGTAGACTGGGCCGGTTGCTGCTTGCACAGCCGATCGATCTCGAGACATTACCGCCGGAAATTATCGAGCGGTGGATCAGCACCGATGGCCGGCAACTTGTCGAAGTTCATCCACACGAGGACTTCTCGTCTGAAAATGCAGCCAGTGCATTTGTCCGCCAGGTACAGGATATTGCGCCGATGGCAACCGGCCTGCCGGTCGTGCATATCGAAGCGAAGAAGAGTGTTGTCGAGGCATTCAAGATCGCCTTTGTGATTGCCCTGGTGATCGTCGTCATTTTATTGATCCTGTTCCTGCGCAACATAATTGATACCCTGCTCGTACTGGGCCCGATCTTGCTGGCATCTTTAGCCACTGTTGCGGTGGCAGTTTTGCTGGACTTGCCGTTTAACTTTGCGAATATCATTACCCTTCCCTTGCTGCTCGGCATCGGTGTCGATAACGGCATTCATATGGTTCATCGCATGAAGGTTGCCCCGCCGACTGACGGCAATGTGTTACAGACCAGCACGTCGCGGGCGGTCCTGTTCAGTAGTCTGACCACGATCTGCAGCTTTGGCATTCTCGCCTTTTCGTCACACGCCGGCATGTCGAGCATGGGAACACTGCTGACTATTGGACTGTTGGCAACTCTGATGACCACGCTGATCGTGTTACCCGCACTACTGGAATGGAAATATCAGCGATAAAAGTACGGGTCACCGGTGGCGCTGGTATATTTCAACGCCGCTTTGTTCGTTCGGGCGTGAATTTCTGCATGATCAATCGTAACCTGCTCAAACAACGCTGCCCGACAGATCGTTTATTGGTCCATACAGTCTTGGCAGGGCTATTATTCCTGGCGACCACAGTATCTGCTACCGAACCCGGTCAACCGGATTCTCTGTCGAATGCCGCCACGGTGATCGCCCGGCTACACACAGCACTGATCAGGGCGAGCAGCACAACTGAGGCTGGAGCTATTGAGCAGCGTTATGCCTTTCTCGAGCCGGTCATCACCGAAACACATGATCTGCCGTATATCGGGCGATTTTCAATGCGCCGTTACTGGAGCGATCTCACAGAAGAGCAGCAGGCTGAATTCATTGATGCCTTTTCCCGTCTGAGTATCGCAACGTATACCAGCCGATTTGCCGATGTCACCGATGAGACATTCGCAATTACCGACCAACGGGAAACGGCGAGAGGACATATTGAAGTCATCGGCACGCTGATGCAGGACAATGGTGAAGCTTTAGACATCATCTATGTTCTGCACCAATCAACAGGTGAATGGCGGATCATCAATATTCTTGTCGATGGGGTCAGTGATCTGGCCCTCAAGCGCGCCGAGTATCAGCCTGTTTACACCACAGAGGGCTTCGCGGGTCTCGTCGAGCTCCTGTCTGCACAGACAGCTCAATTCATGCAGATACCCACTGCCGGGTCCAGCTAGTGTATTTCGGGTGCCGGAACGTGTTTAACGGTTTGAAACGAGCATGGCTGGCTTTCCCACTGCTCGGGTTGTCCGCCTGCGCTCCCTACATCATCACCGGAGACGGTGAGCGGATCAGAGCAGACAGCGCCGATTTCCGTGAGTATGCCGAACGGGTTTTCCGCGAGCACAATGACGTGACAACTTCATTGGCCTATGCGATCGACGATCTTGAAAATACCGTTGGTGCCCGCGAATACCGACAGCAACTGCTCGATGCAGACGACCGGATGATGCAGGCCTGCTCAGCACTCGATGAGATGGTGATAGCCCGCCGGGATAATCGGGAAATCAGCTTCGCGGCACAGAAAAGAGCTGCCGAACTCACTCCTGACTGTGAAGCGGCTACCCGGACGGCCGCAAGTTTGATTCCGGATAACAATTAAAAGCCCGGACCTTTGCCCAACAGTTAAGCTCACCGGCTCTTTAATAGATGATCAACCTGCGCGGTAACAGCAGTTTCGCGCAGATAGTCCCATTGCGGCAACCAGGCCGATGAACTGTCGCGGTCATCCGATTTCTTCTCACGCTGCAACTCGTCGATCAGCGTGTCGAGCAGAATCACATCCGATGGCTGGCCTTTATTGAAATGGGCGCGACGCATGAATGCGACATAGCCGGTTACAGGGACCTCCGGTGCGGCTCTCTTGACGGCGGCGAGTCGATCATACAAAGCATATTGTGGGTTACTGAACGTAAATCGGCGCCGGTCCGAGATCACAGTCCAGTCCTGCATTGCATCACTGCCAAACACATTGCCATCAACGTCCTTGATATCGACAACGATTATTCCCCTGTGCGTCATCAATGCATATTCGATGTGAATTTCTCCATCATCACCGTTCGGGATAATAAAACCGGATAGTAAATCGATGGCTGCAGAACGTAACCGACGCTCAGGATCGCGAGCTTTTCTGCGTCGATACACAATCACCAGGATGACTGTCAGCAGGAATATGACACCGACAGACGGCAGCAGCCACTCATTTTGAAGTAACAGTTCGGTCATATTGAATCGTTGTTCAATCGCAACACTGGCGGTGCACTCGATTGCATTGGAAAGCGAACACTTCTTCCCGGCTATAAAAATTCCGTAACTTGTTCCAGCGTGGCATCGATTGTCACATATGAGGCCGGCCAGTCGAGTAATGCGGCCAACTCGGGTGGCGGTTCGATGTCGACGCCAAGTAATGGCTCGACAATCGTATCAAACTTCGCCGCATGGGCCGTCGCGACGACCACCCAATGTCGGCCGATCTTGTCTTGCTCGGGCAGTTCCCGATAAACATGCAGTCCGGTTGCCGTGTGCGGACACCATGCAATGCCGTGGCGCTGATATTCATCCTTGATCGTTTCACGAATAATGTCATCGCTGACCGGGAAGGCTGTGACGGTATTGCGTATGGCATCTACATCGCCACACAATGCGCGCAATCGCTCCATGTTGCTCGGATCACCAACATCCATAGCCGATGCCAGCGTCGCACGGCTTGCGCGCGGCTGCCATTCGCCCGACTGCAGAAAATCAGGGATCGTTGTATTGGCATTCGTCGCGAACACGATGCGGTCTATCGGCAGGCCCATGCGCCTGGCCCAGACACAGGCAAAACCGTTGCCAAGATTACCTGTCGGTATGATGAAGTTGCTCGCATTACCCGTGGCCCGGTAGTGATCAAGGCTGCATTTCGCGTAATACGCGGCCTGTGGCAACAAGCGGCCGACGTTGATGCTATTGGCCGAAACGAGATTATGCCGCTCGTTTAACTTGCGGTTCGCAAAGGCTTCTTTGGCCAGTCGCTGACAGTCATCGAACTCGCCGCGTACGGCCAGCGACACGATATTGTCGCCCCAGCACGTCAGCTGATGCTGCTGGCGCGGCGAGACACGTCCATCGGGGAACAGCACGATGACGCGCGTTCCGGGCTTGCGGTGGTAAGCAGCTGCAACAGCGCCACCGGTATCTCCTGATGTCGCGACGATCACTGTGACAGGCGGTTGTGCAAACTTACCCCTGGCAATGATAGAAACCATCGTCGAAGCAAGAAACCGTGCGCCGACATCCTTGAACGCAGCTGTCGGCCCGTGAAACAGCTCGAATACCGAGAGTTCGTCCGCTTCGTCAGGCAATCGGTTCAGGGGCACGGAAAAATCAAGGGCTTCATTGCAGATACTCTCGAGGTCGCCGGCAAGTGACGAGTCTTCGAAGAATGGCGCGAGAAAACGTGCAGCGATCGACGCAAAAGAATCGGCGCCATCAAAGGTGCCGGGATCGAAGCTCGGCAATGCTTCGGGGATAAACAACCCGCCGTCCGGTGCGGTACCACTCATGATTGCCTGTTCGATACAAACCGGTTGGTGAGTTCGCGTACTGATAAATTTCATGACAAGGTCATCGGTCAGAGAAAATAAAATTCAGCGCGGCGCACCGAGATATGATGCGAGGCGCAGCAAGTCGGCAAACACGCCGGCAGCGGTCACCGCCGGTCCGGCGCCCGGTCCCTGGACGACCAGCGGATTATCGCTGTAGCGCCGAGACACATAACGCACGATATTATCGGTCAGATTCATGTTGCCGAAAGAGTGTTCTGCCGGTAATGATTCGAGGCGCACCGTCGCACCACCGCTCTCGCCCAGGCGACCGACATAGCGCAAAATATTCCCGTTATCATGCGCTTCACTCCAGCGCTTTTTCATGGCTGCATCAAATTCCGGCAACGCATCGAGGAATTCATCGATGCTGCCATTACCCAGCCCTTCGGGTACCAGGCTTTCGATAACCAGATCGTCCAATTCCAGCCGCAGTCCGATTTCGCGTGCCAGGATAATGACCTTGCGCGCGACATCCATGCCCGATAAATCGTCACGCGGATCCGGCTCCGTATAGCCATTATCACGCGCCTCGCGAACAATCTGCGAAAAAGGCTTGCTACCGTCGAAGACGTTAAACAAATAGGCTAGCGTACCGGAGAAAATACCTTCGATACTCGTGACCTCATCACCCGTCTGCCGCAAGTCTCGCAGGGTTTCGATAATCGGCAGCGCTGCCCCGACGGTCGTCTCATACAGGAAGTGCGCACCATGCTGGCGTCGCTGCTGATGCAACGCATCGTAATATTCCATCGGTCCGCTGTGCGCCTTCTTGTTCGGCGTGACTACATGAACACCTTCTTTAAACCAGTCGAGATACATGTCGGCAATCATTTCGCTGGCGCTGCAATCGACAATTGCCGCATGCGGCAAATGCTCGGCATTGACATGGGCCGAAAACACATCCCAGTTCACCGGTTCGCTATTGCCGTCGAGAACACTGCGCCAGTCAGCCAGGTCAACCGACCGCTCGGCCAGGTGCATGCGCGATGAAGTCGCTATGGCACGAACGCGAAAATCGAGACTGAATTCCTCACGCAGTCGCTCCGCCTGTGCCGCTATTTGATCGAGCAACAGGCCACCGACATTTCCGGGGCCAATCAACCCGACCGAGATTGTTTTTGTCGACAGATAGAAGCCCGAATGCGCGGCACGCAGTGCCCGCGTCTCGTCTTCTTTATCGACGACCGCTGATATATTGCGCTCGGAGGAGCCCTGGGCAATTGCCTTGATGTTGACGCCGGCCGCACCGAACGTACCGAAGAATTTGGCGGCAATTCCGGGTAATCCGGTCATGCCGTCACCGACAACGGCAATGATGCTGCAATGCTTCTGCACCTCGACACTCTGAATCAGGTTCTGCTCGAGTTCGCGGCGAAATGCCTGCCGGACCACATCATCGACCGTATCGGCCGCGCTGCTCGGCACCGCGAAACAAATCGAATGCTCCGAGCTGGCCTGCGAGATCAGCGAGACAGAGATGCCCGCATCACGCAGCGCGCTGAACAACCTGTCGGCGGTTCCCGGGACACCGATCATGCCGGCGCCTTCGAGATTGACCAGCGCCACATCGTCGACCGAAGTCACACCCTTGATACCGTTACTGTCGCCATTCGTAACGCCGATACGCGAGCCCCGCGCTTCCGGGTTGAAGGTGTTCTTGATCCAGACCGGGATGCTCTTTTCTACGGCCGGCGACATCGTTTGCGGATGAATGACTTTGGCGCCAAAGTAAGCCAGTTCCATCGCCTCGCTGTAGGACAGGTCCGGGATAACGGTAGCCTCCGGAACGCGGTTCGGGTCCGCGCTCATGACCCCATCCACGTCGGTCCAGATACGAATTAATTCCGCGCCGAGCAAGGCGGCCAGAATCGATGCCGAGAAATCGCTGCCGTTACGCCCGAGCGTCGTCTGCAGACCTTCCGGATCCGAGGCAATAAAGCCGGTGACGACAACTATTCCGCTCGTCTCGTCAGTGAAATGACGCACCGTATTGTCGTGCGATGGATCGTACTGGACCGCCGGACCCATCTCGCCGTGTCTGATGACGATCAGATCGCGTGCATCGACCCATTTGACGTCGCACTGACTGCCGGTCTGCTTGTCGAGGAAGCCGGCCAGCAATCGCGCCGACCAGATTTCGCCAAACCCGGCTACCAGGTCGCGACTGCGGTCGGCCGCCGCCCTGACAAGCGAGATCGCGTGCAATATATCGGCCGCATCGCGAAGTTCACTATGAAACGGCTGCAAGACTGAGTCGGCTGACGATGTGCTGCCAATCAGCTCGTGAACCGTCGCCACATAGCGCTCTTCGATTGCTCGCAGGCCTGCATCGATCGACTCAGCGGATTTCTCGGCCGCTGCTACCAGGTTCAGCAACGCATCCGTCATACCGCCCATTGCAGAAACGACGACGGCCTGCCGGTCGGCAGGATTCGTCATCAGGATATTTGCCACGCGATGAAAACATCGCGCATCAGTTAGACTGCTGCCACCGAATTTATGGACCTGCCAAGCGTTCTGGGTCATGTGAACCTGATTTCCCGAATAAAGCTATACTGCCGGGCCAGCATGCGGGGTGACCGGCAAAGCCGCTTATCATACCCGTTCTGAGCCGTTTCGGCAGTGCCCGGAATTGCAAACAGAGCGGGTACTATTAATAATCATCATACGATTCGGGCCAGCGCTTCGGGAGAATAGAGAATATGCCAAAGATCTTCGTCGCCCCTGCCGACACAGCACCCGACAAAGCCTGTCTGGAAAGATCGATCATCAATCCTGTTGAACGACAGGCTGTTATCAAATCCTTCAGTGATGCGACCTACCCGGAACTCATCGATATCGAGCGTCGCGGGCGTGGATTTTATGCCTGGGGCTTTCCGTCCGAAGCAGAATTCGTAGACAAGTGGTTCCACATGGGTATCGGCGATTTCGTTCTCATGACCTTTGACGGCGCGTATCGATATTACGGCAAGGTACTGGGTCGCTACGACAATGGCCGGGCTGCTACGGCAATCTGGGGTGATTCTGAAGACACTGACAGTGCCCGCGAATTGCTGTTCTTCCTGTCCGAGCCGATTGCTCTGACCTTACCGACCGCAGAACTCCGGGACTACCTGACGCCGGTTCAGGAACGTTTTAGCCAGATTTCCGATGAAGTCTTGGAGCGCATCGAGGCGGATTTCGGTTCGGTCGAGCGATTTTTTCGCCATCGACTGCTCAATATGAATGCCGGGGGCCCTGTTCTCGACATGAGCGGCATCATCAAGCTTTCCGAACGGGAGCAGGCCAAACTCAACACCTTCGACCCGAAAAGCACGAAGGACGGCCGGGAACGAATCGTCGAAACGATTACCATGCGCCGCGGCCAGCCCCAGATGCGTCAGAGCCTGCTGGCAGCCTACGACTATACGTGCGCTGTGACCGGCTGCAATGCTCCCGACGCACTCGAAGCGACCTATATCATCCCGTACCGCGGTAAGTACACGCACAATTCCTCGAATGGCCTGTTACTGCGCGCGGATATTCATACGCTATTCGATCTCGGTAAGATCGCCGTCGATACACGCACGATGACGCTGGTCATCAGTGATGAACTGCTAAACACAAGCTATCGGATTCTGGCTGACCGACCTTTAAATTATCCAAAAGAAGACAGTCAGCGACCCAGCACCGAAGCGCTGGACCTGCACCGCCGACTTGTCGGCCTGTAAGGAACCTCACTCATGCACATGACGCGCGATGAATTCGTGAATTGGCCGCAGAAGGCCGTAACCCTGCTCGGCATGTCTGGCGTCGGTAAGACGTACCTGGCCAACCGACTGCCGAAAACGAACTGGTTTCATTACAGTGGTGATTACCGGATCGGCACGAAATACCTGGCCGAGCCAATCCTCGACAACATCAAACGGCAGGCCATGCGGGTCGGCTTCCTCAAGGATCTGTTGCGCAGCGATTCGATTTACATCGCCAATAACATCAGCGTGCATAACCTCGAGCCGGTATCGACGTTTCTCGGCAAAATCGGTCGCGCCGATATGGGCGGCCTGCCAACCGCCGAATTCAAACACCGCCAGGCACTGCATATGCAGGCTGAATCGGCCGCAATGCACGATGTCGTGGAATTTATCGACAAGGCACACGAGATTTACGGCTACGATCATTTTCTGAATGATGCCGGCGGGAGCATTTGCGAACTACCGCCCGGCCCGGCGATCGATGCCCTCACGGAACATACGCTGATCCTGTATCTGAAGGCAGATACGGAGATGGAAGAGGAATTGATTCGGCGCGCAGTAAACGATCCAAAGCCTTTGTATTTCAATGACAGCTTTTTGGATCAAAAACTTGCCGAATATCTCACCAGGGAAAAACTCGAATCGGCTGAGGAAATTGAACCCGACCGTTTCGTTAAATGGATGTTCCCCGAACTGCTCGAGCATCGCAAACCGCTTTACGAGGCACTGGCGAACCAACATGGCTATACCGTCAATGCCGGTGACATCAGTAGTATCGACAGCGAATCAGACTTCATTGAACTGATCGCTGACGGTATTGAGCGAAATAATCGATAGAGAATTATCCCCGTCATGATCGATTTGCAAACCATCACCGTACTCGGCAAGCAGATTGCCTACCGTGGGGCCTACCGTGAGGCCTACCGTGAGGCCTGCCGTGAAACCGGGGCCGGGAATTCAATTGTTTTTCTACACGGCAATCCGACCTCATCCTACCTGTGGCGTAACGTCATGCCCCACCTGGCCGAGTTGGGCCGATGCATCGCGCCCGACCTGATCGGCATGGGTGGTTCGGACAAACTCGACAGCTCAGAAGCGGATCGCTATCGCTTCGTCTGTCACCGTCGTTACCTCGATGCGACGCTCGATGCACTCGCGATCGGTGATCGTGTCACGCTCGTACTGCACGACTGGGGCTCGGCACTCGGTTTCGACTGGGCGCGGCGCAACGCAGACCGCGTGGCCGGCATCGTTTATATGGAGGCGCTCGTCAGGCCAATCGGCTGGAATGAGTGGCCCGAGCAAAGCCGCCCGCTATTCGAGGGCCTGCGCTCGGACGCGGGTGAAAGCCTGATTCTCGACAAGAACCTGTTTATCGAGCGCATCCTGCCCGCATCCATCATGCGCAAGCTGAGCGACGAGGAAATGGCTGCCTATCGGCAACCATTCGCCGAGCCTGGTGACGACCGGCAACCCATGCTGGCGTGGCCCCGGGAATTGCCGATCAACGGCGAACCGGCCGATGTCGTCGAGATCGTCAGCCAATATGCAGACTGGCTGGCAACATCGAACATACCGAAACTTTTTATCAACGCCGAACCTGGCGCAGTTCTCGTCGGCGCACCCCGCGAGACATGCCGCCGGTGGCCGAACCAGGATGAGGTCACGGTCCCGGGCATTCACTTTATCCAGGAAGACTCGGCCGACGATATCGGCAAAGCAATTGCCACCTGGCACGCCAGGATCGAGTAATTCAGCGGAGTAACCATGGGACTTTATGCTGATCATATCTTGCCGTTCATGGTCGAGCGCGGCATGAAGAACAAAGTCATCCGTCAATATCGACCGCTGGTGCCGCCACTCGCAACCGGGCGGGTTCTCGAAGTCGGTTTTGGCTCGGGCATGAACGTGCCCTACTACTCAAAGGACATCGAACACCTGTTTGGGCTGGAGCCATCTGCGAAGCTGCTGGCCAAGGCCGAAGAGATCATGAGCACGGCTCAGTACCCGATCGAAGCAATAAAAAGCGGTGCGGAAGAAATCCCCCTTGAATCAAACAGCATCGACACGATCGTGACAACATGGTCGCTGTGTTCAATTCCGCCCATCGAAGAGGCTTTGCAGGAAATGCGCCGGGTTCTGAAGCCGGGTGGCCGCTTGTTGTTTCTCGAACATGGCCAGGCGCCGGAAGAAAAAATCTTGCGATTACAACGACGCATGAACCCGGTTTTCAAATTTCTGGCGGGCTGTAGCCTGACTCGACCAATAGCACCACTGATCGAAGCGGCGGGTTTCCAGTTTCTCGAACTCGAAACAAGCTACCTCGAGGGGCCTAAATTCGTGTCTTATCACTATCGTGGTCAGGCCAAACCGCTGTGAGTTATTCAGTCCGCAGCGACAGCCCCTGGATTTGCATCGTCAACCGAAAGCGCATCGGGACGTTCACGGAAGGTATTCGCGGCCACGGCAGTGGCGGTTAGCTGACACTGGTCTCCGCGCCAACGCCAGCCGGTCACTTTGTCGTCAGTATCGAATGCCAGCAGGGTCGTACATGCGGCACCTTCGACCGATCGCTGTTGCCACTCACAAATCCGCTGCGACGTATCGGCATAATTGGCATCAATGGAACAGGCATCGGGCGGCCCCCAGGCCACGGCGACTTCGTTGAAATGACTCCCCTGCCATGAGGCGAGTCGTGCCCCCATATGGTCATTGGCGCAACCGAATGCAAGGAAACTTAAACCGATCAGGATGCAGATACGCACAGTCACTCCGCGGAAAGCAGATTAATCTCTGTATGCGGGCAATGATCCGGCGATTGAGTCATGCGACCCGTGAACCGGGTCACATTTTCCGCATAATGTTAAATTTGCATCCTGATCGGTCTCTGAGCCCACGATAGAAGCATCCGCCGGGTCCTGTAATGCATTGACGTTTCACGTTAAACTGTCCGCTACAAAACAGAATTAAGTGGGCGCGCAGACCCAGCAAAATTCGCCACCGGACCCATCACTATGAATAAATCCAACGCTCGTCCGCTCGACGGCTTTCGCATCATTGAAGTTGGCCAATTACTGGCCGGGCCGTTTGTCGGCAGCATTCTCGGCTATTTCGGCGCCGAGGTTATCAAGGTCGAAACACCCGGAGACGGTGACCCTATCCGCAAATGGCGGATCCTCGATGAACACGGTACCTCGTGGTGGTGGCGCAGCCTGGGCCGCAACAAGAAGTGCATTACCGCAAACCTGCGCAGTGAACAGGGTCAGGAGATCGTGCGGCAGCTGATCGACAAAGCCGATGCTGTCGTCGAGAATTTCATGCCCGGCAGGATGGAAAGATGGGGACTCGGTCCGGAGGTTTTCGAAGCCAGTAATCCGGGGCTGATTTATGCGCGTATCTCCGGCTATGGCCAGGACGGACCCTATGCCTCCAAACCGGGCTTCGCATCGGTCTGCGAAGGTGTCGGCGGCCTGCGCTACGTCAATGGTTTCCCGGACGGTCCGCCGGTACGTCCGAACCTGAGCCTCGGCGATACCCTCGCCGGCCTGCACACGGCTTTCGGCATTGTCATGGCCCTCGTCCGGCGCCTGAAAGACCCCGAAGGCGGCGGTCAGATCGTCGATACGGCGTTATACGAATCGGTATTCAACATGCTCGAAGGCGTCGTGCCCGAATTCGACGGCGCCGGCGAGATACGCGAGCCTTCCGGGTCCACGTTGACCGGTATCGTGCCGACGAACACGTACCGTTGCAGCGACGGCAAGTTCATCATCATCGGCGCAAATGGCGATTCCATTTTCAAACGCCTGTGCGACAAAATGGGCAAGCCGGAAATGGGTGAAGACCCACGCTTCGCCGACAATGCCGGGCGCGTCGAGCATGAACCTGAGATCGATGCGGTGATCACAGCATGGACCGGCTCGATGGACTCCGATACGGCGCTGTCATTGCTCGAAGAAGCGCGCGTGCCATCCGGCCCGATCTACGATGTCGCAGACATGCTTGCCGACGAACATTTCAATGCGCGCGGCCTGTTTGAAGAAGTAGAAATTGACGGAAAACAATTGAAAATCCCGGCCATGGTGCCCAAATTCAGCAAGACGCCAGGGCGCACCGACTGGCCCGGCCCCGAGGTCGGCGCATTCAATGAGGAAATTCTCGGTGGGTTACTCGGCATCAGCGCTGATGAGCAGAAAAAGATGCAGGACGAAGGCATCATCTGAAACAGATTCGAGCTCAGTGAATTGCTGCGACATAAATGGTCACTTGCTGTGGGAGCGGCTTTAGCCGCGATTGCTGCACCTGGCGGACTTTTCGCGGCTAAAGCCGCTCCCACAGTCACTCATCCCCGGTTACTTAATTTTTCTGAACTTCGATTAAATATAGATAATAACTATAACTAATTGTATTTATTATGTTTGGCTTTGAATACATCAACAGCCTGATCGAGAAGGCACTGACGAATCAGGCGTTGCAAGAACTGCCCGGTGAACGCGGCGAACCATTCCTGGCGCTGCCTAACGCCGATGAGCCGGCGACCAAAGCCGGCACCCTGCGATTGTGGCAAGGCACGGGTAGCAGCCTGATCGATCGGATGATTCACTTCCGGTTGATCCGTGAACCGGTCGATACCCAGCTATTTTTTCTTTTCGGCCGTTCTGCCACACCGATGCCCCACTTTCATGCCCAGGTCGTCCAGTTCGGGCCTGACGCCTGTATTTTCAATGCCGATTACCTGCCGCGTCTCGATCCGATCGACCATCCCGACTATTTCACCACGGTATTTGCACCGATCACGAAACCCTACGGGAAGGCGATCCAAAGCAAGGACAGCCCCTGTGCACTGGCTACGGCCAACCCGGCGATAGCGGCGTATCTGAGCCCGTGGAGTATCGTCTGCGGCCGACCGGCAAAGCACGCGGAACTGAATCGCATCGCCCCTTTTATCGAACAATACCTGGCTCATTATCTCGACCTCTCGAACCAGCTGACCTACATGGGATCAGGGCCTGAGAAATTACGTGACCGTAATCACCGGCACCTCGATCTGTTCTTCGATGACGGACTCGATCCACGCGCCTGGAAAGGCGTATACAGAGTAATCGGTGAGAAACCCGGCCAGCGGGTCAAGGAAATTTTCAAGTCAGAACTCCGCCCTTGAAGACAGAAATCACCGTGATCGAATGACCTTCCGGTCAGACCTCACCGGCATACCTGGCTAAAAACGCATCCAGGTGATTTGCGAACGACTGCCGATCGCTTTGGCTCAATGCCGCCGGACCGCCCGTGTTGATTCCGCTGGCCCGCATGGTATCCATGAAATCGCGCATATTCAGGCGAGCCTTAATATTCTCTTCGCTATAGAGTTCGCCCCGAGGGTTGAGCGCATGCCCACCCTTTTCGATCACCTCCGCCGCCAATGGAATATCGGCCGTGATCACGAGATCACCGGCAGCGAGTCGTTTGACGATCTCATTGTCGGCAACATCAAAACCAGCCGCCACCTGAATCGTCTTGATATAGCGGGATGAAGGCCTGTGGACCGGCTGATTGGCCACAAGCGTCAGTTCCACCTGGGTGCGTTCCGCCGCTCTGAACAAAATTTCTTTGATGACCACGGGGCAAGCATCTGCATCTACCCATATTTTCATATCGAGCTACTTCAAGTTAATCTGCTGCTGTCCGGACCTTTCAGTCTGGGTACTTAAATTTCATAATACAAAAAGGAATCATCCGATGCCGTCAATCCTGATCACCGGCGCCAACCAGGGCCTCGGCCTCGAGTTTACGCGCCAATATGCCGCGGACGGCTGGGACGTCATCGCGTGCTGCCGTTCACCGAAATCGGCTGATGCGCTGCATGAGCTTGCTGGTGCAGGTCAAACAGTAACCATCGAAAAACTGGATGTCCGGGATCATTCAGCCATCGAGGCCCTGGGCAGGCAATATGCCGGTGTTCCGTTGGATATCCTGCTGAATAATGCCGGCATCATCGGGCCGCTCCCGATTGCCGAGAATATCGAGCGGCAACATTTTGGCAGCATCGACTACGATATCTGGCGAGATGTCCTTGAGACTAATACGTTCGGCCCCGTGAAAATGGCTGAAACATTCACCGAGCATCTCGCGGCCGGAGAACAGAAAAAGCTTATCAACATTTCCAGTCAGGTTGCATCGATCGCCGAGATGGCGATTCCGGGCGTTGCCTATGCCAGCAGCAAAACAGCCCTGAATCGGGCCATGACCATCATTGCCGAGAAACTGAAAGAGCGTGGCATCATAGTCGCGATGTTTTGCCCGGGTTACGTCAAGACACGCATGGATGCCTTCGGTTACGCCATGGTCGAAATAGAACAAAGTATCAGCGCCCTGCGCCCCCTGATCGCCGCATTGACGATCGATGACACCGGCTGCTTCAGGCACTACGAGGGCAGAACCATTGCCTGGTAACTGCTGTCTTCAGTAGGAGCGGCTTCCAGCCGCGATTGGTATACCACCGCAAGGAATCGCGGCTGGAAGCCGCTCCTACGGAAGATCTGTCTATGTAGGCTTAAATTTCAGCTGATAGCGTCTACTTGGATAAGTCCCGACAATCAAAACTACCAGTTCTCGCCCAATAGTTCGAAATGGGCTTGCGGATGCAGACAGGCAGGACACATCTTTGGAGCTTCTTCAGCTTCATGCAGATAACCACAATTCCGACAACGCCAAACGACTTTCCCGTTTCTCTTGAAGACTTTCCCCGCCTCCAGATTTTCCGCCAGATCGCGGTATCGTTTGCCATGTTGCTTTTCGGCAATTGAAATAGCATCAAATGCTGCCGCAATGTCACTAAAACCTTCCTCCCTTGCCACTTTCGCAAAGGCCGGATACATTTCTGTCCATTCGTATTCTTCTCCTGCTGCGGCCGCTTTTAGATTTTCAAGCGTTGTGCCGATTCTTCCGGCAGGGAATGTTTCTGTTATTTCTACATCACCACCTTCAAGAAATTTAAAAAACCTTTTTGCATGTTCTTTCTCCTGATTGGCAGTTTCCTCAAATATGTGTGCTATCTGAACCAAACCCTCCTTTTTGGCCGCACCTGCAAAATATGTATATCGATTTCTTGCCTGAGACTCACCGGCAAACGCAACCAACAAGTTTTTTTCTGTTTGTGTACCAATAATACTCTTTGACATGTTGTTACCTGTTGAAGATAGAGAGCTTGCGCTCAGCAATTGATTCAGAGCCCGAGTTTTTACCGACTTCATACTACCTGAGCGCATTCATCCAGGCGATTCCATCCGCCCACAGGTGTCGCGCTGTCTGCCGAAAATAACCAAAGTGTCCGAGGAACTGAAGTTCATTTCGTGCTGGTTCGATATGTCGTCGTTCGACATTTGGGTACGCCGACATCATTGCATCGACGGCCTGCCGCGTCCCCCACTTGTCGTCGTCGATACTGTACGCAAGGACTGGTGCCGAAAATTCCGTATAGCGGTTCAACGGCAATGTGTCGTCGCCCAGCAGGTAAAGCGGGTCCCGGCACCATCGCGACCACTCAAGGGCTGCCCCCTTCGGCAGATCTTCCGCCGAGCCAAGCCAGCTCCACGGCATGTATCCGAAGATCGTCGAGAGCAAAGGGAGTGAGATGTGGACGTGTAAAGCGACAATCAATTTCTGCTCGCCGCCCTGCAGGCGCCAGTGCCCGCTCTGTGCCGAAAGCGTGATCATTCCGTCGATCAATGCGCTGTTGTCGAGCAGTCCTGCAACCTGGCCGCCAACACTATGACCGACTATGAACACACGCTCCGGCTCGAATTGGCTGCGGACCCAGTCAACGACACCGGCCATATCGAGAAGCCCCCAATCGCTGGTCTTCGCCTGAAAACCCCGCAGCGATTTCGGTCGTGAGCGTCCAATCCCGCGATAGTCATAAGTCACAGCCACATAGCCTGCTTCGGCCAGCGCATGCGCATAGTGGCGATAAAAGCGCTGTGGCACTGCGGTCGCACTGCAGATGATGGCAACACGACGGGGCACCGGATCTTTTGTATAGATGGTGGCGGTAAGCGGTAACAAATCCCTGGACGGGATCGTTACATGACTTGCACGTATTTCTCCCGCAGTCATTATCGCTTCGCAGCTCCGGTGGTAAGAACCTATTATCTGAATGGTCGCCGGGTAAATATCGATTCTAGACCGGTAACCGTCAATTTACCGCATTAAAGTGAAATGTCAGCTATCAGAAGAAGTTTCCCAGCCGTTGAGGTCAGTCTTTTGGATTAACAGATTGCCCCTTCTCCTCTGAAGTATTTTTGTCTTCAATTTTTTTTTCTGACTTAAGCACAAAGACGATGACCACCAAAACAAACACGCTTGCTAATGTGAGTAGAAAAAAAATAATATCACCCCAGTTCATTTATGTTCTCCGGTTGAGTTGGGTCAATGTTGATTTAGCCTGGACCAGGCTGGATTTCCTATAAGTGAAAAACGCATGGATACCACTGGTTAAATTTAATGAATGCTGCTGACATATGCAGTTAGCAATCTGCCAGATCGATTCTCTGTCGATATTCCGGCCGGATAACCTGCGCCGTCAAGGTATCGACAAGGCGTGTCTCAAGTGCCATCGCAGCCTGTGGTTCGCCATGCACAAGCGCACACACCGGTGATCCGTCGATCGCCCCGAACCAGCGGCACAGGTCATCCTGATCGGCATGTGCCGACAGGCCGCCGATCGTATGCACAGAGGCGTTGACATCGTAATCTTTACCCCACAGTTGCACCTGGTCAACACCATCGACAAGCCGCCTTCCGAGCGTACCGCGTGCCTGGAAGCCAACGATCATAATTTCAGTTTGCTCACGCGAAATATTGTGCTGCAAATGGTGCTTGATCCGACCACCGGAGCACATGCCGCTGCCGGCGATGATAATAACACCGGATCGTTGCTCGTTTAGTTGCATCGATTCTTCAGTCGTTCTGGAAGTGCGAAAATTCGGTAAATCAAACGGATCACCATCCGATCTGTATATCTGCTTCGCTTCAGCATCATATAAGTGCGGATAGCGGGCATAGACCTCCGTTGCGGAGATTCCCATCGGCGTATCCAGAACGATCGACCAGTCGTCGAGTTGCCAGTCATCGAAGAACTGCCGAAATGTATAAAGCAGCAACTGCGTTCGCCCGATCGTGAACGCGGGAATCAGTATATTGCCGTGCGCACTGCTCGCGCCGGTTATCACGGCACCCATCTCTTCCCACGTCGATTCCCAGGGTCGATGTACCCGATCCCCGTATGTCGATTCCATGACGACCAGGTCAGCACTCGAAACCGGTTGCGGATCCCGCAGGATCGGTGCACCCGGGTTGCCAAGGTCGCCGCTGAAGACTATCTTTTTCTGCAGCGCTTTCTCAGCGAGTGATAATTCGATGATTGCCGAACCGAGAATATGCCCGGCATCGCGTAGTGTGAAAGTCATGCCGGGACAGATTGTTGCCGGTACATCGTACTCGTGAGCGGAAAACTGCTCGATCGCATCGAGCGCCTCCTTGCGCGTGAATAATGGCTTGACCGGCTCACGATGGTCTTTGTTGCGCTGTTTGTTTTCCCATTGTGCTGCTCTTTCGTTCAGGTAGCCGGCATCGGCCAGCATGATCTCGCACAGATCAACCGTTGCGGCATGCGTATGGATATGCCCGGTGAATCCGCGCTTGATCAGCACCGGCAATCGACCCGAATGATCCAGATGGGCATGGGTCAGGATCACCGCATCGATGGAGGCCGGGTCAAAAGGAAAATTGTCGTGATTGTGCAGTTCGTGCGTTCGACTCCCCTGAATCAGGCCGCATTCGATCAATACACGATGATTGCCACAGGTGACCAGATAGCACGAACCGGTCACCTCGCCGGTGGCGCCGAAAAACTGAATATCCATTAAATCAGACTTGCACTCCCTGCTTGTCTATTCCGGGCAATGGTTCTATCAGCAACCATTGGCCCACAGGTCTTCGGTACCCGCCTGAGCATGCCAGGTCCGAATTCCCTGCCAGATTTCTTCGGCTGTCTCTGCATACCAGAATAATTCCCGATCCTCGGCCTCGATAACACCCTCATCGATGAGAAAATCAGGATCGAAACAGTGACGCCAGAATTCTTTGCCGATGAGTACAACCGGCAGCGGTTCAATAGTGCGCGTCTGAATCAGTGTCAGCGTTTCAAACAACTCGTCGAGCGTACCGTAACCGCCCGGAAAGACGACAAGTGCCTTTGCCCGCAGCAGGAAATGGAGTTTGCGAATGGCGAAATACCGAACGCTGAAGCACAAATCCGGCGTGATATAAGGATTCGGGTATTGCTCATGCGGCAACGTGATGTTCAGCCCGATACTTTTGCCTCCGATGTCGGATGCACCACGATTCGCGGCCTCCATGATGCCCGGCCCGCCCCCGGTCATCAGCAGCAGGCGAGAATCGTCTGGCCCGGCACCGCAACCTCCGACGAGCCGGCCCAGCTCACGGGAGATATCGTAGAACTTTGATTTACTTGCGATCCGCTCGGCGATGCGGAGCTTATTTTGTAGCTCCGGGTTTTCCGGGTCTGCCGCCAGCGCTTCGCGTCGTTCCGCGACACGGCGCCGCGCCTCGGCCGGCTCGCAGATTCGTGTGCTGCCGAATACGACAATCGTGTTTTGGACTCCATAGCGCTGCAGATAAAGTTCCGGTTTCTGATAATCGAGCGCGAGTCGCGCACCCCGCGACTCCGACAAGCCGAGAAATTCGACATCCTGATCCGCACGGCGGTAACTCGGGCTACTCAGCAGGGCCTCGACGCGTACCGCTGCACTCGGGTCCTCCTCCGGAGCCTTGGGGCGTTCCCATGGCAGCGGCTCCATCCGCCTGTCCGGTGCGGCCGGTCTCGGAATGCCCGGGTCGTCGCCACAACCCTGTGGATCGTGGTTTTTTTCGTTACTCAATTCAGCCTCCGTTGCTGCTCTGGTGACACACGGTCGATCAATTTGCGAAGATACGTACCAATATGACAAAGAGTACAGCAAAGGGACCCACTACAGCAGCGGCACGGCTCGTGCGCAGCCTCATCGATCATGGGGATTTCGGCCATGCAACGACGGCGGTCGAAATCGTCGAAACACATATTTCCTGGGTTTTGCTGACCGGCGAGTACGCTTATAAGATAAAGAAGCCGGTCGATCTGGGTTTCCTCGATTTCTCGACTCTCGACTTACGCCACAAATACTGTTTACTCGAACTCGAACTGAACCGCCGTTTCGCACCCGATCTCTATCTCGATGTCGTGCCCATCGGTGGTTGCTCTGATCAGCCCGTGATCGGCGGGACACCGACGCTGGAATGGGCGGTCCGCATGCGGCAATTCCCGGCCGATGCACGCCTCGACCGGCAGATCGAACAAGGACACGTATCCTGCAACGACATGCGTGACTTTGGCGAAACTCTCGCCCGCTTGCATGATCGATCACCAGCATTACAGACCGATGATGCACGCGACCCGGTCAAGGTCCTGTCCGGACTGATCGAAGATAATTTCGCGGTATTGCGAAAATACCGCGCGGAGCCCGCCATGGAAGAACGGCTCAGCCGTCTCGCCTCCTGGTGCGCGCAAGAACTCACCCGGCTCGCCGCGACAATCCGCGAACGACAGAAAACCGGGCGCGTCCGTGAATGCCACGGCGACCTGCACCTTGAGAACCTTGTCCTGCTGAATGACCGGATCACGCCATTCGACTGTATCGAATTTGACGAAGCACTACGCACTATCGATGTCATCAACGAAGTCGCCTTTCTGTTAATGGATACATTGCATATTGAACGCCGGGATCTTGGCTTCAGCTTCCTGAATCGCTACCTCGAAGTATCCGGTGACTACCCGGGCACGGCCCTGCTGCCGTTGTTTTGCGTCTATCGTTGCCTGGTCCGCGCCAAGATCACGACCCTGCGTCAGGCCCAACAGGATGACGGCGGCGATACTGCATTAACGCGTTATATCGACCTGGCTGAATGTCTTGCCCATTCGGATCAGCAACCCTGCCTGATCATCTGCCGCGGTCTGTCCGGCTCGGGCAAGACCTACCTCAGCAGCCGGCTGTTGACGATCATGCCGGCCATACGAATCCGTTCGGATCTCGTACGCAAGCAATTGCACGCGATCGGCGAACTGGAATCTTCCGGGTCGGATATTGGCGAAGGACTGTACGACGCGGATATCACGTCACAAACCTACCAGGCACTCGCAGAATTTTCTGCCATCGCTTTGACGGCGGGCTACGATGTCATCGTCGATGCAACGTGCCTGCACCAGGCAAATCGTGCAGCACTCCGGTCCGTTGCCCACAAATGCACCGCACGCTTCGCCATCCTCGATTGCACCGCCGATACCCGGATCCTGGCCGAGCGCATCAAATCACGGCGTATGGCAGGACACGACGCATCCGAGGCCGATCTGGCCGTTTTCGACTGGCAGCAGGCAAACCTGGAACCCTTGTCCGCTGACGAGCAACGCCAGTCACTGACGGTCGATACCGGCCGAAATCCAGTGCCGGCCGAGATAGCGCAGCAATTGCGGAAGATCGCCACGTCCGCATAATGGTCGACGTAGGTATAACTACAGTTGATAATCAGGCTCACAGACCCCATAAATACTAATGAATACATCAACAGTTTTTTCAGCAGAGGTCCGGGACGATGTCAGACAAAACCGTAATTGTGTTACCGATCGATTTCTCCGAACAAGGCCAGGCCGCCTTGCCATGGGCACGCCGCATAGCCGCCGTCACAGATGCCGAGATTCACTGCGTCTATACCGTCGAACCGCCGCATATCTATACCGCGCTCGACATGGTTCCGGCAGTACCTTTGCCGACGACCGACGAACTCGCCGCAAACGCCGCGACCCAGCTCGATGTATTTGCCGGTGAGCACCTGAGCGGAATGGAACCGGCACCGGTCTCGGCCGTCCTGATCGGAAATCCCGCCGATGAAATCGTCGCTTATGCACGTGAACATAACGCCGGCATGATTATCATGACGACACACGGCTACAGTGGACTCGAGCACGTTGTTCTGGGCAGCACGACTGAGTCAGTGTTGCGCCACGCTGACTGCCCGGTATTATCGATCCGCAACAGATAACCCGGGCAAATTACCCGGGCAGACAATTCACGGAGACGCGAACGTGCAAAGAAAATATGCGATGGTGTGCCTGGCAGTTGCCGTAGTCCTGTTTGCACAGGCTGCCAATGCGCAGGTGTATGCCGAATATTCGGGCGAAGAAACCTTCGCACGCTTCTGTGCCAGTTGTCACGGAACCGGTGGCCAGGGCGACGGTCCGGTTGCGGCAGGCCTGCCGATTACCGTGCCGAATCTGACGACTCTGCGTAAACGGCAGGGAGACAGCTTTCCCGAGGAGACGCTACGCAAGATCATCGACGGACGAAATGTCGTCATCTATCACGGCACACGCTATATGCCGGTTTGGGGCTACGAGTTCTGGGTAGAAGAAGGCGCCGATGAAGAAGCCGAGAAAAGCGTCGCAATCATCATTCGCAACCTGATCGACTATATAGAGTCAATTCAGCAATAGCCTAATCGGCAAAGATCGCACCTTTGGGTACGGTCTTGAACGTGATCGGACTCAGGTAACCCTTGGGCTTAAGCACGAGCACGTCACATCCCAGGCGATCGAGCACATCCTCGGCAGTACTGCCGACAATCGCATTTTCAAGCCGCGAACGGCACACGGCACCCATGACCACGAGATCCGCACCGATATCGGCGGAGACCTGCGGCAACAGATCGACAGGATTTCCGGCCAGCATATGCGTGCGTTCCTCCGGCACCTGCAATTCGCCGATGAGCGCTGCCAGTGCATCAGCGTGCATTTTTTCAACCGGCTCCGGATCGACAGGGTCAAGATATGGATTGAAGGCATGCGCAACATGGACTTCACCACCCAACGCATCGGCGATCTCGAATGCCTCCGAAACAATACGCTTGTCCAACGATGCGGGCTTGTCATGTTCATGCAACGGGTCGACAGCGGCAAGAACCTTCTGCCCGCCAAAAGGCCGATCCGGCTGAACGAGCCATAGCGGCGCCGGGCAGCAGCGGATCAGGTGCCAGTCCGTGTTGGTAAACAACACGCGCGACAACGCCGAATGGTAGTGGGTGTTCTTGACCACGAAACGCGCATCGCTGTGTAACGCCTGGCGCACGATACCCTCGTGCAAGGGCCTGTCCCAGGCAACCTTCGTGGTAACGTCCAGCCCCTGATCGATGTACGGTCCGGCGATTTCATCGAGTAATTTGAGTTTATCGGCCAGGTAACCGGCCTTGGCTCGCTTGAGCTTGTCGGAATCCAGAAATGACCCGCTGACGAGATGCGCATTGTAGTCACAGATAAACAGGTCCACGCGCATGCCGAGGTGCTCTGCCAGAAACATCCCGCGCTCTACCGCCGGATGCTCGTCGACAGTCGGATCAACTACTATGAGAATGCATTCTATTTTTGTCATCGCCCTGCTGCCTGTAGTGCGTTTCGATCTTATTGCGATCATAACCGGATGCTGCAGAACTATCGACAATTTCGATGGTCGTAAGGTTAACTTATTGAATATCAGGAGTAACTTATGTCCAGCCCCGCTTTGAATCCGGTCGTCCTGATCGCAGACAAAACGATCAATGCCATCAATACCCTGACACCGCTGCTGGACCTTGGCCTGCGCCTCTGGGTCGCGCGTGTTTTCTGGAATTCAGGGCTGACGAAGATTCAGAGCTGGGACACGACACTCATGCTGTTTGAATATGAGTACGCCGTGCCGCTAATACCGTTCGACGTGGCCGCGGTGCTGGCCACCGGCGTGGAACTGGGCGCACCAATATTGCTGGTGCTCGGACTCGGCACACGGGTCGGTGCGCTGGCGCTGTTCGTTCTGAACGCGGTCGCGGTGATCGCGTATGCCGATATCAGTATTGCCGGAATCAAAGATCATTATCTGTGGGGTGCACTGCTCATGGTGACATTTTTTCACGGACCCGGAAAACTGTCCGTCGACCATTTTCTGGGCAAAAAACTTCGGGGTAATTAGTTCAATTCAATATTGCAGGCTGGCTGTTCTGGGGCTGCCTTTGTGGGAGCGGCTTTAGCCGCGATTATTTGAGGTTAGTGAGCCATCGCGGCTAAAGCCGCTCCCACAAAAGCCACACTCAGAACAAGATTCCAATTTTTCCAGCGAATAGAAATTGGTGTTGGTCCCCCAATTTCCCCCGATTTTCCTTAGAATGGCGACAAACCACACGAGTCGACCGTATGCCGTTGGATATTGCCAGCCTGCTGGATAACAACGCGGGACGTAATTACGCCCTGCATGCCGAGCACATCAATCCGCGTTTCGCCAAAGTTCTGCAAACCATCGGTTTTGACCGATGCTATGTGAAAGCCGCTGGCTCCTCCCTCTGGGACCGCGACGGTCGGCGCTATCTCGACCTGATCACCGGTTACGGCGTGTTTGGCCTCGGCCGCAACCACCCGGCTATCAAGCAGGCGTTGCTGGAGTTTCTAGCGCTCGACTATCCAAGCCTCGTACAAATGGAAGCGCCGCTGTTATCGGGACTGCTGGCTGACGCGCTGAAGGCGCGGACACCCGATGCTCTCGATACGGTCTATTTTACAAACTCAGGTACCGAGGGTGTCGAGACGGCCATCAAGTTTGCGCACTGCGCAACCGGACGGCCCGGTATTGTGTTCTGTGACCATGCGTTTCACGGCCTGACAAACGGTTCGCTGTCACTGAACGGCGACCAGACGTTTCGCCAGGGTTTCGAACCGTTACTCAGCGACTGTCGACCGGTGCCATTCGGCGACCTGGAGGCACTCGAGCAGGCGCTGTCGACGGGGGATGTGGCGGCATTTGTTGTCGAGCCGGTCCAGGGCAAGGGTGTTCACATCCCGCCCGCAGGCTATCTGCTCGAAGCCGCCGCACTTTGCCGTCGCCACGGCACGCTGTTCGTCGCCGACGAGGTGCAAACCGGACTCGGGCGCACCGGTCGTTTTCTGGCCATCGAGCACGACGAGGGATTGACGCCCGATATCCTGGTTCTTTCCAAGGCGCTGTCCGGTGGTTATGTACCCATCGGTGCTGTCCTGACCAGACGAGCCATCTATGACAAGGTTTTTTCTACACTCGAACGATCCGTCGTGCACTCCTCGACCTTTGGTCAGGGCAGTCTCGCGATGGTCGCCGGACTCGCGACGCTGACAGCGCTCGACGAGGAGCAAGCGACCGACAATGCACGGGACACCGGCGCCTACCTCCTCGACAAATTGCAGGATATGGTGCCGAAATTCGAGTTTTTGCAGGCTGTGCGTGGCCTCGGCATGATGATCGGCATCGAACTTGGACCGCCGAACCGAATCGCCCTGAAGACCGCATGGTCGATGGTGCACAAAATGGACAAGAGCCTGTTCCCGCAGGCGGTTGTCATGCCACTGCTCGATGACCACGGTATCATCACGCAGGTCGCCGGACATCATATGGATGTCATCAAGCTGTTACCGCCGTTGAACCTGTCGCGGGCAGATGCAGATGATTTTCTTGCCGCATTCGAAGCCGTGATGCTGGGTCTCGAGCGGTTCCCGGGCCCGGCCTGGGACGTGCTGATGCGTATCGGCAAGTTCGCGCTGACCCATCGTGATCACGCGAACAAGGGTAAACTCGAAGAACCATCATCAGGGCGTGGCATGACCATGGATAAAACATGAACAGCGAAGAACTCAGAAAATTTGTTATCGACGTGCCGGATTTTCCCGAACCCGGCATTGTTTTCAAAGACATCACGCCGTTACTGGCCGACCCGACAGCCTTTGCGCAGACGATAGAACTGCTGGCGCAGCAATTGATCGACGCGCAAGCTGAAGAAATTCTCGCCATCGAATCGCGTGGCTTTATTTTCGGCGCCGCCGTAGCTCACCGCCTGTCTTTGCCTCTTCACCTCGTTCGCAAGCAGGGCAAGCTACCGCGCCCCACGATCGGCATCGACTATTCGCTCGAATACGGCACGGACCGTGTCGAACTGCATCACGACACGCTGTCTGCCGGGCGCCGATACGCGATCGTGGACGATCTGATCGCTACCGGTGGTACCGCGGCTGCTACCGTCGAACTGGTCCGGGAACAGGGCGCTGAGCTCGTGTGCTGTGCTTTTGTCGTCGAGTTGGGTTTCCTGCACGGCAGGTCCCGGTTGACCGGCTGCCCTATCGAGAGTCTGATCAAATTCCCGTGAACAAGTATCATACGCACTGCCCGTCGACGCGGACCCTTGCTTTCCCCGGGGATACCGATGTCATCTGACCGCGACTTATCATTTCAAAATCAGATACTGCCACGTGTATCACGCACGTTTGCGCTGACGATCCCGCAACTGCCGGCCGGTCTGGAAGAAGTCGTTGCGAATGCCTACCTGTTATGCCGACTCGCGGATACGATCGAGGACGATCCGGAAATTGATCCGCAGAAAAAATCAGCTTTCATGGCCGAATTCCTGGACGTCATCGACGCGAATGCCGGTGCCGATGACTTTGCAACACGTCTCACCGGCCAGCTGTCACCACGTACGCGTCTCGCCGACCGCGAACTGGTCGAAAACACGGCGCCCGTGGTCCGTATCCTGTCACGCTTCACACCGACCCAGCGCCAGGCCGTCGTGCGCTGTGTGACGACGATGTGCGAAGGCATGCCTGAATTCCAGGCCGGCAAGACGCTTGACGGCCTGCCGACACTCATCGATCTGGACCGCTATTGTTATTTCGTCGCGGGCATCGTCGGTGAAATGCTGACCGACCTGTTCTGTGAGCATTGCCCCCAACTCGATGATCGTCGCGACGAGATGATGACGCTGAGCGTCTGCTTTGGGCAGGGCCTGCAGATGACCAACATTCTCAAGGATATCTGGGAAGACCGCGAGGCCAACACATGCTGGCTTCCGCGCAGCATGTTTCGCGATCTCGAGGGCGGTTTATCCAGGGCCATGCGGAATCGCGACTCTGCGGCAATGACCGGCGGGATCGAACAATTAATTGGTATCGCACATGCGCACCTGCGTGCGGCCCTGCGCTATACACAATTGGTCCCCAAGCAGCAGGTCGGTATCCGCCGCTTCTGCCTGTGGGCCATCGGTATGGCCGTGCTGACGCTACGGCGCATTTACAACAGCCCGGGCTATGACAACGGCAACGACGTCAAGATCTCGCGACGTGCCGTTCGGGCTACCGTCGTAACCTGCAACATTGCTCAGTACAGCAATCAGTCGGTCGCACTGCTGTTCGCACTGGCGAGCCGTGGACTGCCGCTTGCCGATGACACTAAAAATTGCCCGCCACCCGGCGCCCGCCTGATGTCGGATCGACTGACCTGATTGCCGATCAGACTCTTGTCAGACACCGCCGCCAACCTGGAGCCGAGCACCACTCCGGCGCCTGTTATCCTCGCCGTGGCGACGCAGCCGGAACGTCGGGTTATCGAACGCAGCAACATTGAGGCGCACGGCGCAGAGCTATTACAAACCGGTGTCGGCCCGGCACAGGTCCGCTCAATAGCCGAAGTCATCGCAGCCGACAGACCCGCCGGACTGGTCTCGATCGGTACGGCGGGCGGCCTGAGTACTGAACTGCCACCCGGACGACTACTGTTGCCGTTAAGCGTAATCACTGAAGACGGCCAGGCTTTCCAGGTCACGCCGGCATGGCACACCAGTCTGCATCAGAGACTCACCGGCCACGACATCGAAACCGGCAGCATCGTATCGGTCTCCCGGGCCCTGCGCTATCCACATGACAAGCAGGGCCTCAATGCGCGTACCGGCGCCATCGCCGTGGACATGGAGTCGGCTGAACTGGCACGCATTGCTGCGCATCATTCCATCCCGTTTCTCATCATGCGCGTCGTCGCCGATCCGTATGATCAGCCACTGCCGCTGGCGGCTTTGGCGGCACTGACGAGACACGGCGGCCTGCACATCGCAGGCCTGCTCGGGCACCTCCTGCGTCGACCCGGTGAAATCACCGCATTGATCCGTCTGAATACAAATTTCCGGACCGCGTGCCAAACGCTGAAGGCCTGCTGCCGTATGGCTGGAGAGCAAATATGCAACCCGCTGCAATAACGTTTGCTATGATCCGTCGCCCATGAGCATCCCTTTGATTCAACAACTGCGGGTCGGCAAATATTTACTCGCGCAGAAAGTGCGCCGACGGTCGCGCTACCCGCTCGTGCTGATGCTCGAACCGCTGTTTCAGTGCAATCTCGCCTGTGCGGGTTGCGGCAAAATCGATTACCCGGAAGACATTCTGCGCAGGCGATTGAGCGTCGACGAAGCACTGGCAGCCGTCGACGAATGCGGCGCGCCGATTGTCTCGATTCCCGGTGGCGAACCATTGATTCACAAGGAGATGCCACAAATCGTACGCGGCATCATCGAGCGCAAGAAATTCGTTTACCTGTGTACGAATGCCCTGCTCGCTTTGAAGAAAATCGATGAATACGCACCTTCTCCGTATCTAACCTTTTCCGTGCATCTCGACGGGTTACGCAAACATCATGACGAGGCCGTCTGCCAGGACGGCGTCTTTGACAAAGCCGTGAGCGCCATCGAGGAACTGATCTCGCGAGGTTTTCGCGTCAACATCAATTGCACGTTGTTTACCGATCAGGATCCCGAAGAGATCGCGAAATTTTTTGACTATGTTACCGAGCTCGGCGTCGAAGGCATCACCGTATCGCCCGGCTACAGTTACGAACACGCACCCCGTCAGGATTCGTTCCTCGGCCGCCGGCAAACGAAACGGTTATTCCGCGATATCTTTTCGCTCGGCCGACAGCGCAGCGGTCGCTGGCGCTTCAACCATTCGAGCCTGTACCTGGAATTCCTCGCCGGCAATCAAACCTACTCGTGCACGCCGTGGAGCAATCCAACCTACAACGTATTCGGCTGGCAACGAGCCTGCTACCTGCTGGTTGACGAAGGCTATACCGATAGTTTTGCCGACCTGATGGCGACAACCGAATGGGAACGCTACGGCACCGGACGAAATCCAAAGTGCAATAACTGCATGGCGCATTGCGGTTATGAAGGTACCGCCGTCGAACACACGGTCACCAGCCCGCTGACCGCTCTGAAAGCATACTGGTTCGGACCACACACGAGCGGCCCGATGGCGCCGGAACTACCGACTGTGGAACTACCGACTGTGGATCTGCCGGCGGATGATGCCGGCACTATAGAAGTTTCGGTCGAACAATTGACCAGCTCCACCGCAACAGACAAGCACTAATGTGGGAGCGGCTTTAGCCGCGATGATCCTGCATTAGCGCTTGTTTCCCACATTTGCCGCTCCTATGAAACCCGTCGCATTCTCCCCAGCGCCGCCAGCGGAAAGTAATGCCGGTACAGGTTGTAGTTAATCATGAACCCGCGCTGCAGTTCACCGCCCTGCTGTAACCGTTCAACCAGTTCCGGCGCATCGAGCGCCCTCCGTGCCCCGATGCCGTAACCGGGAAAACCCGTACCGGTGTATTGCGACTCGTCCCATGTGCCATCAGTCTGCGTGGTCAACAGGAACGCCGCACCGCGTTCCAGTGCCGACTCATGACGGGCATCGCCGCCGCCGGCCAGCAAGCCCATCATGGCCCAGCCGGTCTGTGACGCCGTGCTTGTCCCGCGTCCGATCTGCGTAGAATCCATGTACGAGGCACAGCTTTCGCCCCAACCACCGTCATCATTCTGCTGCGCCGCCAACCAGTCCCCGGCGCGAACAACATACGGTGCGTCCATCGACTCACCAATGGCGCGTAGCGCCGTCAGAACGGCCCCTGTGCCGTAGATGTGATTCACGCCCCAGCGACCGAACCAACTCCCGCTGTCCTCCTGTTCGCGGCGGATAAAGGCAAGCCCACGTGCGACCACCGGGTCCGAGCAATCTCGACCCAGTTCGCCGAATGCCTCGAGCACGTGCGCCGTGACATCGACACTCGGCGGATCGACCGCCTCGCCAAAATCGCTGAACGGCACATCAGCAAGCAGCAGGCTATCGTTGTCTTTATCGAACGCACCCCAACCACCGTTCCGCGACTGCATGGCCTCGAGCCAACGCGTCGCCCTGCCGATCGCGGCATCGAGCCGGGTCCGATCTGCAAACTCGTCACGCAACCGCGCCAGGATCATGACAATGACGCCGGTATCGTCGATATCCGGATAGTGCGCGTTGGCAAGCTCAAATGCCCAGCCACCGGGTTCAACGCCTGGCGACTTGACCATCCAGTCCCCCGGTGTCCGAACTTCCTGATCCAGCAGCCATTCAACGGCAACGCGCAACGATGGATACCCGGCCGGTGTCAGTCCGCAGTCGAGCATCGCCATAATCATCAATGCCGTGTCCCAGACGGGCGACTCGCAGGCCTGGATCATGCGTCCGCCATAGCGAGGACACGACCAGTGCGTCTCAAGTGCGGCAAGACTGCGGGCCATAACCGGATCATCCAGCCCGCGTCCCTCGGCAGACAGGGCCATCAGCGAATAAATCCAGGGTGGCTGGATACCGCCCCAGGATCCGTCCGTATCCTGATGCGCCACGATCCAGTCGACGCAATGTTGCACGGTACGGTTGCGACCGGGCAACCGCCAGCTACCGAGCAGCCGTTTGGTCAGGCGGTCAGCATAGAAGAACAGCCCGCTGCGTGAATTCCAGGAACCGCGGCGGGACATCCTCGTGTCATAACGGTCCCGACCGTCCGGAAACAATTCATCCAGGCGGCTACCGGGTGACAACGGGCGACTGTACTGGCGCGCTGTCAACAGCGTCAGCGGCATGATCGTCGCTCGCGCCCATGATGCAAAATGATAGATGTTGAATGGCGTCCACAACGGCATGTGGATAATTTCCGGCAACAGGCTTGGCGTATCGCGCCATGGCCATTCACCGATCAGTGCCAGCCATATCCGGGTAAATACACGCGTCTTGCGCAATCCGCCATGAGCAAATATCCATTCCCTGGCGCGCCGCAATGGTTCGGCATCAGCTGCCATGCCGGAGGCACGCAATGCCGCATAACTCTCGACAGTCGCATTAATGTCACCATTCGGCGCATCGAAATAGGTTTCCCAGGCGCCGTCGGGACGTTGACGATTCAGAATTCCGGACTCGAGTTCCTCGGCCCACGGGCAATCGTAACCGATGATGTGAAATGCAAGCAGCCATTCAGCCTCCATGCACGCATTCGATTCAAGCACACCGACCCAGTAGCCATCGGCGTGTTGCTCGCCATCAGCCCAGGACAACGCCGCCCTGATGCCGGCATCGAGTTTTGCGCAAGCTGGTTGCATGTCGCTATCAGCAGTTACCATTGAATGAAGCATGGGTTCGACCACTCAAAGTTGTCAATATAATCGAGCAGACCAAAACACAGGCCAAGCGGATAATAGGTGACCCCATTATTGAGTGAAAGTGACCCGCGGGTGGCGGCGCTAAAGTGAACAGGGCCTGATGCCCCTGTGGCAAGCTCGTAAATGATTGGTTATAGTCTTGAGCGGACTATCCAGAACCAGTAGTTGCAGCCTGTCCAGGGGGACAAATATGATTTCGCGTTTTTTCGGGCCGACCACGAGTCTTGTTATTGTGGCCTTGGCAGTTTCCAATCTGATCACCTCCGTCACCCAGGCGGCGGGACCCGTTTACACCTATGTCGGCATTAGTTACGAGTGGACCGACATCAAGTATGGCGTCAGCCCGAAAGACGATGTTCGCTACAACAATGGCACTCTCGAGGGTGAAAATATCGATCTTTCCATCGGCATCCTGAGCTGGTTGCATGTCAAAGGTCAGGCGTTTGGCTACCTGAGCGGTACATGCAAAAACTGCAACACCGACTCCTCCGGGGGGCAGTTTGATGCCGACATGGAAGGCTATAAAGTCGGCATCGGCGTCAACCTCGGCATGGACCTGATCGGCGGAAGCGATACGGTCGATCTCGTCCTGCGCGGAAACTATATCGATACCACGATCAAAAATTTGAACACCAGCTCACCTTCATCCGCCAGCGACGACGGCTGGTCTGCTGAAGCAATCATCAGGGGCCAGGTTTCAGATCGCGCCGATGTACATATCGGTTACGAATATCACCACCTGAGCGATATCCGCAACCGTGACATTACATTGGGCGTTAACTACCGAGTCTACAAAGGACTCTCAGTTCTTGGTCGTGCCATCGTATTTGACGACGAGACAGGCTTCGAACTCGGTCTCAGGTGGCAATTCGGTGACCTGCTATTCAGTGGGCGTGACAGCATAGTCCAATAATCCATCGCAAACAGAGTTTTGCAGGCCTCGCTTTTGCGAGGCTTTTTTTTGAAAACTGCAGAGCAAGTCGCGGAACGCTGTTCTGAACCTGCCTACTCTCAGCGGATGTCGCCGCCGCACACCGCAACCGTTGACCACACTTTACTGGCCAGGTTAACCAACCTGATCACTTGCAGTCGCTGTCTGCGCAGCGGCCGTAAAACCCCGATCACCCAGGTTATCTCGCCGCGTCACCGTGCACGCACACTCTGTCCGACATGCCGGGAACAGTCGTCCACCGCACGCTGATCTGATCAAATAATTGCGGTAAGCAGAATGCGCCACTATGGGAACTCCGGCAACCTCGCCGCCTCCCACGCATGGATTGCAAGTTTCCGGGTGGTGCCCCAGTGGTAACCACCGAGTTCACCGTTTTGCCTGATGACACGGTGGCATGGGATCAGGCAGGCAACCGGATTTGCGCCGACAGCACGCCCGACAGCACGCGCCGCTGAGGGCTTCCCGATTGCAGCAGCCACCTGGGCATAGCTTGCAATGCTGGCCGACTGTATCTGAAGCAAGGCCCTCCAGACGCTAACCTGAAAGTTCGTGCCTGTCACATGTAGCGACAGGGTGCGGTTACCCTTATTGGCAGCACCGAACATCGTGTCGATAATCTTTTTGGTCGTCGCGGCATTCACTGATATTTCTGCATTGGGCCATTGCTCTGATAAAGCCTCCAGATGCTGGTCCGATCCCTCGTCAGCCAGAAAACTCAGCTTACACACCCCTCTTTGCGTAAGCGCAATGAAAACAGGGCCAAACGGAGTAGGATGCACCGCATGCCGAATCTTCAAGCCGATTCCGCCATTCTTGAATTCACCCGGTGTTATGGCTTCCAGGCTCACGAAATGATCATATAAGCGCGAACCGCTACTCAAGCCTACGGCATCAGAAACATCAAGTAGTGATTGCGCCTCGTTTAATAGCGCTTTTGCCCGTTCCAGCGTCAGAACCTGCAAATACCTTTTTGGCGTCACACCAGCCCAGCGGCTGAACAGACGCTGAAAATGAAAAGGACTCATATTCACCCGCCCTGCCACCGCCTCTAAACCCGGCTGGTTATTCACCTGCTCGGCGATGAATGAAATTGCCGTGGCAATTCGGTCATAGTCAGATTCACGATAAGCCATTTACCCGGTCCTGCAGAGTTAAACTCCACCGTTACCCAATCGTATTGAAGCTGGCAATCAGCTCAATCCAAAGAATGACAGGTATAGCAGGAATCTCTTAACTTCCTGCTGTTATCAGACGATAACCGGAGTATCCCGGTGGCAGCTCATGCTGTCGACCCGAATCTTGCTAAATATATGGGGTCGAACCGATTTTCTTGCCCCATCCATAGAAAGACGAAGCCACACTTAAGAAAAATATTAAATCAAGGTACATGATGCCTCCCACAAGATTACGTCAAAACAGCCGGGCGATACCGATCAGAACAACCGGGAGCCATAAAATAAGAATAAACAAGATGATGGGCCTGAACTCACGCATGACGATTCGCTCCACTCAACTAAATCAGGTGGGCGGGACATCCTTGTCTCTCACCGCACAGATATTCTGCTGAAAGCCAAATGTAAACGCCGGTCAGGAGGCGTCAGGCAACAGTCAAATCAGGTCAGACAGAGCCCGAGTCATTTACGATAAAAAGACCCGGAAACGAAAAACCCCGCTGGAGGAACGGGGTTTTCCGGTAGGAATCGGGCTAAGGGGGTAACCCGATGGAGTGGCTACACTATAGCCCTAACCGGCTTGCCAGGGCCTTTTCGGAATATTAAATCGCTGTAATGTTTCGTAGCTCTGATTTAGAACGAGCCAGAATCACCTGAACAGGGCGTAAAAATGGTGGGCCGTGCTGGATTCGAACCAGCGACCAATTGGTTAAAAGCCAACTGCTCTACCAACTGAGCTAACGGCCCATACTCTATTTGCCGACGATCAATCGTATGACCGGTATCCGCGCAATAACAGATTTCGGGTCGGATCGACCCGGACGGGAAGCGGATTGTACGCGGTCGATCCGACCTGCGGCAAGTCGGTTAACACCAATTTTCTATTACTTGGTGTGAGACCGATATCGCGTTGGATCTTCAATGCCGGCATCGGCGAATCCGAGGCGGCGCAGACAGCATGCATCGCATTGTCCGCAGGCTAATCCTGCCTCATCAGCCTGGTAGCACGATACGGTCTGCGCGAAATCAATGCCGAGTTCGATACCACGCTGCACGATTTCGGCCTTGGTCATGTCGAGCAATGGCGCCCTGATCAGGATTGGACGACCTTCGACACTGCGTTTCAGGGCCAGATCCGCCATATGTTGAAAGGCATCGATATATTCCGGGCGGCAGTCCGGATATCCGGAATAGTCCACGGCATTGACACCGATATAGATGAAGTCCGCATCGAGAACCTCGGCCCAACCCAGTGCAAAGGACAGAAATACCGTGTTTCTTGCCGGCACATAGGTCACCGGGATTTGATCGCCGGCCGACACCGGTACGGAGATCTTCTCATCGGTCAATGCCGATCCGCCGAGTTCACCCAGATTCAGGCGCAACACGCGATGTTCCGACAAGCCAACCGACGCGGCGACCGATCGCGCCGCATCGAGTTCCGCGCCATGGCGTTGCCCGTAGTCGAAGCTCAGGCCGTAACACTCGTGCCCTTCCGCTGCAGCAATCGCCAGGCAAGTGGCCGAATCCATGCCTCCCGATAGCAATACGACTGCCCTGCTCATGATGATAAATCCATATTTCGCTAACCCATATTCCGGCTCATGACTAGTGACCGGGACGATCACCCCACAACACCTTGTGCAACTGCACCTGAAAACGGACATCGAGGTGATCGGCCAGAATCCATTCCGCGACGTCACGGGCAAATGCTTCATCGCCCCAGGCCGGTGAAAACAATACTGGACATTTCTCGGTCAGGTCATGCTCCTTCAGAGCTGCACAGGCCCAATCGTAGTCGGCGCGATCGCAGATCACGAACTTGACCTGGTCGTCGGGCTTCAGGATTTCAAGATTCGACCACAGGTTGCGTTCAACCTCACCCGATGCCGGTGTCTTCAGATCGAGCACGATGCAGACGCGAGGGTCGACGTCTGCAACCGAAAGTGCACCACTGGTCTCCAGCAAAACTTCATATCCCGCATCACAGAGCTGCGACAATAAGTCCAGGCATGACCGCTGCGCCAACGGCTCACCGCCGGTCACGCAGACATGCCGCGTCCCGAAGGCTTCGACCTGCTCGAGAATCTCATCAATCGTCAGCCGGATACCACCGTGAAACGCATAGGCGGTATCGCAATATTCACAACGCAACGGGCAACCGGTCAGGCGTATGAAGGCGGTCGGGCAGCCGACCGGGCGCGACTCACCCTGTAGCGAATGAAAAATCTCGGTGACGCGGAGGCCTCGCTCAGTAGTGGCTGCTTCGTCGTTCATTAGCCCGGACAAGTAGTTCAGACGCCATGGTTGTCCAAAGTGAAAGTGAGTCGGTGATTGTGGGAGCGGCTTTAGCCGCGATTACCCTATGTGCGGCGTCATTCGCGGCTAAAGCCGCTCCCACAATAATCCCCTCGGGTGAATTAACGGCCTTCGGTTTTCATGCGGTCGAGGCGCTGCGAGGAGAGCCTGGCAGCTGTCGTTTCCGGGAAACGCTGTACCACCGCTGACAGTGCTTCTTTGGCATTTGCATATTGTTTGAGTTCGTAGTTGCAGTAGCCGATCTTCAGCAACGCATCCGGGATCTTCCGCGAATCGGGGTATTGCTCGAGGACCAGCTGAAACTCCGGCAATGCCTTTTCGTATTCCTGCGACACATAATGCGTTTCGGCCAGCCAGTATTGCGCGTTATCGGATAAATCGCTGTCCGGAAATGCGACCATGAATTGTTGCAATGCGATTGAGGCCTGATCGTAGCGGCCCTGCTTGAGCAACTCGAACGCTGCCTGATAATTGGCGCGATCGGTGCCGCCCGGAACCGGCAACTGACCCGGATCCAGCGAGCCGCCTTCAAGAACGCTGCGATTAGCACTGCTTGCCGTGGCCTGCTCGATCCGTTGCAAACGCTGATCGGCATCGAGATACAGATCCTTTTGCCGCGCGTTCGACTGGTCCAGCTGATGCTGCATGGTCTCGACATCGTTGCGCAGACTCTGCACATCCTGCTGCAGGCTTTCGAGCTGCGCGAACAGATTCATCAGGCCTTCATTCTCGACCAGTCGCTCAACTCGCACGAGACGGCTATCGATGTCGGTCATTTTCAGATAAAGCGGATCTTCTTCTGGCGGCACCATCAGGCTGCAACCCGCCGTCAGCATCAGTACGCCGACCGCAAAGACATTTTTTTGTGCCTTCATTTCCAGTCCCCCCAATGCCATCTCATCAGTGCCATCGTCTCAGATTCATTCCTACGGGTTGTACACGAGTTCGACGCGTCGGTTCAGACTCCAGGCTTCATCGTCACTACCCAGTACCGCAGGACGTTCTTCGCCATAACTGACCGTGCTGAGTTGTACCGCAGTCGCCCCCTGTAGAAGCAGAATCTGGCGTACCGCTTGTGCGCGTCGCTCGCCAAGCCCGATATTGTACTCACGGCTGCCGCGTTCGTCGCCATGTCCTTCGAGGCGCACGTCGAGATCGGCATTCTCAGCCAGATAACGGCCGTGCTCTTCAAGCAGCGCCTGGGAGGCCTCATCGACATCTGCCTTGTCGAAGGCGAAATAGACGACACGGTTTTCCAGCCTGCCACCCGGGGCGGTCGGGTCATCGCCAAATTCGTCGCTGAATTCGCCGCCGCTCATGTAGCCGTCATCTCCGGTACCCGATGAACTGGCGCCCTGATCGCCATAATCACCGCTGCCGTCAGCCGGGGCGCCATCTTCCATCATGGTTCCGGAAGATCCGCCACAACCCGCCAGCACCACTACCAATCCAATTACCAACCACTGTTTCATTGCAAACATGTGTAATCGCTCCTTCAATATTCTAGAAACTGCGTAAATAATTAATCATAATTATATGATTATAATAATAAATTAATTTCGACGAAATGGTGACCAGGCCGGTTCACGCACATCGCCTTCAAACGATGAAATCCGCTGATGGATTTGGCCATCCGTTGTCACTGTGGCCAACACACCCTTGCGCCCTTCTCTCGTCGCGTAAATCAACGTCTCGCCATTCGGTGCAAAACTCGGCGATTCATCCAGGTGGCCCTTCGTCAGCACCCGCGTGAACCCGCGCTCCAGATCGGTCAGCGCGATTCTATAGTTACCGCGATCGTTATGCACAACCGCGATATGCTCACCGGATGGCCCAAAGCGCGGCCGTGCGTTATACGGTCCCTCAAAACTGACCCGTGCCGCCTTGCCGCCGTCCGACGCAACTTTATAGATCTGCGGCTGACCGGCACGGTCGGAAGTAAAGTAGATCGACTTACCGTCTTGCGACCATGCCGGCTCGGTATCGATCGCTCCGCGATTGGTCAATCTCGTCAGTACCTGGGATTGAAGATCCAGCGTGTAGATATCGAGATTGCCATCCGTCTTCGACAGCGTCAGTGCGAGCTTGCGTCCGTCCGGTGACCAGGCCGGCGCACCGTTGACGCCGGGGCGATTCGACACACGCTTGCGCGCGCCGGACCGCAGTGTCTGCACGTAGATTTCCGATTGCTTCTTCTCGAAGGACACATAGGCGACTTTGCGGCCGTCCGGCGACCAGGCCGGCGACATCAGCGGTTCATTCGATTCAACGAGAATACGCTGATTTTCGCCGTCGGCATCTGCAACAAGCAGGCGAAAGCGCTGCTTCGGCGGCACGCCATCGACGGTGATATACGCGATACGCGTCGAGAATATGCCGCGAATACCGGTCAGTTCTTCATAAATCATATCCGCGACGAGATGACTCGCGCCACGCAGCTGCTGTGCCGTCGCCGGCTGCCGGTAGCCGAGCAACTGCTTGCCGCGAAATACATCGAACAGCTGGAACTGAATGGAGTACTCGTCGGCCGCAGTACGCAGTAACTGCCCGACGATAACGACCTCGACACCGAGGATACGCCAGTCATCGAAATCGATGTCACGCCCGACCGTCGGCCGCTCCAGCATCTGATCAGGCGCCAGGGGCTCAAACCGGCCGCTACGCGCAAGATCCGCGCTGATCAATCCGCTGACGTCAAAAGGCAGGCTGTCATCGCCCTGCCAGCCGAACGGTACAACCGCAATCGGCACGGCCTGCTCGACACCGCCGGTAATTTCGATCCGCAGTTCCGCGTTCGCGGTCCCGCCGACCACCATTGCACCCGACAGCACGATGTAAAATAAAATCTTTCTAACAATAACCATCAGTCTCGTAACTTCCCACTGCACGAAGGCGCTATTCTTCGGGTTTGAACGTAAATCGCAAGTTTCTTTCGAACAGGCTCGGATCGGGCGGCGGCGGCAGGGGCGATGCACGGTAAACGGCCGCTTCGATCGAGCGCACAACAGCCGCATCGCCGTTACAGGTTCCGACGCGCACATTGATGATCTCACCACCGGGTATCTGCGTGACGTGCACGTCACATTCAATCCCGGGTTTAGCGGACGCCGGTCGGACCCAGTTTCTGTTTACACGCGAACTGATCGCCGCAATGTATTGCTGCAGCTTGCCCGATGAAATTGCCGCGAGACGCTGTTCCTCGGCCGCGATCTCACTCTGCAACTGACGCTGGATCTCCGCCTGGCGGAGGCGCTCGGCCTCCTGACGCTTCTGCTCGGCGACCCGCGCCGCTTCTTTGGCCGCTTCCTCTTTACGCTTCTGCTCGGCTATGCGCGCCGCTTCTGCCTTGCGCTTCTGCTCTGCAACTCTTTCGCGCTCTGCTTTCGCCTTGGCCTCAGCCTGGGCTTCCGCTTTGCGCTTCTGATCGGCGACTCGTTTCTGCTCGGCCTGCTGTTGCCGTTCCTGCTCACGCTTCTGCGCTTCAGCCTTGTTACGCCGCTCAGCCTCAGCAGCCTGTTTTTGCCGTTCCAGTTCGAGCAACCGGCGTTTCTCCTGCTCCTGCTTTTCGCGCACAGCGCCCATATCGATGACCGTGGCCTCGATGGCCAGTTGCACGGGCGGCACAGCCTTGAACGGCATGCTGATCAGGTTGAAGCTGAACAGGAGCACGATCAGGGCATGACCGATGATCGAAACCGTCAGCCCGCCGGAATATTCTTGAGCGAAAGGAGGCGCCACGAACGTAATCCGTTCAGCCCGCCTCGAGCTTTTCGAAGTCGGCAGGATCGGTCAGAAAACCGATTTTCGCCGCACCGGCGCGTTGCAGCAACACCATCGCAGCCACCACATCGCCGTACGGCACACGAAAATCCGCCTTAACGAGTACGGGAGTATTGGGGCGCCGCTCCAGCACGACCGAGGCGAGACGAATGACACGCGTCGCCTCGAGCGGACTCGACTCGTCGTCGCCGACATTCAGATACAGATTACCGTCTGGGTCGACGGACAACACGAGCGGATCCGTGTTTTCTGCCGGATCGATCGGTTCGGCACCGGCCTTCGGTAACTCGACCTCGATACCCTGCGTCAGCATCGGCGCCGTCACCATAAAGATAATCAACAGGACGAGCATGACGTCGATGTAGGGCACAACGTTAATCTCACCCATCAATCGGCGTTTACGCACCCCGCTCATGAGCCACCCCGGTCTTGCCCGCCCAATAAATTTCCATCCTGCTTACGTCTGTCCAGACCAGGCGACTCGAGCGCGCTGTGCGCATGTCGCTGCAGAATCGTCGAGAATTCTTCGGCGAACGTGTCATAACGCACTTCGAGACGCCCGACCTTATCGGCATAACGGTTATAGGCAATAACAGCCGGTATGGCCGCGAATAAACCCATCGCCGTAGCAATCAGCGCTTCGGCAATACCCGGCGCCACCATGGCCAGCGTCGCCGACTTGACGTTACCGAGTGCCGTGAATGTATTCATGATGCCCCAGACGGTACCGAACAGGCCGACATAGGGACTCGTCGAGCCGATCGTCGCCAGCGTCGCGAGGTTCTGTTCGAGACGGTCCATCTCGCGCATTTGCGCGACGCGCATCGAACGTTGCGCGCCTTCGACGATTTGCCCGGCAGTCAGGCCGGGCTGCTGAGTCAGGCGACGAAAGGAACGAAAGCCTGCCTCGAAGACACCCGCCATGTCGGTGGGGGGCTCACCACCGGTCGTGATTTCACGGTAAATCGTGGTCAGATCCCCACCGGACCAGAAGCTCGATTCGAATGAGTCGGAACCCGACTCCGCCGTATTCAGCACTCGGCGCTTGCGCAGAATAATTGCCCACGATGCGATCGATGCGATCAGCAACAACAGCAAGACTGACTGCACGATGATGCTGGCCTCTAAGATGAGACTGATAAAAGACAGGTTCCCGGTCATACCCAATACCCTTTGAAAAATTCCCTGTAAACAGATCGTTGGCCTGCGGCCTAAATCCCTGACTCCGGTTCTTGTCAACCGGAGTCCTGCACGACAATGGCCCGTTGCGCATCGAACAAGTCGCCCGGAATACGTCGCGGCCGAAAACTTTCTGCATCAATACAGGCCGCCACACAGTCGGCACTGCACAACAACTCGTCATCGGCCAGGCGATGTACAACCTGCTCGAGTTCGATCCGTGCACGTCCAATGCGGACAATGCGTGTCCTGACGATCAACTGATCGTTGAACCTCGCCGGTCGATGAAACCGTGCGCCGGTTTCGGTCAATGCAAAACACAAACCATGTTCACGCGCGAGCCAATCCTGTTCGATGCCCAGCACCCGCAACCATTCGGTCCGAGCGCGTTCCATGAATTTCAGGTAATTGGCGAAATAAACAACGCCCTGCGCGTCAGTATCTTCGTAATACACGCGCACCTGGAACTCATGCCATCTTTCCATACCGGCGACGCTACCTGTCAATCCGATGACGCGTCATCGCTTTCACTTTGGCCATCGAACAGGGGCATCGTCGATTCGGCCATCTGCGCCGGCGCCTTGATCCCGAAGTGCAGGTATGCCTTGCGTGTCGCAACCCGGCCGCGGGATGTACGCATCAGAAAGCCCTGCTGGATCAGGTATGGCTCGAGCACATCCTCGATCGTACCGCGCTCTTCGCTGATCGCCGCGGCCAGAGATTCGATACCGACCGGCCCGCCGTCGAAACTCTCGATGATCGATAGCAATAACTTGCGGTCCATCATGTCGAAACCATTCGGATCGACCGCCAGCATATCCATCGCGGCCTGTGCCGCCTGTTTATCGACTCGCCCCTGCCCCTCGACCTCGGCGAAATCACGTACCCGGCGCAACAGACGGTTTGCAATACGAGGTGTGCCGCGCGCACGCGATGCGATTTCCAGCGCTCCGTCAGCGTCAATCGGCACATTGATGATCGACGCGGAACGCAGGACGATGTCACGCAACTCCTCGATCGCATAAAACTCCAGCCTTTGGACAATGCCGAAACGATCGCGCAATGGCGATGTCAACAACCCGGCGCGCGTCGTTGCGCCGACCAGCGTGAACGGCGGTACATCCAGTTTGATCGACCGTGCGGCCGGCCCCTCGCCGATCATGATGTCGAGCTGAAAATCCTCCATCGCCGGGTACAGCACTTCTTCGACGACCGGGCTCAGGCGGTGAATCTCATCGACGAACAGGACGTCATGCGGCTCCAGGTTCGTCAGCATCGCGGCCAGGTCACCCGGACGTTCCAGTACCGGCCCCGAGGTATGGCGCATATTGACGCCCATCTCGTTAGCGATGATATGCGCGAGTGTCGTCTTGCCCAATCCCGGCGGACCGAAGATCAATACATGGTCGAGGGCCTCGGTACGCTGGGTTGCGGCGGTGACAAAAATTCGCATCTGCCGCTTGACGGGCTCCTGACCGACGTAGTCGGCCAGCGAACGCGGACGAATTGCTGCATCGATTCCGTCATCGCCCGCCTGCGAATCGCCGCCGATGATTCTCCGGCCATCGGTCATGCCCTCGTTCATGTCATGGGTCATGACGCGGCCGACCTCAGGACCTGGCGCAATATATCTTCGGTACTCTGCCCGTCTGTCTCGACGGCATCGAGCATTTTCTGTGTCTCGCCCGGTTTATAACCGAGAGTGACCAGCGCATTGAACGCCTCGGTCCGTGGCGCAGAACCGGCGGTGGTGGACAGTGGCGCCGCACCGCTCTGACCGACCGGCAGTGCGGCGTCGATGCGATCGCGCATATCCAGGATCAAACGCTCGGCCGTCTTGCGACCGACGCCCGGCAGACAAACGAGCGTTGCCTTGTCTTCATTGCGCACACATTGCGCAAACCCTTCAACGCTGATGCCGGACAGTATCGTTAATGCCAGCTTCGCGCCGACGCCCGTGACTTTCAGAAGACTGCGAAACAGGCGCCGCTCTTCCTCCGTGCTGAATCCGAACAACGTCTGCGCATCTTCGCGAACGACGAGATGCGTGCGCAACTCAACGTGACTGCCCAGATCAGGCAGACGAAATACGGTCGACATCGGTACCTCGAGTTCGTAGCCGACGCCGTTAACATCGACCAGCAGGAACGGGGGTTCCTTGTGGGCCAGCACGCCACGCAGGGAGCCGATCATCCGGCGAACTTCCTCCAACTCGAACGACCGCTGCCGCGGCGAGTCGGTGATGTCAGTTCGGCCATGCCGTTGCGCAACCGAAAACTGTGTGCATGACAGAGTGCGACGGCCAGCGCATCCGCCTCATCGCTTGGCGGGCACGACTCCAGCGCGAGAATTGCTTTGACCATATGCTGGACCTGGTGTTTTTGCGCGCCACCGCGGCCGACGATCGCCTGCTTGATCTCGCGAGCCGCGTATTCATACAACGACACCTGGCTGGAAAAGGTCGCACAAATTGCCGCTGCACGAGCGTGACCCAGCTTCAGCGCGCTGTCGGCATTCTTGTGCACGAAGACCTGTTCGATCGCTACATGGCCCGGCGAGAACTCCGTCACGAGATTGCCGATACGCAGAAATATTTCTTGCAGGCGCCCGGCAAACGCTCCGTCGCCGAGGCGCAGACAACCGCTCGCTATATATCGCGTTGCGGCCCCGTCGGACTCGATGATGCCGTAGCCCGTTACCCTGGAACCCGGGTCTATCCCCAGAATGCGGGTCGTTTCATTCAACGCTCATGCCTTATAAATTCGCCAGAATCTCGTCCGGAATATCAGCATTCGAGTACACCTGCTGCACATCGTCGAGTTCTTCAAGCATTTCCAGTAGCTTCAACATACTGGATGCCTCTTTCTCGCCGAGGGTCGCAGACACCGAAGCACGCATCGTAATTTCGGCTATTTCGAACTCGTTACCCACCGCCTCGAGCGCCGTACGCACCTGGGCAAAATCATCCGGCGACGTCAACACGTCGATTGAGCCATCGTCATTGGTCACGACATCTTCGGCTCCGGCCTCGATCGCAGACTCCATGACCTCATCCTCATCAACGCCGGCCGGAAAGCTCAGCAACCCGACCTTGTTGAACAGATATGCGACAGAGCCGTCAGCGCCCAGGTTGCCACCGAACTTGGCGAAGGCATGCCGGACGTCAGCCACCGTACGATTACGATTGTCGGTCAGGCAGTCCACCATGACGGCGACCCCGCCGGGACCGTAACCCTCGTACAGGATGACCTCGTAGTCTGCGCCGTCGAGTTCACCGGAGCCGCGCTTGACGGCACGCTCGATATTATCCTTCGGCATGCTCTGGCCCTTGGCCTTGTCGATGGCCAGGCGCAAGCGCGGATTCGAATCCGGATCACCACCGCCGGCGCGTGCGGCGACCGTGATTTCGCGAATCAGCTTCGTAAAGAGTTTGCCGCGTTTCTTGTCCTGAGCACCCTTGCGGTGCTGGATGTTTGCCCATTTACTATGACCGGCCATGTCTTTCCCAAATCAACCCAAAATATCTACCAGGCAAAAATCTACTGTCCGGATCTCTCCGGTAATTTTCAGAACCGCAATGTCATGCCGATATGCATGCCGGTATCGTAGCGAACGTCCGGCGCGTCATCATAGTCTCCCCGGACGTAACGGGCGCCAATGTATGCATCCGCCTGACGCAACACGTTGTAACTGACCCGGATGGAAAATTCCTGGTATTTCTCCATGTCGCCGATGGACAGGATGCTCGGTGCATAATACGCGCTGCCACTTACCGACAAACGATTCATGGCCCGCGGCGTGATCCGCACAAAACCGCCGAGCGGCACGGCAAAGCCGTTCTGCCTGCTGCTGTCGCCATTCGTATAGACGACCCTGCCACCGATACCGGCTTCGACCTTGTCACGACCCGAGGCCGCGAGATCGATGAGGTGCAAACCAACGTGCACCGCACTGCCGTTGTCCTCGTGATACAACCAACCGCCATCCAGACTCAGCTGGTTCGATTCAAAATCGTGAGCATATTGCACACGCAACGCATTGGCATTCAAACTCAGATCCAGCTCGTCGGCTAAAACCTGCACGCACAGCACACTGATCCCCAGGAGGGAAACAATCAATTTCATCCCGAAACTCCTCAACAACAACCCGACAACAACAACCCGACAACAACAACCCGGCAATCATACCCGAATCGAGGCCGCTGCAACCCCGCTTCGGGGCCTACTTAAACCTCAGAATTCACTTGAAATAGGTATGTTTTAATATAAGTTAATCAACGATTTACTGCATGAATTGCACGTCGATTCACGGATAGTGCAGCCTCGTGTACGGCCTCGGTCAGCGTCGGATGGCCATGAATCGTGCGCTGCAAATCCTCGGTACTGGCCTGGAACTCCATTGCCAGAACCGCCTCGCCTATCAACTCACCGGCCAGCGGACCGCAGATGTGCACGCCGAGTATCTGGTCAGTGTCGGTATCAGCGAGGATCTTGACGAGCCCGGCCGCCTGATCCATCGCCTTGGCCCGGCCGCTCGCGGCGAAATTGAATGTACCGATCTTGAAATTGACCCCGGCCTTCTTGAGTTGCTCCTCGGTCTGGCCGACCCAGGCAATCTCCGGCGACGTATAAATCACCGATGGGATCACGTCATAATTAACAGCCGAGACTTCCCCGGCAATCAGATCGGCGACCATGATGCCTTCTTCGGAGCCCTTGTGCGCCAGCATCGGGCCGCGCACGACATCTCCGACCGCCCAGACGTTCGGCGCAGTCGTACGGCAGTGCTCATCGACCTCAATCAATCCGCGCTCACCGACATCGACGCCGGCCAGCGGATCGAGCAAATTGGTTGTCTCCGCGCGCCGACCGACCGCAACGATGACCTTGTCAACGCTGACTTCATGGCCGCCCTGTTCGTCGTCGTATTTGAGCAAGACACCATCAGCTGTCAACTCCGTTTCGCGAACCATCGCGCCGAGCCGTATATCCAGACCCTGCTTCTTGAACTGGCGCTGGGCTTCACGGGCGATCTGTCCATCAGCCATAAACAGGAACTGATCCATTGCCTCGAGAATCGTAACTTGCGCACCCAGACGCTGCCAGACGCTGCCGAGTTCGAGTCCGATGACGCCGGCGCCGATCACACCGAGTCGGTTGGGCACCGAGCCAAAAGACAACGCACCCGTCGAATCGACGATGCTATCTCCGTCGAACGGCGCGGCTGGAATTTCGACTGGCACTGACCCGGTCGCAAGAATCACCTGATCGGCCTCGAGCAACTCGGGCTCACCGTCATGCGGCGTGTATTGCACTTTCAGATCCGGCAACAGGCGGCCGCGACCGAACAATCCGGCTACACCATTGGCCTTGAACAACGAGCCGATGCCGCCGCTCAATTCGCTGACGATCCGGTCTTTGCGCGATTGCATCGCCTGCAGATCGAGGGTGAGTCCATCTATTTTGATGCCATGACCGGTGAATTCTGCGCCGGCACGATGGTACAACTCGGAAGACTCCAGTAACGCCTTTGACGGGATACAACCGGCGTTCAGACAGGTTCCTCCAAATACCGGCTTGCTGTCCGGCGTGATCCACGCATCGATACAGGCGACAGAAAGACCATGTTGAGCCGCGCGAATTGCGGCAACGTAACCGGCCGGACCCGCGCCGATTACGACGACATCAAACTTCTTGCTCATTACTTTAGCTCTTTACTATGGCTCTCTCAGCACTCAGACCTGCAGCAGCAAACGGCCCGGGTCTTCGAGAGTTTGTTTAATCGTCACCAGGAACTGAACGGCATCGCTGCCGTCAATAATCCGATGGTCATAGGTTAACGCCACGTACATCATGGGCCGGGCCACGATGTCGCCATCGACGACCTGCGGTCGCTGCTGAATTGTATGCATGCCGAGGATGCCGCTTTGTGGCGGATTCAGAATCGGCGTTGACAGCATGGAACCAAACACGCCACCGTTGGTGATCGTGAATGTACCGCCGGTCAGTTCATCCATCGAAATCGTGCCTTCGCGCGCCTTGGCACCGTATTCACGAATCGTCTTCTCAACTTCGGCAAAGCTGAGCCGGTCCGCATTACGTATGACCGGCACGATCAGGCCGCGCTCACTCGATACGGCGATACCGATATCGAAGTAGTCGTGATACACAATATCGTTGTCCTCAATCGATGCATTCAGGACCGGGAAACGACGCAGTGCCTCAATCGTCGCACTGATGAAAAATGACATCAGACCAAGCCTGGCTCCATGCTTCTTCTCGAAGGCTTCCTTGTAACGACTGCGTAAGGCCATGACTTCAGTCAGATCAATTTCATTGAATGTCGATAACATCGCGGCATTCTGCTGCGCCTCGACCATGCGTTCGGCGATACGGGCACGCAATCGTGTCATCGGTACGCGATGATCGCTGCGCTGATCGGATGCCGGTACCGTGAGTTCCGGCGTCAGCGGCATTTCGGAGGAGACCGCTTCGGGGTGCGGGCGATGCTCGATAAAACTCTGGATATCGGATTTGAGGATCCGGCCGCCCCGGCCCGTACCCTTAACATGTGCCGCATCGATATCGTGTTCTTCGAGCAGCCGGCGTACGGCCGGGCTCAGCTTTGCGGCATTCGCATCAGTCGATTCGGTGGTGACTGCGGTCATCACAGCTGCAGCCGGGGTGGCTGCTTTGGATTCATCAACGGCAGACTCAGTTGCCTCACCCGGCTCGAGAATCGCCAACAGCTGTCCGCTCGTCACCGTAGCACCGTTTTCAGCCTTGATCTCCCTGAGCACGCCGCTGACCGGAGCCGGCACTTCGAGCACAACTTTATCAGTTTCCAGATCAACCAGGTTCTCATCGCGCTGAACCGTCTGACCGGATGTCTTATGCCAGGCCACCAGGGTCGCATCGGTAACTGACTCAGGTAACTGCGGTACCTTCACTTCGATCGTCATGCTTGAATTTTCCTCTATTACCGCTCTTGCTGGCTGGTACCGAGCGCGGACTCGACCAGTGCCTGCTGCTGTTGGATGTGAAGCCGGAAAATGCCGGCCGCCGGCGCCGCCGCCCTGGCCCGGCCTGCGTAAAGTAATTTGTGCTGATTGCCGAGTGGTTCAATCAATCGATGCCGGATCTGATGCCATGCCCCCTGATTCTGCGGCTCTTCCTGGCACCAGACAATTTCACTCGCCTGCGGGTATTGGCCGAGCAAGTCAGCAAATTCAGGAATCGGAAACGGATACAACTGCTCGATTCGCACGATCACAACATGATCGAGACCCTGGGCGCGACGCGCCTCGAGCAAATCGTAATAGACTTTGCCGCTGCAAAACACAATGCGCGTAACCGACGCCCGCTCGATGTCATCAACTTCGGGGATGATCAGCTGGAACTGGCCGTTCAGAATTTCTTCCCGCGGCGAACTTGCAAGACGATGGCGCAACAGGCTTTTTGGTGTCATGACGATCAGCGGCTTACGCATGCTCCGTAACATTTGCCGGCGAATCAGGTGAAACATCTGCGCGGCCGTCGACGGTACGCAGACCTGCATCTTCAGTTCGGCGCACAATTGCAGGAAGCGTTCGAGTCGCGCAGATGAATGTTCCGGACCCTGGCCTTCATAACCATGCGGCAGGTACAGGACTATGCCGCTGGCACGCCCCCACTTGGTCTCGCCCGACGAGATGAACTGGTCGATAACCACTTGGGCACCGTTACAGAAATCGCCGAACTGCCCCTCCCAGATCACCAGGCATTCCGGATCCGTCGTCGAGAATCCGTACTCGAAACCCAGCACAGCTTCTTCGGACAACAAGGAATCGGTCACAGTCAGCGCACCGCGGCGATTATCGATATCGTCCAGCGATACGTGCGAACGCCCGGTGTTCTGATCGTAGATCGCGGCATGACGATGGAAGAATGTGCCGCGACGACTGTCCTGACCGGTCAGACGAACCTTGAAACCTTGCTTCAGCAGACTGCCATATGCCAGCAACTCGGCGAAACCCCAGTCGATTAAAGCCTCACCGGCCAGCATCTTTTCGCGATCCGTCAGAATCCGGGCGACCCGTGGATGCAACGTGAATCCGTGCGGTACACGCGTAATTGCAGAGCCGAGTTCGTCATATTCGGAGTGCGAGATCGACGTATCAACAAACTTCGCCCAGTCCTCATCGAGATGTTTCGTCCAGTCGACCGTAAATTCGTTACCGACCATGCCGAGTGACGCCAGGCGCACCGGGTGCCCCTCGTCGAGCCGGGCACGGTAATCGTCCATCATCTGCTCGGGTTCGGTCGCTTCGATAACGCCGCTTTCGACCAGCCGGCTGCTGTAGATCTGGCGGACCGTCGGGTGTTTCTTGATCGCGCGATACATGCGTGGCTGTGTCGTCGCCGGCTCATCCGCTTCATTGTGGCCGTGACGCCGATAACAAACGAGATCGATGACGACATCCTTGCGGTATGTCTGACGATAATCCAGCGCAGTGCGCATCACAAAGACAGCAGCTTCCGCGTCATCGCCATTGACGTGAAAAATCGGTGCCTCGATCATCTTTGCGACGTCACTGCAATAGGGCGTCGAGCGCGCATCGACCGGATTGCTCGTCGTAAAACCGATCTGATTATTGATAATAATGTGTACGGTGCCACCGGTACTGAAGCTGCGCGCCTGCGACATCTGGAAGGTTTCGGTGACAACGCCCTGCCCCGCGAATGCCGCATCACCGTGAATCAATACCGGCAGAATCTCTTCGCCGGAATCGTCGGCACGCCGTTCCTGTCTCGCCCTAACCGAGCCTTCGACAACCGGGTTAACGATCTCCAGATGTGATGGATTAAACGCCAGCGTGATGTGGACCTGCCCGCCCGGCGTGCGAATATCAGAGGAAAAGCCCATGTGATATTTAACGTCACCGGAGCCGGTCAATTCATCCGGATCGTAATTGCCCTCGAACTCCGAAAACAGATCTTCGGGCGACTTGCCAAGCACATTAACCAGGACGTTAATACGTCCGCGATGCGCCATGCCGATGACAATTTCCTGCAGTCCGGCGACACCGCCGGTCTGAATCAAGTCGTCGAGCATCGGTATCAGGCTGTCGCCGCCCTCGAGCGAAAAACGTTTCTGACCGACATATTTCGTGTGCAGGTAGCGTTCGATACCCTCGGCTGCCGTCAGGCGAGCGAGTATTGTCTTGCGATCGTCGGTCGTCAGCGGGTTCCTCAGCATACCCCGCTCCATGCGCTCCCTGATCCATAGTCGTTCACGACCGCGTGATACGTGCGCAAAATCGGCCCCTACCCGGCCGCAATAGATCTTTTTGAGGACTTCGATGATCTCGTGCAAGCGCATCTTGCTATGCCCGCTCCCGGCCAGCCCGCCGGTATAGAACTCACTGTCCATGTCGGCTTCGGACAAACCGAGGTAATTGAGATTGAACACGGCCGGCGTGCGCCGAACGTTGAGTTGCAACGGATCGAGGTTCGCGATCTGGTGACCACGCAAACCGTATATCTGGATCAGGCGCGATACCGAGGCTTGCTTCTCACCGGCCGCGGTCGATTGGCTGGTCCCGGAAACACTCCCGCCGCCAGCACTGGTGACGGGTCGCTCGGTGAGAATCTGACGGACGTGACGGTGCGTGCGAACATCTTCGTGCAGCGAAGTTTCGGCCAGGGCTGAATCAGTCAGAGCCGAGTCGGCCAGGGTCGAGAAAAACTGCTGCCAGTTATCGGACACTGAGGACGGATCGGCAACATACGACTCGTACATTTCCTCGACATAGTTCGCATTACTGCCGAACAGGGGCGACCATGCGTAGCGCTGCTGAAGTGACTGGCTCATGTACCGATTAGTTTGTGTGGGGGGCAATTGCCATCGCAGGATGGCGATTCAAGGCCGGTTAGTGTATCCGAGGCCGGATAAAACTGAAACGTTGATGATTACGTACCTTTCGAGCCAATGAACCGGCACGACAGGGTGAGCGAAATTTGCGGGAATCAGGCTTCAGATTTGCAGGATTGTCGAAGCCAGCGTAACCAGATCCTGACCAAGGATCTGGCCAACCAGGAAAATCTCATAAGCGATCAGAGCAACGTAGCCGACACAGATCACCTGCAAGATTCGAATAACCTGAAACCGACCCATAAACTGACGGCGCGCCGAGAAAACGAGCGCCAGCACTGAAATAATGGTCATGCTGATCTTGATCCCCAGGAACTGCTCGACACCGACCTCGAGCGCAGTGTTCATCACCGCGTTGGCCTCAACGGCCCCGATATTCAGCAGGTTTAACGTAAACAATGCATCGGTACAGCTCAACAGCACGATAGCCAGCGCGGTGTACAACAAATGGGGTTCATGCCAGTCGAAGATATACTGGTGTTCATCGGCTTTACGACGACTGTTGCGCCTGCGAGGACGGAAATTGCCATACAAGAAGGCGTGAATCGATTTCTCGCGGCGCCGGTTCCGAACTGTACGCCGATCCTTGAGTAGCCCGGGTGCCGGGCCTTTATTACCGGTCAGTTGCCCGAGGACCAGATCATTTGCTGTCTCGTTATGTCGCTGACTTAATTGCCTCGGGCTGGCCACGTCTGACGGATCAATCGGTCCCATACGTATCATTCTTATTAGTTATAAATTGTGCGTGCAGCTGAGCCCAGCTACACAAATATAAACCCGATTTTACCTGATGATCATTCCTTTAGTAATTGATTTAACAATAATAAATCAATCAATGACGAATGGCGCGGATACCCCGGAATTGAGCAATACAGATAACAAATGCCGCAATACCGACCATCGCATAGCCTGGCCATGAACGTGACTCAAGGACCTGAAAACCCAGACCATGCACGAGTGTCAGTACAAACACGATGTAACTCATGCTATGCAGGCGCTTCCACCACCGTTTGCCGATCCATGCCATGGACCAGTTGTTCGATAGCGTCAGCAAGACAATAAGCAGTGCTCCGATGACAATTCCGGCAATAGTTGACCAGAGAAAGAAAAACTCTCGCATCGCAACTGATGGCTGGTTGCTGGCATGGGTAACGAATTCACTCAGGTAGACGGGTGTCATCGATTGCATTGCTCCGGCTAACAGGTGCACGAGACCGAGGAGTGCGCACCAGATCGCGAGGTCGCGTCGCAATATATGGTTGACCGTCACGCGCCCGGTACGCATGGCTCGCAACGGGCCGATCAGCAAAACAATGCAGAGCAACAGCAGGAACATATAAGCCGATACGAGACTGACACGATCGACGGCTGTAGCGAAACCAGGATTTCCGACTAGTGTTGTCGCACTCAGGAACAGAAAACTAACGGCCGCAAGTACGGCGTGCGTGCGCAGCCGTGAACGGAACATCCAGACACTCATGATTCGTCCGGTTATATCGTCACTTCGCGAGCGGGTTCACGCAGGTTGTAGCGCGAACTCATGACAAAACCATATGCCCCGGCGTTTGCCACCAGCAAGACATCGCCTTCACTGCACGCCGGCAGCAATCGGTCCGTACCGAGTTTATCGCCCGATTCGCATATTGGACCGACGACATTAACGACCTGCTCGGACGACAATTCCAACCGCGTCAGGTTGGCGATCTCATGATACGCGCCATACAATGCCGGCCGGATCAGCGAGTTCATACCCGTACTGACACCGACGTACTGCACATCGCCCTTGCCCTTGATCTGCGTTACGGATGTCAGCAATACACCGGCTTGTGCGACGATATAACGTCCCGGTTCCATCCATAACTCGAATTGCGGATACGCGGACTTCAATTCCGCTACGCTTGCGTTCAGTGCCGCCATGTCCAGCACGTCCTGCCCCGGCTTCTCCGGTATACCGAGCCCACCACCAAGATCAATCATCTGCACGTCCGGAAAATCTTCCGCAACTTCGATCAGGCACGCAGCAACATCCCGCCAATTGTCGGGCTGCAGGATACCGCTGCCGGTATGTGCATGCAGGCCGACGATACGCACGCCATATTCTGAGGCCAATTCACGCACTTCCTCGAGCTCGAACAGCGGGATGCCGAACTTCGAATGAATACCTGCGGTGCGAACATGTTCGTGATGCCCCCTGCCCTGCCCCGTATCGAGCCGCAGAAAAATGTCATGACCGCGAAAAATCTCGCCCCATTCCTTGAGTGGATGCAAATTATCGAGCGTCACCCAGACGCCGAGTTCCATGGCCTGAATATATTCTTCACGTGCTGCAAAGTTCGGAGTAAACAGTATGCGTTGCCTGTCGATATCCGGAAACAAATCCAGCACATGACCGATCTCACCTGGTGAGACGCATTCAAAGTTGACACCTGTCGCCTCGACCGTGCGCAGGATCTCGGGATGATTATTCGCCTTCATTGCGTAAAAGACCCGGTCAATATTGCTCATCGAACGCAGACGTTCGCAGGCGCCACGCACCGATTCAATATCGTAGACATAGGACGACGGCGCTTCGGCGCCGATTTCGAGTAATCGTTGTCGTTTCTGCACCCACCACGGTTCAGCCAATACCGGAGCCAACTCCAGATCTCTGCGCAACTCCGCCCAGGTTGGGCCGAATACGGCATCGGACCTGGCCAGCTTGAGATTACCGTGCAGTTCCTTGATCAGTCGGTGAGAATCCCCTTCGTCGACGACGAAACTCAGGTTCAGATCGCTGGCCGCCTGGCTGACGAGATGAATCCGGTGCTCGGCGAAGACGCGGAGTGCCGGACCGATTTCATGCAGCATCGCACGAATCTTCTGCCCGACAAGACTGACCACCTCGGCATTATTGATGATCTCGACACGACACAGTCGCTCGAGTGACTGGCGCAGACGCACGAGTGTGCCGTCATCCATCTGTTCCTGACCCAGATCGAGCGTCACGGTCACGTTACTCTCGGCCGTGGAGACAAGATCGATCGACAGACCCATATCACTGAAACAGCGAAAGGCTTCGGCCAGGAATCCGGCTTCACGCCACATGGTGACCGTTTCCATCGACACGACCGTGATGCCGGCGCGGCCCGAGATGGCCTTGACCGCCGGCGCATCGCTGCCGGGATCATGGCTGATCAGCGTCCCGTCCAGCGTCGGTTGCGAGGTACATCTGACGCGCAGCGGTATCGCATGCGTGCGGACCGGACGAATACAACGCGGGTGCAGGATCGAGCCACCGGTCGATGCAATCTCCTGAGCCTCTTCGTAACTGAGCATCTTCAGCAACCGGGCTCCGCTGACGATGCGCGGGTTCGCACTGAACAAGCCGGGAACATCGGTCCAGATCTCGAGACCGGCGGCATCGAGTTTGGCCGCAAGATACGCCGCAGAGGTATCCGATCCACCGCGACCAAGCAATACACTGTCGCCGTTCCGGTTACGGGCAATAAACCCCTGCGTCACGATCACACCGTCGGTTGCTGCCAGTCGACCCTGGATAGCCGGATCCTTGTCGAACGCACAACTCGCCGCCAGATACCGTGAGCGCTCATTTTCTTGCGGCACATCAACGCTTTGCAAAATTTCGCGCGCATCGGTCCAGTCGACCGTCAGATCCTGTGACTGCAGGTAAGAGGCGCCGATTGTCGTGGCCATCAGTTCGCCAAGCGCCATGACCTTGACGTACACCGGCGGGCTGATTTCCCGAATCAGGCGAATGCCGGTCAGCAAACGCTCAAGATCACCGACGAATTGCGCCAGCAATGATTGCCCGTCAATGCCCAGATCTGCAGCCAGCTGCATGTGAAGATCGATGATCTCATCGAACTGTTGCTGGTAATCACCATCGACCGCAGCATCGAGGAGTGCCTGCAGGCCATTCGACACGGTCGCGAATGCTGAATGCACGACTATCGGCCGATAACCGGCCGCCTGGCGTTCGCGAATCAGATCGCGAATTGCCTGCCACCGCTCGGCCGTCGACACGCTCGTGCCGCCGAATTTCATCACCAACCAGCGCACCGACCCGGCACTGGCCGTGTCGCGTGCAGGAAAGGTATCCTGATTAATCGTGCTCGTATCGGTGTTCATGGTGGATCAGATTTTCGTCGTGACGGCGCCTTCGGATGCGGAACTGACCAGCACGGCATATTTGCGCAGCGTGCCGGAGGTCTCTGCGCTCTTCGGCGCTTGCCATGCCGCCTGTCGTCGCGCGAGTTCTTCGGCCGGGACATCGACATCGATCGTGCGCCGTTCGGCATCGATCGTGATCGGGTCGCCGTCCTCGATGAGCGCAATCGGACCGCCAACTGCAGCTTCGGGTGTCACATGGCCGACAACAAAACCGTGGCTGCCGCCGGAAAAGCGCCCGTCAGTGATCAGGGCCACCTGGTCGCCGAGTCCCTTGCCCATGATTGCACTCGTCGGACTGAGCATTTCACGCATGCCCGGGCCACCCTTGGGGCCTTCGTAACGCAGCACGAGAACATCGCCGGCGACGACTGTGCCATCGAGGATCGCCTGCAGCGATTCCTCCTCGGAAGCAAAGACCCGGGCCGAGCCAGTGAAGCACAGCCCTTCCTTTCCGGTGATCTTGGCCACGGCTCCTTCTGGAGCAACATTTCCATATAATACAACCAGATGGCTATCTTTCTTAATGGGATTATCGAAGTTTCGAACGATCTGCTGACCGTCAGGATAATCCTCGACATCAGCCAGATTCTCGGCCATGGTTTTACCCGTCACGGTCAGGCAATCGCCGTGCAATAAGCCTTTAGCCAGAAGCCGCTTCATCAGCGGCTGAATACCGCCGATCGCAATCAATTCGGACATTGCATATTTACCGCTCGGGCGTACGTCCGCCAGTACCGGCACTTTCCGGCCGATGCGGATGAAATCGTCGAGACTGAGTTCAACGCCCGCCTCGTAGGCTATGGCCAGCAAATGCAAAACGGCATTTGTCGATCCGGCCAGCGCAATGACGACGGTGATCGCATTTTCGAAGGCCTTTCGGGACAGGATGTCGGATGGCTTGATGTCCTGCTTCAGCAATTCAAGGACCGCCACTCCGGCGTGACGACAGTCGTCCATTTTATCCGTGGAGATAGCATCTTGCGCCGAACTATTGGGCAGGCTCATGCCCATTGCCTCGATTGCCGAAGCCATCGTGTTCGCCGTATACATACCGCCACACGAACCCGGGCCGGGGATCGCCGTGCGCTCGACTTCGAGTAATTCTTCTTCAGACATCTTCCCGCCGGCAACTTTACCGACGGCTTCGAATACCGACACGATGTCGCGGCGCTCGGCACCCGGCTGGATCGTGCCGCCATAAACGAACACACAGGGCCGGTCGAGACGCGCCATCGCCATCATGCACCCGGGCATGTTCTTGTCACACCCACCGATGGCAACAAAACCGTCAAACCCCTCGGCGGCAACCACGGTCTCTATCGAATCGGCGATAACCTCGCGAGACACGAGCGAGTAACGCATGCCCGACGTACCCATCGATATGCCATCGGAGACGGTAATGGTATTGAACTGCACAGCCTTGCCGCCGGCCTCATCGACCCCTTCTGCCGCGGCATCCGCGAGCTTGTCGATATGCATATTGCACGGTGTCACCATGCTCCATGTCGATGCGATGCCAACCTGGCTCTTGCTGAAATCTTCATCGGAAAATCCGACGGCGCGCAGCATGGCGCGACTCGGAGCCTGCGCATCGCCATCGACGACGATGCTCGAATACTTGCGCCGCCCATTCTTGTCTGGCCCATTTGTGGACATAGTTTCTCTCACGGGGAAAAATACGGTCACGAACTATTGCCGACCGCCTGCGTTTCGTCAACTGGTTTCGGGCCTGATGCCCCTCTTTGATTTATGCCGCTACGATGAGGTGCGGTCTATCGGACGGTACAACCGGCGAGAATAACAACCCAGCGCGCAACTCAGCCACGGTCGCAAGTCGGTACTCGCGACGCAAGGCAAGGCCCGCCTGCAATACCTGCCATTGGTGTACGTTCAACATTGCCGGCTGCCTGGGTTTCAGCCCCAGCGCCTCTGCCTCGACGGAATTGTGATGCCCAAACGGGCGTCGGCCAACCAGCATGCGATACAACATGATGGACAGCGAATAGACATCGTCGCAAATTTCCGGTTGAGCACCCTGCGAAACTTCGATACTCGAATAGCCGCGCGTAATCGCGAATGGTTGCAATCCGGAGGGTGGCACAATGCCCTCGGTATGGCCGAAATCGAGCAACTTGATATCGCCGTGTGCGGTCATAAAGATGTTGCCGGGCTTGATGTCACCGTGAACGATGCCATGGCGATGTGCAAACGACAATGCCGAAGTGGTTTGTAACAGTATAGAGCGAAATGCATCGGCTGCCATCGGCTGCCCCTTGGTCCGATCGAGACGTGCCGCCAGCGTTTCCCCGTCGAGCCATTCCATGACGATGAAAAATCGGTGCCGGTCCCGATCCAGCTCAAAAACGCGCCTAATGCCCTGGTGCACGAGACATTGGGCGTTAACGGCTTCGCGCTGCAAAGAACGAATTGCATCCGGGCAGTCGCTGTGCCGACGCTGAATGATCTTGATCGCGACCCGCGGGTCGTTCAGACCAGCCTCCATGCGACGCAGATCCCGGGCAAGATAAACATCGCCGATGCCACCCTGACCGACGCGAGCAAGGACCTCGAAACGACCGGCCAGTAATCGCCGTCGCCGGGCCGCCGTTCGATTGGTCCGGGCGTAAGTCTGACTATGATCCCGGATACCGGCATCCGCCCGGGATTTAACCTGTTCGTCATGATCACCGGCATCGACGGCAGCCTGAATATCAGTTACGAGAACATGCATCGCTGCATCGGGAACCAGGCCCGATTCATTTGCCGCTCGTAAGTAATGCAGCATCGAGACCGCCCGGTCGTGACTTGCAGCAACGCAATTGATCAATTCATGCCGTACGGCCTCCAGTTGCGTATTGCCGACGATATAGGCGGATAGCACCGTCCTGAAAGCAGTGAATAGGTGATCACGCGCAGGCTCTAGAGAGTCCGCGCTGGAGCGACCGGAAGAAAACACAGATCGTGTCACCGACAGGCATCCTTTTAGATAATAATTCTTATTTGGATGACGATAGGTGAGTTTAACAGCGTTGCGAACTTTTTTACATAACTACGCGAATTGGCAGATATTACCCCGGGCTCAATCTCTGAACAGCTTGCCGGGATTCATGATGCCATGCGGATCCAGCGCCTTTTTGATCTGCTTCATTAACGTCAGTTCAATCCCACCTCGCAGCCGCGCCAACTCACCGGACTTAAGAACGCCGACCCCGTGCTCCGCACTGAAGCTGCCGCCGAGATCAGCCGCCAGGGTATGCACGACCGTGCTGATTTCTTCCCACAACTCGAGAAACTCATCGCGCCCCAAATTGTCCGGCTGATTCAGGTTGAAATGCAGGTTGCCATCACCCAGGTGTCCGAATGCGACAACCTTGATGCCCGGAAGCCGATCCGTTGCATACTGATTCGCACACCTGAGAAACTCACCAATCTTTGAGACCGGTACCGAGATATCGTGCTTGATGCCGGCACCGGCAATTTTTTGTGCCTCCGAAAGGCTATGGCGCAGTCGCCACAAGTCATCACGCTGGGAGATGTTCTGCGCTATAACGGCATCCGATATGAGACCTTTGCCGGCCGCTGTGGCCAGGAAAGCTTCGAGCGCGACATTGGCCGCGGTATCCGGCTCGGCGCTGCCGAGTTCGAGCAGCATGACCCAGTCACCTGATTCATTCAGCGGGTTCCTAGCATCAGCAATATGCTCCAGCACCAGTTCAATGGCAACGTGATTGATCAACTCCAGCGCGATCATCTGATCGCCGAGCAATCGGCGCGCTTCGCTATTCAGGCAAATCGCCGCCTCAGGATCCGGAACCGCAACCCAGGCGGTCGCTATGCTGCGCGGTTGTGGAAACAACTTGCAGGTCGCCGCCGTAATAAAACCGAGTGTGCCCTCCGCACCGATAAATAACTGCTTCAGGTCATAACCCGCATTGTCCTTTCGCAACCCACGCAACCCATCGAAAATCTGCCCGTCTGGCAGGACAACTTCGAGCCCCAATACCAGGTCTCGTGTGTTGCCGTAGCGCAGAACATTCGTGCCACCTGCATTCGTCGAGATATTGCCGCCGATCTGGCAACTGCCTTCGGCAGCCAGGCTCAACGGAAAGAAACGATCCGCATCAGCGGCAGCCGTTTGTACATCCGCGAGGATGCACCCGGCCTCCACTGTAATCGTATAGTTCTCCGGATCCAGCTCCCGGATTGCGGTCATGCGCCGCGTCGACAACAGGATCTGCGGTCGTTCTGCTGTCGACGCCGGAATGGCGCCTCCGACAAGGCCCGTGTTACCGCCCTGCGGCACCACGCCGATACGCTCGGACTGGCAGAGTGCCAGGATCTCGGCCGCCTCAGTCGTCGTCGCCGGCGCCAGCAATGCGGGTGTACGGCCCGTATACAACCCACGCCACTCGGTCAGGGCCGGTTCCAAAGCAACCGCATCAGTCACGAGCCCCGTCGAACCGACGATGGATGCAAAACGTTGTAACAGTGCCGAGCTTAAATCCGCTTTCATATCTGAAAAACCTGTTGTCCTGAAGTGACTCAGATGACTATTATGCAGGTCTTGAGGAGAATGGTGTCTCTGTGGGAGCGGCTTTAGCCGCGATTGGCGCACCAGCGTCCCTGAAGTTTATCGGGGTAATGGTGTTTGACACCATTTTTCCGCCAATTCGATGAGCAGACTCGAAACTACATCCCTGATGACACCCGAATCACTCGAAAATATCTCTACTTCAGCATTTGTCGGCCTCGACCAGCAACTCGACCTGCGTCAGCGCAGTAACCTGATCGAGCTTGACCGACACCTCCATGAACTGTGGTCACTCGGCAAGAATTTCATACTTGGCTGGTGTCCGTCTGCAGAGGGTATCGAGTTACTGGTCGTCCATCATTATGCAATCGCTGACTATACAATCGACAGCATTGACCATCCGAGCCTGCCTGACGATACGCATGCATTCGTCATGCGCATGCTGACCGGCTCACGTCGACTCAGTGCGCGCCATCTCACCAATGCCATCAACCTGTTTGGTTGCGAACCACAGCGACTCAAATTGCGCCAGCCGCTGATCGGTAATGCGGTTGAAGAACAAATTATCAATCGCCTCGTGCAGCGATACAGCGTCAGCCATGTATCGAACCGCGCTGTTGCATTGTTCGATATTGTTGGCTTCAGCCTGCTGAGTCCGTTCGAACAGATGACGCAGATCAACAGCCTGTCATACTCCCTGAATTCTGCACACAGCAAAATGCTGACCATGAGCATCAATATTAATTTTGCCCGCTCCAGCACAGGCGATGGGTTTTATATCTGGAATCGCGATCTCGGGCCCGAGGCGAATACCCAGCTCTACCACTTCATGCACCTTGTACTCGCCGACAATGCAATTGCCCGCAGCAAGGCGGCAGGGCGCACAGTCCCCGAGCTGCGTGCAGGCTTTCACATCGGTAGTTGTTACGAATTCTATCAAGCCGAAGGCCTGAACCCGACCATGCACAGCTATATCGTCGGCGATGTGACGATCGAACTGGCGCGGATGATCGACCGCGCACTACCGGGGCAAATTCTGGTCGGGGAATTTCAGGCCAGCACCATCATCGATGAAATCAGCGAATCAGCACCGAGTGAAATAGATTCAATTCGGTTTATCGAAATAGCCCAGCGCAACCTGTCAAAACTCAATGGGCTGGAACTTTCCGGAGACGCAATCGAATCGATCAAGTGCTACCTGACCGGGCGAGCACAGCCGGATGGCACGTTCACGATTCGCAAACTGGCACTCAACGATAAGCACGGTCTGACGCGCAACGTCTTTAACGCAAAAATCAATATTTATCGAATCGGCGGAGAACCCATACTGCTCGGAATCGAGGACCGGATTTTGCGTGGAGATGAATTCCTGGTCACGACCGTCGAACACATCACATCGTAGGAGCGGCATCTAAATGATACCGGGCTTGCAGGCGGCGCTTCGCCGACTGGAAGGCCAGAGGTGGAATTTATTTCGGAGAATCCGCAGGATTCGGAGATTGCCGCGATTAATGTCGAACGAATCGCGGCAAGATGCCGCTCCTACGAGTGATGTCAAAATCCGTCAGAAATAACCTCAGGCTAAGTGTTCTTCCTCAAACATGACCCAGACCGCCAGGAACAATGCCGCAATGATCGGCCCGATTACGAATCCCGAAATACCGAATAAAGACAAACCACCCAGCGTCGACAGCAGAATAATGTAATCCGGCATCTTGGTATCGCGCCCGACCAGTAGCGGACGCAGGAGATTGTCGATCAATCCGATCACGAGTACACCGAAGACGGTCAGAATCAGGGCCTTGATCCAGGCACCATTAACGGCCAGGAAGATCGCCGCCGGTATCCAGATGATGCTGGCGCCGACTAGCGGCAGAACCGACAGAAGAACCATGACACTGCCCCAGAACACGGCGCCGGTAATTCCCAATATCGAGAACATGATGCCACCCAGAAAGCCCTGCACGAGTCCGATCAGCAGCGTTCCCTTGATCGTCGCGCGTGAGACTTCGGCAAACTTGGCAAACAGGGCCCGCTCTCTCTCATCGCCCAGCGGCAGCGCCCGTATGATTGCCTCAAGCATCCGGTCACCATCACGCAAGACAAAAAACAGCAGGTACAGCATGATGAAAAACATGACTAAAAAATTGGCTACGTTCTGCCCTGCCGTCAGTGCGAGCTGACCAAGGAACTGGCTGCCCTTGAGTGCCGCCGCAGATAACTTTTCCGGCCATTCGTCAACATTGATGCCAATGGCTTCCGCCCGCTCGGTCACCTGTGGCGACAGATCCTGACCCCAGCGTAACAGGGCGCCGGGATCGATCTCACCACGCTGGATCATGCCGAAAATCATCAGGGCCTCATTAATAACCGCCGACGCAACCAGCAAGGCAGGCAACAGGACTGTGAAGAAAATCAGAACGACCGTGAGAAGAGCCGAGATCGTAGCGCGCCCACCCAGTTTCTTCTCAAGATAGTGCTGCACAGGCAGAAACATAATGCCGACGATCGCGGCCCAGAATATTGGCTGGAAAAAACCGGCCAATAACCAGAGAAACCCAACCGATACCAGGATCAGCAGGCCAATGAAAAACGCATTTTGCATTTTTTTACCTGACACGTTATGTCCGTTTCTGCAACGTCACCACCAAATGCTCCTGGCCAGCAAGAGGGAGTGTGAAACCGATCACAGCAGTTCGACTGGCCGGGCTGTCAAATAGGGTCAATGCCCTTCTCCTCGAAATGGATCCAATCTCAATGACAACGATCTGGCTCATGTTGATTGCGGCCGCGGTCATCCTGATCGGGGTCCTGGAACTACTCGATTCCTGATGCAGCGGCGGAGTGTCATCCTGACACACTGGCCGAAAAGTCTCGCAAGGACCTATCGTCCATAGACTTGAACGCGCTGCTGCCGCCAATACCAGAGCACTCTGGTCGTCTCGATATCTGCGTAGTAAATTTCCTCAATTCCATGCTTTTTGGCAATTGAGCCGATGCCGTTCTTGTCCCATTCGACGCTGACATAGAACGTGACTCTCTTGATCTCACCGCTGCTGACTCCATCCCCCGTCGGCGTCGCTCTGAAATCAGTCATCAGCGGCTCAACCGTATGCGCATAGATACAGCTGGATAGTACCAGACAGGCACCGAGCAACAAGACGAGCCGAAGCATTGAATCAGTCCCCGTAAACAACCGTTGTCAATCTTGCATATACCCCGAAGAAATAGATCTGGGTCCGACGATCCGCATGATTGACCTGCGTAATACCAGCATTCTCGGCCGCGGCCTTGGTACCGGCATCACCCCATGCAACCAGCCATAGAACGGCATGCTGCGAGGCCTCACCTACCTTGTCGCCGAGTTCAGTTTCATTAAGGTTGATATCTAGCGGTATTGTCGTGTTGACGTACAGACAACCGGACAAAGCCAAGCAACACACCAAAACAGAGAGCAGGACCCTGATAGACCTAAACATGCATCTTCCTTGTTTGAGCTATAAACAGCATTACGACCGCAGCAAAATACCCGGCCCCTTCTCGTGGTCCGAATATATCAGAATCCAGCCAGACTTCGAGGCTACGATGAACGGATTAACCCGGTTGCACTCGAATCGGGCCTTCGGCAAGATAATGCTTGTCCTTGTCAGATCCTGCTACAAATAATAAAAACAATTGATGATTAATATTAATCAACGCCTGCTCAGCAGCCTTCAACGCTGTCTCCTGATCTTGCTGTGTGCTTTGGCATTCGCTGCATCTATCCCGGCTATGGCACAAGAGGTTGAGACGCCAACCGAAACCTCATCGGAGGTGCCGGCTGAACCAAAACCACTCACTGAGGATCTTATTGCCGAACTGGATGCGTTGCGCGACGCAATTTCGGAGCAAAAGGCAATCATTGCCGATCTTGAAAAACGTGTGCTGGATGAGTCAAACCCGGCATTCGAGGTTCTGGATATTCGCCTGGACCTGGCTTGGCTGGGCCTGCTCGAGGATGCCCTGGCATTTGCCAACGGCACCGTTACCCGGGAAGAGGACGGGTTCGATGTATCAGCCTATACCGCCGATGTCATCGAAGCGCTGGTCAGTCAGTTGGATATCGCTGTCACGACCATCGAACGCACAAGAAAATCGGCCAAACTGCCGGCAGGGGATTTATCGGCCGCCGAGCAGGCGGCAGCATATACAAAAGTCTTCGCAGGACTCGACGTCATTGATCGAGTCTACGAAGTATTCACGTCCAGCATTGAGGTTTCACGGCGATTCAATCTCGATGTAACCGAATCCGAGAAACTGCTCCGCACAGGACTCAGCGACCGCGCCATAAATACTTCGATTTTCCTCGAGATGACGTTACGCGACATTACCGCTCTGAGCGCTTCACTGGCTGTCTCACCGGAAGATGCCGAACTCAAGGCTCTCGTCACTGGCGCGCAGAAGCGTCTCAAGTCTACGGCCTCCGAGCTGGATCGAATTGCCAGGCGCATGGACAAACTGGGCATGGACACTGCCGAGTATCAGGCACAAATCCTGGCATCGACAGGCGAAATTACGACGGACGTATTCAATTTCGACGTGATCGGCAAACTGCTGTCTAAAGCATGGCAAAACACTATCGATTCCATCGCCGATCATGGGTCAGGCCTACTCTTCAATCTTTTGCTGTTCTTCGTAATTATTTTCGTGGCACGCAAGATAGCCAATATCGTCGAGAAGCTGGTAAAACGTGGCCTGTCGTCGGTTCATGTCCAGATGTCAAAGCTCCTGGAAAATATGGTCGTCTCGATAGCAGGTAACACCGTACTCATTATTGGCATATTAATAGCGTTGTCACAAATTGGTATTTCGCTCGGACCACTGCTTGCCGGTCTCGGTATCGCCGGATTCGTTATTGGTTTCGCGCTACAGGACACGCTGTCGAACTTTGCCTCGGGCATGATGATCCTGTTCTATCGGCCATTTGACGTCAACGACTTCATCGAAGCCGGAGGCGTAATGGGCAAGGTCAGTTCTATGAGTCTCGTCAATACGACGATATTGACCATCGATAACCAAACGGTCGTCGTACCGAACAATATGATCTGGCAAGGCATCATCAAAAACATTACGGGCCAGAGAGTGCGCCGCGTGGACCTCGTCTTCGGTGTTTCCTACAGCGACGAAATTCCAAAGGTCGAAAAGGTTCTGCACGAGATCATCAAGGCCAACGAAAAAATTCTCGATGACCCGGAAGCGCAAATTCACCTGCACGAACTGGCGGACTCATCAGTCAACTTCGTCGTACGGCCATGGGTCAAGACCGACGATTACTGGGATGTGTATTGGGATCTAATGCGTACCGTCAAGATCCGTTTCGACGAGGAAGGCATCTCCATACCGTTCCCGCAACGCGACGTTCACCACTATTCAGATGCGCCTGCCGATCAACCCGGGACGGTATGATCTAAAAATGTAACGATGGTCGGGGCGAGAGGATTCGAACCTCCGACCCCCTGCACCCCATGCAGGTGCGCTACCAGGCTGCGCCACGCCCCGATTCGTTACTGGTGAAATAGCCGCTGTTAAGCCAGCCGCCGGCACTAAATATCAATTAGGAGTCAACTCATGCCGGTGTCGCGCATGATAACCGATAACCCAGAGGCGGGCTAACGTCTCAAAAGCTTCAGAACTTCCTCGAGTTCCTTGCGCATTTGCTTGATGACCTGCTGACTGTGCGACAGGTCGGTCTTGGACTCCTCGCCGGTCAATTTCTGGCGAGCACCACCAATCGTAAACCCGTCGTCGTACAACAGGCTGCGTATCTGACGGATGATGATCACATCCTGACGCTGGTAATAGCGTCGGTTTCCACGCCGTTTGACCGGCTTGAGCTGCGGAAACTCCTGTTCCCAATACCTCAATACATGAGGCTTTACAGCACAGAGATCGCTGACTTCACCAATTGTGAAATAGCGTTTCCCCGGAATGGGAGGTAATTCGTCGTTATTCCCCGGTTCCAGCATAGGATTCCACTCGGGCCTTTAGTTTTTGACCTGGTCGAAACGTCACCACACGTCGTGCAGTAATTGGAATTTCTTCACCCGTTTTCGGGTTACGACCCGGCCGTTGATTTTTATCCCGCAAATCAAAATTGCCGAAACCGGACAACTTGACTTGTTCCCCACTAACGAGCGCCGCACGAAGGTCTTCAAACAACACATCTACGAGCTCGCGTGCTTCTCTCTTGTTCAAACCAAGTTCGTTGAACAAAGACTCCGCCATATCCGCTTTTGTAAGGGCCATCTTTCCTTATTCTCTTATAGTGGCGTTGAAGTCGCGGTTCAGGCGATCTATCACCGCATGCATGATTTCATCCACGTCGGTCTCTGTAAGGGTGCGGGAAGTCTCCTGTAAAATCAAGCCTAAAGCCACACTCTTAGAACCTGTCTCTATGTTTTTACCGACGTAAATATCAAATACAACCGTATCACGACAGGTCGCTCCTGCAGCTTCCCGCGCGGCCTGCTCGATGTCATGGACAGGAATCTCATTGGCAATGATCGCCGCAATGTCACGCCGTACGGCCGGGAACTTTGAAATCGGTGTAAAAGCAGCCAATTTCACCGCTACCATTGGCTTCAGAGCCAATTCAAACAGGATCGGTGCGGTCGCCAGATCAAGGCCTTTGACCAGGGCCGGGTGCAATTCACCAACCCAGCCGATGTTCACCCCGTCCCGGCTTATCTGCGCCGAGCGACCGGGCCGTAACGAAGAGTGTAAAGCGGCATCGAATTTAAATTCTTGAGCGGTGCCGGCCAGGGAAAACAATCCTTGCAGATCTGCCTTTATGTCAAACAGATCTGCGGCTCGTGACGGGTCACCCCATTGCTCGGGTAACGCAGCCCCACATGCAACTCCTGATATAACATTTTCTTCTTTTATTTCATTATCTTGCAACCTAAACCTGACACCTGACTCGAATAGTCGAATGCGATTATGCTGACGACTCAGATTGCGTTTTAACGCACTGATCAGGCCCGGCCAAAGCGATTGTCGCATGACAGACAATTCGGACGATATCGGGTTACTGAGTGCCAACCCCTCGGTACCGGCTGTAAATGCCGCGTCGAGTTTCGGATCGACAAAACTGTACGTGATTGCCTCCTGGTAGCCGCGTGCCACCAGCGACGCCCGCAAACGCTCCAATGGCACCGCAGACTCGGTTACCGAACCCAATGTCGCGGGCATCATACCGGGGATCGAAGGAATCCGGTCATAGCCATACAGCCGAACGACTTCCTCGATCAGGTCGGCTTCGATCTCAATATCGAACCGCGCTGATGGCGCTACTACGGACCAGCCATCCGGTATATCCGTAACCTCCAGCTGGAGTCCTGTGAGCAGTTCACGAACTTCAGCCGCGTCGATGTCGACGCCGAGCACGTCGGCCAGCCGCTGGCGGCGCAGCACCACCGGGGCGCGCACCGGTATTTCATCCACAAGACTCTCGTCGATGAGCGGCCCGGGCTTACCACCGGCGATATCCAGCAACAGGGCGGTCGCCCGCTCTATCGCCCGCGCCTGGTTCTGCGGATCGACACCGCGTTCGAAGCGTACCGATGCATCAGTATGCAATCCGAATCGCCGCGCGCGTCCGGCAATGACATCACGATCGAAAAATGCTGATTCGAGAAAGACCGCGGTCGTCTGCTCATCGACGGCCGTGTTCTCGCCACCCATAATTCCGGCAATCGATACGGGGCCATTGGCATCGGCGATGACGAGGACATCCGGATCGAGTGCCGTCTCCTGCCCGTCGAGCGTGACCAGCATCTCCCCGGCCTCGGCACGGCGTGCCACAATCCCTCCGGACAATTTGCCCAGATCGTAGCCATGCATCGGTTGCCCCAGTTCGAGCAGGACATAATTTGTCACGTCGACGACCGGCGAGATTGCGCGTATCCCGCTACGCCGGAGGCGCTCGCGCAACCACATTGGTGTCTCGGCCTGCGGGTCGATGCCGTCGATCACACGCCCACAGAAACGCGCACAGCCTGTTGCCGGGCGTAACTCGACCGGGAACGCTGCATCGCTTACGGGCATGACCACAGGAACTTCCGGCTCCGTGAACGCAATTCGCTCACTCGCGGCAACATCCCGTGCAATGCCGAGCACACTAAAACAATCGGCCCGATTCGGTGTCAGATCGATATCGATGACACGGTCTTCCAGATTCAATGCGCTGGTAATCGGCGTGCCGGGCGCTGCCACATCACCGAGCGGCAGAATGCCTTCTGCAGTTTCGGCAATACCCAGTTCGACACCCGAGCACAGCATCCCTTCGGATACTTCACCGCGCAGCTTGCTGCGCTTAATTTTCAGGCCACCTGGCAACACGGCGCCGATCAATGCTGCCGGATAATATTCTCCGGCACACACATTGGGTGCTCCACAAACAATCGACAGTGACTCGGCCTGTCCGACATCGACGCTACATACAGACAAGCGGTCGGCATTGGGATGTTGGACGACGTCGAGAACCTTGCCTACGACAACGCTGTCGAGCGGCGGGGCAACCGGCGCCACGCTGTCGACCTCGAGTCCGAGCATCGTCAGCCGGTGCGCCAATGCGGCCGAATCTAGGTCCGGATCAACCCATTCGCGGAGCCATGTTTCGCTGATTTTCATCGCCTGGCCCGCCTACCTGAACTGCTGCAGGAACTGCAGATCATTATCGAAGAACAGGCGCAAATCGTCGACGCCGTAGCGAAGCATCGCCAGGCGCTCGACACCGACACCAAATGCGTAACCGGTAAATTCTTCCGGGTCGATACCGACATTGCTCAATACATTCGGATGCACCATGCCGCAGCCGAGAATCTCGAGCCAGCGGCCCGATTCGGACAGCACATCGACCTCGGCAGACGGTTCGGTGAACGGAAAATAGGACGGCCGAAAACGGAGTTCTGCTTCGCGCTCGAAGAAACGCTCGACGAACTCGTGCAGCACGGCCTTGAGATGCGCAAAACTGACACCACGATCGACAACCAATCCCTCGACCTGGTGAAACATCGGCGTATGCGTCTGATCCGAATCGCAGCGATAGACACGGCCCGGTGCAATCAGCCTGATTGGTGCGCCGTGATTCATCATCTCGCGAATCTGTACCGGCGACGTATGCGTGCGCAACAACTTGCCGGTCGAGAAATAGAACGTGTCGTGCATTGCACGAGCGGGATGATTTTCCGGAATATTCAGTGCCGTAAAATTGTGTTCTTCGTCTTCGATCTCAGGCCCGGTGCGAACACTGAAGCCGGCTGCACGAAAAATCCCCTCGATGCGCTCCTGGGTGCGCGTCACCGGATGCAGGCCACCGACACCCTGTCCCCGACCGGCCAGCGTCACATCGACGGCGCCGGCTGCCAGTTCCTGAGCCAGTTTTTCTCCATCGAGCACGTCACGGCGCGCCTGCAAAGCAGTCTGTACCGTTTGTTTGGCCTGGTTGATTGCCTGCCCGGCCGCCGGACGCTCAGCGGCCGACAACGAACCAAGCTGCTTGAGCTGCGTCGTCAGTTCGCCTTTCTTACCGAGAAACCGGACCCTGATATCGTCAAGTCCCGGCAAATCCCGACATGCATCGATTTCGGTGCAGGCACGGCCGATCAGTTCTTCAACATCGAGCATCGATTCAATTCGCTTCAGCGATCAGGATCCCAAACGGGATTCATGGTCCGGTACAGTACCCGGTCGCGGGCTACTGGGTCTTGGCAAGTTCTGCTTTTGCCTGCTCGGCAAGCGCAGTGAATGCGGCTGCATCATGCACGGCCAAATCGGCCAGCATTTTACGGTCAACCTCGACGCCAGCCTTGGACAGTCCGTTCATGAAACGGCTGTAAGACAATCCGTTGGTACGCGCCGCTGCATTGATCCGCGTGATCCACAGCGCACGAAATTCACGCTTGCGAGCACGCCGGTCCCGGTATGCATATTGCCCGGCCTTGATGACCGCCTGCTTGGCAACGCGATAAACTTTGCTCCGCGCACCGTAATAACCTTTTGCCTTGTTAAGGACTTTCTTGTGGCGCGCCTTCGCGACGACGCCTCTTTTAACCCTGGCCATATCTCTCTCCTGGAATTTTTAAACGTAAATACCGCTGCTGAATCGAATCAGGCGTACGGCAGAAGCTTCTTGACTGCAGCCATGTCGGCGTCGCAGATATGCGCGTCCGCACGGAGATGACGTTTCCGCTTCGAGGTTTTCTTGGTCAGGATATGACGACGGTGGGACTGGGCACGTTTAAACTTGCCCTTTCCAGTGACACGAAAACGCTTCGCGGCACCGCGGTTGGTTTTTAACTTCGGCATTTAATGCTCCATTTGTAGCCTGACCCGAACCGAAGCCAATCTTCGGCCGAAGCAGGCGGGTTGGGAGGAACCATTCCTCCAACTCACTTTTTTATTCGCCCCGGTGATCTGAAAAAATAGTCACCGCGACTGAATTCAATGTTTTTTCGGCGCCAGCACCATGGTCAGCTGACGACCTTCCATTTTCGGAAACTGCTCTACAGTTCCGAGTTCCTCGAGGTCGGCCTCGACGCGCTTCAGCAGTTGCATACCCAGCTCCTGATGCGCCATTTCCCGGCCACGAAACCTTAGTGTGACCTTGGTCTTGTCGCCCTGCTCGAGAAACTTAACCAGATTCCTCATCTTGACGTTGTAGTCGCCAATCTCGGTTCCCGGACGAAACTTGACCTCTTTCAACTGAGTCTGTCGTTGTTTGACTTTGCTGGCCTGAGACTTCTTTTTCTGCTCAAACAGGTATTTGCCAAAATCCATGATTCGGCAAACTGGCGGGTCCGCCATCGGCGCAACCTCAACCAGATCAAGATCTTTTTGCTTGGCCATCTCGATCGCGCTGTCGCGATCCATCACGCCGGCCTGTTCACCCTCAGAATCAATCACTCTAATCTGAGTGGCTTCGATTTCCTGATTTCGTCTAATCCGCTTTTTAGCGATTCGTCAATCCTCCAAAGTAGTATGACCGCGGCCCGCGACATCGGCATTCAAACACCGGACAAACTCGTCAATCGACAGGCTGCCCAGGTCTTCACCACCTCGCGTGCGCACGGCCACGGTATTTGATTCCGCCTCCCGATCGCCAACGACCAGGAGATACGGCACCCGTTGTAAAGTGTGCTGGCGGATTTTAAAGCCGATTTTTTCGTTTCTCAAGTCCGATTCCACGCGAAATCCCTGATTTTTCAGGGTTTCCTCAATTTCCTGCGCATAATCGTCCTGCCGATCCGTAATATTCAGAATTACGGCCTGCACCGGGGCCAGCCACGCGGGGAATTTGCCCTCGAAATGTTCGATCAGGATGCCGAAGAAACGCTCCAGAGAACCGAGCAATGCCCGGTGAATCATGATCGGCCGATGCCGTGCGCCGTCCTCGGCAACATATTCCATATCGAAGCGCTCTGGCAGGTTAAAGTCGAGTTGAATGGTCGAACATTGCCACTCGCGCCCGATCGCATCGCGGATCTTGACGTCAATTTTCGGACCGTAGAAGGCACCACCGCCCTCATCGACCGAATATTCGATCTCTTTCGTCTCCAGCGCCGCGCGTAACGCAGCCGTGGCCTTGTCCCAGATCTCTTTGGAGCCGACGGCTTTTTCCGGCCGTGTCGACAGGTCGATCGTAAATTTCTCGAAGCCGAACGCATTGAGCATACCAAGCGTCAGATCCAGGATGGCGACGATTTCGTCGGCGATCTGTTCCTCGCGACAGAAAATGTGCGCATCGTCCTGTGTAAACCCGCGAACCCGCATCAGGCCATGTAACGCTCCGGACATCTCATGACGATAGACAGTGCCCAATTCAGCCCAGCGCATCGGCAGGTCACGATGCGAGCGCAGTGCATTCTTGTATACCAGGACATGGAACGGACAGTTCATCGGCTTGAGCTGATAGAGCTGACTGTCCTCTTCCATAGGCCGATACATGCCTTCGCGGTAGAAGTCCGTATGTCCTGATGTATCCCACAGACTCTGCAGCGCGATATGCGGTGTGAACAGCAATTCGTAGCCGGCCGCAACGTGTTGATCGCGCCAGAAATCTTCCATGACGCGCCTGATCCGAGAGCCTCTCGGGTGCCAGAATACGAGGCCGCCACCGGCGTCCTCCTGCAGGCTGAACAGGTCCAGATCCTTGCCGATGCGCCGATGATCGCGCCGTTCGGCTTCCTCGAGCCGGACCAGGTATTGCTTCAGCGCCTTCTTGTCCGGCCATGCCGTACCATAGATTCGCTGCAACATCTCGTTGTTCGAATCGCCGCGCCAGTAGGCACCGGCCACTTTCGTCAGTTTGAATGCTTTGAGAAACCGGGTGCTCGGTACGTGCGGTCCGCGGCACAGATCGATCCAGTCGCCCTGCCGGTACAGGCTGATCGATTCATCGGACGGAATGTCCGCAATGATCTCCGCCTTGTAGTGTTCGCCGAGCCCCTTGAAATATTCGACAGCCTCGTCGCGCTGCATGACTTCACGTTGCACCGGCAGATCAGCACCGACCAGTTCCTGCATTTTCTTCTCCATGGCGACAAGATCTTCGGGTGTAAATGCACGTTCAAAGGCAAAGTCATAAAAGAATCCGTTTTCGATGACCGGGCCGATGGTGACCTGAGCCTGCGGGAACAATTGCTGAACGGCCTGCGCCAGAAGGTGGGCCGTCGAATGGCGAATAATTTCGAGGCCATCTGCATCCTTGCTGGTAACGATTGCAACGCCGGCATCGGCATCGATGACATGTGCCGTATCAACGAGTTGCCCGTCGACACGCCCGGCCAGCGCGGCCTTGGCCAGGCCAGGGCCGATATCAGCAGCAATGTCAGCGATGGAGACCGCTTGGTCGAATTGTCGCTGACTACCGTCGGGCAGCGTAATAACAGGCATCTGGACTTCCCGTATATGCAGAAAAATGGCGGCCCTCACGGCTCGCCGGCGGCAGATTCTACCAGAGGCGGGCGACGGTCAGCGACCCGCGGTGAGCCGAAACAGAAAGAGCCGGCCAATGGCCGGCTCTTTCTTTTGCCTGGTAGGCGCGATTGGAGTTGAACCAACGACCTCCTCGATGTCACCGAGGCGCTCTAACCAGCTGAGCTACGCGCCTTTAGCCCCGCGACCGAACGAATCCGGCGCGGGGGCCGGTACGATACCCAACCGGCCGGCCGATCGCAAGATGACTTAATCGGCACTGGCATCCGCCAGTCCCAGGCCGTCGCGATGCAGGGCATCGATCTCGTCACGAATCTGCGCTGCCTGCTCAAATTCCAGGTCGCGCGCATGCTGATACATCTGCTTCTCCAGCACTGCGATCTGTTTAAGCGCCTGCTGCGGCGTCAAATCCGCATATTCCGTCCTCGGCTCTGCAACTCGCCGCAGGCGTCCACGGCCGTGCCCGGCACTGCGCGCCCCCTCCATCACATCGCGTACTTGCTTGCGGATTGTCTGCGGCGTTATACCGTGTTCTTCATTCGATGCAATCTGTTTTTGCCGGCGCCGATCGGTCTCGGCGATCGCACGCTCCATCGAGCCGGTCATGCGATCGGCATACATGATCGCAGTACCATTGATGTTGCGAGCGGCCCGGCCGACAGTCTGGATCAACGAACCCTCGGAGCGCAGGAATCCCTCCTTGTCGGCATCGAATATCGCGACGAGCGAGACCTCGGGCAAGTCGAGACCTTCGCGCAACAGGTTGATGCCGACCAGCACATCGAACTCTCCAAGCCGCAGGTCACGGATGATTTCAACGCGTTCGACCGTGTCGATGTCCGAATGCAGGTAACGCACACGCACACCGTGTTCGCGCAGGTAATCCGTCAGGTCCTCGGACATGCGCTTGGTCAGGGTCGTGATCAGGACGCGCTCGCCCCGCGCAGCGCGCAAATTGATCTCGGACAATACATCGTCGACCTGAGTCCCGGCCGGGCGGATATCGATGACGGGATCGAGCAGGCCGGTCGGGCGCACGACCTGCTCGACGATCGCGTCGGAATGTTCTCTTTCATAGTCACGTGGTGTCGCCGAGACGAATATAGTTTGCGGAGAAATCGCCTCGAATTCATCAAAGCGCAACGGCCGGTTATCGAGTGCAGACGGCAACCGAAACCCGTACTCCACTAGCGTTTCCTTGCGCGAACGGTCGCCCTTGTACATCGCCCCGAGCTGAGGAATCGTCACGTGACCTTCATCAATAATCAGTAACGCATTATCCGGCACGTAATCGAACAGGCACGGCGGTGGCTCACCCGGATTACGCCCGGACAGGTAACGACTGTAGTTCTCAATGCCGGTGCAGTAACCGAGTTCGCCGATCATTTCCAGATCGAACATCGTTCGCTGTTCGAGACGCTGCGCTTCGAGTAATTTACCCCCTTCACGCAGTACGACAAGGCGTTCTTTCAGGTCGACCTTGATTTCATCGACGGCTTTCAGCATAACCTCGCGAGGTGTCACGTAATGAGATTTCGGGAAAACTGTCGCTCTCGGCACCTGGCGTGATACGACGCCGGTCAGCGGATCGAACCACGATAGCTTCTCTATTTCATCGTCGAAGAGTTCGATGCGCAGTGCCTCACGCTCCGATTCCGCCGGAAAGATATCGATAATCTCGCCGCGTACGCGATATGTGCCGTTCGCCAGTTCAATCTCATTTCGCGTGTACTGCAGTTCGGCGAGTTTGCGTAAAATCTCGCGCTGGTCGATCCGGTCCCCGCGCGAGATGTGCAGCACCATGCTGAAATAAGCTTCCGGATCGCCAAGCCCGTAGATGCATGAAACCGTTGCGACGATGATCGCATCGTCACGCTCCATCAATGCCTTCGTTGCCGACAGGCGCATCTGTTCTATGTGCTCGTTGACGGACGCATCCTTGTCGATAAACGTATCGGATGCGGGCACGTAGGCCTCAGGTTGATAATAATCGTAGTACGAAACAAAGTACTCGACACGGTTGTGGGGGAAAAACTCGCGCATCTCACCGTATAACTGCGCAGCCAGCGTCTTGTTCGGGGCAAGAATCATTGTTGGACGCTGCACCGTCTGAATCACGTGCGCCATCGTGAACGTCTTGCCCGAACCGGTCACACCAAGCAGTGTTTGCCGCGCAAGACCGCTTTGCAGCCCGTCAACAAGAGCCACAATGGCCGCCGGCTGGTCCCCGGCCGGCTCGAAATCGGCGACGAGTTGAAATCGATCCATGAATTGTGCGCCAGAAGTTGGTTGCAGGCCCTGAATCCCTTAAAATCTGCTGCCGACAATTCCGGGGACAGTCTACTTAATTATTTCGAATTCCTCGGAATTCGAAATAATTAAGTAGACTGTCCCCGGAATTACCGGCAATTTTTAAGAGGATCAATCAGTGAGTTTATCAGTTTCGCAACGCGTCCAGCGAGTCAAGCCGTCACCGACATTGGCCGTCACCGCACTGGCCGCCGAGTTGCGTGCCCAGGGCCGTGACGTCATCGGTCTGGGCGCCGGTGAGCCGGATTTCGATACGCCAGAGCACATCAAGGCCGCGGCAATCCAGGCCATTGAGAACGGGCAGACAAAATACACGGCCGTCGACGGCACAGCGGAACTCAAGGCTGCCATCATCGATAAATTCCGACGCGATAATTCGCTGGAGTACGCACCGGACCAGGTGCTCGTCTCGAGCGGCGCCAAGCAGACCTGTTACAACGTCTGTTCCGCCGTGCTGAGTCCCGGTGACGAGGCGATCATTCCGGCGCCTTACTGGGTCTCATACCCGGAAATGGTCAAGCTCGCCGATGGTGAGCCGGTCATCGTATCGGCCGGCATCGATGACGGTTTCAAGATCACGCCGCGCGCCCTGGCCGCCGCGATTACCGAACGTACGAAACTCATGTTCCTGAACAGTCCGTCAAACCCGACCGGCGCCGCCTACTCGCGCGCCGAACTGGCGGCACTCGGCGAAGTATTGCTCGACCATCCGGGCATTATTATCGCGACCGACGACATGTACGAGCATATTTACTGGGCCGACGATCCGTTTACGAGCCTCGCCGATGCCTGCCCCGGGTTATATGACCGAACAGTCACCATCAATGGCGTATCCAAATGCTACGCGATGACCGGCTGGCGTATCGGCTATTGCGGTGGACCGCAAACAATCATTAAGGCGATGAAAAAGATCCAGGGCCAGAGTACGTCGAACGCGTGCTCGATCGCCCAGGCGGCAAGTGTTGCGGCACTGAACGGCGACCAAAGCTGCATTGCAGAAATGACAACGGCATTCAAACAGCGCCATGACTATGTCATCGCCGCCCTGAACGACATCACCGGCGTCACCTGTGCGCCCGGCGCCGGGACATTCTACGCCTTCCCAAACGTTGCTGGCGCCATCGAGGCCAAGGGTCTGGCCGACGACACGGCGCTATCGGAACTGTTGCTCAATGAGGCCGAGGTGGCACTCGTGCCGGGTGGCGCCTTCGGTGCGCCGGGCTACATCCGGTTGTCGTTCGCGACCGATCTGGACACACTCAAGGAGGCAATCGGGCGCATTGCGCGGGTGTTGAGTTAACACTAAATCATGGGTCCGATGCCTTGACTTGCCCCGGAGCATTCGGGAGAATTCCGGCGCCCCAAGGGCATTACTACTCCCCGATAGCTCAGTTGGTAGAGCGATTGACTGTTAATCAATTGGTCCCTGGTTCGAGTCCGGGTCGGGGAGCCAAATTCTTTCAAAAGAGCGAGTGACCTCATTGTGGGTTACTCGCTTTTTTCTTGCCTGATGATTGTCAGGTTTAATTAGCGGGGCATTCAGATCCGGATGATTCGCAGTAATTGTTTGCGCTATAGGCCTTGAAACTGCGCAATTCTTTTCCCATAAGTTAATTTAGTTTCTGAGGTAAGCCAGCTAACTCCTTTATTTTAAAGATTGCTTTTTACATAATATCCAAAATTGGATTCTAATCGGGAAATTGGTGTATGCTGTCCTCGGCCGCCCTCTCTCGATGACGCAAACTGAATATCACCATATATTCTTATTGGGACTGGGCGGCTTCCTTGTTTCTGCATTTTAAAAAAACCCAAACTTCGATTATTGGCCACTGGCAATATTCCATTGCACTCTTTCCATGGAAGGATTCGGGATTTATTTTTTGCCATAAAAAACGCCGGCCCATCGCATATAGCGATAAGCCGGCGCCTGTATTCTGCTGAGTGTCTAGTCGAAGATCGTGACGTTCGGGAAGTTGTAGCGCAATCCGATGAACCAGCGGGTCGTGTTGTCATTCCAGTCAATACCACCCTGGGCCTGCAGGTTATCGATGATGCGGATAAACAGGCGGCTGTTGATTTGCACTGAAATTTGATCCAATTCCGGTGCTTATTTGCAGCGATGATTGCCCCATCCTCTTGCCATGGGATGGCGGCATCCGCTGAGTTTCTGATCATTCTGGTGGGTGATTTTTCGATGCAAATCCCGGGTCAGATTTCAGTGCAAATCAACATCCACCCGACAGAATCAGGCCAAAAACAACTTTTTTCGACTAATCATAGCCTTGACCGGCTCAGAGCAGTGATTCGCCCTGCAATGCAGAAACAATTTCAGGATCAGCCCTGGCTGCATCAATTGTCGCTTTGACATACCCAAGCTTGCTGCCGCAATCATACCGGGTACCCTGAAATCGGTAGGCGTGTACCGGTTCATGCTCGAGCAGATCAGAAATTGCATCGGTCAGTTGAATTTCGCCGCCGGCTCCCCGCCCCGTTGTTTCGAGCAAATCAAATATTTTTGGCGTAAGGAGGTAGCGCCCTACGACGGCTAATGTAGACGGCGCATCGGCCGGATCCGGCTTTTCGACAATGGCCTGCAATCGATCATCCGCATCGACATCGACAATACCGTAACTGCCTGTCTTATCTCGGGGTACCTCCTCGACGGCAATCGCACTGGCTCCGGTCGTACTGAACTGTTCAGCCATCTGCGCCAGGCAACCCACATCACCTCGAATCAGGTCATCGGGTAAATGTACGAAAAATGGCTCATTTCCGACCGCCGGTTGAGCGCACAACACAGCATGACCCAATCCAAGCGGCTCACCCTGTCGGATAAACACGCAGGACACACCTTCAGGCAAAATAGATTTTACGATCGCGAGCATCTCGGCTTTGCCCGCGGTTTCCAATGCCCGCTCAAGATCCGGATCCAGATCGAAGTGATCCTCGATCGCCCGTTTTGTACTGTGGGTGATGAAAACAAGTCGTGTGACACCCGCCTCGATCGCCTCCTCGACCCCAAACTGAATCAGAGGCTTATCGACGATCGGCAGCATCTCCTTCGGTATCGCCTTGGTCGCCGGCAGGAAACGGGTGCCACGACCGGCCACAGGGAAAACGGCGGTCCGTACGGATTGGGGCATGTTACAACTCCGAGGAAATCAGTTTCGGGGCCGCATGATAGCCAATCCAACGGTAATTTTCCGTAGGTAATCGCCCCTAATACAAGACGAGCCGCCAAAGGCGATGGCGAGCATCGCCCACCATCGCCCCCACCCAACTCGCGTCAGTCCGCCTTACTCAGAATAATATTGGTCTTGTTGACCTGCAGAATATGCGTGCCAATACCAGATACATTCAGCAAGTCCTCGGCGGAGGAAAACGCTCCGTATTGTTCCCGGTATTCGACTATGGCCTGCGCCCGGGCAACGCCTACGCCGTTGAGTTCGCGCGCGATCGTTTCGGCATCCGCACTGTTCAGATCCACCGGGCCGGCCCAGGACGTCAGCGCAACCACTCCGGTCAATAACAGGCCGAATACCAGCTGGATTGATTTTTTCACCATGACTTTCTCCTTAATAATATTTCAGGATTATTCCGATACGCCGATGTAACCGGCGAACGTCATGGATGTTATGGATCAGTGAGGGCGAAGATAAGCGATGAAACCGTCCGGTTTGTATTGAAACAAACAATCACGCCGGCCCCGCCCAAAATGATGCTCAGGATCCTCTGACCAGATTTATCTTAATGACAGGCCGGATGGACTCCCATGTATGGCAGCCCGGACACTGCCATTGCATGATCAGACAGGCGTAACCACATTCATGGCAAACGTACCCGGGCCGAGCCGTAACAATTTTCCTGAGTGCATCACGAACCTGATTGATAATAGTGCTGCGTTGCGCCTCGTCCGCTTCTGCTACACGCTCGGCACCAATCAACCCACTCAGGGTTGGGTCATCGGCCACAAAAAGCTGCAAAGCTTTCATCGCCTCAGGATTCACGATAGTCGGGTCTCGCACTGCAGACATTGCTATCGCCGCCACGCTGTCATCATCTCGTTCCAGCAACTCACGCAGGTACACGGATAATTCTTCAGTCGTTCCGCCGGCGCGGTGACTCTCTGCCAGCCGTGGCAATACTTCAACCAACAAATCCGGTGAAGTCTCTATCACTCTACGGTACAGTGGAATAGCTTCTTCCGGTTCGCCGGCATCGCGAAAAATATTCGCCCGCACCAATGTGCTGCGCACCGTACGTCGGCGCCCCGACTCAGCCTGCTTGAGCATTGCCTGAGCCTTGCGTTTATCTTTCTGTTGCCAGGCTTCTTGCGCCATCTCACAATAATAATGTGCGACATGAGCCGTCTCGTCAGATGCAGCCGACTTGCGGCCATTAGACTTATCCAACTCGCGACTGATTTTGACTGCATGCTCCCAATCGCGGGTCACTTCGTATATTCGGCGCAGACGTTCCAGGGCTCGCAAACGAAATTCGGGTGAATCGCGTAACGTCAGAAACATGCTTTCCGCCCGATCGAACAGGCCGGCACTCAAAAAATCCTCAGCGAGTTCCGCTTCCGCCTGATTTTTCTGAACCTGCGTCAATGCCGGGCGAGTCATCAGGTTTTCATGCACACGAATGGCCCGATCCACTTCGCCCCGCTTGCGAAACAGGCTGCCGAGGGCAAAATGTGTCTCGAGTGCCTCGTCATCCAGTTCGGCCATGCGCGTAAACACCTCTACCGCCCGGTCCGGCTCTTCATTCAGGACATAGTTCAGGCCCTTCATGTAGTCTGAATTGAACTTTTCGGCAGAAGCGCCTTCCTCTTCGGTATCGCCGAACTTGGCAAAGATATAGCCCAGCGCAGCAGCAACAAACAACAGGCCGGCGAGCAGAAAAGCTGATTCAGTCGGCATTTTGAATCGGCATATTACGCAAAGTACGGACCTCGGCCTCGGCAAGATCCAGTGATTTACGCAACTGCCGACGCTCATTGAAAAGTTTCACTAAAACCAGCCCCGCGCAGATGAGGCCAAATAACCACCCGGCACCGAAGGCAGCCGTCAATGCCAGCGACTTTTTAACTTCGGTCTCGAAAAATGCGAGGTCGAGCTGAATAAGCCCCGGGTTCAATGCCGCAAATGCCGTTACTAGCAGGAATCCAAACAGAAGAACAAGGAAAAACAGTATGTTCCGAAACATCACCGACCACCATTTAATTGCTCCCGGCTGGGAACTTCGATTGGCTATTGTAGAACAAATAGCCAAGACAAAAAAAAACGCCTGGGGGCGAAAAAGGTACCGGGTTTATTTTCCGAAAAAGGTACCGGGTTTATTTTCCCGGATAAGTTACCGCGATAACTTATCCGGGAAAATAAACCCGGTACCTTTTTCGTTTTCGCCCCCAGACGTGATGATCTAAGCTTTAGCTCTTGATCGGCAGGTCACGGTTGTTATTGACACGCTCACGTAAGTCTTTGCCTGGCTTGAAGTGCGGCACATGCTTGCCGGACAATGCAACAGACTCACCGGTTTTCGGGTTACGCCCCATGCGTGGCGGCCGGTAATGCAAAGAAAAACTGCCAAATCCACGAATTTCTATTCGATCACCGGAAGCCAGTGAACTGCTCATCAGCTCCAGCAGGTGTTTGACCGCCAACTCAACGTCCTTGGCTGGCAAATGCTTTTGCTTGCGCGCGATAACGTCTATGAGTTCAGATTTTGTCATCGTCAAAGTCCCCTCCCGTATTCATTCGGTTTCCAGAGCAGGCCAACGGCATGGTTTGTACACCGTATGAGCCTGGCTTTAAGAGCCCGAACCTCCAGAAATTTTCTCTTTAAGCAAATCGCCAAGTGTCGTACCGGCGCCGCCCGTTGTTGCCGTATCAGTCTTGTAACTCTCTACAGCTTCAGCTTCATCATGAGCTTCCTTGGCCTTGATCGACAGCGAAAGCACCCGCGTCTTGCGGTCCATACCGATAAACTTGGTTTCGACTTCGTCACCAACCTTCAGCACCGTGCGCGCATCCTCGACCCGATCCCGCGCCAGTTCGCTGGCTCGCAACTGGCCTTCGACACCGCCTTCCAGCTCGATCTGCGCACCTCGTGCATCGACTTCGGTAACCGTACCCTTGACGATACTTCCTTTCGGATGATCAGCCAGGAAAGTCGACAACGGATCCTGATCGAGTTGCTTGATACCTAAAGAAATACGCTCACGTTCCGGATCGATCGCCAGGACCACGGTCTCGACTTCATCACCCTTCTTGTACTTGTGCACGGCCTCTTCACCTGGCTGATCCCAGGAAATATCAGAGAAGTGCACAAGGCCGTCGATGCCGCCCGGCAAGCCGATAAATACACCAAAATCTGTGATCGACTTGATCGTACCGGTCACGCGGTCGTTACGGTTATATGATGCAGAGAACTCGGCCCACGGGTTCGATGCACACTGCTTGATACCGAGCGAGATGCGACGGCGCTCTTCATCGATTTCCAGCACCATGACCTCGACTTCTTCGCCGACGGTAACCACCTTCGACGGATTGACGTTCTTGTTCGTCCAATCCATCTCGGATACGTGGACGAGGCCTTCCACACCCTCTTCAATCTCGACAAAACAACCGTAGTCGGCAATGTTCGTGACGTGACCAACGAGCCGGGTATTTTGCGGATAACGACGTGCAATTGCTTCCCACGGATCTGCGCCAAGCTGTTTCATGCCGAGTGATACACGGGTCTTTTCTTTGTCGAAACGCAGAATCTTGACCTCGACTTCATCACCAACGGTGACAACTTCGGAGGGATGCTTGACGCGCTTCCAGGCCATGTCCGTAATATGCAGCAACCCGTCGATACCACCGAGGTCTACGAATGCACCGTAGTCGGTCAGATTCTTGACGATACCCTTGATGGCTGCGCCTTCCTTGAGTGACTCCAGCAACTGCTCGCGTTCGGCGCTGTATTCCTGTTCGACAACGGCTCGGCGTGACACGACGACATTATTACGCCGCTGGTCGAGTTTGATGACTTTGAATTCAAGCTCTTTGCCCTCTAGATAAGACGGGTCGCGAACCGGTCGCATATCGACGAGAGATCCAGGCAGGAACGCACGTACGAATTCGATTTCAACGGTGAAGCCACCCTTGACGCGACCGTTAATAATGCCCTTGACGATCTTGCTGTTCTCGAACGCATCCTCGAGCTCTTCCCAGGTGCGCGCACGCTTGGCGCGCTCACGGGATAGCCGGGTCTCGCCGAAGCCGTCTTCGACCGCGTCCAGCGCGACTTCCACAACATCGCCAACGACGACTTCAATATCGCCGCTTTCATTGCGGAACTGGCTGGCGGGGATGACGGCTTCTGATTTGAGGCCGGCGCTTACTATGACGACCTCGGGGGAAATCTCTATGACATTACCGGTCAGGATGGTACCGGGTTTGATTCTTTGACTGGCAAGACTCTCTTCAAATAACTCAGCAAAACTTTCAGACATTACAAACTCCCGCCTCGTGGCGGCCCTGGTTAATATTTTTCCAACATCCTGTCGGAAAACAGTTAATTAAATCCGTCATTAATCCTTTAACAACGGGCCTTTGCTTTCTTTAACAAACTGTCAGGCACTCACTCACGAATAGACTTCCTTCGCCCACTCAAGCACCTGCGATACGACCTCATCGATGCTCATCGCGGTCGTATCCAGGATGCGGGCGTCATCACTCGCTTTTAGCGGCGCAACAGATCTCTCGGTATCAAGTCGATCCCGATCAGCCATAGCCTTGGAAAGCGCCGAGAGGCTAACATCAATCCCCTTGTCTTTCAACTGCTTATACCGCCTCCGGGCACGTTCCTCAACACTCGCTGTCAGGAATATTTTCAGCGCCGCACCAGGAAAGACGACCGAACCCATATCACGGCCATCAGCCACCAACCCGAGCCCTTTGCGGAACGCACGCTGCCGGTCGATCAAAGCGGTGCGCACAGAGGGTTTCGTCGCCACTTGGGATGCGGCCAGCCCGGCATTCTCGGTGCGAATGTCGCCGGTCACATCGCGCCCGGCGAGCCATACCCCAACCTGGTCGTCGCCGGGCAGAAATTCGATGTCCAGGTTTCGTGCCAGTTCAGCCAGCGCCTGCTCGTCATCGAGATCGACCCCCTTTTTCATCGCATCGACTCCTACAAGGCGATACAACGCACCGCTGTCCAGCAGTGTCCAGCCGAGTGATTTGGCGACGGAACAACAGATCGTGCCTTTACCGGCACCCCCGGGACCATCGATCGTAATAACCGGTATCGATTCGCCCGGAAAATCAGTCATCGATGCGCTCCAGGTTTATGCTCATACCAACGGTCCGGGCGAGATCGACAAACCCGGGAAACGATGTTGCGACATTCGCGGTATCGAGAATACGAATCGGTGCCTGCGCGGCAATCCCGGCGACTGCAAATGCCATCGCGACACGATGATCACCCGCGCTATCGATCTCACCACCCGACAAATTGCCACCCTGAATAATCGCGCCGTCCGGGCGCTCTTCGATGTCGACGCCTAGCGACTTGAGCCCGGCCACCATGACGGCGATCCGGTCGCATTCCTTGTGGCGCAGTTCCTCAGCCCCGCTAATCACGGTTTTTCCATCGGCCAGCGCCGCAGCGATGAAAACCAGTGGAAATTCATCAATGGCCAGCGGTACGAGTTCGGTTGGAACATCGATACCCTGCAGGCGTGCCGGTCGGACGATAATCGTACCGCTGGTCTCTCCTTTAGTCCGGCCTTTAATCTGGCCATTAGCCTGGCCGTCACTCACAGAACCGGCAGCCTCGGCGCCACCAACCATCAGATCGGCACCCATGCGCCTGAGGATACCCAGGATTCCGGTCCGGGTCGGATTCAAACCGACATTCTCGAGTATGAGTTCACCGCGACGGGCAATACTGCCGGCCAACAGGAAGAAAGCCGCAGACGACAAGTCGCCGGGCACGTCAATTCGCGTTGCTGTCAGTTGCCCCCCCGGCATCAAACTGACTCGTCCTCCTTCACGACCGGTCAGATAACCGAACTGCGCCAGCATGCGCTCGGTATGATCGCGGGTAATCTCGGGTTCGATAACGACGGTCTGTTCCCCGGCATACAGCCCGGCCAGCAGAAGCGCCGATTTGACCTGAGCACTGGCGACCGGCATCGCATACTCAATGCCGTTCAAAGACCGGCCGCCGGAAATTTTCAGCGGCGGCCGCCCGTCATCGGTTGCAATCTCCGCGCCCATCATGCGCAGCGGTGCTGCAACTCGCTCCATCGGCCTTTGCATCAGTGACGCATCACCGATCAATTCGCTATCGAATGCCTGGCCGGACAATAACCCGGCAAACAAGCGCATCGCGGTCCCGGAATTACCCATATCTAGTGGTGAGGACGGCGCAGTCAAACCATGCATGCCAACGCCCTCGATATTCAAGGTCGTTGGGTCCGACTGTACGATTTTGACACCCATCTCACGCAGCGCCGCCATCGTCGCGAGACAATCTTCACCGGGCAGAAAGCCATGCACATCCGTCAAACCGTCTGCGAGCGCACCGAGCATCAACGCACGATGGGATATTGACTTGTCGCCCGGGACGCGGACTCGACCACTGACACACTCAACCGGTCCAGTGAGCAAAGCCTGTTGCCGTCCGGGTTCCTGCGTAGATTGTTTGTCGTTCATCGGTTTCAGGCGATCCGTTAACTTGCCGTTGCGAGAATAGTTGCCAGTTCAGTCAACAGGCGCCGGTTCTGTTCGGGCAGCCCGACAGAAATTCGCAGATGATTCGGCAAACCGTAATTGCCGACGGGGCGAACAATAATTCCAACCTGCAGCAACGCATCACTAATCGCTGCTGCCGGCCGACCCATGTCGGCGAGAACAAAATTTCCGACGGACGGAATCACCTCGAGACCCAGTTCCTTAAAACCGCCCGTAAGAGTTTGCAAACCTTCCGAATTCATGGCGCGAGCCCTGTCAACAAAATCACTATCGCGCAATGCGGCTATTGCTCCATGCTGCGCGAGACTGTTGACGTTGAACGGCTGCCTGATGCGATTCAATACTTCCGCGATCTCAAGATGGCTGATCGAATAACCGATGCGCAACCCGGCTAGCCCATAGATCTTGGAAAAAGTTCGTGTCACGACCAGGTTTGGATACTCATCGATCCAGTTGCTTGCGCATGGATAATCTTTACGCTCGACATATTCAGCATAAGCCTCATCGACAACGACGATGGTGGTCGCCGGCACATTGGCGACAAATTCGCGCAACTCTTCTTTTTCACACCACGTGCCTGTCGGGTTGTTCGGATTGGCGAGAAACACGAGGCGGGTCTGATCGTCGATCAGGTCGCGCATCGCACCCAGGTCGTGCCCAAACGGTTGACGATGGTCGCTCGGGTTCGACGGTGCAACTCTGCTCTCGGCACCGGTCGCCTGAACGACGAGCCGATACACCACGAATGAATACTGATCGTAGACGGCGACCGTGTCGGGCGTCAGGAAAGCCTCGGCCAGCAGCACGAGAATATCGTTCGAACCATTGCCCAGCGTAATCCGATTCGGGTCCATACCATGGTGCGCACCAAGCTCTTGTTTAAGAGCATAACCGCTCCCATCCGGGTACAAAGCCAACTCGTCCAACCGATCGCGGATCGCGGCGAGCGCAGACGGCGGCGGCCCAAGCGGGTTCTCGTTAGACGCCAGTTTGATCGAATCGCTGATTCCGAGTTCACGTTCGAGCTCTTCGATTGGTTTGCCCGGCACATAAGGGTGCAAACCACGCACGCCGTGGGCGATCAGATTCTCGACGAGATTTATCCTATCCATGAGCGGCAGGTGCTGCCAGACCCTTGCCGCCCGGACCATTACCACCTGGACAATGGATCACCTGAACGAGGTCCGGCTAAAGGATGGCCTTGGGGTAGGAACCAAGGACGCGAAACAGCTGTGCATTACTCTCGAGTTCCGCCAATGCCGCGCTGACATTGTCATCGTCGACATGGCCTTCCAGATCGATGAAAAAGACATAATGCCATTTTCTGCGCCGTGACGGACGCGACTCGATGCGAGTCATGCTCACACCATGATCCGACAACGGCGCCAGCAATTTGTACAACGAACCGGAATCGTCGGCATCGGCGGACGACATGAGTAATGTCGTCCGGTCATCACCGCTGCCCGGAAATAAATCGCGCCCGATAACCAGAAATCTTGTCGTGTTGTCCGGGCGATCTTCGATATCGGCAATCAGCTTGCCCAGCCCATAGACTTCCGCTGCCGCATCGCCGGCAATAGCAGCGGTGCCAACTTCATCCCGCGCGCGTCGCGCACCTTCGGCATTACTGGCAACCTCGACCTGTTCGATGCCATCGAGGTATTCCCTGAGCCAGGCACGGCACTGGGCCAGCGACTGCGGGTGAGCACAGACACGAACTACTTTGCCGAGATCATCCATCGTCCCCAGCAGGTGCTGACGGATACGCAACTCGAGTTCACCGCATATCTTAAGCGGTGACATCAGGAAATTATCGAGCGTGTGATTGACCGAACCCGCCGTCGAATTCTCGATCGGCACGACACCGAAATCGGCGGCGCCGGCCTCTACTTCGTGAAAGACCTCATCGATGGTTGGCAATGGCAATGCGCGAACAGAATGCCCGAAGTGTTTATAGACGGCCGACTGCGTGAAAGTCCCTTCGGGTCCGAGATAACCGATCTTCAGCGGTTCCTCCTGCGCCAGGCACGCCGACATGATCTCGCGGAATAACCGGACCATTTCTTCATCACTGAGCGGCCCCTGATTTCGCTCGACGACAGCGCGCAAGACCTGCGCTTCACGCTCCGGGCGAAAGAATCCCACGCTCTGATCATTATCCTGACCATCATCACCGGTATTTTTCGCAACAGCGACTTGCTGGGCGTAACGTGCCCGCTCGTTGATCAATGTCTGAATTTGCTCATCACCGGCGTCGATTTTGGCGCGTAATTCGGTGAGATCAACATCACCGTCTGTTAATTTTTTCTTGCTGGCCATTTCGATTTGGTCTCTTGACTGTGGTGACGGATCAAGCGTTAAGCAACATCGCTCGGACGACCGATATTACGTACACACAGTACGCCTTCAATGCTCTCGAGCTTCTCAATCGTGGCCGCCTGAACTTCAGCATCCAGATCGACAATTGTATAAGCGAGATCGCCGCTTGATTTGTTGAGCAGGTCTTCGATATTAAGCCCCGCATCAGCGAGTACCGTCGAAATTTGCCCGACCATGTTCGGCACATTTTCATTAGCGACTGTCAAACGATACGAGTCGGTGCGCACAATATCCGCCTCGGGAAAGTTCACCGAGTTCCTGATAATACCGTGCTCCAGGTAGAGACGCAGACTGTCCGCCACCATGACGGCACAGTTAGTCTCTGCCTCGTCCGTCGACGCACCAAGGTGCGGCAACGCGATAACATTCTCATGGCCGATCAGACCACGCTCCGGGAAATCCGTCACATAGGTACTTAACCTTCCGTCATCCAGCGCAGCGAGTACTGCCTCATCGTCGACGATACCATTGCGTGAAAAGTTCAAAATCACCGAACCCTTCGGCATCAGGCCGATGCGATCGGCATTGATCAGGTTTTTCGTACCCTCGACCAGCGGCACATGCACCGTCAGCATGTCGCAGCGGTTGACGAGATCATCGAGGCTGCGCGCCTGCTCAACACCTGCCGACAACTCCCAGGCCCGCCGCACCGTAATCTGCGAATCAAAACCGATCACGCGCATACCGAGAGACAGCGCCGTGTTGGCCACCTGTACGCCAATTGCGCCCAGACCCAAAACGCCAAGTGTGCGGCTCGGCAGTTCATAACCGACGAATTGCTTCTTGCCGGCCTCGACTTTCTTGTTTAACTCAGTACCGTCGCCTTCGAGCTCTCGAACATATTGCCAGGCCGGGCATAAATTGCGCCCGGCAAGCAGCAGGCCGGCAATGACCAGTTCCTTGACCGCATTTGCATTCGCTCCGGGGGCGTTAAAAACCGGTATACCGCGCGCCGCCAGCGCATCGACCGGAATATTGTTGACGCCGGCACCGGCACGCGCCACTGCCTTGACCGAATCGGCAATCTCCATGTCATGCATCTTGAAAGACCTGACCATGATGCCGTCCGGGTGCGGCATTTCAGAAGCAATTTCGTAGATCTCGCGCGGCAGTCTGCGCAATCCGTCGAATGAAATGTTATTGAGTGTCAAAACCTTGTACATGTTTTTTCCTGCTAGGCATTCTTTCTTTCGAACTCGGCCATGAAATCGACAAGAGCCTGTACGCCTTCTTCGGGCATGGCATTGTAAATGCTGGCCCGCATCCCGCCAACCGAGCGATGACCCTTCAGGTTGGTCAATCCTTCCTGCTCGGCCAGATTCAGAAATTCACCATCCAGTTCCGGATTGGCCAGCGTAAACGGCACGTTCATCCACGAACGATAATCCTTGGCGACGGGATTCGCATAGAAACCCGAAGTATCAATTGCGTTATACAGCAGTTCGGCTTTGCGCTGATTGCGCTCACCGGACGCCACCACGCCACCTTGCTCTTTGAGCCACTTGAAAACCAGCCCGGCCAGGTACCAGCCGAACGTCGGCGGCGTATTCAGCATCGAACCACCGTCGGCGTGAGACTTGTAGCGCAGGATGTTCGGCAGGTCCGCCGGTGCACGCTCAAGCAAATCACGCCGCATGATGACAATTGTCAGGCCGGCCGGGCCAATATTTTTCTGGGCGCCGGCATAAATAACGCCGAATTTGCTGACATCGACAGGCCGCGACAGGATTGTCGAGGACATGTCTGCCACAACGGGAATGTCAGCGACCGACGGTGTCTGATGAATTTCGACACCACCGATCGTCTCGTTCGGCGTGTAGTGAAAATATGCAGCACCCGGATCAAGCTGCCACGACTCGCGTGCCGGCACATCCGTATATCCGGAATTCGCACCGTCCGCGACGATACGCACATTGCGAACTATGCCGGCCTCCTTGTGCGCTTTTTTCGACCAGGTTCCGGTCAACAAACAATCAATGCTGTCACCAGGCTGCGACAGGTTCATTGGCAGCAATGCAAACTGCTGCGTCGCTCCACCTTGCAGGAACATGACGGCATAGTCGTCGGAAATACCCATCAACTCACGCAAATCGGCTTCGGCTGTTTCGGCAACGGCAATGAAAGGCTTGCTGCGGTGGCTGATTTCCATGACCGACATGCCCAGGCCTTGCCAATCCGGAATTTCGGCCCGCGCCTGCTCGAGAACCTCAAGCGGTAATGCTGCCGGCCCTGCACTGAAATTAAAAACTCGTGACATCATTACTTTCCTGATCGATAAGCCTGTCGATACTTCCGCTGGTTTACTTACCGGGGGCAACCCTTAATAACCGGCTTCGTAGCAGCATCCGCTCCGGGTAAAAGGCTCTATTCTTCTGCTTCACCGTTGTCCGATTCTTCGTCGTCCTGCATTGGCATGACCCGATCCAGCCCGACGAGACGATCGTCATCGCTAATCCTAATCAGGCGTACGCCCTGGGTGTTGCGACTCTGCACGGAGATGTCGTCAACTCGCGTGCGCACCAGTGTGCCGCCGGAGCTGATCAACATGACCTCGTCGTCATCGCTAACCTCGACCGCGCCGACCATTCGGCCATTACGCGCTGTGGTCTGAATGCCGATAACACCCTGCCCGCCGCGTCCATGAACGGGGTAATCGCTAAGCGGCGTACGCTTGCCGTAACCATTCTCGGTCGCGGTCAATACGTTGCCAGCATCGCCTTCCGCGCCGATGATCAACAATGCAATCAGATCGTGGCCTTCGGCGAGTTTGATGCCACGCACGCCGGCTGCTGTTCGACCCATGGCACGAACCTTCGATTCGTGGAACCGCGCCGCCTTGCCGGAACTGGCAAACAGCAGGATATCCGAGTCGCCGTCCGTCATCGCCACGTCGACGAGAAGGTCTTCCTCACGCAGATCAACGGCGATGATGCCGTTGGCCCGTGGCCGCGAGAATGCCTCGAGACTCGTCTTCTTGACGGTTCCCGCACTGGTGGCCATAAAGACAAACTTGTCCGCATCGTAATCGCGCACCGGCAACACGGCGTTGACCCGTTCGTCGGGCCCGAGCGGCAACAGGTTAACCATCGGCCGGCCACGCGCGACGCGGCTGGCCCTGGGCAACTGGTAGACCTTGATCCAGTAAACCTTGCCACGACTCGTGAAACACAACAACGTATCGTGACTGTTAGCCACAAACAGCTTGTCGATGAAATCCTCATCCTTGACCTTGGCCGCAGCACGCCCGCGACCACCTCGCCGCTGCGCCTGATAGTTGTCGAGGCCCTGGGCCTTCGCATAACCACCATGCGAGATCGTCACAACCAGATCCTCTACGGGAATCAGATCCTCGGCAGTCAGATCGTCGTCCGCCTCAATAATTTCGCTGCGACGCTCATCGCCATATTGTTCGCGCATCTCGACAAGTTCGTCGCGAATGACGCCGAGCAGGCGATCGGGATCAGACAAGATACTAGAAAGATATTTAATTATATCTAATAACTTACTGTATTCACTTACTATTTTATCTTGCTCAAGTCCAGTCAAACGATGCAGCCGGAGATCCAGGATCGCCTGAGCCTGAACCGGGGACAAGCGATACCCGTCATCGACGGCGCCGAACTCGCCTTCACCCAATTCATCTTCAAGAGAGTCTGGCCGGGTGCTGACGTCGCCGGCTTTCTCCAGCATTGCGGTCACGGCGCCGGGTTGCCAGGTCCGGGCAATAAGAGCCGATTTAGCTTCGGCCGGAGAAGCCGAGGCCTTGATCAGGGCGATGACTTCATCGATGTTCGCCAGTGCGACGGTCTGCCCTTCCAGCACGTGAGCTCGTTCGCGGGCCTTGCGCAGATCGAATATCGTTCGGCGCGTGACGACCTCACGCCGGTGCTTGACGAAGGCATCGAGAATTTCCTTCAGATTCAACAAGCGTGGCTGGCCATCCCGGAGCGCCACCATGTTGATGCCGAACACGCTTTCCATCTGTGTCTGCTTAAACAGATTATTCAGCACGACATCGGTCATTTCGCCGCGGCGTAGCTCGATCACAACCCGCATGCCGTCTTTGTCGGATTCGTCGCGAAGTTCGGTGATACCCTCGATCCGCTTTTCGCGGACCAGTTCGGCGATTTTCTCGATCAACCGGGCCTTGTTCACCTGGTAGGGCAACTCGGTAACAATGATTGCTTCCTTGCCCCGGCTGTCGCATTCCTCGATCTCGGTCCGCGCCCGGATCCGCACACGGCCGCGCCCGGTCTGGTAGGCCGAGTAAATGCCCTGCACGCCATTGATAATGCCGGCAGTCGGGAAGTCCGGCCCGGGCAGCTTTTCCATCAAACCCGCAATCGAGATCTCCGGATCGTCAAGCAGCGCAAAAACGGCATCGATGACCTCACACAGATTATGCGGCGGTATATTCGTCGCCATGCCCACGGCGATACCGGACGAACCGTTGATGAGCAGGTTCGGGATGCGCGTCGGCAGAACCCTCGGTTCGGACTCCGAACCGTCGTAGTTTTCGGCGAAATCAACTGTTTCCTTGTCGATATCCGCCAGGATCTCGCCGGCGATCCGCGCCATCCGGACCTCGGTATAACGCATGGCGGCGGGTGAATCACCATCGACGGAACCGAAGTTTCCCTGCCCGTCAACAAGCATGTAACGCATCGAAAATGGCTGCGCCAGGCGCACAATCGTGTCGTAGACTGCCGTGTCGCCGTGTGGATGGTACTTACCGATGACATCGCCAACGACGCGAGCCGATTTTTTATAGGCCTTGTTATAGTCATTGCCCAGTTCGCGCATCGCGTACAGGACGCGGCGGTGCACAGGTTTCAGACCATCGCGCACGTCGGGCAGCGCCCGGCCGACGATCACGCTCATCGCGTAATCCAGGTAAGACTGGCGCATCTCGTCTTCGAGATTTACAGGCAATACTTCGTGAGCCGCTTCGACCATCGGTAGATTGAGATGTGTGGGTGCCTAGAGAATTCGGGAAGCAAGACCTCGCCGCGCGCCATCGCGTCGATCCGGCCAGATTCCGCTGATTTCGTTACATTTCTTGGGCAGTAAAAAGGGCGCCAAATCCGGCGGCGAATAATCCGTAATATTATCACAGCAACGACCGCTTCCGTAGTACTGAAGACTAAATAAAACGGCGGCTGTGTGCCATTTACAGCTATTTCACTGCGAGGTCGGTTCAGGCATTATCCACAGGCGTCCGGAACCGGCCGCAATGACCACCCAAAGAGCGCGCCCAAACTCTGAAAAAGAGCGATCAGCCAAGATTTATCCATGGAACAAGTTGACCTCGTCATCCAGGCTCGCTGGATCATCCCGGTCGAGCCGCGCGGCACCGTACTCGACCACCATGCCATTGCGATCCGCGACGGTCGCATCGTGGGACTGGGCCCGTCGACAGACATCGCGACCCGCTTCATCGCGGACCGCACCGTCGATCGGCCACACCATATTTTGTTGCCTGGTCTGATTAATGCGCATACGCATGGTGCGATGACCTTGTTCCGCGGGATGGCCGATGATATGCCGCTGGAACGCTGGCTCGGCGAGCATATCTGGCCGGCCGAAGCACGCTGGGCCAGCCCGGATTTTGTCCGCGACGGGTCAGATCTGGCGATCAGCGAAATGCTCCGCGGCGGCACGACGTGTTTCCAGGACATGTACTTCTTTCCCGACGTGGTCGCGCAGACCGCTGTAGAACGCCAGATAAGGGCTGTCGTCGGCATGATTGTCATCGACATGCCGACGGCATGGGCCGGCGATGCCGACGAATATTTCGCCAAGGGCATCGCGGTTCATGACCAGTACAAGAGTCATCCGCTGATCTCCACGACTTTTGCACCGCATGCGCCGTACACGATCAGTGACGAGTCGTGCCGGCGACTGCACGTACTGGCCGATGAACTCGACACGCCGATCCACATGCATTTGCACGAGACGGGCGATGAAATACAGATCGCCACGGATAAGGATGGCCGCCGCCCGCTGCAGCGCATCGATGCATTAGGACTGGTCAACTCGTTGCTGACTGCCGTGCATATGACGCAGTTGCTGGAAGACGAAATTACACTGCTCGCCGAGCGTGGCGTCAGCATCGTGCACTGCCCCGAATCGAACCTGAAACTCGCCAGTGGCTTCTGCCCGGTCAGCCGGCTGCTCGCTGCCGGCATCAATGTCGCGCTCGGCACCGACGGCGCGGGCAGCAACAACGATCTCGACATGTTCGGAGAAATGCGTACCGCCGCACTACTCGGCAAAGGAATCGCCGGCGATGCGGCCGCACTACCTGCCGAAGATGTTCTGGCCATGGCAACGATCAACGGCGCGCGTGCCGTCGGTCTCGGCGATGAGATCGGCAGCCTCGAACCCGGCAAGATCGCCGATATGATCTGTGTCGATATCAACGAGCCGGCGACCCAACCGGTCCATCACCCTGTTTCGCTGCTCGTCTACTCGGCCAGTCGCGACCAGGTTGCCGATGTCTGGGTCGGCGGAGAGCAAGTACTCGAGGATCGCCGCTTCGTCACTATAGATCAGGCCGAAATCCTGGGACGCGCAACCGCCTGGCAGAGACGGCTGGCCGATAGTGATGGACAGAATAAATAAAACGATGATGCACCCCGTAGGAGCGGCATCCTGCCGCGATTGGCACTACGTGAATCGCGGCAGGATGCCGCTCCTACGACACATCGCTATAGTGTGCCAATGAACCAGGCAAATCACGATCCGAATGAAATCGCGAAGTTCGATGCACTGGCCAGTCGCTGGTGGGATCCGCGGGGTGAGTTCAAACCTCTACACCTGATGAACCCGCTGCGGGTGCAATATATCGATCAGCACGCCGGGCTCACCGGAAAACAGTGTCTCGATATTGGCTGCGGCGGCGGCATTCTGAGTGAAGGCATGGCCGCCACGGCGGCGAATGTGACCGGCATCGATCTGGCCGGCTCGGTACTCGACATCGCCCGGCTGCATCTGCATGAATCAGGATTGAAGAATATTAAATACCGCGAACAATCTGCGGGGGATCTGGCCGAGGAGAAACCGGCTGCGTTCGATATCGTCACGTGCCTTGAAGTCCTCGAACATGTGCCGGATCCGGCCGCTCTGATCGATACCTGCGCACGTCTCGTAAGACCCGGCGGCGATGTGTTTTTCTCAACGATCAATCGCAATTCGAAGGCTTTCGCGCTGGCCATTGTCGGTGCCGAATACCTGATGCGCATGCTGCCGAAAGGCACCCATGAATATGCCAAATTTATTCAACCGGCCGAACTCGATGCCTGGGGTCGCCGCGCCGGCCTCGAACTCAGGGACATCACCGGCCTGCATTATTCGCCCCTCAGCGAGACCTTTCGGCTCGGCGGAAATGCCGACGTGAATTACCTCGCCCACTTTGTGCGGCCGGCCGCTGCCTGAAACCGATGAACTCGACATCGCGCCTGTCTGCCGTACTGTTCGATCTGGACGGCACCCTGCTGGACACGGCGCCGGACATGGTTGCGGTGCTAGATCAATTACTGGCCGAGGAATCATGCACGCCTCTCGATTACGACACTGGGCGCGCTCATGTATCCAACGGTGCTCTGGGGCTCATCGACATTGCGTTCGGCGAACTCGAAGAGGCTCACCGCATGAGCCTGCGGGATCGTTATCTTGAGTTGTATGCAAAACACCTGGCAACACATACGGTACCGTTCGAAGGCATGGACACAGTGCTCGAACATCTCGAACAGGCGAACATTCACTGGGGTGTCGTGACCAACAAACCCGGCTATCTGACTGAACCACTGCTCGATACGCTTGGCCTGCTGTCGCGCTGCGCCTGTGTCGTCAGCGGCGATACACTGACCGAGCGCAAACCGCATCCGCGACCGCTGCTGTATGCAGCGGAGTTGATCGGTATCATGCCCGGACAGGCTATGTACGTTGGGGATGCCGGGCGCGATATAGAGGCCGGACGCGCGGCTGGCATGAAGACCGTTGCAGCAGCCTATGGGTTTATCATGCCGGAAGACGATCCGACCGCCTGGCAGGCCGATCACACGATCAACAGCCCGGTCGAATTGCTTACCCTTGTGAATAGATATGTTTGAATCAGCTAACTTCGACCTGACACAGATTACACCGCAGGGCGTGGCCTGGCTCGGCAGCGCACTTGGAATTGGCCTTTTGCTAGGCGTGTTGTTGGGAGTCGCGTTCTACTACCTGTGGAATCGTATGACTCATTTCCGCCAACAGGCGGAGATTGATACGCTGCGTGCCTCACTCGAGGCACAGGTCAATCTCGAAAAGGAACGCCTCGACGCAATTGATCACGCCGAACAGCGACTGGCCGCATCATTTGCCGAACTGGCCAGCAAATCACTGGCGCAAAACAGCGACAGCTTCCTGCGGCTCGCCAAACAGAGCCTGGGTACCCACCGCGAGCGCGCCAAATCGGACCTGACGGAGAAGGAACAGGCGATCGCGCAGTTGATTAAACCGATTCAGGATGCGCTCGACAAGACGCACAAACAGATCGGTGAGATCGAAAAAACGCGCCACGAAGCGCTGGGTGGTATCCGCGAACAACTCAAGACCATGGCGGAAGGTCAGGAGGCATTGCAAGGCGAGACACGCAACCTCGTCTCGGCACTGCGTCGGCCGGAAGTCCGCGGCCAATGGGGCGAGCTGACGCTGCGCCGGGTCGTCGAGCTGGCCGGCATGGTCGGGCACTGCGATTTCATCGAGCAGGTACACACGGAGACCGAAGGCGGACCGGTCCGTCCCGACATGATCGTGCGTCTGCCGGAACAGGGCACGATCATTATCGATGCCAAAACACCACTTGATGCGTACCTGACGGCTGTAGAAGCCGACGACGATCAAGCGAAAAAAACCGCCCTGCAACGCCACGCACGCAAGGTCGCCGAGCGTGTCCGCGAACTCGCGAGCAAGGCATACTGGGCACAGTTCGAGAACAGCCCTCAGTTCGTCGTACTGTTTATTCCGGGCGACCAGTTTTTATCTGCAGCCATGGATGAGAATCCGACGTTGATGGAAGAAGCATTGCGTCAGCAGATCATCATCGCGACACCGTCAAACCTGATTGCACTACTGAAGACTGTTGCGTATCAATGGCGGCAGGATCAACTTGCCGAGAACGCCGAGGAGATCAAACGGCTCGCGCAGGACATGCACGATCGATTGGGCGCCTTCACGGGACATCTGGCCAGGCTCGGCAAGCAGCTCGAAGGCAGCGTCAAGGCTTACAACAGCGCCGTGGGTTCAATGGAGCGCAAAGTTCTGCCGGGCGCACGTAAATTTGTCGAGCTCGGTGTACAGGCCAAAAAAGAGATCACGCAGCTGAACGAGATCGAGACTGCGGCCCGCCAGGTCGAGGATTTGTCCGGAGATTTAGCGGCCGACGATCCAGCGATCACGGTCATCGATGTACAACCTGACGGCCAGCGGGAACCGGACACCGGGGATGAAGTTACCGCCGACAGCCCCGACGAGGATCAGCTGAGCGCACAGGCAGCAATCGAACACACACCACAATCAAGTGATGAATCGAGCGATAAATCAGGTGATAAAATACCGCCAACACATTGATAATGAATGATAATTATCCATTAACATATCAACCTGACAGTACACTCCTCGACAACCGCGTCGTGCTCGTCACCGGTGCCGGTGCCGGCATCGGGCGGGCCGTGGCGAAAGCATTTGCTGCACACGGCGCAACGGTCGGCCTGCTCGGCCGCACGTTGAAGAAACTGGAAACGCTATACGATGAAATCGTGGCCGATGGGCATCCGCGACCATCGATTGTGCAACTGGATCTCGCCAAGGCAGACAGTCCAGCATACTTGCAACTGGCCAACCGTATTCGCGACGAGTTTGGCCGTCTCGACGGCATCGTGCACAACGCCGGCATCCTCGGTCCCCGTTCGCCAATCGAACACTATGACGTCGCGAGCTGGAACGAGGTCATGCATATCAACCTGACCGCGCCATTCGTCATGACACAAACCCTGCTGCCGCTACTCCGCGCCAGTGACGATGCATCAGTCATCTTCACGTCCAGCGGTGTGGGCCGCCAGGGCCGCGCAAACTGGGGCGCGTATGCAGTCTCAAAATTTGGTACCGAGGGATTATCCCAGGTACTAGCCGACGAACTCGACGACACGACGATCCGCGCAAACTGCATTAATCCGGGCCGTACCCGCACTGCGATGCGAGCCGAAGCCTACCCGGACGAAGACCCCGAGACCCTGCTCCCGCCGGAAGCGATCATGGCGCCATACCTCTACCTGATGGGTCCTGACAGCCGCGACGTAACCGGACAGAGTCTAGACGCACAATAATCAATAGCTTTGGAACAGCACTTTTAAACGATATTTTCAGGCGAACCTACTCATACACCAATCAGAATCGGCAGTTGGGCGGCAGGTACTTCGCCAACATTCCCGGAGACGGTGCAACATAGCTAGCTACGACACTACCGGCAGATGTACCCATCAGCACAGTTCCAGCCGGATAAGGCGCCAGTCCGCATCGCCAGACGATAGTGCCATCAGCAGACTCGTACGGAGTCAGGCTCAGTGTTTCGCCGGAAATTCGCAAGCTGGCCTGGTTGCCATACGTGATGACAATGGTGCCGTTATATACATCCACACTGTAAAAATACAAGCCAACAGTATCGGTACCGAAAGCCGTCAATCCTGCCTCGGTCCTGTTGATGGGAGGTATCGGCTGGTTTGACGAACCAAGTGTCGCGCCAGCAACCTCGACCGCATCCTGTATGGTTTCTACCACGTCAAACGGCTCGAGGACCTGCGCCTGAATCACGTCATCCTGGCTACCGGGCTGCAATCTGAGGATGCACGGATCCGGTTGCTGAGACCACAGAATCGTCGGGGCCACGTAAGATGCCGTGGTTCCTCCACCCGACGTACCCAGCAACGAAGCATTTGCCGGCGCCGGATCATTACCGCAACGCCAGACGATGGTCTGGTCCACTGACTCATATGGAGTAAACGTTAGAAAATGGCCCGCGATCGAAAGATTTGCCTCATTGCCATAAGTAACAATGATCGTTCCATTCTGAATACCGACCGAACTAATATAGTTCGTCTGAGTGTCGGTAGCCGCCGCCGTCAGACCGGCCTCGGTTCGACTAGCAGGCGCCTCCCCACTCCACTTGAAAGATCTGGCTACAGCCTCCTGAAATACAGGCAGAATATCGAGGGTAGTTCTTACCTGTGCCCGAACCACGTCGGCCTGGCTTCCTGGCTGCGATGTAAGAATGCACGGGTCAGGATATGTCGACGGGGGAATCGTCGGAGCCGTATAAAACGCAGTGGTTCCACCACCCGCAGTACCCAGCAATGCAGTGCCCGGCGTTACCGGGTCAGCGCCACAACGCCAGACGACGGTCAGGTCCGATGACTCATATGGCGTAAACGTTAGCGTCTGCCCCGTGATCGAAGCGTCGGCGTAATTGCCAAACGTGACAATAATCGTTCCATTCTGAATGTTGACCGAAGTAATAAAAGTCGTATTAGTGTCGGTAGACATCGACGTGAGACCGGCCTCGGTTCGATTGGCAGGCGCCTCCCCTTTTTTATGAAAAGATCTGGCCACAGCCTCCTGAAACACGGGCAGAATATCGAGAGCAGTTCTTACCTGCGCCTCTGGCGTGTCAAGCGGACCCTGCAAGCCATCCATCTGTGCCTGCAAATCGGCAATTGACGTCTGTAAGTCCGCAATTGACGGCCGTTGTGCGTTGACAGGCTGCGCCAGCAATATCACTGCAGCAGAAATTATTACCCCGGCGACTATGCAACGATGAAATAAGGCCCGTAGAGTGTTCATGATCATAGGCTCCTGTGAGCAGATAAAGGTCGCATAACTGCTTAACACCGACCACTCGCGGCTGCTTAAATTACCAAAATAAAATTGATTCAAGGCAAACTCCTAAAAGCGCGCTGCACTATGGCAGGAAGAGCCGCAAACATACTCAGCTGCTTTCACGGTAATTTGCGATTGCAGCGTTGCCGTTTCCGAATTCGCATCCGTCACCTGCACCGTGAAATATGCCGTCACAGCATTCGCGGGAATACCCATAATGACACCCGTCTGAGGGTTGAGCGTCATCGGCCACGGTATCCAGCCACCGACAAGAGAGTAGGTATAGGGAGGTTGGCCGCCCAAGGCTGTTAACCCACCCCACCAATAAAAAGTATTCCGGATCCCGCTTTCAGGCGCATAGGTAATATCAATTGCCAGCGACACATAATCAGGATCGCAAGCATTGCCGATCCCATCGCCGTCTGCATCGGCCTGATCTGTATTGCCAACCAGGGGGCAATTATCCCCGGCATCCGGCACTCCATCGCCATCACCATCAGATGCCTGAGCCGTGACGATGTCATCTACGTTAAACAGAAACTCGCCGGCCCCCTGGGTAGAGATAGTGGCAGTCGTGAAAGTGCTTGCTTCATCAGTAATGCCAAGAAAATACACTGACGAACCGTCGCTTAATGGAGAACCCTGCATATCAGCTGCTACCAGGTGCGCCGTCACCCCCCGGCGCTTAGCGAGATATCATTGTCTTCAAGCACGTCATTTGAAATAAAGAAAAGCCCGATGGCGCTGCCAGGTGAAAATGAAAGGGTGAACGTATCCCCGTCCTGCAATATATCCGCATCATCGCTGCCCAGAAACTGGCCTCCCGAAGTCGTGCTATAGCTATTGCCGGTTGCGGCAGACACTTTCAGGCTCGTACCGTCCAACGCATAACTGAAAGTAATGCCATCCACGCTACCGCCGGATGGAATCAGAGCATCTGCGGTGGCACTGTCAAAATCAACGGTGGTGGACACGCCCGGCAGGGCCGCGTTGAAGGCGGCCTGATCTGTATGCCACTGCGGGGCGGCATGGGTGATACCGGTCAACATCACGCCGCTTATTCCCAGAAAAATGAGCAGATCAACACGATCCATACTTTCACCTGAATGATCTTCAGGTGCTAAGAATATCAAAGAGTTGGATAAAATATCTAGAAATTTACCTTAAGTTAAAAAAGTACGAAAAAGGTACCGGGTTTATTTATCGAGATTAAATAAACCCGGCACCTTTTCAGGCACCTTTTCAACGACCGGTTATTCATAGCTGTCGAGCAGCAGGTTGGTCTCCGTCGCGGTTACGCCATCGATAAGCCGGATCGCACCGACAATGCTATTGAACGATGACAGCGTGTCCGTTCTCATTTCAGCCACCAGGTCCCATCGACCGTTCGTATGGTAGATCTTCGTGACATGCGGATTTCCACGCAAGGCTGTGATGATGCTCGCCTCCTTCTTGCTGTCCGCCTTAATGCTCATATGAGCACGAACCGGATAGATTTCCACTTCAGGCCTTAGCGATACCGTATACCCCAGGATGACGCGTTCCTTTTCTAGACGCCTCATCCGATTCTGGACCGTAGCCCGTGATACCCCGAGTTGTTTTGCGAGGTCTACGATTGACGTGCGCGCATTCGAACGCAATATTGCCAGCAGTTCCTGATCAGTCCCGTCAAGCTTGAACATCGATGTACCCCGAAATTAACCATTACGACACTGAATGATAGCGTTTTGTGTTTATTATGTACATTTTGATGCTTTTTGTTCGCTTGTACTTGACTTTCGTGTCTATCAGACTATTCATTCTGCTCATTCATACGGCTGAGGCACTATGATGACCCGGTTTCTTGATGTACACACTATTTCCCGACTGGTAACCCAGGTCGGACTCGAAACGTTCTTCCATGGGCTTGCCGCAGCGATAAGCGAGGATCTTCGCCGCTGGGAAGCCTTCGACAAGTGCGCCCGATCGGCGAGCCACAGCGAGATTGGTGTTATCGAGCTCATGCCCATTGCCGATGCCGATCGCTATGCTTTCAAGTATGTGAACGGCCACCCCGCCAACACGAAAAAAGACCTGCCAACCGTCATGGCCTTCGGTGCCCTGGCTGATGTGCAGACGGGCTACCCGATTTTACTTTCCGAACTGACATTAACGACCGCCTTTCGCACAGCGGCGACATCGGTAGTTGCGGCCGACGCACTGGCAAGACCTGATTCCAGGGTCATGGCCATGATCGGCTGTGGAGCGCAAAGTGAATTTCAGGCGATCGCCTTTCATTGCCTGCTGGGCATCGAAGAACTACAGATATTCGATATCGACACAGGCGCGATGAACAAGCTCAAACGGCATCTTGTCCAATTCCCGCGGTTACGCATATCAGCGGTCGATTCACCCAGCAAGGCGACACACGGTGCCGATATCGTCACCACTGCCACGGCAGACAAAAACCGGGCCACGATTCTGACGCCTGACATGGTTGAACCCGGTATGCATATCAATGCGATCGGCGGCGACTGTCCGGGCAAAACCGAACTACATGTCGATGTTCTGCGTGATGCGAGGATTTTCGTCGAGTACGAACCGCAGACCCGCATTGAAGGTGATATCCAGCAATTGCCGGACGAATCTCCGGTATGCGAGCTCTGGCGGGCACTGCTGGACGAGCACCACAGTAAGTATCAGGGTCGGGACAGCGATGAACAGATTACCGTTTTCGATTCGGTTGGATTCGCGCTCGAAGACTTCTCTGCACTACGCTATGTGAACCAACTCGCAGAGGAGTTGAACGAAGGTGAAACGATCGCATTGATACCCGAATTGAGTGATCCGAAAGACCTGTTTGCGCTTGCACTCAATCCCATCCGGGAAACCCGCTCGATAAACGCCGCCTAGTCGGTCGTTCGCAGGATCGCCCGATGCAATATCCAAAGAAACCTGTGCACATCATTGGAGTACCGCTCGATCTCGGCGCGTCACGCCGGGGCACGGATGCCGGTCCTTCGGCGCTTCGTATTGCCGGCCTGAGCACCGCAATCGAAAAACTCGGTTACGAAGTTGCTCTTGAGAGCGACATCCCGGTACCTGCGATGGAGACACGCCAGGCCGAAAGTCGAAATAGCCGCTTCAAAGGCGAAATCCTGGAAGTCTGCACGAATCTCGCTATGGCAACCCGCAGTGCCATTGATGTCGGTCAGATTCCGCTGGTAATCGGCGGTGATCACTCGATTGCCATGGGAACTGTTTCCGGGGTCGCGGCTCATTTTCGAAAAAAGAATGCGGAAATTGGCCTGATCTGGTTCGATGCGCATGGCGATATGAATCTGCCCGATACGTCACCAAGCGGCAATATCCATGGCATGCCTCTGGCCCACCTGCTGGGTCGCGGCGACCCGGATCTGGTTAACATTCTGGAGCCGGGCCCTGTAGTCAAGCCCGAAAATGTCGTGCTGATAGGCATTCGTGAAATAGATGACCACGAGCGCAACATTATTCGTGACTCGGGCGTGACGGTATTCACCATGCGTGACATCGATGAGCTTGGTATGACGCATGTCTGTCGTGAAACACTGAAAATCGTCAATTCAGGAACGAAGGGGTTTCATATCAGTTTCGATGTTGACGGCTGTGATCCATCGGTCATACCGGGATCCGGCACCCTTGTTCCAGGTGGCGTCAGTTTCCGTGAGGCACATCAGTTGCTGGAAAACTGCGCGGACTCCGGGCGCATGATCTCAATGGAGGTCGTCGAACTGAACCCTTTTCTCGACCAGGCAAACATTTCTGCCGAACGCGCCGTCACACTGATTCAAAGCGCCTTTGGAAGGAGCATACTGTAGAAGATGCGGCGGACTTCGATATTTTGTCTGACACTCTGTTGACTCAAGAGGAATGATAATGAATCTGCGCCAGGAAATCGTAGCTCACAAGCTGGCCAACGAATCAGCAGTTGTTGAAGAATTACTGTCAGCACTGAAGTTAAGCCCCGCCGCCAGGCACCATATCGAATCGACGGCCGAACGACTCGTCGAACAAGTCCGCACACGATCCAGAGAACAAAGCCAACTCGACGCCTTCATGGAAGAGTTCGGCCTGTCCAATGAAGAAGGCGTGGCGTTGATGTGTCTTGCCGAAGCGCTCTTGAGAGTCCCGGATACAGCAACGGCCGATGCTCTGATAGAAGAAATAATTCTCTCGGGAGATTGGTCGGAACACCTGTGGCAATCCAGCTCCCTGCTGGTCAATGCATCGACATGGGGCCTGTTGTTGACCGGACAGATTATCAATGTCGATGAATCGGGAGCCGGGAGTATTGCCGGCCAACTGAAAGATGCCATCAGCCGGCTGGGAAAACCGGTCATTCGTGGCGCGATGTACCAGGCGATGCGGATTCTCGGCAATGAATTCGTACTCGGCATCACCATTGACGAGGCGCTGGCTCACGGCCGAAAAATCTATGGACCGGAAAGTGTGTTTTCCTGTGACATGCTCGGGGAAGGCGCCCGAACCGAACAGGCAGCAGAACATTACCTTGAATCTTACTTGCAAGCGATCGATACGGTTTCCGCGTCAAATTCTGTACAAAATGTTGTTACGGGTTCCGGCGTATCGATCAAGTTATCCGCACTGCATCCCCGCTTCGAGTACTCACAACATCAGCGAGTGATTGGCGAACTTGGGGAGCGACTCGAAGCGCTCGCACGTAGCGCGGCAAGTCACAATATCGGCATGACGATCGACACCGAGGAAGCAGACCGGCTGGATATGACGCTGGAACTGTTTGAGCAACTGGCGCGAAATCCTGATCTGAAAGGATGGGAAGGCCTGGGTATCGCTGTGCAGGCCTATGGCAAGCGGGCAAAACACGTCCTCGAGTGGCTTGCAGAACTGGCCAGGGAAACAGGCCGACGATTTTCGGTCCGTTTGGTCAAAGGAGCCTACTGGGATACCGAGATCAAGCATGCACAGGAGTCAGGTCTGGAAGATTTTTCTGTATTTACACGCAAGGCCTCCACCGATCTGTCTTACCTGGTTTGCGCTGAGACGCTGCTCGCAAACCGCGAGCAACTTTACAGTCAGTTTGCGACCCACAATGCACACACGATTGCCTCGGTCATGAACATTGCCGGAGACTTTCGTGGTTTTGAATTTCAGCGACTGCATGGCATGGGAGAGTTGCTCTACAAAGTTGCGACAGAGTCTTACCAGGATTTTCCTCAGGTTCGCATTTATGCACCTGTAGGTGGTCACGAAGACCTTCTCGCCTACCTGGTTCGTCGCCTGCTTGAAAACGGCGCCAACTCCTCTTTCGTTAACCGGGTCATGGATGCGCAGATTCCGGCCCGTGAGGTTGTGCGTGACCCGGTCAGAACCGTTCAGGATTCCAAGCCATTTCGGCACCCGGCCATTCCTGTGCCGGCAAACCTGTTTCGTGAAGAACGGCGTAATTCCGATGGTCTGGACCTGACCTGCGGACAGACTGTTGCAGGCCTTGCACAAAAAATTGCCGGGCATCAGGCGATTCCATACGAGTGCGGACCAATCGTCAGTAGGCATGAATCGACAGGCATACCGGTCACAATCCGAAGCCCGGTCAATACTAACCACATTGTCGGCAAGGTCACTACCGCTACTGCGGACGATGTCGATCACGCAGCCAAACAGGCTCATTTGGCACAATGTGAATGGGACCAACGCGGCGGTGAAGCCCGTGCAAACATTCTTGAACAGTTGGCAAATTTATTTGCCGAACATCAATCGAGACTGATGGCAATGCTGTGCAGTGAAGCGGGCAAAAGTTTACCGGATGGTTTGGCGGAGGTTCGCGAGGCCATTGATTTTTGCCGCTATTATGCCGGTCAGGCACGGCTCCATTTTGCGGATGCAACTCCACTGCCCGGGCCGACGGGAGAACTCAATGAGCTCGGATTGCATGGCCGGGGCACCTTTGTTTGCATCAGTCCGTGGAATTTCCCTTTGGCTATTTTTACCGGGCAGATAACCGCAGCCCTGGCGGCAGGCAACGCTGTGCTGGCAAAACCGGCTGAGCAAACACCCCTGATTGCACATGAGACAGTCAAGCTGATGCACTCGGCTGGAGTACCCGCGGAGATACTGCATTTGTTGCCGGGTGACGGTAAAGTCGTTGGGCCGATGCTCACATCTCATCCGCTTATCTCGGGAGTGGTATTCACCGGCTCCACTGCCACGGCGAAGACCATTCATCGCTCACTGGCCGACCGGCCCGGTCCGATTGTGCCGTTAATCGCCGAGACGGGTGGCCAGAACGTCATGTTTGTCGATTCGACGGCATTACTCGAACAAGTCACCGATGATGTCATCCAGTCCGCCTTCATCAGTGCCGGTCAGCGATGTTCTGCATTGCGGGTACTGTATTTGCAGGAAGAGATTGCCGACAAAGCGATTGACATGATTTGTGGTGCAATGGACCAATTGTCGGTAGGCGACCCCGTGAAATTGTCTATAGACTTAGGTCCGATTATCGACGAGCCTGCCAGGCAGGCGCTGGCAGACCATCTGGCAACTATCAGTGCTGATGCGTGGTTAAGTCACAACATCAAATTGGATGAGTCGTGTTGTAACGGCACTTTTTTTGCACCCACGCTCGTCGGCATCCAATCGATCAGCCAACTCGAGCAGGAAGCTTTCGGCCCCATCCTGCATGTCATTCGATATCAGGCATCGGAGCTCGATAGACTAATCATTGAAGCACAGTCGACCGGCTACGGCCTGACGCTGGGCATACACACCCGTATCAAAGGCACAGCAGAGACGATTGCCCGTTGCTCTGCCGTCGGCAATGTCTATGTCAATCGCAACATGGTCGGCGCCGTGGTCGGCGTACAGCCTTTTGGCGGTCAACGCCTGTCGGGAACCGGACCGAAAGCCGGCGGCCCCCACTACCTGTTCGCCTTCAGCACCGAGAAAACCATCTCGACAAATATGATGGCATCGGGAGGAAATGCCGAACTGTTGCGAAGCATTAGCTGAACTGTTGTGAAGAATCTCTCGCGGAAAAGCATGCATGGACCGTCATATTATTCGGGTCGCGACATCCCGACTGCCTCATAGAGGCTCGCCAGCTCGCCAGGCTTCAAAAAACGACTCTTACCCGCACGTAACGACCGGGACAGGTGGATCGGACCGTAGCGAATACGTATCAGGCGACTGACCTTGCAACCAGCCGCCTCCCAGAGGCGCCGTACGAGGCGATTACGACCTTCGGATACAACCACGGTATACCAGCGATTACGGCCTTCACCGCCGGCGAACTCGACACGATCGAACTTCGCTTGACCATCATCGAGCTTAATGCCGCGACGTAATTTCCCGAGCATTGCATCATCGACGTTACCAAGGACCCGGACCGAATATTCACGCGCCAATGCGGTAGAAGGATGCATCAATCGATTCGCCAGCGTGCCGTCATTCGTCAACAACAGCAATCCGGAAGTTTGAAAATCGAGCCGACCGACACCGATCCAGCGACCTCGCGCCAGGTGCGGCAGGTGATCGAATACAGTCGGCCTCCCCTGCGGATCGGAACGCGAACAAATCTCGCCGGCGGGCTTGTGATAGACAATCGCTTTGGAATGAAATTCGTGATGTTTGGGTTGCCGAATCAGTCGGCCATCGATCGCGATTCGTTCATCGCCTGAGACCTTGCAGCCGACTTCCGCAACCTTGCCATCGACCGTAATACGGCCTTCGGCGATCACCGATTCCATGTGGCGCCGCGACCCTAACCCCTGGCCCGCCAGCCATTTTTGCAAGCGCTCCATC
>CAZVQW010000001.1:0-5272 GCA_964629475.1 uncultured Chromatiaceae bacterium | reverse complement strand
TTGCCCGAATCATCACAATCCTGCTCATCCAGATCGGCAGTATCGACATCGCTGGCGAATTCGTGGTCGGCGACGGTAGTTTGCGACTGATCCTCGCCTTTGGCTGACTCTTCGCCGACATCGCCATCGGGAAGATCCAGCTGGATATTCAATTTATCAAAGTCCTTGAGCTCGGATAATGGCGGCAAGTCATCGAGTTTTTTGAGCCCAAAGTAATCAAGAAACTCCCTGGTCGTGCCAAACATTGCCGGTTTCCCGGGCACATCGCGATGGCCGACGACACGAATCCAGTTACGTTCCAGCAACGTGCGGGTGATATTGGTGCTGACGGCAACACCGCGAATATCTTCAATTTCACCACGAGTAACAGGCTGCCGATACACAACGATCGATAGCGTCTCGAGCAATGCGCGCGAATAACGCGGCGGCCGCTCTTCCCACAACTTCTCGAGTTGATGCGTCATCGTGCTGCGGATCTGAATCCTGAAACCGCTGGACACCTCGACGAGTTCTATACCCCGCTCCGCATATTCGGTCTGTAAATCCATAATCGCGGCCCGGATATCCTGTCGCGCAGGAGCATCCTTGTCACCGAATAAACCTTGCAGTTTTTCCACGCCAAGCGGCTTACCCGCCGCCAGCAATGCGGCCTCGATAACAAATTTTAACTGCTGGTTGTCCATATTCAGATGCCCCTAAGCAATATCAGTCCGCATTCGCCTCATCATTAACCACTTCGCCATCTGCGTCTTTTTCCACCCCGGTCGCCGCACGTATATGAATGGGCGAATAGGGCTCAGCCTGCACGAGCTCGATCAGCCGCTCACGCAGTAATTCCAGCAACGCGATAAAAGTAACTGCGACACCCATGCGCCCTTCTTTCGGGTCGAACAGGTCGCTGAACCCCGTAAAATTCTCGCCCCCGAGCGCCGACAGAACTTCTGACATGCGCTGGCGTACGGACAGCGGTTCCTTTTGAATGTGATGATGCGCAAACATCTCGGCGCGCGACAGGACATCCTTGAAGGCAAGCAGCAACTCCTGCATTTTTACGTCCGGTGGCTCGACCTTGATCTTGCGCTCGGTGACCTCTGCGCTGACCTGAACATGATCACGTTCCATGCGCGGCAATGCATTGATATCTTCAGCCGCTTTTTTGTAACGCTCGTATTCCTGCAGGCGGCGAACCAACTCGGCACGCGGATCGTCTTCGTCCTCCTCGCCTTCCTCACTTCGCGGCAATAACATGCGCGATTTGATCTCGGCCAGCATCGCTGCCATCAACAGGTACTCACCGGCCAGTTCGAGTTGCAGGTGCTGCATCATCTCGATGTAGTCGACATATTGCTGTGTGATATCGGCGATCGGGATATCCAGAACATCCAGGTTCTGACGTCGAATCAGATACAACAGCAAATCGAGCGGTCCCTCGAAGGCCTCGAGAAATACCTTGAGCGCATAGGGCGGGATATACAGATCCTGGGGCAGCTGCGTGACCGGCTCGCCATCCACGACGGCAAACGGCATTTCAGCTTGCGCCGGTTTCCCGCCGACTGCATCGGCTGGCAGCACGGACTCCTTGTCAGGCGGGCTGACAACGCTCAATTGCGCAGCCGCCTCGTGATTCCGTTCGATTTCCGTCAAAGCGAGGGCACCCCAAGCAGCGCCATCAGGCGCGATACGACACGAATAACAGGACCCAATAACCCAAAGACCAACAACCCGATGACTATTATAAGGCCGTAACGCTCCAGCGCATCCAATTGCCGGCCAAATGACTCAGGCACGAGGCCGCGGAGTACCCGCCCACCGTCCAATGGAAGAATAGGAAGCAGATTAAATGTCATCAATAACATATTGAAAAAGACACCTATTTGAGCCATCTTCAGAAAGAATATTGCACTTACTCCGAGCGCCGGGGCCGCGGCGGCCGCCAGATGAAAAAGCAACGTCCAACACAGCGCCATCAACAGATTTGCGCCCGGCCCCGCTAAAGCAACCGGCACCATGTCGCGCTTGGGGTTTCTCATGTTACGGCTATTGACGGGCACCGGTTTCGCCCAGCCGAATATGAACCCGCTCATAAGGAGCATCAGGATTGGCACAACGATCGTACCAACCGGGTCGATGTGCTTTGCAGGATTCAGGGTCACACGGCCCAACATCTCCGCTGTTCGGTCACCCAGCCGGCTTGCCATCCAGCCATGAGCAGCTTCATGAACCGTGATCGCGAACAGCAGCGGGATAGCAGCTACGGACAGAAGCTGGAGAACATTTACGATGTTGGCGGCGGACATCGGCGCATTATAGGCAGCGATCGCCGCCTGCGGTAATACTAATGTGATGCCACCTAGATACGCACTCGATAAGTGTCCTGCATTCGGAATCGGGCACTACCTGAAGTCTGCAGCATCGCCCTTGCCTTCCCTGAGTAATTGCGGAACCTGCCCGGTCAAATCGACAACGGTAGTCGGCTCGAGCCCGCAACTCCCGCTCGTGATAATGATGTCAACGAGTTTGTCGAGGTGCTCGATGATCTCTTCCGGATCATTCAGCGGCAAATCAGTATCCGGCAAGATCAGCGTGGAGCTCATGATCGGCTCGCCCAGCTCTTCCAGTATGGCTTTCGTTACCGAATGATCCGGTATCCTGATACCGATTGTCTTGTGCCTGGGATTCTGTACTTTTCGCGGCACATCGTGAGTTGCCTGGAGAATGAATGTATAGGGTCCCGGTGTATGCGCCTTGAGTAAACGGTAAGTTGAATTGTTGACCCGCGCGTAAGAAGAAATTTCTGACAGATCACGACAGACCAGCGTGAAATTATGACCTTTGTCAGTCTGCCGGATCCTGGCGATCGCGCTCACGGCTCGCAGGTTATCCAGAGTACAGCCAAATGCGTAACACGAATCAGTCGGGTACACGGCCAGAGCACCCTTTTTAAGGCGATAAACCGCCTGGGCGACAAGCCGCGCCTGCGGGTCTTGTGGATGTAAATCAAATCGCTGCGCCATCATGCAATTGTACCGATTAGTTCGGGTGGGCGCGTTGCAGGATAGTCGGGATATGCCACCAATCGTGATCATTCATACCCTTATCTACGCGACACAGAAATTGAGTATCATGCATGCGTACGGGCCTGCTCACAGCATCGCGCACATAATTTTCAGGAGAGGAAGGTGAGATGCTTTTTGTAATTATCAGCGAAGACGTAACCAATAGCGGCCCGCTGCGGGCAAAAGCACGGCCGGATCATCTGTTGCGTTTGAATGCGCTGCGTGACGAAGGGCGTCTTATTATTGCCGGCCCCTGCCCGGCGATCGAATCTGATGAACCAGGACCGGCCGGGTTCACCGGCAGCATCGTCATCGCCGAGTTCGATGATCAGAATCAAGCCCAAGACTGGGCAGATGCAGATCCCTATGTCGACGCCGGTGTCTACCAAAGCATTACGGTGAAGCCGTTCAAGCTTGTTCTGCCATGAACGAACAGCGAATAAAACAGATCCGGGCCTGCCTCAGCGTTGCGCTGGAGCCTGTCGAACTCGAGATAACGGACGAAAGCCACAAACATGCTGGTCATGCTGGCGCAAAATCAGGCAAAGGGCATTTTCACGTCCGAATCATCTCTGAACAGTTTCAGGACCTGAGCATGGTTCGCCGTCACCGACTCATTTATTCGGCAATCGGAGATCTCATGAATACCGATATTCACGCCCTGAGCATCGAAGCGACCGCCCCCTCTAAATAGCTACTCAGCCAATATCCCTGCGCCGCTTGGTGCTGTTTCGCCGCATCATTTAACAAAATAAAACAGAACGAGCAGCCTGGCTCGGGCTAAATTCTTGCGCGTATGGCACGAAATTATGACAAACTCATTTGTCACGCGGCAAATTTCGGAAAATACGGACCACATATAACTCTTTGTAAACCGGCGAAATTTGAAGTTTCCATCATAAATGTCCGTTAACACTAAGTTTTTCTTATGTTAATAGCTTGACCATGAAAACATTTGGGAATATTGTCCCTACCTATGCTAATTATGTATAACCATGGAAACAGATTTGAAGCAGGGGCTACTAGCCGCATACCGGCGCCTGATGCAGCCCCTCATAAGAATCCTGATTAGAAACGGGGTCGCATACGGCGAATTCGCCGAAATAGCAAAAGAGGTTTACATCGACGTCGCGGCTCGCGATTTCAAAGTTCCTCACAGAAAAATGTCCCAGGCCCGGATCGCGATATTGACCGGGTTAACAAGAAAAGATGTCGCTCGAATTATCAGCGGCAAGAATAAAAAGGAGGATATGCCTAGCGAAGTTCACCGAGTCACCCGTGTTCTAACTGGTTGGCACACTGATGCCAACTATACCGGCCCATATGGACTACCGCTCGAACTTCGCTTCGAAGGCAATCCTGACTGTGACTTCGTATCACTTGTTCAAAAGTTCAGCGGCGATATGGCCGCCAGAGCAATGCTTGATGAATTACTACGCATAGGCGCTGTACAAGAAACCGAACGTGGTTGGTACAAAGTTTTGACACGTACTTTCCTGTCGAAAATTGATGCGCCAGAGGGATTTGAATTACTAGGCACTGGTGTAGCTAACTTTGTATCAACAATCGATAACAACATACTCGAACAAAACCTAGAAAAACGAAACTTTGAGCGACATGTATTTACCGATAACGGAATTAAAGAAGAAGACTTACCAATATTTCGAGCCTTTGTTAAGGAACGTGCCCAGCTTCTTTTGGAGGAAGTTGACAATTGGCTGTCTCAACTAGATGAACCCGAATCAAAAGACAAGAACGTAGTGCATACCGGTCTAGGCATATATCACTACGTTGAAGATGATAAGAATAAATCTGAATAAAACTAGAACACTAAATAATTAATTGGAATACCAGGCTACAGGCTGCCTGAATAATAAAAAACGCGGAGACTGAAAAAATGCTGAGAATGACTTGCCCCATACAGCTGGGCAGAAGCATCGTGTTTGCATTCCTTGTAATAATCACAATTCCAAGGATTTCAATTGGTGCAGCCGAAGACACTGGACCGTTTACGAATCAACCACTGTATTCCAGCTCGGAAGCTGGCGTCAGTCTAGTTGGCGTTACAACAGACGGTGAGCTAATACTGCAAACATCTGGAGCGGGTCTAAATGGCATCGCCGGAACCGGGTTGCGTGGCATCGCAGGCACTGGTCTCAACGGCATCGCCGGAACCGGGTTGCGTGGCATCGCAGGCACTGGTCTCAACGGCATCG